>NZ_JARUXV010000001.1:2153381-2479679 GCF_031450975.1 Caballeronia sp. LZ065
CTCACTCAACGTACTGACGATGATTAATGCCTCAAGACACGTCCCAAGACAAAAACCTTCCTCTGATACTTCGTGTGAGACTCTTGATACTTTTGCTATATGCCGTAGTTCCGAAGAACCACAACCGCACTCGCATCAAGCGCCCACACTTATCGGCTGTTAGTTTTTAAAGAGCACATCGCAGAACAGAATCACTGCACTTCCGTCTTGCGTCGCTGCATCAGCAGCAGAGAAACGAGATTATGAACAACGTTTTGAAGTCTGTCAACAAGAAATTCGAACTTTCTTTCTCGCCAACCGCGCTCGGTGCATTCAACCACCTGCCCCACAACGCCACCTCCAAACCGCCTTTCCCGCTCCCTTCGCGTTCATCGAATCGCGAAGGAACGGAATTCTAGTTAGCCGAATCGAGAAGCGCAAGGGAAGCATCGAAAAAAATCGTGCGCATCGATTCATGCATCTCTTCCCCTACCCCGGCGTTACCCAAACGGCCAGCGGTAAAAGCTGCGGCGGAGCGACTACAATCAAAGGTTCACCGCACTAACTCATTCCAGTACCGATATGCGCTCGCGAATCGCCAAACGTATTCCCCCCGACGCCGACAAGCTCGTCAGCCTCTCCCTCGCGCTCTTCGCGTCCGGCAGCCGCGTCGAGGATCGCTTCTGGGAAGCCCGCCTCGACACGCTCATCGCCAAGCTCGTGCGCAACGGCAATCAGACCACGCTCGATGCCGCGCTCGATCACCTTCAGCAAAATCATCCCGACGCTTACGGCGCACTCGCCGACATGGCCGAGACGCACAGCGAGTCGTTCTCCGTCGACATTGACGGCGCGCCCCACGAAACGCTCCTGATCGCCGCCCCGGTGCTCGCCTGGACGCGCTATGCCATTCCGTCGGGCGCGCTCAAGAGCGATGCCGTGGACGCCCTGCGCACGCAAATGCAGGCGCACATCCTCGCCGCGGACGTGCGTGTCGCCGTGGCGCCCTATCTTTACAGCATTGACCAGTTGCCGCGCCATCATGTCGACACAGCCCGGCTCGCGCAACAGCTGCTGCAAGGCGCCCTGGGCGGCGCGACCATCCGGTTGAACCTCGCCGATCTTCCCGAAACCTCCCCGATCCTGGCCGATCCGCGCTTCCTGCTCGCATTGCTCGTGGTGCCGTCGGGCGCCGCGTTCTTCCGCTGGCAGGAAGACGAAAACGGCAGCCGGGTCGAACGAGGGCAATGCCTCGAACAATGGACGACGCAAGGCGGTCCGAGTTTCGCCGCCATTCTTCCGGGCTGCGAATTCGAGTGCTTGCTGCCTGATGCCTACTATTCGGCCTGCCGCGATGCCGACGAGCAAGTTCGCCCGCATACCGTGCGGACTGCCGTCCGCTATCTGTTCGATACGCTCGGGACGGCGCCGCAGGATCTGCGTGCGGTCATCGCCGGGTTTGGCGAGCGACGCATCGATGAGTACCGCATCGGCTTCACGCGTCGCGGCAGCAATGACGTCATCTACGGTGTGGTCTGGCCGCTGTATGGCCGCGAGAACGGCGAACTCGGCATGGAAGACGACACCGCCGAACTCGAAGGCGCGAACGGCCCGGTCGAGGAGATCGTCGAGTTGCTGAAGAAGGCGGGCGTGACGGACGTGCGCCGTCATGCCGGGCGCTTCGAGCCCGAGTTCTGCGACGACTGCGGCGTGCCGCTTTACGCAGACCCACTTGGCGAGATCGTTCACGCCGAGATGCCCGAGGACGCCGAACCCGCGCAGCCTCACTTCCACTGACGCGCGAACCCGCTGCCAAAACTCAACAAACCCCGCCCTGTGCGGGGTTTTGTGTATTTATGCCTATGCCATTCGGCTAGGGCGCGGAACGGCCCGGAATTTGTCAATATTGCCGAAACGCCTGCCATATAGGCGATAACAATCCCGGCGCGGAGGCGCGTGCGGGGCATTTTTGACACGAGGTCAAGCATGAATATCAATATCATCGGTTCCGACGCAGAACGCCGCGCGGGCCTCAAAACCTTGCTGCGCCGTATCGCTCGTCAAGCGCAGTTCAACGAGTCGAAGGACTGGAGACAAGCTCGTTCGTTACTGCTGCGCACCAGCCCTGACATGGTCATGATCGACTGGACATCGGACCTGCGCGCCTACGACCTGCAGTCCATCCTGGACGAAGTCCCGCGCGTGCCCGCCGCCGTGATGATCGACCGTTGCAGCGCGGGACTCGTGTACTCGCTGATGAACGCCGGCGCCATGGGCATCGTGCCACGGGCGCTCGACCCCGCGCTGATCCTGCGCGCGCTCGAGATGGTGCTGGTGGGCGGCCACTACATCCCGGCCGATATCGTCGATCCCGATCTCACGCGCGAGATCGCGGCGCGGCGCGCGCAAGGGGTCGAGAAACAGTGGCTCAAGGTCCGGCACCATCCCACATTGTCGCCGCGGCAGCAGCAGATCATGCGCTGCGTCCATATGGGAAGCACCAACAAGATGATCGCCAAGACGCTGGGCATCAGCGAAGGCACCGTGAAGATCCACCTTGCAAGCATCTTCCAGCAACTGGGCGCAAGCAATCGCGCGGCGGCCGTCGCCATCTACAACGGCGTGCTGAATCCGCATCTCGCCATTCTGCGTGACCTCGACGAGCAGCCCATGCCCGTCGTGACCGGCGAACCCGGCATCATTCCATTGAGGCGCTCGCGCAAACGTTACCCTTCACTGACCGACCTCGATCCGGCCTCACTGCCCATGGCCGCAGAACCGCGAACGCCGTTCTAGGAAAAAAGCGTGCAAACGGGTCCGTCCTTTGCGCACACGTTTCACGCGCAACGAGTAATATGCAAGACATGGGGTTCTTCTACACACCGCTACCGCTGTGGCTGACGGTTGGCAGCTGGGTCGCCGCCGCTGGCCTGCTCGCGCTTGCCGTCCTGCAACGTCCGTTCACGCGTCTGCAGGACGCCACGCTACAGCACGTCTGGCTCGGCACCATCGTCGCCGTCACGGTGCTGTGGGCCTGCAACGCGTGGTTCGACGACGGCCCCGTGATCCATCTGCTCGGCGCAACCCTCATGGTCACGTTGTTCGACTGGCGGCTCGCCCTGATCGGCACGGCGGCAACCACCGGACTCGCCGCCGTCGTGCTTGACGCGTCATGGCTCAACATCGCGACCACGTATCTGCTGTTCGGCGCGTTGCCGGTGGGCGTATCCACGCTGCTTCATCGCCTGAGCAATGCATGGCTGCCGCGCAACCTCTTCACGTTCATTGCAGGTCATGGCTTCATCACGTCGGGGGCGGCGGTCGCTGCCGCATGCGGCGCCACCGTGCTGCTCGAGATGGCGCTGGCTACCGGCCCCTTTGTCGTGCCCGCCGCGTTCATGCGCGGCTCCTTTCTGCTTGGCGCGGGCGAGGCCCTCTTCACCGGCCTGCTCACCATCCTCATTACGGTCTACAAGCCCGCCTGGATCACCACGTATGACGTGCGCCGCTATCGGCTGGATCGCGGTCCGCGCGTCTGAGTCTCGTCGCCGGCATCCTGGCAGTCACTTCCGTACGGTCTGGTTCGCTCCATTACAGTCCGTTCAAGGTCGGAACGCGCGCAAAGTACGATAAGATTGAACTCCTTCCCCACACGGCGCATCTTACTTGGCCGTGTCTTCTTAGCGTCAGACCTGATGGATAGTAACTACGCACCGCGCCGGCTGCTGCGGCTCGTCGGCCGGTTGACGGTATGCGTGTCGTTGGCATGCGGGGTATCCGCCTTTGCCGATACGCTCGACGAACGCAACGAGTTGATTCATCACTTCGTCATCGACTTCAACGCCAATCCGCTGGTGGCGGATTGCGCCGCGCACGGCAACTTCATCGCCAGCACGTCCACGGCGTTCGACCACGTCGAGTTTCCTCCCGAGTCGTTCGATTCGTCACACTCCGGCATCGAGCCGTGGAACGATTCCTTCGACGAGAAGAAGCAGCGCATCAAGGTGGACAACGTCGTGACGGTCGAAGGCCAGGGCATGCCGAAGAGCGACGAGCGCAACCCTACGCCATTGAAGTTCCGGTGCGGGTATGTCGGCAGCCAGTTGCTGGCGTTCGGCTGGAACGATCCCGTGCCGCCGCTGCGTCCGCAATCGCACGCCACGCGCAGCACGAAGTCCAAGCACGGCGCCAAGACCAAGTCATCGGGCAAGAAGAGCACGTCGAAGACGAAGTCGACGAAGAACAGCAGCAAGAAGCACTAAGCTGCATGGCCTGCGGGCGAAGCCCAAGTCAAACGAACAGGGCGTGGTCACACGATGTGGCCACGCCCTGTCACGTATGAACCCAAAGACACACCTTAATCCGCAAACGCCTGCACATGCCACAGGATGGCCTGCAGCATCGAAGCACCCAGCGCCGCGCTGCGCGCGCCACTCCAGCCCACGCTCTCGTCCGGCAGATTGGCGTTGTCCTTGAATGGCATCTCGAGCGTCAATGAAAGACACCCGTACTCATTGCCGATGTACTTCGACGCCAGCTTGAGTGCATCCGTCTGATACTTGCTGGCCTCGTAGCCATGGACGTCCTGGAAATCCGGGCTCGCCTGCTTGAAGAACTGTACGAAGGCTTTCTGCTCCGCTGCCTGCCGTTCGGTGAAGCCCGGCAGCATCTCGGACCCCGCGACGAACACATACGGAATGGCCTCGTCGCCGTGGATATCGAAAAACATGTCGCAGCCCATCTCCGCGATCGCCTCGCGCACGGCCAGCACTTCGGGACTGCGTTCGGCGCTCGGCTCCATCCACTCGCGATTCAGATTCGCGCCCGCTGCGTTGGTGCGCAGGTTGCCGAGCACGCTGCCGTCCGGATTCATGTTCGGCACGATGTGGAAGATGGCCCGCTCGAACAGCGCGCGCGCCACCGGATCGCCCGACCAGTCGCCGAAGCCCGCCAGCCGCTTGACGAGCCCTTCGACGAACCATTCGGCCATGGTCTCGCCCGGATGCTGGCGCGCGATGATCCAGATGTTCTTCTTCGGCGGCGCGTCGCCGAAATCGGGGATGCCGAGCGAGAGTATCGACATCGGCCGGCCTTGCACCGAGCTGCCGATCTCGGTCAGCGTCGCGAGCGGCATCTGCTGGACCGCGCCAAGAAACTCGGAATGACGCTCCTCGCTGTACGGCTCGAAGTACGCGTAATAGATGCGGTCGAAGTCGGGCGTGTGATCGATCGTCATCACTTTCCCGTCGTACTCCGTCGATACGCGGAACCAGTTAACGCGGTCATAGCTCGCGACCGCTTCGTAGTCGCGCCAGCCTTCGGGAAACGCGCACTGTGCCGCGTTCTCGAAGGTCATCACGAGACGCTCGCCGCGCGCGCCCGACACCCGGAAGTAGAACCACTGCGCGAAGTCCGCCTGCGTGTCCGGACGAATGCGCAGGCGAATGTCGGCGGGGTCGTCGGCGTTCAGGACGTCGATCGCGCCCGCGTCGAAGTTGCTCGAAATGAAGATGCTCATGGTGATGTCCTTTTGCTGTCGTGTTCGCGTCATCGCGGGCGTCGGGCTCAGTCCGCGATGCGCCGGCGAAACACATAAGTCGAATCGTTCGATGCCTTCGCGTCGAACGCATAACCTTCGCTGTCGAAATCCTTGAGCGCTTCCGGCTCGTCGATACGGTTCTCCACCGCATAACGCGCCATCAGGCCGCGCGCGCGCTTGGCGTGAAAGCTGATGATCTTGTAGCGGCCGCCCTTCCAGTCTTCGAACACGGGCGAAATCACCGGCGCGGCCAGTTGCTTCGGCTTGACCGATTTGAAATACTCGCCCGACGCGCAATTCACCAGCACGCGCGCGCCGCGCTGCTTGTGCAGCTGCTCGTTGAGCGCTGTGGTGATGCGTTCGCCCCAGAAGGCGTAGAGATCCTTGCCGCGCGCATTGGGAAACTTCGTGCCCATTTCGAGCCGGTACGGCTGCAGCAGGTCGAGCGGCCGCAACAGCCCGTACAGACCCGACAGCACGCGCACGTGATTTTGTGCGAAGTCGAGGTCGCTCGCCGACAGGCTTTTGGCGGCGAAACCTTCGTACACATCGCCATTGAAGGCGAGCACGGCCTGCTTCGAATTGTGCGTGTCGAAGGTCGTCGACCACTCCGCGAAGCGCTGGAAATTCAGGGCGGCAAGCGGGTCGGAGATGCTCATCATGCCGCCGATTTCCTGCGGCGACAGCTTGCGCAGGCCGTGAATCAGTTCGGCGGCGTCATCGACGAATTGCGGCAGCGTGTGTTTGCGGACGTGAGGCGGCGTCTCGTAGTCGAGCGATTTGGCAGGCGAGAGAACGATTATCATGGAGGGTCGCCGGCACGCCGCCGGCGATCATAGGCATAAACCCCAGATTGTATCGAATGGACCATTCCGCCGCGCCGCAGCCGCAGCCGTCATCGCCGCCGTCACCGCTGCGCGTCGTGCTCGATTCGAACGTATGGATCGACATCCTCGTGTTCGACGACCCCGCCACGCGCCCGATCCACGCGGCCCTCGAAGCGCGCACGCTCGAAGCGCTGATCGACCGGCGCTGTCTCAGGGAGCTCACGCACGTGCTCGACTATCCTCAGTTCGTGCGCATGGAAGTGAACGCCGCGACAGCGCTCGCGACCGTTGCGCGCCTGACGACGCTCGTCGAAGCCAGCCTGGCCGAAGACGCGCCCCCGCTGCCGAAGTGCAAGGACCGCGACGATCAGAAGTTCCTCGAACTCGCGCATGCATCCGGTGCGCAGTGGCTCGTCTCGAAGGATCGGGCGGTGCTGAAACTCGCACGCCGCGTGGCGCGCGATTTCGGTTTCCGCATCGCGGAGCCCAAGCCGTTCGTCCAGGAACTCGAAGCAGCCGCGGCCATCGGCTGACACAGACTGACGCTGCACTAAAATAGCGTGCACACGCGCTTCAACGTGCTTTCCGCATCTGCATTCCATATCGCGACCTACCCGCCGACATGACCATGAACGCCACGCACGAACTGCCGCCCGCTTCACCCGATGCCTTCCCGTCGCGCCTGCCCAACGTGGGCACGACCATCTTCACTGTGATGAGCGCGCTCGCGACACAGAAAGGCGCGGTGAACCTCGGTCAGGGTTTCCCCGATTTCGATTGCGACGCACGCATCGTCGATGCCGTAGCCGACGCGATGCGTCAGGGTCACAATCAATATCCGCCGATGGCCGGCGCGGCGCCGCTGCGCCAGGCGATCGCCCGCAAGATCGAGGCGCTCTACGGCCGCGCCTACGACGCCGAACGTGAAATCACGGTGACGGCGGGCGCGACCCAGGCGCTGCTGACGGCCATACTGTGCTGCGTGCATCCGGGCGATGAAGTCGTGGTGATCGAGCCGATGTACGACAGCTACGTGCCGGCCATCGAACTCGCGGGCGGCAAGCCGGTGTTCGTGTCGCTGGAGGCGCCCGACTACGCGCTGCCGTTCGACAAGATCGCCGCCGCGATCACGCCGAAGACGCGCCTGCTCATGATCAACACGCCGCACAATCCGACCGGCCGCGTGTGGCGCGCCGAGGACATGCGCAAGCTGGAAGACATCGTGCGCGGCACCGGCGTGCTGATCGTGTCCGACGAAGTCTACGAGCACATGGTGTACGACGGCGCGCCGCACGAAAGCGTTGCGCGCTATCCGGAACTGGCCAAGCGCAGCTTCGTCGTGTCGAGCTTCGGCAAGACCTTTCACGTGACAGGCTGGAAGATCGGCTACGTGGCGGCCCCCGCCGCACTGACCGCCGAATTCCGCAAGGTGCATCAGTTCAACGTGTTCACGGTCAACACGCCGATGCAGATCGGCCTCGCGCATTACCTCGAGAACCCGAAGCCGTATCTCGAACTGCCGGCGTTCTATCAGCAGAAGCGCGACTTTTTCCGCGCGGGTCTGGCGAACTCACGCTTCTCGCTGCTGCCCTGCGACGGCACCTATTTCCAGTGCGTCGATTACTCGAAGATCAGCGACCTGCCCGAAGCCGAATTCGCGCAATGGCTCACGAGCGAGATCGGCGTGGCCGCGATTCCGGTGTCGGCGTTCTATCACGAGAGCCATGAGTCGGGCGTCGTGCGCTTCTGCTTCGCCAAGAAGGAGGAGACGCTCGCGCTCGCGCTCGAACGGCTCGCCCGGCTCTAACCAAGGGCGCGCGGTCCGCCGCGCGCCGCTGAACGGCTCGTCCGGCGCGGCGCCGCGCGGGCCTGTGTGGTCCACTTCCGAAGGAGCCGAACCGCATCATGAGTCAACCCGAATACCGCATCGAGACGCTCGGCATCGTCGGCAGCGGCGCGATGGGACGCGGCATCGCGCAGATCGCCGCGCTCGGCGGCCTGAACGTGCTGCTCCACGATACGAATCCGCAGGCGCTCGCCGCTGCGCGCGCCTATCTGTCCGATACCTTCGCGCGCCTCAGCGCCAAGGGCAAGCTCAAGGAAGCCGATGCGCACGCGGCGCTCGCGCGCATCCGCGAGGCCCACGACACGAGTGAACTGGCCGGCTGCGACGCCGTCATCGAGGCGATCGTCGAGAATCTCGACATCAAGCGCGGGCTGTTCCGCGACCTCGAAGCCGCCGTCGGCGAACATTGCATCCTGGCGTCCAACACGTCTTCGCTGTCGATTACCGCGATCGCCGCGGGTTGCGCGCATCCGCAACGTGTCGCGGGCTTCCACTTTTTCAATCCGGTGCCGCTGATGCGCGTCGTCGAAGTGATCGACGGCCTGCGCGGCGACGCCCATGCCGGCGATGCGCTGATGGCGCTCGCGCGCCGCATGGGTCACACGCCGGTGCGCGCGAAGGACATGCCGGGCTTCATTGTCAATCACGCCGGGCGCGGCATGAACACCGAAGGCCTGCGCGTGGCGAGCGAAGGCGTCGCGAGCTTCGCGACCATCGACCGCATCATGCGCGAGCAGGCGGGCTTCCGGCTCGGGCCGTTCGAACTGCTCGACCTCACCGCGCTCGACGTCTCGCATCCGGTGATGGAGTCGATCTATCACCAGTTCTACGAGGAGCCGCGCTTCCGGCCGTCGCCGATCACGGCCACGCGGCTCGCAGGCGGGCTGGTCGGACGCAAGACGGGCGAAGGCTTCTACCGTTATGTCGACGGCAAGCCCGACGTGCCGCCCGAAGCCGCCGCGCCCACGCGTCTGCCCACTCGCGTGTGGATCAGCCGCGCGTGGCCCGCCGGGCGCGAGCAAGTGCTGAAGCTGATCGCGCGCTGCGACTGCTCGGTGCATCTCGATACCGGCCACACACCGGCGCCGGATTCGCTGATCGTCGTCACGCCGCTCGGCGTGGATGCCACGACCACCGCCATCAACGAACATCTCGATGCCACGCGCGTCGTGGCCGTCGATACGCTGTTCCCGCTCGACGCCGTCGCGCGCCGCACCGTCATGACGACGCCCGCCACCACGCCCGCGATGCGCGACGCCGCCCACGCGCTGTTCGCCGTCGACGGCGTGCCGGTCAGCGTAATCCGCGACTCGACCGGTTTCGTCGCGCAACGCGTCGTCGCGACCATCGTGAACATCGGCTGCGACATCGCGCAACAGGGCATCGCGACGCCCGAGGACATCGATCTCGCGGTGACGCTCGGGCTCGGCTATCCGCACGGTCCGCTCGCACTCGGCGACACGCTCGGCGCGCATACGGTGCTCACGATCCTGCGCAACATTCACAGCGTGCTGGGCGATCCGCGTTACCGCCCTTCTCCGTGGCTCACGCGGCGCGCCCAGCTCGGACTTCCGCTTACCCATATCGAGGAGCTCGGATGAGCGCCGAACTACTGACATCCCGGCCGGCCGGCAGCGACACCACGCTGGTGCTGAAGCTCTCCAATCCGGGCGCGCGCAATGCGTTGCATCCGGACATGTACGCGGCGGGCACCGAGGCATTGAACGCGGCCGAGCGCGATACCAGCGTGCGCGCCATCGTGCTGACCGGCGCGGACAATTTCTTCTGCGCGGGCGGCAATCTGAATCGCCTGCTCGAGAACCGCGCGCAGGATCCGTCGGTGCAGGCCGACAGCATCGACTTGCTGGCCGAATGGATCAGCGCGCTGCGCGCCTCGACCAAGCCGGTGATCGCGGCCGTCGAAGGCGCGGCGGCCGGCGCAGGGTTTTCGCTGGCGCTCGCGTGCGATTTGATTGTCGCCGCCGATGACGCGCGCTTCGTCATGTCGTATGCGCGCGTCGGCCTGACGCCGGATGGCGGCGCATCGTGGTTCCTGGCGCGCGCGTTGCCGCGCACGCTCGCGAGCGAAGTGCTGCTGGAAGCGAAGCCGATCGGCGCGGTGCGGCTGCATGAAGTGGGCGTGGTCAACCGGCTGACGAAGAAAGGCATTGCGCTGGATGCCGCCATCGCCTGGGCCGACGATCTCGGCAGCGTCTCGCCGAAAGCGCTGGCGCGCATCAAGGCGCTGATCGGCGCCGCCGAGACGCAGGGGCTGCCCGCGCATCTCGACATGGAACGCGACAGTTTCGTCGACGCCCTCCATCACGGCGACGCGCTCGAAGGCATCACCGCGTTCCTCGACAAACGCCAGCCGAACTACCGCTGAACCATGGCCCACTACGAGCTGCCACGGCGACGCCGCATCTTCCTGATGCGTCACGGCGACGTCACCTACTTCGACGACAGCGGCCGCGCAATCGATCCGGAAAGCGTGCCGCTCAACGAACGCGGACGCGAGGAAGCGCGCGCGGCGGGCCGAGCATTCGCCGCGCAGCAGGTGCGTTTCGACCGGGTGATCGTGAGCGGGCTGCCGCGCACGGTCGAGACCGCCCAACGCGTGCTCGCGGAAACGGGCCAGCAGGCCGATATCGAAACCTGGCCCGACTGGCAGGAAATTCGCGGCGGCAACCTGAAGGACCTGACCACCGCCGATATCGAGCGGGCGTTTCTCTCGGTGTTCGATGGCGTCGTGGCTGAAGACACGCAGTTCCTCGGCGGCGAAACCATCGGCCAGTTGCTGGATCGCGCGCTGCCCGCCGTCGCGCGGCTGCGTGCGGACGCCGCGTGGGACACGGTGCTGCTCGTGCTGCACGGCGGCGTCAATCGCGCGTTGTTGTCACACGCGATCACGGCGGGCGGGCGCGCGTTCTTCGGGCATCTGTCGCAGGCGACCGGCTGCATCAACGCACTCGATGTCGGCGAGAAGGCCGGCGACTGGGTCGTGCACGCGATCAATCACGCGCCGCCATCGCCGCTGCACGCCGACGTGCGCAATACGACGATGGAACTGCTTTACGCTCAATTCATCCGCTACAAGGCCGGCGACACGAACTGACGGCGCCGCGCAACACGGAGGAGACGATGCAGGATTACTCCGCGTTCGAGGGAACGCGTCCCGTGCAGGAACAGCAGCGCTTCGACACCGGCGCGCTCGCCGCGTGGCTCGCAGCGCACGTCGAGGGCTTCGGCGGGCCTCTCACGGTCGAGCAGTTCGCCGGCGGTCAGTCCAATCCCACCTTCAAGCTCGTCACGCCCCAACGCAGCTACGTAATGCGCACGAAGCCCGGGCCCGCGGCGAAGCTGCTGCCGTCGGCGCATGCGATCGAGCGCGAATACCGCGTGATGGACGCCCTCGCCGCGACTGACGTGCCCGTCGCGCGCATGCTCGCGCTGTGCGAGGACGAAAGCGTGATGGGCCGCGCGTTCTATGTGATGGCTTATGTCGAAGGCCGCGTGTTGTGGGACCCGTCGCTGCCGGGTCTGTCGCGCGCGGCGCGCGCCGCGATCTACGACGAAATGAACCGCGTGATCGCCGCGCTGCATACGGTGGATGTCGATGCCGCCGGACTGTCTGGCTATGGCAAGCCGGGCAACTACTTCGAACGGCAGATCGGCCGCTGGAGCAAGCAGTATCTCGCTTCGCAGACCGGCGACATCGATGCGATGAACCGCCTGATCGACTGGCTGCCGCAACACGTGCCGCACAGCGGCGAGCCGCGCGTGAGCGTGGTGCATGGCGACTTCCGCCTCGACAACCTGATCTTTCACGCGACCGAACCGCGCGTGCTCGCGGTGCTCGACTGGGAACTCTCGACGCTCGGCGATCCGCTCGCCGATTTCGCCTATCACTGCATGGCGTGGCACGTGGACCCGTCGCAGTTTCGCGGCATCGCGGGACTCGACTGGGCCGCGCTCGGCCTTCCGGACGAAGACGCCTATGTGAAGCGCTACTGCGAACGCACCGGCTTCGCGATCGAAGGCGACTGGAACTTCTACCTCGCGTACAACATGTTCCGCATTGCCGCGATCCTGCAAGGCATCATGAAGCGCGTCGTCGATGGCACCGCCGCGAGCGCGCAGGCTATCGACGCCGGCCAGCGCGCACGGCCGATGGCGGAACTCGCCTGGCAGTACGCGCAGAAAGTCGGCCGCTGACGAACCGGGAGACACCATCGATGAACTTCGACTACACGCCCAAAGTGCAAGCCTTGCGCGAGAAATTGCTGGCCTTCTTCGACGCGCACATCTATCCGAACGAACGCGCTTATGCCGACGAAGTCGCGGCAAATCGCGCGGCGGGCAATGCATGGGTGCCGACGCGCCTCATCGAATCGCTCAAGGAACGCGCGCGCGCCGAGGGTCTGTGGAATCTGTTCCTGCCATCGTCGGGACGCGGCGCCGGTCTCACGAATCTCGAATACGCGCCGCTGTGCGAAATCATGGGCCGCGTGCCCTGGGCGCCGGAAGTGTTCAACTGCAGCGCGCCCGATACCGGCAACATGGAAACCATCGAGCGCTATGGTTCAGAGGCGCAGAAGGCCCAATGGCTGGAGCCGCTGTTGCGCGGCGAGATCCGTTCGGCGTTCCTGATGACCGAGCCGGAAGTGGCTTCGTCGGATGCGACGAATATCCGGTGCAGCATCGTGCGCGACGGCGACAGCTATGTGATCGACGGTCACAAGTGGTGGTCGTCGGGTGCGGGCGATCCGCGCTGCAAGATCTATATCGTGATGGGCAAGACCGATCCCGATGCGCCGAAACACGCGCAGCAGTCGATGATTCTCGTGCCCGCGGATTCGCAAGGCGTCACCGTGCATCGGCCGCTGCATGTGTTCGGTTACGACGACGCGCCCCACGGTCACATGGACATCACGCTGCAAAGCGTGCGCGTGCCCGCCGCCAATCTGCTGCTCGGCGAAGGCCGCGGCTTCGAGATCGCGCAAGGACGGCTCGGACCCGGCCGCATTCATCACTGCATGCGGCTGATCGGCCTTGCCGAACGCGCGCTCGAACTCATGACGAAGCGCACGCTCGAACGCGTGGCCTTCGGCAAGCCGATCGCGCAGCATGGCGTGACGCAGGAGCGCATCGCCGACGCGCGCATCATGATCGAACAGGCTCGCCTGTTGACGCTCAAGGCCGCCTTCATGATGGACACCGTTGGCAACAAGAGCGCGCGCGGCGAGATTGCGATGATCAAGGTGGTCGCGCCGAACGTGGCGTGCCAGGTCATCGACTGGGCCATCCAGGCGCACGGCGCGGGCGGCGTCAGCGACGACTTTCCGCTCGCCTACGCGTATGCGTCGGCGCGCACCTTGCGGCTCGCGGACGGCCCCGACGAAGTGCATCGCAACGCCATCGCCAAGCTGGAGTTCGGCAGGGTCGCGTAGTCAGAACGCGTGGCGCGTGATGAATTCCGCGACGCACGCGGGCTTGTCGGCGCCTTCGCACTCCACTGTCACGCGCCATGTCACCTGCACGCCACCCGGTTCGACTTCGCTCGCCTGCTCCACTTCGAAGCTCGCACGCAGCCGGGAACCCACGCGTACCGGCGACATGAAGCGCACGCGGTTCAGCCCGTAGTTGACGCTGACGCGCGCAGCGAGTGGCACGCACTGAACGAGCCACATCGGCACGAGCGAGAGCGTGAGGAAACCATGCGCGATCGTGCCGCCGAACGGCGACTCGCGCGCGGCGCGCTCCACGTCGACGTGGATCCATTGATGATCGTCGGTGGCATCGGCGAAGCGGTTCACGCGCGCCTGATCGATCAGGGTCCATTCGCTCACATAGCGCGCGGTACCGACTGCCGCGAACACGTCCGCCGCGCTCTTCAACGAGGCGACGCTCATGCTTCGGCAGCCGGATGGCGCAGGCCGAAGAGCGCGGCGGAATCGACCGTCAGCACGAGTTCGCCGTGCTGGTTGTGGGCCTCCCAGCGCGTCTGCACGATGCCGCGGTCCGGCTTGCTCTTCGACACGCGCTTGTCGAGCACGCGCACGGTCAGCCGCACCGCGTCGCCGACGCGCACCGGCTTGAGCCAGCGAATGTTGTCGAGTCCGGGCGAACCCATCGAGGTCGAGTCGCCGACCATGTCGCGCACCAGGATGCCCATCATCGCGGCGCAGGTGTTCCACCCACTCGCGACCAGTCCGCCGAAATGCGAGGCCTCGCCCGCTGCTTCGTTCAGATGGAACGGCTGCGGATCGTAACGCTCCGCAAAGCCGACGATCTCCTCGCGCGTGAAGGTATGCGCGCTCAGGACCACCGCGCTGCCGATATCGAAATCTTCATAGGCGTATTTCATGTCTGTCTCCTCGCTGCACGTCAGTCTTCGGTCATGGAGAATGCGCGCAACGAAGCGAAGCGCGCGAGATGATGATCGACATCGCCGAGCGTCGTCTCGATGATCGAGAGCCGCTTGAACCAGTGCGCCGCCGGCAGTTCGTGGGTCACGCCCATGCCGCCGTGCAACTGCACCGCCTGCTGGCCGACGAATCGCGCGGCCTGCCCGATGCGCGCCTTCGCGGCGCTGATGGTCCGGGCGCGGCGGTCAGCGTCATCGTCTTGCAGATGCGCGGCCGCGAGGTAGGTGATGGACCGCGCCTGTTCGATATGGATCAGCATGTCCACCATGCGATGCTGCAACGCCTGGAAGCGCCCGATCGGCATGCCGAACTGCTGGCGCTCGCGGCTATAGGCGACGGTGGCGAGATGCAGCGCATCGAGCGCGCCGAGCGCTTCGGCGCAGAGCAGGAAGCACGCGTGATCGGCGATCCGCTGGAGCGTGGCCGCGCCGGTGTCGCGGTTGCCGAGGCGTGTAGCGGTCGTGTGGTCGAAGACGAGGGTTGCGGCGCGCTGTCCGTCGATCGTGCGGTACTCCGTCATGCGCACGTTCGCCGCGTCCTTCCCGACGATGAACAGCGCCACTTCACCGTCCAGCCGCGCCGGAACGATCCAGTGATCGGCCTGCGCGCCGTGCTGCACCATCGACTTCGTGCCTGTGAGCGTGAACGTGTCGCCGTCCATCGTGGCGATGGTGCGCAGGTCGAAGAGATCGTAGCGCGCGTGCGGCTCGTTGAACGCGACCGCCAGTTTTATCTCGCCGCGACCCGCGCGTTCGAGCAGCTCCGTCGCGGTCGCACTGCCCTCACGCGCACCGCGCCGCAACGCCTCGATACCGACCGCCGTGGCCCAGTATGGCTCGACCACCCGCGCACGCCCCAGCTCCTGCATGACCACGAGCATGTCCACCGGATTGCCGTCGAAACCGCCCTGCGCTTCGGGTACCGGCAACGCGAGCACGCCCAGTTCGGCGAGCGCGCGCCAGTGTCGGTCATCGACACCCGCCGCCGATGCCACGATCTTCTGCCGCGCATCGAACGGATATTCGCGGTCCAGATAACGGCGCAGTGCATCGCCAAATTGCTGCTGTTCGTCGCTGAAAGTGAAGTCCATGCGCCGCTCCTCAGAGTCCCAGGATCATCTGCGCGATGATGTTCTTTTGAATCTCGTTCGAGCCGCCATAGATCGATGTCTTGCGGAAGTTGAAGTAATACGCGGCGAGCGGCGCGGCATCGTCGTCGCCGGTGAGGCTGTGAGCGCGTTCGCCTTCGAGGAACGCGGGATCGAACGCCGCGGCCTGCGGGCCGATGGCCTCGACCATCAGTTCGGTCAGCGCCTGCTGCACTTCCGTGCCCTTGATCTTCAGCATCGACGCCTCGGGCCCCGGCCCCTGCCCGCCCGCCTCGCTCGCCACCACGCGCTGCACCGTCACTTCGAGCGCCATCAGCTCGATTTCGAGCGCGGCCACCTTGGCGGCGAACAACGGATCATGCAGCAGCGGCTTGCCGCCTTGCGTGCGATCCAGCGCCAGCCGCTTCAGGAACTGCATTTCACGTTTCGACTGCCCCACCCGCGCGATGCCCGTGCGCTCGTGGCCGAGCAGATACTTCGCATAGGTCCAGCCGCGATTTTCATCGCCGACGCGGTTCGACACCGGCACCTGCACGTCCTCGAAGAAGACCTCGTTGACTTCGTGATCTTCGTCGAGCGTGATGATCGGGCGCACGGTCACGCCCGGTGTCTTCATGTCGATCAGCAGGAATGAGATACCTTCTTGCTTCTTCGCGTCGGGGTCGGTGCGCACGAGGCAGAACATCATGTCGGCGTGCTGGGCGAGCGTGGTCCAGGTCTTCTGGCCGTTGACGAGGTAGTGATCGCCGCGCCGTTCCGCGCGCGTGCGCAGCGAGGCCAGGTCCGAGCCCGCGCCGGGTTCCGAATAGCCCTGGCACCACCAGTCGGTGCCGTCGAGAATGCGCGGCAGATAGTAAGACCGCTGTTCGACGCTGCCGAATTTCATCAGCACCGGCGCAACCATCGACACGCCGAACGGCAGCACCGAAGGCGCGCCCGCGCGGGCGCACTCTTCGTCCCAGATATGGCGCTGGGTCACGCTCCAGCCGGGGCCGCCGTATTCAGTCGGCCACGCGACAGCCGACCAGCCGCGCGCACCAAGCAGCCTGTGCCAGCTGATGTAATCGTCGCGCGTCAAGCGCTTGTGATGGAGAACTTTGTCGCGCAGCGTGCGCGGAAGATTGGCTTCGAGCCAGGTGCGAATGTCGACGCGAAAGGCGTCGTCGGAAGGCGAGTAGCTGAGGTCCATGCGCGCTTGTCTCCGGTCCCATGCAGAACTCGGCCGGAGTGGGCGCTTCTGCGCATCTCCGGTCCGCTGCAAAGTTCATGACCCGCATCCGGGCCATGGAGAACACCGCGCGCGATGCTTACTGCAGCGGCTCCTTCAGTGCGTCCGGAACAGGCAACGGCAAAACGTCGATTCCTTCTTCGAGCAACGCGTGCGCATCTTCAGGCGTGGTGACGCCGCGAATGTTGCGCGCCGGCGCCTCGTTGTAATGAATGCGCCGCGCTTCCTCGGCAAACCGCTCGCCCACGTTCTCGGTCTTCGACATCAGCTCGCGCATGAAATGCAACGCGCGGGCTTGTACGTCAGTTGCAGCAGGCGCGTTCACCGCCTTCTGCGCTGTCTCACTCCGCGCCGAAGACAGATTGAGACGCGGCGCGGACGGCATACGGCTGACGTCAGTCGCCGAACACACCGGGCAGGCGACGAGCTTGCGCGCCAGTTGCGACTCGAACTCCTCCGTGGAGGCGAACCAGCCTTCGAACCGGTGATCGTGCGCACACTTTAAATCGAGGACCTTCATGCTATTCAGGCTTCATGGAGTGTAGCTCAGTTCACGGACTTTATGAACGAGCGTACTAAAACGCGGTGGGATCGAAAATCATAACCGGATTGGGCCGGTCGTTCATTCTATCCGCTCGGCCAGCGCGCTGCCTCGCATGGCCAGAAACGACACAGGCGGCTGGTGGGCCGCCTGTGTCGGTTGAATCCGTGTCTTAACCCTGCGCTGGCTGGCCCGGCTGCCATTCACCCGAGCGAATCTTCTCCAGCCAGAACACGCCGATGATCGTCTTCACATCGCTGATGCTGCCGTCCTTCACCCAGCGCATCAGTTGCGCTTCGTCGGCGATGAAGGTTTCGAGAAACTCACCTTCATCGAGCCGCGCATCGCCTTCGACGAGACCGCGCGCCAGATAAATGTCGATGAATTCCGTCGAATACGAAATCACCGGATGGATCCGCGTCAGGAAGGTCCATTCGCGCGCCGTATAGCCGGTCTCTTCCTGCAGTTCGCGCTTCGCGCAGCTCAGTTCGCTTTCGTTCGGATCGAGCTTGCCTGCCGGAAACTCCAGCAGCACCTGCCCCACCGGATAACGAAACTGCCGTTCGAGCAGCACGCGGCCGTCGTCGAAGACCGGCAGGATCATGACCGCGCCGGGATGCTCGACGAACTCGCGCGTCGCATGCTTGCCGTCGGGCAATTCGACGGTATCGCACTTGAGGGTCAGGAACTTGCCTTCGTGGAGCGTGACGCTTTCGACCTTCTTCTCGACAAGGCCTTCATCGCCGGCGGGAAAGGAACGTTGATCTGCCATCTGGAAACCTGTGCGTGGGAAGCGAACAGGCCGCTAACGGCATGAAGCCGTCAGCGGCGTTTGATGAAGTACTGGAACGTGAAGCCCGGAAACGCGAACACCACGAACAGACTGAAGGTGATGGCGTAGAACTGCCATCCCTGATCGAAGCGGTTGCCGGCGCGCGCTTCGAGCATGAAGCCGAGCGCGCCGACGACGAAGTAGAGAACCACAAGCTCGCCGATACGGATCCACGCGCTCTTCTTCGCGGCCTCGTGCCCCGCCGTTGCAGACAGGGGCAGCGGCACCGCGGCGAAGAGGCGCTGATTCAGGAACGGCAGGTTGGCGCACACGAACGCCAACAACACGATGAACCAGCCCGCTGCCGACATTACAGCGACAGCGTATGCGAGATGGCCGTCAGGCACGCCGACATCAGCGGACCCGGCACCAGGCCGAGCACCAGCACGGCAAGGCCGTTCAGCGTCAGCAGCGAGCGGTTGAGGCCGCCCGCGACGATCGGCGCGTGGTCATCCGGCGCATCGAAGTACATCAGCTTCACGACGCGCAGGTAGTAGAACGCACCCACCAGCGACGTCAGCACGGCCAGCACGGCAAGCCAGGTCAGGCCGGCGTTCATCGTCGCTTCGAGCACGGCGAGCTTCGCATAGAAGCCGACCGTCGGCGGAATGCCTGCCAGCGAGAACATCATGATCATCATGACGAACGCGAACACCGGGCTGCGTTGGTTGAGACCCTTGAAGTCGTCCAGCATCTCGGCTTCGAAATCGCGACGCGCCAGCAGCATGACCACACCGAACGAACCGAGCGTCGTGATCAGATAGATGATGCTGTAGAACATCGCCGAGCTGTACGCGCCGGCCGCGCCCGTGAGCTTGCCGTCGACGACGCCCGACAGCAGGCCGAGCAGCACGAAGCCCATGTTCGAGATCGCCGAGTACGCCAGCATCCGCTTGATATTCTTCTGCACGATCCCGGTGATATTGCCCACGATCAGCGACAGCGCCGCGAGGATCACCAGCATTTCCTGCCAGTCCACGGCGAGCGGCAACAGCGCCATCACGAGGAAGCGCAGGCCCCACGCGAAGGCCGCGACCTTCGGGCCGCCGCCGGTGAGCATGGTCATGGCGGTCGGCGCGCCCTGGTAGACGTCGGGTACCCACATGTGGAACGGCACCGCGCCCATCTTGAAGGCCACGCCCGCCACGATGAAGATCACGCCGAACAGCAGGACCGCGTCGTTGATATGGCCGGAGGCCACCGCCTTCAGCACTTCGTTCAGTTCGAGCGAACCGGTCGCGCCGTACAGCATCGAGATGCCGTAGAGCAGGAAGCCGGACGCGAGCGCACCGAGCACGTAGTACTTCATGGCCGACTCGTTCGACTGCGGCGCATCCTTGCGCAGCGCGATGACCGCATACAGCGACAGCGACATCAGTTCGAGGCCGAGATACAGCGTCAGGAAATTGTTGCCCGAGATCATCACGCACTGGCCCAGCAGCGAAAACAGGCCAAGCAGGAAGAAGTCGCCGCGGAACAGGTCGCGGTCTTCGAGGTACTTCTTCGAATAGATGATCGATACCGCGTAGCCCAGGCACACCACCGCCTTCATCGCGCTCGCGAACGGATCGACGATGTACATGCGCGTGAAGAAGTAATGCGGCGTCGGGTCGAGCGCCGTGAAGGCGAACCACACGCCGATGACGACCGTCGAGACGAGCGCGATCAGATAGGTCGTGCCGCGGCTCTTCGGTCCGAAGATCGTATCGTTCAGCCAGGCCACGACGACCGCGGCCATCAGGAGCGCGTCGGGCCAGAGAATGCTCATAGGGGCGTTTTGCATGATCTTTTAGTTCCTCCGCACGCCGTTACTGGGCCAGCGGCAGCTTGGACTGCGCGACGTGGGAGAGCAGGTTTGCCACCGACGCGTGCATCACGTCGGTAAAGGGCTTCGGATGCAGGCCCATGTACAGCGTGAACACCGCGAGCACGGTCAGCATCAGGAATTCGCGCTTGTTGATGTCCTTGAGCTTCGCGACGTGGTCGTTCGCGACCGCGCCGAAGTACACGCGCTTGTACATCCACAGCGTGTAGGCCGCGCCCAGGATCAGCGTGAAGGTGGCCAGGAAGGCGATCCAGAAGTTGTACTTCACCGCCGCCAGAATCACCATGAACTCGCCGACGAAACCCGAGGTGCCCGGCAGGCCGCAGTTGGCCATCGCGAACAGCATCACGAACGCGGCGAACTTCGGCATCGTGTTGACGACGCCGCCGTAATCCGCGATCTGACGCGAATGCACGCGGTCATACAGCACACCGATGGACAGGAACATCGCGCCCGACACGAAGCCGTGCGAGATCATCTGGATGATCGCGCCTTCCACGCCGAGTTGGCTCGACGGACCGAACATGAAAAACCCGAGCGTGACGAAGCCCATGTGCGCGATCGACGAATACGCGACCAGCTTCTTCATGTCGGCCTGCACCATCGCGACCAGGCCGATGTAGATCACCGCGATCAGCGACAGCGTGATCACCACCGGCGCGAGGAAGTGGCTGGCATCCGGCGCGATCGGCAGCGAGAAGCGCAGGAACCCGTAGGCGCCCAGCTTCAGCATGATCGCCGCCAGCACGACCGAGCCGCCCGTCGGCGCTTCCACGTGCGCATCCGGCAGCCAGGTGTGGACCGGGAACATCGGCACCTTGACCGCGAAGGCCAGGAAGAATGCGATGAACAACAACACCTGTGGTGTCATGTCGAGCTTCACCGCATGCCACGTGGCGAGGTCGAACGTGCCGGTCTTCGTGTAGAGATACAGCAGCGCGATCAGCATCAGCAGCGAACCGGCCAGCGTGTACAGGAAGAACTTGAACGCCGCATAGACGCGGTTCGGTCCGCCCCACACGCCGATGATGATGTACATCGGAATCAGCGTGGCTTCGAAGAACACGTAGAACAGCAGGCCGTCCGCCGTGGAGAACACGCCGATCATGATGCCCGAGAGAATCAGGAACGCGGCCATGTACTGCGACACGCGCTCGGTGATCACTTCCCAGCCGGCGATCACGACGATCACCGTGATGAGCGCCGTCAAGACGACAAACCACATCGAGATGCCGTCGACACCGAGGTGATACGTGATGTTGAAGCGTTCGATCCAGTTCGCCTGCTCGACGAACTGGAGCGCGGCGGTGGAGTTGTCGAAGCCGGTGATGAGCGGGATCGTGACGATCAGCCCGAGCACCGCGCCAATCAGCGCCACCCAGCGCGCGGGCGCCGGGTTCTGGTCATTGCCTACCGCGAGCACCAGCAGACCGAAGATGATCGGCAGCCAGATCGCGACACTGAGAATCGGAAAAGAGTGCATGGAGTCCCTCGCCTTATTTGCCGCCGAGCGTCACAAACAGGGTCAAGAGCCCCAACATGCCGATAATCATGGCGAACGCGTAGTGGTAGATGTAGCCGGATTGAAGGAAGCGGATCACGCCGGCGAACCAGCCCATGAACCGCGCGCTGCCGTTGACGATGCCGTCGATGACGACCACATCGCCTTCTTTCCACAGGCCGCGGCCCAGAGCCACCGCGCCCTTCGCGAACACGACCTCGTTGATCTTGTCGCAGTAATACTTGTTGTCGAGCAGCACGTAGATCGGACGGAACGTGCGGGCAACGACGGCCGGCAGGTCCGGGCGCTTCATGTAGAAGAACCACGCGACGATCACGCCCAGCGCCGCGAGCCACACCGGGCCCGGCGTCACGACGCCGTGAATCGCCATCGCCATCCAGCCGTGGAACTCTTCGGCCATTTCCTTCAGGCCTTCATGGTTTTCGCCGATGAAGATGACCTTGTCGAACACCACGCCGTGCGAGAAGAAGTCGCCGTAGATCATCGGGCCGATCATGATCGCACCGATGATGATCGACGGAATCGCCAGCAGGATGAGCGGCAGCGTCACCACCCACGGGCTTTCGTGCGGAATGTGCGGACCGTGGCCATGGCCGTGGTCGTCGTGACCGTGGTCGTCATGACCATGGCCATGCGCTTCCGCCTGGCCCATCGGCGAGTCGGGATGCTTCGGACCGCGGAAGCGCTCTGGACCGTGGAACACCATGAAATACATGCGGAACGAGTACAGCGATGTGACGAACACGCTCGCCACCACCGCGAAGTACGCGAAGCCCGAGCCGGCCAGATGCGAGTACTTCACGGCTTCGATGATCGAATCCTTCGAGTAGAAGCCCGAGAAGAACGGCGTGCCGATCAGCGCCAGCGACCCGATCAGCGACGTGATCCACGTGACCGGCATGTACTTGGCCAGGCCGCCCATGTTGCGCATGTCCTGGTCGTGGTGCATGCCGATGATGACCGAACCCGCGCCGAGGAACAGCAGCGCCTTGAAGAACGCGTGCGTGCCGAGGTGGAACACGGCGACCGGATAAGCGGACACGCCCAGCGCGACCGTCATGTAGCCCAGTTGCGACAGCGTGGAATACGCGACCACGCGCTTGATGTCGTTCTGCACGACGCCGAGGAAGCCCATGAACAGCGCGGTGATCGCGCCGATGACCGTGACGAACGAGAGCGCGGCGTCCGAATGCTCGAACAGCGGCGACATGCGCGTCACCATGAAGATACCGGCCGTCACCATGGTTGCCGCGTGAATCAGCGCGGAGATCGGCGTCGGGCCTTCCATGGAGTCCGGCAGCCACACGTGCAGCGGGAACTGCGCCGACTTGCCCATCGCGCCGATGAACAGGCAGATGCAGGCGACCGTCAGCAGGCCCCAGTGCGTACCCGGGAAGGCCATCGTGGCGAGCTTGTCGCTTTGCGCGAAGACGTCGCCGTAGTTGAGCGAGCCCGAGAACGCGAGCAGCAGGCCGATGCCCAGCAGGAAGCCGAAGTCGCCTACGCGGTTCACGATGAACGCCTTCATGTTGGCGTAGATCGCGCTCTCACGCGTGAAGTAGAAGCCGATCAGCAGGTACGACACCAGACCCACCGCTTCCCAGCCGAAGAACAGCTGAAGGAAGTTGTTGCTCATGACGAGCATCAGCATCGAGAACGTGAACAGCGAGATGTACGAGAAGAAGCGCTCGTAGCCCACTTCCTCATCCGCCATGTAGCCGATCGTGTAGATGTGCACCATCAGCGAGACGAAGGTCACGATGACCATCATCATGGCCGTCAGCGAATCGACCAGGAAGCCGACTTCCATCTTCAACGGGCCGACGTTCATCCATTCGTAGATGGTGGCGTTGAAGCTCGCGCCGTGCATCACGTCGTTGAAGACGAGCACCGACAAAACGAGGGAAATGAAGACGCCGAGAATGGTCACGCTGTGCGCGCCCTTGCGCCCCACCGCCTTCCCGAACAGCCCTGCGATCAGCGAGCCGGCAAGCGGCGCCAGCGGAACCGCGAGCAGGAGGTTTTCATTGAGTGTCGTGGACATAACAGCCTTGCCTGAAATTAACCTTTGAGCTGATCGAGGTCCTCGACGTTGATCGTGTCGAGGCTACGGAACAGGGTCACGAGAATCGCCAGGCCGATTGCAGCTTCGGCGGCGGCGACGGTCAGCACGAAGAACACGAAGATCTGGCCGTGCACGTCGCCGAGATAGTGCGAGAACGCGACGAAATTAGTGTTCACCGCGAGCAGCATCAGTTCGATCGCCATCAGGATGATGATGACGTTGCGGCGGTTCAGGAAGATGCCGACGATGCTGATCGCAAACAGGATCGCACCGAGCACGAGGTAATGGGCAAGACTCAACATTTTCTGGTTATCTCCTTCCGCTCAGCCCTTGTTGTCGACCGCGCCCGCGCCGATGTTGCCGGTCACCGCGGGTTCCGTGGCGGCATCGGGCGCCTCCGTTTCGGACTTCATCTTCACGATGCGCACGCGATCCTGCGCGCGCACCTTGACCTGCTGGCTGACGTTTTGCGACTTCTTGTCCTTCTTGTCTCGGATCGTCAGCGAGATGGCCGCGATGATCGCGACCAGCAGCACGAGGCCCGCCACTTCGAACGCGAAGATGTAGTCGGTGTAGATGACCTTGCCGATCAGCTGGGTGTTCGACATCACGGCGGCACCCGACACGCCCGCGCCGGCGGAGGCGTCGCGCAGCGGCGTGGTGGTCGCGCCGAAGCCGTGCCACAGGATCAGCGCGGTTTCCACCACGATGATCGCGCCGACGATGCTCGCGAGCGGCACGAAGCGCTTGAAGTCGCGGCGCAGGACATCGATGTTGATGTCGAGCATCATGACCACGAACAGGAACAGCACCATCACCGCGCCCACATACACGAGCACCAGCAGGATCGCCAGGAATTCTGCCTGCAGCAGCATCCAGATCGCGGCCGCGTTGAAGAACGCGAGCACGAGAAACAGCGCGGACGACACCGGGTTGCGCGAGGTGATCACCTTCAGCGCGGATGCCACCAGCAGCAGCGCGAAGATATAGAACAGTACGGTTGTGAATTCCATGATTACCGGTTCATCGTTAGGCCATCATCAGGCATGGTGTGTCGGCGCCGGGACGGTCCGCCCCGCGCTTGCCGCATGTGCCCGAACAGCAACTGCGAGCAACTGCGTTTGCAACAAATCAATCAACGATACGGCGCGTCCGCCGCCTTCGACGCGGCAATCTCGTTTTCGTAACGGTCGCCGACTGCAAGCAGCATGTCCTTCGTGAAGTACAGGTCGCCGCGCTTCTCGCCGTGATATTCGAGGATGTGCGTCTCGACGATCGAATCGACCGGGCAGCTCTCTTCGCAGAAACCGCAGAAGATGCACTTGGTCAGGTCGATGTCGTAGCGCGTCGTGCGGCGCGTGTTGTCCGCGCGCGTTTCCGATTCGATCGTGATCGCCATGGCCGGGCAGACTGCTTCGCACAGCTTGCAGGCGATGCAGCGCTCTTCGCCATTTTCATAACGGCGCAGTGCGTGCAGGCCGCGGAAACGCGGCGAGATCGGGGTCTTCTCTTCCGGGAACTGCACCGTGATCTTGCGCTGGAACGTGTAACGGCCCGTCAGCGCCAGACCCTTCAGCAGCTCGGTCAGGAAGAAGGTTTTGAAGAAGTTCTGAATTGCGTTCATGATGATTTCGTCCGCTCTTGTCCTGCGCTCTTGTCCTGGCTTCGTCCGACTACTTCCAGATGTTGAGCGGCGACATGATCCAGAAACCGACCACGACCACCCAGATCACCGACACCGGCAGGAACACCTTCCAGCCCAGACGCATGATCTGGTCGTAGCGGTAACGCGGAAACGTCGCGCGCGCCCAGATGAATACCGACAGCAGCAGGAACACCTTGAAGGCGAACCAGAATACGCCCGGAATGAAAGTCAGGAAGCCGAACGGCGCATCCCAGCCGCCGAGGAACAGCGTCGTCGCGATGGCCGAGATCACGATCATGTTGATGTACTCGGCCAGGAAGAACAGCGCGAACGCCATGCCGGAGTAATCGATCATGTGGCCCGCGACGATTTCCGATTCGCCTTCCACCACGTCGAACGGGTGACGGTTCGTTTCAGCAATGCCCGAGATGAAGTACACGACGAACATCGGCAGGAGCGGCAGCCAGTTCCACGACAGGAAGTTGACCCCCCAGCCCGCGAACATGCCGCGCTGCTGCGAATGCACGATCTCCGACATGTTCAGCGTGCCGGCGACCATCAGCACCACGACCAGCGCGAAGCCCATCGAGATTTCGTAGGACACCATCTGCGCCGCCGCGCGCATCGCGCCGAGGAACGCGTACTTGGAGTTCGACGCCCAGCCCGCCAGGATCACCCCGTACACGCCGATCGACGAGATCGCCATCACGTACAGCAGACCCGCGTTGATGTCGCCCAGCACCGCCTTCGCCTGGAACGGGATCACCGCCCATACCGCGAACGCGGGCACCACGGTCATGATCGGCGCGATCATGTAGATCCATTTGCTGGCGGCGGTCGGCTGAATCACTTCCTTGAGCAGAAGCTTCAGCACGTCCGCGATCGGCTGCAGCAGACCGGCGGGACCGACACGGTTCGGACCGATACGCACGTGCATCCAGCCGATGAGCTTGCGTTCCCAGAGAATCAGGTACGCGACGCACAACAGGATGACCACCGAAACCACCAGGATGCGGACCACCGCCCACACCGTCGGCCATGCGACGCCGAGAAGCTGCGTGCCGCCTGCGTTGATCGTATCGAACAAGCCCATTTACGCCTTCTCCACTACCAGTTCACCGAACAGGCCGCCGAGCGCGGCGCCAGCCGTCGTGCCCGCCGACACGCGGACCACCGATTCCGCCAGGTTTGCATCGCGGACCGCCGGCAGCGTCACCGACCGGTCGCCCTGCTTGATGCGCACCGCTTCGCCATCCTTCAGGCCGAGCTTGTCGAACAGCGCGGTCGGCAGGCCGGCGACGTTCGCGTCACGCGCGGCCACCGTCAGATGCAGCGACGGCGCGCGGCGCACGAGCGCATCGGCATGATAGATCGGCACATCGGCGAGACGCTGCAGGCCGCTGCCGTTCAACGCGACCTTCGATGCAGCACGCGTTGCCGCCACCGAAGTCTTGTTCGACAGACGCGCAGTCAGGTCGCCCGTACCGAGGGCCGCGACGCGCACTTCTTCCGCCGTATCGAATTCGAAGCCCGGCAGGCCGAGGATCGTGCCCAGCACGCGCAATACCTTCCAGCCCGGACGCGTGTCGCCCAGCGCGCGCACGACGCCGTTGAACGACTGAGCCGTGCCTTCCGCATTGACGAAAGTGCCCGAGGTTTCGGTGTGCGGCGCGACCGGCAGCAGCACGTCCGCGTAGTCCATGCCGTGCTTGAACGGCGACATCACGACGACCATTTCCGCAGCCTTCAGCACGGCAATGGCCTGCGCCGGATTGGCCGTGTCGAATTCCGGCTCGGCGTGCAGCAGCACGTAGCCCTTGCGCGGCTGTTCGAACACTTCGCGGGCGTTGAGACCGCCCTCGCCCGGCACGGCATCGACGAGATACGCGCCCACCGAGTTCGCGCCTTCCGTAAGGAAGCCGAGCGTCGCGCCGGTGTTGTCGGCGATCCACTGGGCCGCCGCCTGAATCTGCGCGAAATCCGGATGCTGGACCGCGACGTTGCCAAGCAGCACGACGCGCTTCTCGCCCGCCGACAGTGAAGCTGCCACGTCCTTGGCCGCCGCCGATACTTCGCGGCCCGCGAATGCGTCCGGCAGCGCGACGCCGCGCGCTTCCGCCACGGCTGCCGCGATGCCCGCGAGTTGATCGAGCCACGCCGACGGCGCCGCGACCAGGCGATGCGCGGTCGGAATCAGCGAGTCGTCGTTGCTGGCGTTGAGGAAGGTGATCTTCGCGCCGCTCTTCGCGGCCTGACGCAGACGTGCGGCGAACAGCGGATGATCACGGCGCAGGAACGAGCCGATCACGAAGGCCGTGTCGATCAACGACAGATCGGCGATCTTCGCGCCGAGCCACGGTGCGCCGACGCCGACCGGCGCCGAGAAATCGTGCTGGCGCAGACGGAAGTCCACGTTCGGCGTACCGACGCCTTCAGCCAGCGCCTTCAGCAGATGCAGTTCCTCGACCGTGCTGTGCGGCGTGGCCAGTGCGGCGATGGCGTTCGCGCCATGATCCGCCTGGATGCCCTTCAGGCCCTTCGCCACGTATTCGAGCGCGGTCTGCCAGTCAGTTTCGATCCAGTTGCCGCCTTGCTTGAGCATCGGCGTGGTGAGACGCTCGTCGCTGTTCAGGCCTTCGTACGAGAAACGGTCCTTGTCCGAGATCCAGCATTCGTTGATGGCTTCGTTTTCCATCGGCAGAACGCGCATCACGCGGTTGTTCTTCACCTGCACCACGAGGTTCGCGCCGACGGAATCATGCGGGCTCACCGACTTGCGGCGCGACAGTTCCCACGTCCGTGCGCTGTAGCGGAACGGCTTGCTCGTGAGCGCGCCGACCGGGCACAGGTCGATCATGTTGCCCGACAGTTCCGAGTCCACCGTCTTGCCGACGAAGGACGTGATTTCCGAATGCTCGCCGCGGCCCAGCATGCCGAGCTCCATCACGCCGGCCACTTCCTGGCCGAAGCGCACGCAGCGCGTGCAATGGATGCAGCGCGACATCTCTTCCATCGAGATGAGCGGACCGACATTCTTGTGGAACACCACGCGCTTTTCTTCGCTGTAGCGCGACTGCGACTTGCCGTAACCGACGGCCAGATCCTGCAGCTGGCATTCGCCGCCCTGATCGCAGATCGGGCAGTCGAGCGGGTGGTTGATCAGCAGGAATTCCATCACCGACTGCTGGGCCTTCACGGCCTTGTCGGAAGTCGTGCGCACGATCATGCCCGCCGACACCGGCGTGGCACAGGCGGGAACGGCCTTCGGCATCTTCTCGACTTCGACGAGGCACATCCGGCAGTTCGCCGCGATCGAGAGCTTCTTGTGATAGCAGAAGTGAGGAATGTACGTGTCGACCTTGTGCGCAGCCTGGATCACCATGCTGCCTTCGGGCACCTCGACCGTCTTGCCGTCAATTTCTAGTTCAACCATGATGGGGAATGGTCCTCAACCTCTTGTCTCGCGCATCTGACTGCGCGCCTGATTACGCGGTCAGCGCTTCGGACGGCGCGTGCGCATGTCCGCCGACAACACAGTGCTTGTGCTCGACGTGATATTCGAATTCGTCCCAGAAGTGCTTGAGCATGCCGCGCACGGGCATCGCCGCTGCGTCGCCCAGCGCGCAGATGGTGCGGCCCATGATGTTCTCGGCGACCGAGTTCAGCAGATCCAGATCTTCCTTGCGGCCGAGGCCATGCTCGATGCGATGCACCACGCGATACAGCCAGCCGGTGCCTTCGCGGCACGGCGTGCACTGGCCGCACGACTCTTCATAGTAGAAGTACGACAGGCGCAGCAGCGAGCGCACCATGCAGCGCGTTTCGTTCATCACGATCACCGCGCCCGAACCCAGCATGGAGCCGGCCTTGGCGATGGAATCGTAGTCCATGTCGGTGGCGAGCATCATGTCGCCCGGCACCACCGGCGCCGACGATCCGCCCGGAATCACCGCCTTGATCTTCTCGCCGCGCACGCCGCCGGCCAGTTCCATCAGCGTCGAGAACGGCGTGCCGAGCGGAATCTCGTAGTTGCCCGGACGGTTCACGTCGCCCGAGACGGAGAAGATCTTCGTGCCGCCGTTGTTCGGCTTGCCGATTTCGAGATAATTCTGCGGACCAATTTCCAGCAGGAAAGGCACGGCCGCAAAGGTCTCGGTGTTGTTGATCGTGGTCGGCTTGCCATACACGCCGAAGCTCGCCGGGAACGGCGGCTTGAAGCGCGGCTGGCCCTTCTTGCCTTCCAGCGATTCGAGCAGCGCGGTTTCCTCGCCGCAGATGTACGCGCCATAGCCATGATGCGCATACAGTTCGAACGAGAAGCCCGAGCCCAGGATGTTCGCGCCGAGGTAACCGGCCTGGCGCGCTTCTTCAAGCGCCGCCTCGAACACGCGGTAGACCTCGAAGATCTCGCCGTGAATGTAGTTGTAGCCGACCGTGATACCCATCGCGTACGCGCCGATGGCCATGCCTTCGATCAGCGCATGCGGGTTCCAGCGCAGGATGTCGCGGTCCTTGAACGTGCCCGGTTCGCCTTCGTCCGAGTTGCAGACGAGATATTTCTGCCCCGGGAACTGACGCGGCATGAAGCTCCACTTCAGGCCGGTCGGGAAGCCCGCGCCGCCGCGGCCGCGCAAGCCCGACGCCTTGACGTCGGCGATCACCTGCTCGGCCGGAATCTTCTCTTCCAGGATGCGGCGCAGCTGCTTGTAGCCGCCGCGCGCGACGTAGTCTTCGAGATGCCAGTTCTCGCCATTGAGGCCGGCGAGGATCAGCGGCTTGATGTGCCGATCGTGGAGTGACGTCATTTCGAAAGTTCCTCGAGCAACTGGTCGATCTTCTCGCGGCTCATGAAGCTGCACATGCGATGGTTGTTCACGAGCATCACGGGTGCGTCGCCGCACGCGCCGAAGCACTCGCCTTCCTTCAACGTGAACTTGCCGTCGGCGGTGGTTTCGCCGAAATCGATTCCCAGCTTCTGCTTCAGATACTCGGCCGCGCTGTCCGAACCGCCGTCCGGTCCGAGCTGGCAAGGCAGGTTCGTGCAGAGCGTGACCTTGTGCTTGCCGACCGGCTTCAGCTCGTACATCGTGTAGAACGTCGCGACTTCCTGCACGGCGACCGGCGGCATGCTCAGGTAGTCCGCCACGAACTGCATGAGTTCGGGCGAGAGCCAACCCTGCTCTTCCTGGGCGACCGCAAGCGCCGCCATCACCGCCGACTGCTTTTGCTCGGCGGGATATTTCGCGACTGCGCGATCGATTTCTTTCAGGCCTTCAGCTGAGATCATTTTCAGACACGACTCTTTCAATTCCTACCGAACGAAAACCCGCCGCGCTCTTCACTTGCGGCAGACCTGGCGTTCCCGCGGATTCCTGTTATTGCACTCGCGTTTTCATGCGCGGCGGCTCGATGAGCACGCCGCTCACGCGGCAAGGGAGATCAGCGATCGATCTCGCCGAACACGATGTCCTGCGTACCGATGATCGTCACGGCGTCGGCGATCATGTGGCCACGCGCCATTTCGTCGAGCGCTGCGAGATGCGCATAACCCGGCGCGCGAATCTTGAGGCGATACGGCTTGTTGGCGCCGTCCGAGATCAGATAGATGCCGAACTCGCCCTTCGGATGCTCCACGGCCGCGTATGTTTCGCCTTCCGGCACGTGAAAACCTTCGGTGAAGAGCTTGAAGTGGTGAATCAGCTCTTCCATGTTGCTCTTCATGCCGACGCGCGACGGCGGCGCAACCTTGTGATTATCGACCATCACAGGGCCGGGATTCTTGCGAAGCCACGCAATGCACTGTTTGGCGATACGGACCGACTGGCGCATTTCTTCCACGCGCACCAGATAACGGTCGTAGCAATCGCCGTTCACGCCGACGGGAATGTCGAAGTCCAGCTGGTCATACACTTCGTACGGCTGCTTCTTGCGCAGATCCCACTCGATGCCCGAGCCGCGCAGCATCGCGCCGGACAGGCCCATCTGCAACGCACGCTCCGGGCTCACCACGCCGATCCCCACGAGACGCTGCTTCCAGATGCGGTTGTCGGTGAGGAGCGTTTCGTACTCGTCGACACAACCCGGGAAACGGTTGAAGAAGTCTTCGATGAAGTCGAGCAGCGAACCCTGACGCGTCTCGTTCATCCGGTCGAGCGCCTTCGCGTTGCGGATCTTCGATGCCTTGTATTGCGGCATCGCATCCGGCAGGTCGCGATAGACGCCGCCCGGGCGATAGTACGCTGCGTGCATGCGCGCGCCGGACACTGCCTCGTAGACGTCCATCAGGTCTTCGCGCTCGCGGAACGCGTACAGGAACACCGCCATCGCGCCGACGTCGAGCGCGTGCGAGCCGATCCACATCAGGTGGTTCAGCACGCGCGTGATTTCGTCGAACAGCACGCGGATGTACTTCGCGCGAATCGGCACGTCGATGCCCAGCAGCTTCTCGATCGCCATCACATAGCCGTGCTCGTTGACCATCATCGACACGTAGTCGAGACGGTCCATGTACGGCACGGACTGGAGGAAGGTCTTGGTTTCGGCGAGCTTCTCGGTCGCGCGATGCAGCAGACCGATGTGCGGGTCCGCGCGCTGGATCACTTCGCCGTCGAGTTCGAGCACGAGGCGCAGCACGCCGTGCGCTGCCGGGTGCTGCGGACCGAAATTCAGCGTGTAGTTCTTGATCTCTGCCATGGCGTTCTCTTAATGTTTCAGACCGCCATAGCGATCTTCGCGAATCACGCGCGGCGTGATTTCGCGCGGTTCGATCGTCACAGGCTGATACACCACGCGCTTCTCTTCCGGGTCGTAGCGCATTTCCACGTAGCCGGACACCGGGAAGTCCTTGCGGAACGGATGGCCGATGAAGCCATAGTCCGTCAGGATGCGGCGCAGGTCGGGGTGGCCCTCGAACACGATGCCGTAGAGGTCGAATGCTTCGCGCTCGTACCAGTTCGACGAGGTCCAGATGTCGACCACCGAAGGCACGATAGGCACTTCGTCGTCCGGCGCGAATACGCGCACGCGCACACGCCAGTTGTTCGAGATGGACAGAAGATGGCTGACGGCGGCGAAACGCGGGCCGTCGTAGGCGCCGTCGCCGTAGGTGGAATAGTCCACGCCGGAGACGTCCATGAGCTGCTCGAAGCGCAGCGACGGATCATCGCGCAGCTGCTTGCAGACTTCCAGGTAGTTCGACGCCTTGACGACGATCGTCACTTGCCCGAGCGACTCCGTAATGCTCTGCAGACGGCCGCCAAATGCCGTCTCGAGGTTCGCTTTGAGGGTCTCGAGTTTGCTTGCCATAGTTGGGGAGACTCAGGCCCTTAACTACGGGCGATGGTGTTGGTGCGGCGAATCTTCGCCTGCAACTGGATCACGCCGTAGACCAGCGCTTCGGCGGTCGGAGGGCAGCCGGGGACGTAGACATCCACCGGCACGATCCGGTCGCAACCGCGCACGACGGAATACGAATAGTGGTAGTAGCCGCCGCCGTTCGCGCACGAGCCCATGGAAATGACCCAGCGCGGCTCGGCCATCTGGTCGTAGACCTTGCGCAGCGCGGGCGCCATCTTGTTGCACAGCGTGCCGGCGACGATCATGACGTCGGACTGACGCGGACTCGGGCGGAACACGACGCCGAAGCGGTCCAGGTCATAGCGGGCCGCGCCCGCGTGCATCATCTCGACCGCGCAGCAGGCGAGGCCGAACGTCATCGGCCACAGCGAGCCGGTGCGCGTCCAGTTGATCAGCTTGTCAGCCGTGGTGGTGACAAAGCCTTCCTTCAAGACCCCTTCGATACTCATTTCTTGTCCACTCCAGATGAGCTGCCAGCCAAAGCCGCCCATGAATCCGGTGATCTAACCGTCATTCCCAGTCGAGCCCGCCCTTTCTCCAGATGTAGGCGAAACCGAGCAAAAATTCGAGCAGGAAAATCATCATCGCGATGAAGCCGGGCCAGCCGATCTCGCGCAGGGACACGCCCCACGGAAACAGGAACGCAGTCTCAAGGTCGAAAATGATGAAAAGAATTGCGACGAGATAGTAACGCACATCGAACTTCATCCGCGCGTCTTCGAAGGCTTCGAAGCCGCACTCGTAAGGTGCGTTTTTTTCGGTGTCGGGCCTGTTGGGACCTAGGATCTTGCCAATGCTGACCAGCGCTATACCTAAACCAAGGCCCACCACAAGAAACAAGAAGACGGGGTAATAGGGTGCGAGGTTCAAGGCTATCCTCTGTTCGGTAGAGATGGTCTGTTATTGATTGAGCGCCTCAGCCGGGACGGACCACCCGACAGGGGATTCACTTGGGACCGCTCACGTTATCAGCACACTGTGACAATCGCCGTATGACGAGCACCACCGCATCAAAACCGTAAGGGTACTCCAGAAGTGACAATGCCAGCCGAAGCGATGCATGCGGCTGGCATTGGATAACTTTGGTGCCGACGGCGAGACTCGAACTCGCACAGCTTTCGCCACTACCCCCTCAAGATAGCGTGTCTACCAATTTCACCACGTCGGCACTGTATTGCAATCCGGGAAAACTACTTCTTAATTGCCGCGAATCGCTTCAAGAATCAAATTATAACTGGCCCTTCTGAATTGTTCAACGCACAAAATGCAGATTTCGCGAGAAATTTGTTTTGGCGTTCGAGCCGATTATTTGGGAACGTCGTTGCCTGGCGCGGACGATGCAGCAGCCGGCGCAGCACCCGAAGCAGCCGTCGCGGGAGCGGCGCCCGAGCCCGGAATCGCACCCGAAGCGGCCACCGGCGCGTCACCCAGAATGCCCGCCGATGCCTGCGGCTTGTAGCTGCCGAGATAGGTCAGCGCCAGCGTCGTGACGAAGAACACGGCGGCGAGAACGGCCGTGGTACGCGAAAGAAAATTCGCTGATCCGGTCGCGCCGAACAGGCTGCCCGACGAACCGCTGCCGAATGCCGCGCCCATGTCGGCGCCCTTGCCGTGCTGCAACAGCACGAGTCCGATAACGCCCAGCGCCGACAACAACTGGACGACGATAATCAATGTCTTCAAATACAGCATTTCAACTCACCTGATTCCTGATGTTTCAATGACACTTGCGTGTCGCAATTGACTTCCCTGATCTGCCCCGCACGCTTGCCGGCACCTTATTGGAAGGCGGTTTGCGCAGCTTGGCAGATCGGCAGAAAATCCTTCGACTTCAACGACGCGCCGCCAATCAGGCCGCCATCGATGTCGCCTTGTGCAAACAATTCCCGCGCATTGTCCGGCTTGACGCTGCCGCCGTACAGCAGCAACGCGTTGGCCACTGCCGCGCCCTTCTCCTGCAGCTTGCGGCGCAGGAACGCGTGAACCGCCTGCGCCTGCTCCGGCTGCGCAGTTTTGCCCGTGCCGATGGCCCAGACCGGTTCATACGCGACCACGATGCCCGCTGCCTGCTCTTCGCTCAGCAGTATCAGCACGGCGTCCAGCTGCGTGCCGATGACCTGTTCGGTCGCGCCCGACTCGCGCTCTTCCAGCGTTTCACCGACACATACGATGGGCGTGAGACCCGATTCGAGGGCGCGCTGCGTTTTTGCGCCAACGAGTTCCGGGCTTTCGCGATGATACGCGCGACGCTCCGAATGACCCACGATCGCATACGTGACGCCGAAATCCACCGCCATTTCTGCCGCAACTTCGCCGGTGTAGGCGCCGCCGGCATGCGCGGACACGTCCTGCACGCCCCACTTCACCACCGAGCCGCTCAGCAACGCCTGCGATTGCGCGAGATAAGGGCACGGCACGCACACGCCCACGCGCACGTCCTTCTGCAAAGCCGATGCTCCGGCAGCTACTTCGGTCAGCAGGGCCGCGTTCTCGTCGATGCGACCATGCATCTTCCAGTTGCCTACCACCAGTTTCGCTCGTTGTCTGGACATAAGTCTCGTCGATCGGCGGCGGCTTGCCGGATGCGCTTGACCGGTGCACCGGAACAGCCGCCCTGTTATTGGAATGAAACCGTTACGAATCGCAAACTGCCTGCAAAACAGGCGATTTTACTGTGATCCGACGAAACCGGTCAAACCGGCAAAAGTGCCTTGCAACATCGGCACGTCACAGCACGTCACGACGCATCGCGCCAGTCGAGCATGATCTTGCCGACATGCGTGCTGCTTTCCATCAGCGTGTGCGCGGCCGCGGCTTCGGCGGCCGGAAACACCTGATGGATGACCGGCTTGATACGCCCCGCCTCGATCTCGGGCCACACGCGCTCTTTCAGCTTCGCCGCGAGCTTCGCCTTGAACGCGACCGGACGCGGCCGCAGCGTCGAACCCGTGATGACCAGGCGGCGCCGCAGGATATCGTTCAGATTGATCTCGGCCTTCGAGCCGCCAAGCAGCGCGATCACGCAGACACGACCGCCATCGGCGAGCGCCTTGAGTTCGCGCGGCAGATAGTCGCCGGCGACCATGTCGAGAATCACATCGACGCCGCGGTCGTTGGTCAGCGACTTCACTACTTCGACGAAATCCTCCGTCTTGTAGTTGATCGCCCGCTCCGCGCCGAGTGCTTCGCACGCGCGGCATTTTTCGTCGGTGCCGGCCGTCGCGAACACGCGAAAGCCGAGCGCCTTCGCGATCTGGATCGCCGTCACGCCGATCCCGCTCGACCCGCCCTGCACCAGCAGCGTCTCTTCCTCGCCGTTCTCGCCCGCGCCAAGATGCGCACGCTCGAAAACGTTGCTCCACACGGTGAAGAAGGTTTCCGGCAGCGATGCGGCCTCGATGTCGGACAAGCCCGCCGGCACCGGCAGACATTGTTCGAGCGGCGCGACCGCGTATTCGGCATAACCGCCGCCCGCAAGCAGCGCGCACACGCGATCGCCCTTCTTCAGACCGAACGGATTGTGCTTCGGATTGAAATCGCCATCGACGATCTCACCCGCCACTTCCAGCCCCGGCAGGTCCGACGCGCCCGGCGGCGGCGCATACGCGCCCTTGCGCTGCAGGACGTCCGGACGGTTCACGCCCGACGCCGACACCTTGATGAGCACTTCATTCTTGCCGGGCGCGGGCTGCGGGCGCTCGCCCAGTTTCAAGACTTCGGGCGCGCCAAACTCGGTGATTTCGATGGCTTTCATGACCTCTCCCCTGGAACCCGCGATCGCGCTCGGAATGATTCGAACCGGATGACACCGTGCGCGCTGGAGCAATCGATACTCCCGGACTCGCACGTCACACGGTGATCCGGTCCGACGACGCGTCCGCTCTCATGCCACGGACACGCGTCAGACAAGAAAACGGCCGGCTCGCGCTAGCGGCCGGCCGTCAACACATTACCGCATTACTGCTGCGGCTGCGTCGGTTCCGCGGGTTGGGCAGGTTGGGCCGGTTGCGCGGCTTCGTTCAGCAAAGCCTTCGCCGACAGGCGCACGCGGCCCTTCTCGTCCGTCTGGATGACCTTGACCTTCACGACCTGGCCTTCCTTCAGATAGTCGTTGATGTCCTTCACGCGCTCGTTGACGATCTCCGAGATATGCAGCAGACCGTCCTTGCCCGGCAGGATGTTCACGATCGCGCCGAAGTCGAGCAGCTTGAGCACCGGGCCTTCGTAGACCTGGCCGACTTCCACTTCGGCCGTGATGTTCTCGATGCGCTTCTTCGCCTCGGCCATGCCTTCCGAGCTCGTGCTCGCGATGGTCACGACGCCGTCGTCCGAAATGTCGATGGTCGTGCCGGTTTCTTCCGTCAGCGCGCGGATCACCGAACCGCCCTTGCCGATCACGTCGCGGATCTTCTCCGGATTGATCTTGATGGTGATCATGCGCGGCGCGTAGTCCGACAGTTCCGTGTTCGTGCTCGGCACTGCCGCGGTCATCTTGCCGAGGATGTGCATGCGGCCTTCCTTCGCCTGCGCGAGCGCAACCTGCATGATTTCCTTCGTGATGCCCTGGATCTTGATGTCCATCTGCAGCGCGGTCACGCCTTGCGCCGTGCCGGCCACCTTGAAGTCCATGTCGCCGAGGTGATCTTCGTCGCCGAGGATGTCGGTCAGCACCGCAAACTTGTTGTCCTCGAGGATCAGGCCCATCGCGATGCCCGCGACGTGCGCCTTCATCGGCACGCCGGCGTCCATCAGCGCGAGACAGCCACCGCACACCGAAGCCATCGACGACGAACCATTCGATTCCGTGATTTCCGACACCACGCGGATCGAATAGCCGAACTCGTCCGGACCCGGCAGGCACGCGACCAGCGCGCGCTTGGCCAGACGGCCATGGCCGATTTCACGGCGCTTCGGCGAGCCGACGCGGCCCGTTTCGCCCGTCGCGAACGGCGGCATGTTGTAGTGGAGCATGAAGCGCTCGCGATATTCGCCTTCGAGCGCGTCGATGTTCTGCTCGTCGCCCTTCGTGCCGAGCGTCGCGACGACCAGCGCCTGCGTCTCGCCGCGCGTGAACAGCGCCGAGCCGTGCGTGCGCGGCAGGACGCCCGTGCGGATTTCGATCGGACGGACAGTGCGCGTGTCGCGGCCGTCGATACGCGGCTCGCCGTTCAGGATCTGCGTGCGGACGATCTTCGCTTCGATGTCGAACAGGACGTTGCCGACGGTCGCCTTGTCGGCGGCCACCGTGCCGCTCGCGGCGGCGTCTTGCTCCAGCTTGGCCGAGGTCGCTGCGTACACTTCCTTCAGCTTGGCCGAACGCGCCGACTTGTCGCGCAGCTGGTAAGCGGCTTCGAGTTCCGGCTTCGCGACTTCGGTGACGCGCGCGATCAGCGCTTCGTTCTTCGGCGCCGGCGCCCAGTCCCACTCCGGCTTGCCGCCTTCGCGCACGAGTTCATGAATGGCGTCGATGGCCGTCTGCATCTGCTCGTGACCGAACACGACTGCGCCGAGCATGACTTCCTCGGACAGCTGCTTCGCTTCGGATTCGACCATCAGCACCGCGCGTTCCGTGCCCGCGACCACCAGATCCAGCGCCGATTCCTTCATCTGCGGACGCGTCGGGTTCAGCACGTACTCGTTGTTGATGTAGGCGACGCGCGCGGCGCCGACCGGACCGTTGAACGGCAGACCCGACACGGCGAGCGCGGCGGAGGCGCCGATCAGCGCGGGGATGTCGGCGGGAACTTCCGGGTTCAGCGACAGGACGTGGATCACGACCTGCACTTCGTTATAGAAACCTTCCGGGAAGAGCGGGCGCAGCGGACGGTCGATCAGGCGCGAAATCAGCGTTTCGCCTTCCGACGGACGGCCTTCGCGACGGAAGAAGCCGCCCGGGATCTTGCCGGCGGCGTAGGTCTTTTCGAGGTAATCGACGGTCAGCGGGAAGAAGTCCTGACCCGGCTTGGCGCTCTTCGCGCCGACGACGGTGGCCAGCACCACGGTGTCTTCGACGTCGACGATCACCGCGCCGCCAGCCTGACGGGCGATCTCGCCCGTTTCGAGACGGACGTTATGCTGGCCCCACTTGAATTCCTTGACGATCTTATTGAACATTTCCACTCCTTATACGTTGCGCCAGCGTCCCTCGACGCTGGCGGGACGATCCCAAGCCGCGCGAAGAGGTGTGTTATGCCATTCCAGCGCGGTACGTCGCGCGAACGAAGCGCGGCGTGCCGCGCTGGAATGACACAAAGCTCTGCCGCGAGGCCGGACCGGGTGTCGAACCGGATGGAGCATCCGGGTAAAGCATGTGTACTGCCGAAATCACCAAACTGAACGTATCGAGCGCGGTTAAGCGATCGCACACCACTTCATCGCCGGACCGTACAAAAACAAAGTGCCTGTATCAGCGGACTGACACAGGCACTCTGTTTCAAAGGCGGCTATGAAGCCACATATGCGCCAATTACTTGCGCAGACCCAGCTTCTCGATCAGCGAGCGGTAGCGGTCCGCGTCCTTGCCCTTCAAGTAGTCGAGCAGCTTGCGGCGACGGCTCACCATGCGCAGCAGACCGCGGCGGCTGTGGTGATCCTTCGAGTGCGACTTGAAGTGGGAAGTGAGTTCGTTGATGCGGCTCGTGAGCAGTGCGACTTGCACTTCGGGGGAGCCGGTGTCGTTGGCGCCGCGCGCGTATTCAGCGACGATGTCGGACTTCTTGATTTCTGCTACGGGCATTTGCTTTTCCTTTGATACAGACAGGCGGTCACGGAAGAAAGGCCGTGCCGTGGGGTTACAGGTTTCATGTTTCGCTTCTTGCTTCGCTTCAGACAGATCTGCCGGCTGAAGACGAAGCGCGGAGTATAGCACAGGCGCACGCCGCCCACGACCCTCACCGGTCCGGGCGCGTCATCCTGCAAGTGGTCGGCTGGACCGTCTTGTCAGCGGAGATGGCAAGCAGTGTCCGGAAGCCATAGCCCGAGCCTTCGTTGTCCAGCTTCACGCCCGCCGTGCCGGCGCGGTCCATCTCCATGACATACAGGGGCTGGATCAGTTGGTGATCAGCGGCGCGCATCGTCGACGGATGGAAACCCTCGCCGTCGAACTTCATGCCTTCCAGCGCACGCGCCACCGCCAAAGGATCCGCGCTGCCCGCGCGTGTCATCGCGGCGGCGAGCATTTCGACCATCAGCGGCATGCGCGCCACCAGATAGTCGTCGGCGGCCGCGGGATAGCGGGCGCGAAACGCGCGGTAGTACGCATCCGATGCCGCGCCGCCCACGTTCGGATGCCAGTCCGCCACGGCAATCACGCGCTTCACGCCGGCGTCGCCGAGCGCGGCCGGCGCGCCCAGGCTATTTCCGTAGAAAGTGTAGAACTTCGTGTCGAGGCCTTGTTCGCGCGCGGCCTTCACGAGCAGCGTGAGATCGTTGCCCCAGTTGCCAGTGACGACCGCGTCCGCGCCGCTCGCGCGGATTTTCGCGATGTAGGGCGCGAAATCCTTGACGCGGCCGATCGGATGAAACTCGTCGCCCGCAATCGCGATGTCCGGCCGGCGCTCTTTCAACGCGCGCTGCGCCTCGCGGCTCACGTCGTGACCGAAGCTGTAATCCTGGTTCAGCAGATACACCTTCTTGACCGCGCGATCGTCCTTCAGCGCGTCCGCGAGCGCGTCCATGCGCATGCCGGCGTGGGCATCGAAACGGAAATGCCAGAAACTGCAGGCGTCGTTGGTGAGCGCGGGGTCGTCGGCGGAATAGTTGAGGAACAGCACGCGATGCTGCGGATCGCGCGCGTTCTGTCGGTCGATCGCCGCCACCAGCGCGGCCGCCACCGCCGAGCTGTTGCCCTGCATCACGAAGCCGACGCCGTCGTCAATCGCCGCGCGCAGCTGCACGAGGCTCGCTTCGCTGCCGCCCTTGCCGTCGAGCACGACCAGTTCCAGCGGATGCCGGCCGTCGGGGAGCTTGACGCCGCCCTGCGCGTTCACGCGCTCGACGCCGAACTGCAGGTTACGCTCGACCATCGCGCCCGCGTTGGCAAACGGGCCCGACATGCCCTCGATCATCGCGAGCTTGATCGGCGTTGGGCCGGCGGCGCTTGCCGCCTGCACGCCGAACACCCACGCCCAAGCCGCCACGCACAGCCATCGCGCCCCGCGCGCGCCGATTCGATTCTTCATGCCTGCCGCCGATTTGCTGAAAGCGCGGATCATAGGCCGCCACGCCGACGCCGCGCAAGTGCGTCATTGCCGACAGTTCCGCCCGGATGCCGCAGCGTCGCGGAGCATGATTCGGCGTCCGCGCATGTCAGAATTACGGAAAAGATCGAATGAACGATCCTCGCCATCACGAGGATCTCCACATGCCGGAGGCTTGCCATGCCGTATCCCCTCTTCCGCCTGCGCGCCCTGTTGGCGGGCGCGGGCGCCGCGCTTCTGCTGTCCGCCTGCGCCCAACCGTGGCAGAACTATCAGGCGGGCGCGGATGCATCGACGATCACCGCGCGCCTCGGCCCGCCGCGCGAAGTCTATGACCTCCCCAGCGGCGGCAAGCGCCTGATGTGGCCGACGCAGCCGCTCGGCGAATTCACCACGGCCGCCGATATCGACAGCTCGGGGAAAATCGTCAGCGTGCGCCAGGTGCTCGACGAGAACGAGTTCTACAAGGCGCAGATCGGCACGTGGACGAAGGCGGACGTGCTGGTGAATTTCGGCCGGCCGGTCGAAACCTCGTACTTCCCGTTGATGAAACGCCAGGTCTGGACGTATCGCTACATGGAGGCGAACATCTGGTACCTGATGTACAACTTCTATTTCGACGATCAGGGCATCCTGCGCATGACGCAGAAGACGCCTGATCCGCTGCACGATCCGGACCGGCGCAACATGTTCTGATGGCCGGCCTTCCATCTTCCAGCGCAAAAGAAAAGCCCTCTCGCGAGGGCTTTTTCATGTCCGCATGAAGCGCCGGAATCAGAGCTGCGGGTTGAGCTTCTCGACCTTCGAGTGCAGCTTGTTCAACGCAGCCAGATAAGCCTTCGCCGACGCCGCGACGATATCCGGATCGGTGCCCACGCCGTTCACGATACGCCCGCTCTTCGACAGACGCACCGTCACTTCGCCTTGTGCCTGCGTGCCGGTGGTAATGGCGTTGACCGAATAGAGGACGAGTTCCGCGCCGCTGTCGACCTTCGATTCGATCGCGTGCAGCGTCGCGTCCACCGGACCGTTGCCGCGCGCTTCGCCCGTGACCTCGGCGCCTTCCACCGCGAACACGACCTTGGCCTGCGGTTGCTCGCCCGTCTCTGAATGCTGCTTCAGCGACACGAAGCGGAAGTGCTCTTTCGCCTGCGCCTCGGCGGATTCCTCGGAGACGATCTGCATGATGTCTTCGTCGAAGATCTCGGACTTGCGGTCGGCGAGTTCCTTGAAGCGCGCGAACGCGGCGTTCACTTCGCCTTCGGACTCCAGCTGCACGCCCAGTTCTTCGAGACGCTGCTTGAACGCATTGCGACCCGAGAGCTTGCCGAGCACGATCTTGTTCGCGGCCCAGCCCACGTCTTCCGCGCGCATGATTTCGTAAGTGTCGCGCGCCTTCAGCACGCCGTCCTGGTGAATGCCCGACGCGTGCGCGAACGCGTTCGCGCCGACCACCGCCTTGTTCGGCTGCACGACGAAGCCGGTGATCTGCGAAACGAGCTTCGAAGTCGGCACGATCTGCGACGTGTCGATGCCGACATCCAGACCGAAATAGTCCTTGCGCGTCTTGATCGACATCACGATCTCTTCGAGCGACGTATTGCCCGCGCGCTCGCCGAGACCGTTGATCGTGCATTCCACCTGACGCGCGCCGCCGATCTGCACGCCGGCCAGCGAATTCGCGACGGCCATGCCGAGGTCGTCATGGCAGTGCACCGACCAGACAGCCTTGTCGGAATTGGGCACGCGCTCGCGCAGCGTCTTGACGAGGTTGCCGTAGAGCTCAGGCACGCCGTAACCGACCGTATCCGCAATATTGATGGTGCGTGCGCCTTCATCGATGACCGCTTCGAGGACGCGGCAGAGATAGTCGATGTCCGAACGGCTGCCGTCTTCCGGCGAGAACTCGACGTCGTCGGTGAACTTGCGGGCGAAACGTACGGCAAGACGCGCCTGGTCGTAGACCTGCTCCGGCGTCATGCGCAGCTTCTTCTCCATGTGCAGCGCCGACGTGGCAATGAACGTGTGAATGCGGAACTGGCCGGCCGGCTTGAGGGCGTCGGCGGCGCGCTGGATGTCCTTGTCGTTCGCCCGGGCCAGCGAGCAGACCGTGCTGTCCTTCACGAGAGAGGCGATGGTGTGGATGGCGTCGAAATCGCCGTTCGAGCTGGCAGCAAAGCCCGCTTCGATGATGTCCACCTTCATGCGCTCCAGCTGCTTCGCGATGCGGATCTTCTCTTCCTTCGTCATCGACGCGCCGGGGGACTGCTCGCCATCACGCAAGGTGGTGTCGAAGATGATCAACTTGTCTGCTGCCATGTTGGGCTCCAGTGGGGAGATTGGATTGTTTAAGTGTTGGAAATGACGCGCGGAAATGCAAAAGGGAATTCGGGTGTTCGCGCCACCGCTGGCGTCGAAAACCTGACAGGACGAGCAGACGGGAGGCGAGAAAGATTAGCGCGGTAGGCGCGCTAGTAGCGATAGTGCGCGTAGCGACGCACCAGCTTGGACCGACAGGAAGGGGAACAGGAAAAAACGCATTCAAAAACTATAACGGCTTTCCGAGGCTCGTGCAATGAGGCGTTCCGCTCGCGCCATCACACGAGCGCTAAAACAAAAAAGCCTGCGTCCGGTCAGGAGGCAGGCTTTCGATTTTCCTTCACAACGGCAATCAGTATCCGCCGACGCTCGCGCTCACGCGCTGGCGCAATTCGGAACCGTCGCCGACTTGCGCGTTGTCAATCCGGCGCGCGCCCTGGAAACGCTTCTCCCAGTAGCCGTCTTCCATGTCGTCGACGCGGATCGTGCTGCCGGTGGACGGCGAATGCACGAACTTGTTGTCGCCGATATAGATGCCCACGTGCGAAAACGAGCGGCGCATCGTGTTGAAGAACACGAGGTCGCCAGGCTTCAGATCCGACACCCGGACCTTCTCGCCGACGCGGCTCATTTCCTCGGCGCGGCGCGGGAGCGTCATGCCGAGCGTGTCCTGAAACACGTAACGCACGAAGCCGCTGCAATCGAGACCGGAATCCGGAGAATTGCCACCCCAGCGATAACGCACGCCGATCATGTTGAGCGCGCCGACGACGACGTCGCCCGCCTTGCTCGCCATGCCCGACAAAAACGACTTTGCGCCGCTCTGGCTGCTGGTGGCGTCGGTACTGGCGGTATCGGTGGATCTGGAGGAGAAAATGCCGGTGGTGGCATTCTGGCTGCTACTGCTGACTTCGTCGGCGAACGCGCCGGAAGTTGCTGTCATCAGGAGGCCGATCAACATGCCCGCGGCGGCGCGCGCGCATGTCTGAGTCAACGTTAGTGGCTGCATCGGTCGGTAGGTTTTACAATTAAAAGCTGTTAAATCAGGGAGATAGCAGAAAGTTTGGAAGGATACTAGCCACAAAGTATTTACCTGTCAAAAGAAATAGAAAAATACAATTGAGACGAGCACCCAATTGGTGAAAAAGAAAGATTTTAGGATTCGAGGGCTGCACTCAGAAGCTTTCGCGTGTATTCGTCGGAGGGGTTCGAAAAAATCTTCTCTACCTCCCCCGACTCCACGATAAAACCATTTCGCATCACCGCGACGCGATGTGCCATCGCGCCGATCACCTGTAGGTCGTGGCTAATAAAGACGTATCCCAGGTTGTGCTTCTTCTGAATGTCGGCGAGCAGCGTCAGAACTTGAGTCTGGATCGACACATCGAGCGCGCTGGTGGGTTCGTCGAGGATCAGGATGCTCGGTTCGAGCACCAGCGCGCGGGCGATTGCAATGCGCTGCCGCTGACCGCCCGAGAACTCGTGTGGATAACGCGTGAGCGCCGAGCGCTCCATGCCGACTTCCCGCAACACCGCCACGACCCGCGCCCGGCGCGCGGCGGCGTCCAGTTCCGGCCGATGCAGCGCCAAACCCTCGCCGACGATCCGCTCGACCGTCTGCCGCGGCGACAGCGAACTGAACGGATCCTGAAACACCACTTGCAGATTCGAGCGCAGCGCGGTCTGCTCGCGACCGCGGAACTCACTGAGCGCGCGGCCCTGGAACTGCACCGCGCCGTGCGAGATGCGCTGCAGGCCGAGCAGCGCCATCGCCAGCGTGGACTTGCCCGAGCCGGATTCCCCGACGATCCCGAGCGTTTCGCCCTGCCGCACCGTCAGCGTGACGTCGTCGACGGCCTTGAAGCGGCCGCGCCGGAGCCAGCCCTGGAAGCCCGGCAGGCGCGTCGGGTAATCGACGGAGACGTTCTTCGCGTCGAGCAGGACCGGCGCGATCGGCAGCACCGGCAGCACGCTGCGCTTCGGCTTGCTGGCCAGCAGCCGCTGGGTGTACGGATGCTGCGGCGAGTCGAAGATCGATTCCACTGTGCCGCTTTCGACCAGCACGCCCTTCTCCATCACCGCGACGCGCTCCGCGAAGCGCTTGACAAGATTCAGGTCGTGCGTGATCAGCAGCACCGCCATGCCGCGCTGCTGGGCTTCGTCGCGTTGCAGTTCGAGCAGCAGTTCGACGATCTGCGCGCGGATCGTCACGTCGAGCGCGGTCGTGGGTTCGTCGGCGAGCAGGAGGCGCGGACGGCACGCGAGCGCCATCGCGATCATCACCCGCTGGCGCTGGCCGCCCGACAACTGATGCGGATAGCTGTCCACGCGCCGTTCGGGCTCCGTGATGCCGGTGCGCGCGAGCAGTGCGATCGCACGGCGGCGCGCCTCGCGTGGCGTGATGCCGTCGTGCAGCTGGATCGTCTCGCCGATCTGGTCGCCCACCGTGTAGAGCGGATTGAGCGCCGTCATCGGCTCCTGGAAGATCATTGCGATGTCGGAACCGCGCAGGCCGCGCATCGCGCGCTCGCTCTTGTCGAGCAGTTCCTCGCCGGCAAAGCGGATCGAGCCGGACAACTCGGCTTCGCGCAGCAGGCGCAGGATGGACAGCGCCGTGACGCTTTTGCCCGAACCCGATTCGCCGACCAGCGCCACGCGTTCGCCCGCATGGATGTCGAGATTGACGCCGTCGACGGCCAGCGTGTCGCCGAAACGTACGCGCAGGTCTGCAATGGACAACAGTGGTTCGTTCACTGCCCGCCTCCGGCTTTCACGGCATCCGCGATACGCGTGTCGAGCGCGTTGCGCAGCGCGTCGCCCATGAAGGTCAGCAAGAGCAGCGTCGCGACCAGCACGCCGAAGGTGGACAGTGAGATCCACCAGGCATCGAGATTGGCTTTGCCTTGCGCGAGCAGCTCACCAAGCGACGGCGTCGGCGACGGCACGCCCAGCCCGAGAAAGTCGAGGCTCGTCAGCGCGAGAATGGCGCCGCTCATGCGGAACGGCAGGAACGTGATGACCGGCGTGAGACTGTTCGGCAAGACGTGACGCCAGATGATCTGCCAGTTCGAGAGGCCCATCGCGCGGGCGGCGCGCACGTAATCCTGCGTGCGATTGCGCAGGAACTCGGCGCGCACATAGTCCGACAGGCCGATCCACCCGAACAGCGAGAGCAGGATGATCAGCAGGATCAGACTAGGCTCGAAGATCGACGCGAAGATGATGAGCAGGTAAAGCTCGGGCAACGCGCTCCAGACTTCGATGAGCCGCTGCCCCGTGATGTCGATCCGCCCGCCGAAATACCCCTGCACCGCGCCCGCGACGACGCCCAGCAGCGTGCCGATCGCCGTCAGCACGAGCGCGAACAGCACCGACACGCGAAAGCCGTACACGAGCCGCGCGAACACGTCACGTCCGCGGTCGTCGGTGCCGAGCCAGTTCTCGCGCGACGGCGGCGCCGGATTCGAGCCCTTCGAGAAGTAGTTGAGCGTGTCGTAGTAGTAGTGATTCGGCGGATAGATCGCGAAGTTGCCGGGCGCGCTGAAACGGTCGCGCACGAAGGGATCGAGATAATCGGCGGGCGTGGGAAAGTCGCCGCCGAAGGTGGTCTCCGCGTAGGTCTTCACGAGCGGAAAGTAGAGATGCCCCTGATAGCGCACGACCAGCGGCTTGTCGTTCGACCACAGCGGCCCGGCGAGGCTGATGACGAACGCCACGACGAACACGACCAGGCTCCAGTAGCCCAGCCGGTTGCGCTTGAAGCGCTGCCACACGCGCCGTCCGGGCGGGATGGACTTTTCGAAGCTGAGCGGCTGGGCGTCGCTGCCGTGCGCGTCGCGCCGTGAGGAGCGGGATGAAGCGGCTCGATTCAAATCAGCGCTCCAGTTGTTCGAATTGAATGCGCGGATCGACCCAGACGTAGCACAGGTCTGAAATGAGCTTCGTCGCGAGGCCGATCAGCGTGAAGAGATAGAGCGTGCCGAGCACCACCGGATAGTCGCGGCGCACGACGGATTCGTAAGAAAGCAGGCCGAGCCCGTCGAGGGAGAACAGCGTCTCGATCAGCAGGCTGCCGGTGAAGAACGCGCCGATGAACGCCGCCGGAAAGCCAACGATCAACGGCAGCAGCGCATTGCGGAACACGTGCTTCCACAGCACGCGGCGCTCGGAGAGGCCCTTCGCGCGCGCGGTCAGCACGTATTGCTTGCGGATTTCATCGAGGAAGGCGTTCTTGGTGAGCATCGTGACGATGGCGAAGCTGCCCACCACCGAGGCCGTCACCGGCAGCGTGATGTGCCACAGGTAATCGAGAATCTTGCCGCCGAGCGACAGCGTGGCCCAGTTGTCGGAGGTGAGATTGCGCAGCGGGAACAGTTGCCAGAACGTTCCTCCGCCGAACAGCACGAGCAGCAGCACGCCGAGCACGAAGCCCGGGATCGCAAAGCCGATCAGCACGATCAGGCTCGTCGCAACATCGAACTTCGAGCCGTTCCTGACCGCCTTCGCAATGCCGAGCGGCACCGATATCAGATATGTAATGAAGAAGGTCCACAGGCCGATGCTGATCGACACCGGCAGCTTCGAGACAATCAGCGACCACACGCTCTGATGCCTGAAATAGCTCTCGCCGAGGTCGAAGCGTGCGAACTTGCCGAGCATCAGCACATAGCGTTGCAGCGGCGGCTTGTCGAAGCCGTAGAGCTTCTTCAGTTGCTCGACCTGTTGTGCATCGACGCCCGTGTGCGTGCGCAACCCGAAACCGCCGCCCCCGCCTTCGGACTGCCCGCGCCGCAAATCGTGCACCGCCTGCTCGACCGGCCCGCCCGGCACGAACTGGATCACGACGAAGGTCAGCGTCAGCACGCCGAGCAGCGTCGGGATCATCAACAGAATGCGTTTAAGGATGTAGCTCCACATGGCGCGCCCTATTCGGCTTAATCGGCTATTTGGTTGACGCCGCGGGCGCGTGCTTCGCCCACCACGTCGAGATGATCCATTCCTCGGCGCCGTAGTACAGCGGCAAGGTCGACGGATACGCCAGCGTGTTGCGATATGCCACGCGATGCGTCGCCGAGTACCAATGCGGCACCACATAGTAGCCGTTCATCAGTACGCGATCGAGCGCGTGGGTGGCGTCGACCAGTTGCTCGCGCGTTTGCGCGGACACCACCTTCTGCAAGATGGCATCGACGGCCGGCGACTTCACGCCCGCCAGATTGTCCGAGCCCGGCTCGTTCGCCGACTGGCTGCCGAAGCGCGACACCTGTTCCGTGCCCGGCACTTGCACGTCGGGCATGCGCACGCTCGTCATGTCGAAGTCGAAGGCATCGAGACGCTTCTGGATCAGCGCGTAATCCACCGTGCGGAAGTTCATCGTGATGCCGAGCTTCTGCAGATTGCGCCCGAACGCGGCCGCGACCGGCTCCATCGACGCGCCGCCGCCCGTGTCATCGAGGATCTCGAACACGAAGGGCTCGCCTTTCGCGTTGCGCAGCGCGCCGTCGCGATAGGTCCAGCCCGCCTGCGCCAGCAACTCGCGCGCCTTGATGAGATTGGCGCGCAGCGAACCGGGCGGATCGGTGTCCGGCTGGCGCGGCATCGGACCGAACACGGAGGGGTCGAGTTGCGGCTGCAACGGATTCAGGATGGCCAGTTCGCCTTCGCTCGGCAGGCCCTTCGCCTGCAGGTCCGTGTTGACGAAGAAACTGTCGATACGCCGATACTGGTTGAAGAACAGTTGCCGGTTGAGCCATTCGAAGTCGAGCGCGAGATCCAGCGCCTGACGCACGCGCACGTCCTTGAACAGCGGCCGGCGCGTGTTCATGAAGAAGCCCTGCATGCCGGTGCCGTTGTGCTGCGGGAATTCGCGCTTGATGAGTTCGCCGTTGTCGAAACGCTTCCCGATGTCGCGCCGCACCCAGCTGCGCGCGATGTACTCGACCAGCACGTCGTACTCGCCGGCCTTGAAGGCTTCGAGGCGCGCGGTGGGATCGCCGTAGAGCTTGTAGTCGATGTGCGCGAAGTTGAACAAGCCGACCCGCACCGGCAGCGCCGCGCCCCAGTAATCCGGATTGCGCCGGTACGAGATGGTGCGGCCGTTGTCGTAATGATCGATCAGATACGGGCCGCTGCCGATTGGCTTCTGGAACGCGATCTGATCGAACGGAACGCGCGTGCCGTCGGGCTTCATCGCCCACTTGCGCGAGAACACCGGGATGCCGCCCGCAAGCAGCGGCATTTCGCGCGTCGCGGCCTTGAATTCGAAGCGGATGGTCAGCGGATCGACGATCACCGCACGCGCAATCTGCCCGAAATACACCGCGAACTGCGGCGCGGCGAGCGGGCTCTTCAGCGTCTCGAACGAAAACTTCACGTCTTCGGCGGTGACCGGGTCGCCGTTCGAGAAGCGCGCCTTCGGATTGATGTGGAAGGTAGTCGACATGCCGTCGGGCGCCACCGAGATGTCGTCGGCAAGCAGGCCGTAGGCGGTCGCGACTTCATCGGAGCTACCTGTTGTCAGGCTCTCGAACATCAACGACAGACCCGGCGCCGGATTGCCGCGCAGCGTGAACGGATTGAACTTGTCGAAGCTCGTCAGGCGGTTCGGATTGGCGAGCACCAGCGTGCCGTCGCGCGGGGCGTCGGAATTGACGTAGTCGAAATGCTTGAAATCCGCCGGGTACTTGGGCTCGCCGTATTGCGCGATGGCATGCACTGCGAAAGCCGGACTCGCCGCCAGTGCAATCGATCCGGCCAGCCACCCGGATAGAACCAGGCGTAAGACGCTGGATGAGCGGATCGTCGGGCGAGTCGTCATGTGCCTTGGTGGTCTCTGGGCGCGCTGGGTGATGGAGATGAACGCCTCGCCGGACAACCCGCGCAAGCGCAGCAATCCTCGGCGGGGCATTGCGATGTGAGAGAATTCTACCCAAAATCACGCGCCGTCCGGCTTGCTCTATCGGGTCCTCCCGAAGGCGGTCCCCGCCGGCGACTGCGCGCGGCCCCGCCTGCCCGCCCGCGCGCGACACTGACTTCAAAGAAGGAGCATTCATGGGCTTTCTCGCTGGAAAACGGATTCTGCTCACAGGCCTGCTGTCGAACCGGTCGATCGCCTATGGCATCGCCGAGGCCTGCAAGCGCGAAGGCGCCGAACTCGCGTTCACCTACGTCGGCGAGCGCTTCAAGGAGCGCATCACCGAATTCGCCGCCGAGTTCGGCAGCGACATGATCTACCCGTGCGACGTCGGCGACGACGCGCAAATCGACGCGCTGTTCGGTGCGCTCAAGGAACGCTGGGACTCGCTCGACGGTCTCGTGCATTCCATCGGCTTTGCGCCGCGCGAGGCCATCGCGGGCGACTTCCTCGACGGCATGACGCGCGAGAACTTCCGCATCGCGCACGATATCTCCGCCTACAGCTTCCCGGCGCTCGCCAAGGCCGCGCTGCCGCTGCTGAAAGACGGCTCGTCGCTGCTCACGCTGTCCTATCTCGGCGCCGAACGCGCGCTGCCGAACTACAACACGATGGGTCTCGCGAAGGCCTCGCTCGAAGCGAGCGTGCGCTACATGGCGGCATCGCCGTCGCTGGGCGGCAAGGGCGTGCGCGTGAACGCCATCTCGGCTGGCCCGATCAAGACGCTCGCCGCGAGCGGCATCAAGGGCTTCGGCAAGATCCTGAACTTCGTCGAGGAAAATGCCCCGCTCAAGCGCAATGTCACGACCGAACAGGTGGGCAATGTCGCGGCGTTCCTGCTGTCGGATTTGTCGGCGGGCGTAAGCGCGGAAGTCGTGCACGTCGATGCGGGCTTCCATGCCGTGGTTGGCGGAATGGGCGTCGACGCGGAGTAACGCGTCCTCTTCGCAAGGCGTGCCGTGCAAACGGACGCGCCGATACAAAGCGCACAAACGAAAGCGCCGCTCAGTGGGTCGAGCGGCGCTTTTCATTTGCTTCAACGAATTGGCTTTGAAGGCTCGATCGCAGCGACTCTCGTGGCGACTTCAGCCTGCCCTGCCCTCAATGACGGCCGTGCGGCCCGCCGTGTCCGTGCCCGTGGCCATGTCCCGGCGGCGGACCACGATGCGGCCCGCGACCATGCCCGTGATGTCGGTAGTAATCGTTGCGGCTCCAGTAGCGACGGCCGTCCCAGTAGCGGCTGCCATGCCAGCCGATCACGACGGGCGGCGCGTAGACGGGCGCGGGACGATATACGACCGGCGGCGGCGGCGGCGCGTACACCGGCGTGGGCGCGACATACACCGGCGCCGGAATGCCAACGTTCACGCCGACATGCACGTCAGCGCGCGCGGCTTGCGTGCTCATCAGACCGACGGCCGCGACGGCCATCACGCCCGTCCAGAATGTTTTCGAGTGGATCTTCATGTGCAAACGGACCTCGCTGTTGTGCTTGTTCGCTTGCCGGGAAATATAACGGAAGGCTTTCAATGCAATATTTCAGCTTTGTAAGTTGTTGCGCGTCCCGGCGTAATGTCAGGAGAAAGCTTACCTTTTGTTACATTGCACGTGGGTGGAAATTGCCTTCAAACAGACAGCCAACGGCAATTACCCCTTTCGAGCATTGACAAGAATGAAAAAGCCACCCGCGCGGGGTGGCTTCCTCGGGGACTTCCCAGCCGGTCAATGCCAGCCGCGATGGCCGTGGTCGTAGCCGTGGCCGTATCCATGCCCGTGGTTGCGGTAGTAATCGTCGTGATTCCAGTAGCGGCGGCCGTCCCAGTAACGGTCGCCATGCCAGCCGATCACGATGGCCGGTTGCGCATACACGGGCGGCGGGGGCGGCGCGTAGACCACCGGGGGCGGCGGCGGTGCATAAACCGGCGCGGGCGCGACATAGACGGGCGCGGGCACCCCGATGTTCACGCCGACGGACACCCCTGCCATGGCTGCGCCGGACATCGTCACGCCACCGATCAGCACGGCGCCGGCCAGCGCGGAAGCCTTCAAAACCTTGTTCATGTGAAGCCCACCTCGACGGTTTGTTTGTAGTGTTGACCGGACTATATCGGACGGATGCCGACGCAAGTGTTTGACTTGGTAACGTCCTATTACCGCCGGAAACCTTTCGAAAGGAAAACGCGCCCAGATGCAAAAACGGCGGTCCTGCATTGAGCAGGCCGCCGTTGGACACCTACGCGAACATCGTTCAGTTCGGCAGTTCCTGCCCTTTCGTTTCCGGCGCGAACGGAATGACAGCGAGTCCGACCAGGAAGACGATGCCGGTCAGCGCGATCGGCACGCCGAGTGTCTTCATGTTGAGCACCATCGCGCCGATGCCGAAGTTGACGATCGCGCCGATGAAACGTCCCACCGACGTACAGAACGCGAAGGCGGTCGCGCGCACGCGGGTTTCGAACTGCTCCGGCAGCCACAACGAGAACAGCGCGAAGTTGCCGCCGAAGAAGCCGAGCACGACCAGCAGCGCAATGAACGGCACCAGCCCGTTCGGCAGATAGAACGCCCAGCCGAAGGCCAGCGCAATCGACGCCGCCATGCCGATGAAATACACCGCGAGCGTCTTGCGGCGGCCGATTTTCTCGGCCATCGGCGGTAGCGCGAGACAGCCGACGATGGTACCGATGGAAAGCAGCCCTGTCGCGATCGACGCCATCCGCGCCGCGTCATGCTTGTCCATGCCGGCTTTCGTCGCCAGCTGGATGACCGCCGACGGCTCATACACCGCGCCCGCCCACAAGCCGATGATCGCCACCGTGAGGAGCACCGCCGCGACGATCGTGCGCTTGCGGTATTGCGCGTTGAAGATCGCCTTCAGCGCACTTTCGTGCTTCACATGCGGCTGGGCGGTTTCGGCGCGTTGCCACTTGTCGGTTTCCTTCACGCGCAGCAACACGAGGATCGAGATGACGACCGGGAACAGGCCGACCAGGAACATCGCGCGCCAGCCGAACGCCGCGCCGATCGTATAGTTCAGCGCGGCCGCGAGGAAGAAGCCCGCGTAATAGCCGGTTTGCAGATAGCCCGCGCCCATCTTGCGGCGATCTTCCGGCCAGGCCTCGGCGACGTAGGTGCCGGCGAGCGCCCATTCCCCGCCGATCCCCACGCCCGCGAAGAACCGGTAGATGCCGAGTTCCCACACGTTGTGCGCGGTCGCGGCGAGTCCGGTGAAGATCGCGAACGTGAAGATGGTCGCGGCGAGCACCTTGGTGCGCCCGAAGCGATCCGCGAGCGGGCCCCAGATGAACGACAGTCCCCATCCCACCAGGAACAGCGCGAACAGGATCGAGCCCGCCAGACCGACGTTCGCCGGCGTCGCGGCATAGCCCGAGCGCGGCAGCAGTTCGGTGAGCGCGGGCGCGAGCACGAGCGCATAGATGAACGAGTCCATGCCGTCGAGCGTCCAGCCGGCCCAGGCGCCCCAGAAGCCCGTGATCTGCGAGCGGTTGAGCGGTGTCTTCGCGGCGCGCGTCGCGCCTATCTCACGATCTAGCGTTGTCGGCATGGCCATGTCTCTCCGATGAAACTCAAAGCGAGGATGAACGACGCGCGCATTCGGAATCTTGTTATGGCGTCTAGGGAAAGCACCGAAACCCGGTGCGCGTTTTTATATATAATATTTCAACATCGACCCCCGACAAGTCCGCACTTTCACCTAGCCATGCCTACCGATCTCGCTGCTTCCGGAAGATCCCAGCCTGCCGCGTCGTTCCGCGACGCGCAGTTCGAACCGCGCCAGAGCACGTCGCGCTTCATTGCGGATGCGCTGCGTTCGGCCATCGTCGAGGGCGCGCTGCTGCCGGGCGAGCCGCTGCGCCAGGACGCCATCGCGCGGCAGTTCTCGGTCAGCGCGATTCCCGTGCGCGAAGCGTTCCGCCAGCTCGAAAGCGAGGGCTGGGTGACCATCGAGCCGAATCGCGGCGCGGCCGTCAGCCTGCAATCCGCCGACGAGGCGCGCGAGATCTACGAGATACGGGCGTCGCTGGAGAGTCTGGCGATCGGCATTGCCATCGAGCATCACACGCCGGAAACGCTGACCGAAGCGCAGGGTCTGCTGGAAGCCGCGGAACGCGAGCCCGACCCGGCGCTCTATGTCGTGCGCAACGAGCAGTTCCACATGAGCCTCTATGCGCCCGCCGACCGGCCACGCCTGATGGAACTGATCGGCCAGATGCACCGGCGCGGCGAACGCTATCTGCGCCTGAAGCTCGGCTTGCCGATTCACAAGGACGCGTCCGATGCCGAGCATCGCGCGATCTTCGCCGCGCTCGCCGCCCGCGATACCGAACAGGCGCAGACGCTGGTCGCGCGCCATCTGCTCGCGACGGGAGACCTGATCTACCGCTTTCTCGCCGATGCGCAAGCGCTCGCTCACCTGAGCCACAAGAAGAAAAAGCGCCGCGCTTCTTCCCGAACGCTCACTCCGAAGGCCGACCGATGAATTCGTCCCTCCCCGCTGACGCTTCCCGCGACAGCCGCAACTGGAACACGCGCGCACAGGAAAAGGCGCGCCGCCTGAAACTGATCGAGCCCTGGCTGGACGGCGCGGTGCTCGATCCGGCGCATATCGTCGATGCCTTGGGCGCGCTGATCGTCACGGGCGACCGCGTGGCGCTGGAAGGTAACAATCAGAAACAGGCCGACTTCCTGTCGCGCGCGTTCGCAAAACTGGATCCGGCGCGCGTGCACGACATTCATCTCCTGATTTCAAGCATCAGCCGCCCGGAACATCTCGCGCTGTTCGAGCAAGGGATCGCGCACAAGGTGGACTTCGCCTTCGCCGGACCGCAGAGCCTGCGCGTGGCGCAACTGCTCGAGGACGGCATGCTGGAGATCGGCGCGATCTATACGTACATCGAGCTGTACGCGCGCATGTTCATCGATCTCACGCCGCAGGTTGCGCTGGTGTGCGCGGTACAGGCCGACCGTCACGGCAATCTCTACACGGGCGCGAACACCGAGGACACGCCGACCATCGTCGAGGCCGCCGCGTTCCGGCACGGCATTGTGGTGGCGCAGGTGAACGAGATCGTCGATGAACTGCCGCGCGTCGATATTCCCGGCTCGTGGGTGGATGTCGTCGTGCAGGCCGACCGGCCCTTTGCCGTGGAGCCGCTCTTCACGCGCGATCCGCGCCATATCGGCGAATTGCAGATCCTGATGGGGATGATGACGATCCGCGGCATCTACGACCGCTACGGCGTGACGGCGCTCAATCACGGCATCGGCTTCGATACCGCGGCGATCGAACTGCTGTTGCCCACCTACGGCGAAGCGCTCGGCTTGAAGGGCAAGATCTGCACGCATTGGGCGCTCAATCCGCATCCGACGCTGATTCCCGCGATCGAATCCGGCTGGGTGCAGAGCGTGCATTGCTTCGGCAGCGAAGTGGGCATGGAGGATTACATCGCGGCGCGCCCGGACGTGTTCTTCACCGGACGCGATGGCAGCCTGCGTTCGAACCGCGTGTTCTGTCAGCTCGCGGGCCAGTATGGCGTGGACCTGTTCATCGGCTCGACCTTGCAGATGGACGCCGACGCCAATTCCTCGACCGTCACGCTCGGCCGCCTCGCGGGCTTCGGCGGCGCGCCGAACATGGGACACGATCCGCGCGGCCGGCGCCATTCGAGCGAAGCCTGGCTCAAGCTGCTCAAGAACGACGGCCCGAATCCGCAGATCGCGCGCGGCCACAAGCTCGTCGTACAGACCGCCGAGACCTACAAGAAAGGCGGCGAGCCGACCATCGTCGAGTCGCTCGATGCCATCGCGGTCGGTGCGAAGAGCGGCATGCCCATCGCGCCCGTGATGATCTACGGCGACGATGTCACGCATGTCGTCACCGAGGAAGGCATCGCGTATCTGCACGCGGCCGAAGGTTTCGATGAACGGCGTGCGGCGCTTGCGGCGGTTGCGGGCGTGACGCCCATCGGCATGCGCGCCGATCCCGCGAAGACGGCCGAGTTGAGACGGCGCGGCATCGTCGCGTATCCGGAAGACCTCGGCGTGCGGCGCGGCGAAGCGAAGCGCTCGCTGCTCGCAGCGCGCAGCATCGACGATCTCGTCGCGTGGTCGGGTGGCCTGTATGCGCCGCCCGCGCGCTTTCGCAGCTGGTGAGCGCGATGAACGCCCTCCCCTTGCTGCATGAAGAAGCCCGCGAGCTTGCACTCGAACCGGCGGTCATCGCCACATGTGCGCGTGATGCGCTGATCGCCGAGGCACGGCTGACGCCGAAGCCCGCGCTCGTCGATCAACGCGGCAGCGGCGCGCATCGCGACCTCGACTTGGACACGATGCTGCGTTCCGCGCATGCACTGCACCCGACCTTTCTGGCGATTGCACGCGCGGCGTCGCGGGCGCAGCCATCGCAGGCGCTGCGCGAGCAGCTGGCGCGCATCGGCCGCGAAGGCGAAATCGCGATGATGAACGCGACCGGCGGCAGCAACGCGCATCGCGGCGCGATCTGGATTGTCGGCTTGTTGTGCGCCGGCGCGGCCTTGCATGCGCTGCACGACAGCGCGGCCATTTGCGCGTCCGCGGCAGCCATCGCGTGTCATGAGGATCGCTATGCGCCGCCGTCGGCGTCGGCGAGTCACGGCGCGCGCGCGAGCGCACGGTATCAGGTGGCCGGCGCGCGCGGCGAAGCACGCAACGGCTTTCCGCATGCACGGCTGATCGGCCTGCCGGCGCTCGATGCCGCGCGCGCACGCGGTGTCTGCGAGAACGACGCGCAACTCGATGCACTGCTCGCGATCATCGCGTCGCTCGACGACACCTGCCTGCTGCATCGCGGCGGCCGGCGCGCGCTTACGGCGGCGCAGGACGGCGCGCGCGTCGTGATGGCGCGCGGCGGCGTCGCCACCGACGAAGGCCGCGCCGCACTCGCGCAACTCGACGACGCACTGCTGGCGCTGAACGCATCGCCCGGCGGCGCCGCCGACCTGCTCGCGGCAACACTCTTTCTCGACAGTCTCAGGCGTCTCGATTGACGCGCATCGAAACGTAAAGAGGAACGAACGATGGAAAACATGCGATACGAATATCCCGCCACACGGCCTGTCGCGCGCCGCGCGCACGTGGGCGTGGTCGGCTCGGGCGATCTCGAAGTGCTGCTGTCGCCCTCTTCGTCGATGCAGGCGGAAGTGGTGATCCGCACAAGCGTCGATGGCTACGGGCACGTGTGGAAGAGCGTGCTCGACCGCTTCTTCCAGCGTTATGACGGTGCGGCGAAGATCGAACTGAACGACTTCGGCGCGACGCCCGGCGTCGTGATGCTGCGCCTCAACGAAGCGGTGGAAGCAAGCGAAGGAGACGCGCCATGAATGCCCACGATACCTTTCTCGCGCGCCACAGCTTCATCGAAATGGGCGCGCGCGAACGCGCCCGCGCGCTGCTCGACCCGGGCAGCTTCCGCGAACTGCTCGGTCCGTTCGACCGGCTCGAATCGCCGTGGCTCGCGATGCAGGACATCGTCTGCCAGGCCGATGACGGCGTCGTGATCGCGCGCGGCCTCCTCGGCGGCCAGCCGGCCGTCATCGCCGCGATCGAGCCCGCGTTCCAGGGCGGCAGCATCGGCGAAGTGTCGGGCGCGAAGATCGCGGCCGCGCTCGAAATGGCGGCGAGCGAAATCGAAGCCGGACGCCCGGTGCGCCCGGTCGTGCTGTTCGAAACCGGCGGCGTGCGCTTGCAGGAAGCGAATCTCGGGCTCGCGGTCATCGCCGAAATTCACGCGGCGATCGTCGCGCTCAGGCGTCATGTGCCGGTGGTCGGCGTGATCGGCGGCATGGTGGGCTGCTTCGGCGGCATGTCGCTCGCGGCCGCGCTCTGTACCGAACTCGTGATGACGCGGCAGGGGCGGCTCGGCATGAACGGGCCGGAAGTCATCGAGCAGGAAGCGGGTATCGAGGAACTCGACTCCGGCGACCGCCGCCTCATCTGGTCGATGATCGGCGGCGAGCAACGCGTGGCCGTCGGACTCGCGGATACGCTGGTCGAGGACGACACCGGCGAGGTGCGCGCGGCCGTGCTCGCGGCGTTCGAACGCGGCGTGCCGCGAAAGCATCGCAGCGAGGACGTCGACGGCTATCTCGCGCGGCTGGCCGAAGTGAATCCGGACGCCATCGATCCCGATACCTTGCGTCAACTATGGGGCACATCATGACCGACACTCGATCACGCGGCGCACGCTGGCTCGACGCGCTCGCCGAACCCGCATTGCCCGATGAAAGCGGCCCGGTGCGCGTCCGCGAAGGCCAACTGGACGATGCGCGCGCCACGTTCATCGCCGTCGTGCCCGATCCGCATAACCGCTTCCCGCGCGCGACCGACAACGTCGTCGGCCTCGAACAAGGCTGGCTGCTCGCGCGTGTCGTGCGCGCGCTCATCGATGCCGATCGCGACGCGCCGATGAAGCGGCCAATCGTCGCCGTGGTTGATGTCAAGAGCCAGGCGTATGGACGCCGCGAGGAACTGCTGGGCGTCCATCTCGCCTGCGCGGCCGCCGCCGATGCCTACGCGAGCGCGCGGCTCGCCGGACATCCGGTGATCGCGCTGATCGTCGGGCCGGCGATGTCGGGTGCGTATCTCGCGCACGGCTATCAGGCCAACCGCATCGTCGCGCTCGATGCGCCCGGCACCGCCGTGCACGCGATGGGCAAGGAAGCGGCGGCGCGCGTCACGCGGCGCAGCGTCGAAAGCCTCGACGCGCTCGGCGACACCGTGCTGCCGATGTCCTACAAGATGAGCGCCTACGCGAAGCTTGGTTTGCTGCATGAATTGCTGGAAGGCATTGATGCCGATGCGCCCTCTTCCGCCGACATCGCGCGCGTGCAGATGTCGCTGGTGGCGGCGGTGCGGGATGCGCGCAACGGTCCGCGCGACCTCTCGAACCGGCTCGCTTCCGCCGATGCGCAGCGCACGCGCGCGGCGTCGATCGAGGTGCGTCGCCGCATGCGCGAGCAGTGGCACGCGTGATGAAGCACGCGCCGCGTCCGCACGACTTGCTGCGGCTCACGCCGGACGCGCCGCAGTTCGACGGCGCGCCCGGCTGGGTCGAGGCGGCGCTTGCGCGCGCGCCGTTCGTCGTGGTGCGGCGCGCGCCGCCGCTCGGGGGAAAGCTGGCGGTGGGCGTGCGCGGCAGCGTGCGCGGCGAGCGCTTTGGCACGTGGATGGACGTTGGCTGGATCGAGGCGACATTCACGCCGGAAGACCTGCAAACGCGCGAGCCTGAACCCCCGCGGCGCGAGCTTCCTGCGTTCACGCTGATGCACAGCATCGCCGGCATGCTTGATGATCGCGCGCTGCGTTGGGGACCGGCCGGCAGCGCGGGTTTCGAACTCGCGAGCTGCCTGCCGACCGTCACGGCGGCGAGCGATCTCGACCTCGTCGTGCGCGCCGATACGCCGCTGCCGCGCGACGACGCCGCCGCGCTCTTCGATGCTCTTTCGCGCGCGGCGCAGCGCTGCGCCGCGCGCATCGACGTGCAGATCGAAACGCCTGAGGCCGCGTTCTCGCTCGCCGAATACGCGCGCCCGCAGCTGCGCGTGATGCTGCGTCACGCCGCAGGCCCGCGTCTCGTCGACGATCCTTGGGCCGCGTCATGATCGCGTATCTGTTTCCCGGACAAGGCGCGCAGACGCCGGACTTCCTGCACCGGCTCGGCGGCGCGGATCCGCATCCGGCCATTCGCAAGACGCTCGACGAAGCGTCCGAAGCACTTGGCCTCAATGTGCTCACGCTCGACACTGCAACGGCGCTCGCCTCCACCGTCGCGGTTCAGGTGACGCTCGTGGTCGCGGGCGTGGCGGCGGCACGCGCGCTCGCTGACGAAGGCATCGCGCCGCACGCGGTGGCGGGTCTTTCGGTCGGCGCTTACGGCGCGGCGGTCATGGCGGGCGCAATCGAGTTCCCCGCTGCGCTCCGGCTCGTGCAACTGCGCGCGCAACTGATGGAGAACGCCTGTCCGCACGGATACGGCATGCTCGCGGTGCTCGGACTCGACGAGCGCGAGATGACGCGCGCGATCGACGAAAGCGGCGCAGCGGTGTGGATCGGCAATCTGAACGCGCCGCGCCAGATCGTGTTGTCGGGCAGCGACGACGCGCTTTCGATGCTTCGTGACCTCGTGCTAATGCGCGGCGCGCGCAAGGCGGAGCGGCTCGCGGTCAGCGTGCCGTCGCATTGCGTGCTGATGGAGGACGCGTCCGCACGCCTGATCGACGCGGCGCGCACGGTGCGCGTCGATGCACCGCGCATCCCTTATGTCGGCAATCGCGGCGCACGTGTGCTGCGCAGCGCCGATGCCGTCCGCGATGACCTCGCCACCAATCTGCGTTATCCGGTGCGCTGGCACGACTCGACCGTCGCGCTGTCCGAACTCGGCATGAAGGTGTTCGTCGAAATGCCGCCGGGCCGCACGCTCACGTCGCTTGCGGCCGACGCGCTGCCTGAAGCAGCATCGATCGCGATGGAGGCTGGATCGGTCGCGAGCGCCGCCGCGCGCGTCCGCGCCGCGTGCCGTCAGCGGCAGGACTGACAGACACACTGTCTTAAATTCGTCAGGTTTTGTAAAGGCTTTGGAATTTTCGACGGATCGACGAGTCGATCTCCCTCGAGCCTTCCATATCGTCCGTCAGCCTGCTGTGACCCGGGCGAACCGCAATCTGCAATCCGAAACCTGAGAGAAGACCACGATGACGTTCTTTCGCCTGGGCGCCGCCGCGTCCGCCGCGTCCGCTACCGTTTTGCTCGCTTCGTGCAGCGGAATGAGCAGTTTCGATCCGAACTCCCTTGCCCAGTCGGGGCAGCTCGCCTCGCAGGCGCTGATGCTGAACGATAGCGATGTGCGCACGCTATCGGACAAGTCCTGCGCGCAGATGGACAAGGAGAACCAGATCGCGCCGGCGAACAGTCCGTACACGCAACGCCTCAACAAGATCGCCACGCAGCTTGGCAACAACATCAACGGCGTGCCGGTGAACTACAAGGTCTACATGACGAAGGACGTCAATGCCTGGGCCATGGCAAACGGCTGCGTGCGCGTCTACAGCGGTCTCATGGACCTGATGAACGACGACGAAGTGCGCGGCGTGGTCGGCCACGAGATGGGACACGTTGCGCTGGGCCACACGAAGCGCGCGATGCAGGTGGCATTCGCGACGTCGGCGGCGCGCTCGGTGGCGGCGTCGGGCTCGGGAATGATTGCCAGTCTTTCCGGATCGCAACTCGGCGATCTGACCGAGAAGTTCGTCAACGCGCAGTTTTCGCAGTCGCAGGAAAGCGCCGCCGACGATTACTCGTTCGATACGCAGAAGAAGAAGGGTTACAGCCCGGCCGGACTCGTGACGGCGTTTCAGAAGCTGGCGTCGATCGACGGCGGCAAGTCGAGCCTGCTTGCTTCGCATCCTTCTTCGCCGGCGCGGGCGAAGCATATTCAGGAACGGCTGGCGTCGGGAAAATGAGATCGGGCGGGGCCGATGCGATGCCATCGGCGATCACTTCGGAATCTTGATCAACACCCGATCATGCTCGAAGACCCAAACAAAAAGCCCCGCAAGTTTTTAACCTTGCGGGGCTTTTTTCCGCCATCACTGGCGGAGACGGAGGGATTCGAACCCTCGATCCAGGTTTTGGCCCAGATGCTCCCTTAGCAGGGGAGTGCCTTCGACCTCTCGGCCACGTCTCCCAAACTGTCCGTTACGCCGGGAGTGCAGCGCAACGAGATCGAGATAATAGCGTGTCTGCTCACGCCGGTCAAATTCGCATGATGATTTTTTTAAATCGCCATGCATGCCTCGGTGCTGCACCAGGAGGGCCCGCGAGCCTTCCACGCCTGTCATCCTCGCGCTTAAGCCCGATCCAGCTCGAACGCCTTGTGCAGCGCGCGCACGGCGAGTTCGGTGTATTTCTCGTCGATCAGCACCGAGATCTTGATCTCGGAAGTCGAGATCATCTGGATGTTGATGCCCTCTTCCGACAGCGTGCGGAACATCGTGCTCGCGATGCCCACGTGCGAACGCATGCCGACGCCGACCACCGACACCTTCGACACCTTCGGGTCGCCCAGCACGGTTTCCGCCTGCACGTGCCCCTTGACCTGGCCGTTTAGGATCTCGAGGGCGCGCGCGTAGTCGCCTCGGCCGACGGTGAACGTGAAGTCGGTCTTGCCGTTCACGCTCTGGTTCTGGATGATCATGTCGATGTCGATGTTCGCATCGGCGACCGGGCCCAGGATCTGATACGCGACGCCCGGCTTGTCGGGCACGCCCATGACCGCGATGCGCGCTTCGTCGCGCTGGAACGCGATGCCGGAGATGACTGCTTTTTCCATATTCTCGTCTTCTTCAAAAGTGATCAGGGTGCCGGAGTGCATCTCGGTGTCGAGCGGCATCAGCGGATCGGTCAGGCTGGAGAGCACGCGCGTCTTCACCTGATACTTGCCGGCGAATTCCACCGAGCGGATCTGCAGCACCTTCGAGCCGAGGCTCGCCATCTCCAGCATTTCCTCAAAGGTCACGCGGTCGAGCCGGCGCGCCTCTTCGACCACGCGCGGGTCGGTTGTGTACACGCCGTCGACGTCGGTATAGATCAGGCACTCGTCGGCTTTCATCGCGGCTGCGATCGCCACCGCCGACGTATCCGAACCGCCGCGGCCGAGCGTCGCGATATGGCCTTCGGGATCGACGCCCTGGAAACCGGTGATGACGACAACCTTGCCGGCATCGAGATCCTTGAGCACGCGCTCGCCGTCGATTTCGCTGATGCGCGCTTTCGTGAACGCGCTGTCGGTTCGGATCGGCACTTGCCAGCCGGCATAGCTCACGGCTTCGAGGCCTTCGGCATGCAGCGCGATGGCGAGGAGCCCGACGCTCACCTGTTCGCCGGTGGAGGCAATCATGTCGAGTTCGCGCGGGTCCGGGTCCGCCTTGATGTCTCGCGCGAGACCGAGCAGGCGATTGGTTTCGCCGGACATCGCCGAGGGCACGACGACCATCTTGTGGCCGGCCCGATGCCATTTCGCGACGCGCTTGGCGACGTTCTTGATGCGCTCGACCGAGCCCATCGAAGTGCCGCCGTATTTGTGTACGATGAGTGCCATTGTCGTTCTTGAACTGAAGGGAAAACCGCGCTTCACGCGCCAACGCGAGAGCGCTCGATACGCGCGCCACGGTGCTTCGCGAGACTTCGGAGGATGGTGAAGCCGGCTCGATGCGGAGGGCGCTGCCGCCTGCCCGCCAACTCGACTGGATCAGGTTGCGATCAGGAGCGGCGCGCACGGGTGCGTGGTTGCGGACGAATTCGGGTCTTTTGAACGGCGTTGCCGCGCAAAACACGCTGGGCGAAAACGAGTTACCGTACCCGATCGAGGCTGAAATTACAAGGCGCAGCGGCGGCGCGGACGGTTTTACCGGTTGCGGCGCGTCGCGCTCACGCGAGCAGCAGATCCGCCCGCCAGGAGATGCGCCGCAGCGGCCCGTGCGCCGCGGCCGGCGCCGCCTCGCGATTCACGCCGAGGTGCGGCACATACAACAGCGCCTCGCCGATGAACAGCAGCGGCACGTCGCGCTTCCAGGCCGGCACACCGCGCTCCTGAAACAGGTTCTTGAGCGTGCGGCCCGGCGCTTCGGCCGCCACGCGCATGCGCTCGCCGCCCGCCCGCGAGCGCGCGACGAGCGGCGCGGCGCGCAGCACGCCCTCGCCCACTACGTCGCCATCGGGTGCGGTCACGGGTTCGAATACGAACGAGCCACGCCATTGCGGCAGGCGCCAGACTTCCTCGCCCTGCCATTGCCATTCCACTGGGCTTCTCGGTGCGCTGGCGCCCGCGTCGAGATCGGGTGCATCGTCGCTGTCGCCCGTTTCCCAGAACAGCGCGTTGCGATACGCGCGCAAGCAATGACCCGCGTGATCGACCCGCAGCGCATGACCATCGCGCGCGACGGCGGTATCGCGCAGCTGACGCAGCATGTCGGCGATACGCGCCGTCGATGCCGCCTGCAATCCGCACGCGCGGATCCAGTGACGCAGCAGATTGATCGCGCGTTCGGGATCGAGCGCGAGCAAGGCGTCGAGCCTGAGCGCATCCGGCTCGCCGTCATGCCCGGCCTGCGCGAGATCGATGCGCGCCAGTTGATCCAGCAGGCGCTGCGCGGACGCCGCATGCGACGCCGTGCGCGCGAGTGCATCGCGAAAGCCCGGAAAATGCACCGCCAGCACCGGCAACACGTCGTGCCGCAACGCGTTGCGGGCGTAGCGCGTGTCGGCATTGGATTCGTCGTCGATCCAGCTCAGGTCGCGCTCGTGCGCATACTGTTCGAGCTGCGCGCGCAACAGCCGCAGCAGCGGCCGCAGACGCGCAACGGCGCCGTCCGCGTGCTGCGGCGCCATCGCCGCGAGACCCGCGACGCCTGCGCCTCGCAGCAATTGCAGCAGCACGGTCTCGGCCTGATCGTCGGCGTGATGGGCGATCAGCAGCGCAGCCGCGCCGTACTCGTCGCACAAAGCGTCCAGCGCGCGATAACGGGCGTCACGCGCCGCCGCTTCCAGGCTTTCGCCACCCGCGCGCGCGATCTCGACCCGACGCGCCGCATAGCTCACGCCGAGCGACGCCGCGAAGCGCTCGCAATGCGCGTCCCATGCGTCGGCGTTCAGGCTCAGTCCGTGATGCACATGGAACGCGACAACCCGCGCCGCGCCGAAGCAACGCACGGCGGCATCGAGAAGCACGGTGGAATCGAGCCCGCCGCTGAGCGCGACGGCAAGAACAGAATGCGCGGGAAGTGCCGCGTCCGCGACCGCCGCGCGCACCGCCTCGAGGACGAGGCGGCCGGCGGGCGTGTCACGATCGGAGGTCACGATGGTTTCGTGAGTGAGGAATGAAAAGCGCTGTGGAAGGATGCCTCGGGCCGCTTACGCGCCCGGGATCGATTCCTTGAACTTGCCGTAAGCCATCAGCTTGTCGAAGCGGCGATCGCGCAGTTCGGTCGCGCTCATGCCCTGGAACTGACGCAGCGAGTCGGCGAGTCCGCGGCGCAGCAGCGCGGCCATGCCCTTCGGATCGCGATGCGCGCCGCCGAGCGGCTCGTTGATGATCTTGTCGATCAGACCGAGCGCCTTCAGCCGATGCGCAGTCAGACCGAGCGCCTCGGCCGCTTCCGGCGCCTTGGCCGCGCTCTTCCAGAGGATCGACGCGCAGCCTTCCGGCGAGATCACCGAATAGGTGGAGAACTGCAGCATCATGACGACGTCCGCGACAGCGACGGCGAGCGCCCCGCCCGAACCGCCTTCGCCAATGATCGTCGTGATGATCGGCGTCTTGAGCTCGGCCATCACATACAGATTGCGCCCGATGGCTTCCGACTGCCCGCGCTCTTCCGCGCCGATGCCCGGATACGCGCCCGGCGTATCGACGAAGGTGAAGATGGGCAGATTGAACTTCTCGGCCGTGCGCATCAGGCGCACGGCCTTGCGATAGCCTTCCGGACGCGGCATGCCGAAGTTGCGCAGCGCGCGTTCCTTCGTGTCGCGGCCCTTCTGATGGCCGATCACCATGCACGGCTGGCCATTGAAACGCGCGAAGCCGCCGACGATCGCGAGGTCGTCCGCGAAGGAGCGGTCGCCATGCAGTTCGTGGAAGTCGGTGAACAGCTCGCTGACATAGTCCAGCGTGTAAGGACGCTGCGGATGACGCGCGATTTGCGACACCTGCCAGGGCGACAGGTTCTGGTAGAGATCCTTCGTAAGCTGCTGGCTCTTTTTCGACAGCCGCTCGATTTCTTCCGAAATATCGACAGCGGAATCGTCCTGAACGAAGCGGAGTTCTTCGATCTTCGCTTCGAGTTCAGCGATCGGCTGCTCGAAATCCAGAAACGTGGTCTTCATGTGTTCGAGTCCTGGGAAACATCGGGCAGCGCGTATTCTAACCGCGTCCGTCCCTCTAAAATTCGCGCGCGAACTATCGATTATAAAGCAACGATAGTCCGCCCTTGCGCGCCTGCCACGCGCGCCCCTGCGCGCGTCCTTCCTTGAGTCGTAACTTGAGTCCGGTCTAGTGATCGGCCGGGATCGGATTGAGGCTGCGCCACATGTACCAGGTCGCGACCGTGCGCCACGGCTCCCAGTTGGCCGCCACTTCGCGCGCCTCGCTGCGCGTGACCGGTTCGCCGCTGAAATAGTTGACGCTGATCGCCTGGATCAGGCCGAGGTCGTCGAGCGGCAGCACGTCCGGGCGCGACAGGTTGAAGATCAGGAACATCTCCGCCGTCCAGCGGCCGATGCCGCGAATCTGCGTGAGTTCGGCGATCACGGCTTCGTCGTCCATCGAGGTCCACGCGTCGACGTGCAGCGCGCCGTTCTCGAAATGCTGCGCGAGATCGAGAATGTATTCGGCCTTGCGCCGCGACAGTCCGCACGCCTGCAACTTGTCGTGGCCGAGCCGGATGAAGCGCGCGGGATGAATCTCCGGACATGCGGTCTTCACGCGTTCCCAGATGGCCTGCGCGGCTTTGGTCGAGATCTGCTGGCCCGCGACGGAACGTGCGAGCGTCGAGAACGGATCGCCCAGATTCACGAGATGAATCTCGCCGAACTTCGGGATCAGCTTCTTGAGAATGCGGTCGCGCTTCATCAGGTCCGCACACGCGCGATCCCAGTAATCGGGACGCACGGCTTCGCGCGTGAGACCGCCGATCTGTACCGGCTTCGCCGCGTCGGCGGTGACGACGTGCGACTTGCGGATGATCTCGCCCTCGCGCGTGTCCGGCACGAGCGCTTGCGCGTGCGCGTCGTCCGCGGCGCGGCCGTTGGCCTTCGTGGCGCGCGCGTTACCTGCCGCACCCGCGGTTCCATTCACACGCACGGGCGCAGCTTTCGCGGCGCGCGTCACGTCGATGGCCGGCTTGCCGCCGTCCGCGCGCTTGAGCGTGCTCTTGCGGCCGTTCACCGCGCCCGCGCCGTCGATCTTGCGCGTGTCCGTTGCAGCCTGACCTTCCACGTGTGTTTCCGTTCGCGCGACGCGCGTTCGCTTCGTTGCGCGCGACGCATCGCTAACAGACGCGGGTCGTTTGACCGGCGTCTTCCTGGCCGTTGCCATCGTGCCTCCTGCCTGGTGAGTCGATCAGAGGGTTTGAAGGTCCGCGTTCAGACGCGGCGCCATTCGGTCGACCCACCCGGTTTGTCTTCAAGGGCAATACCGGCTTCGAGCAATTCGGCACGAATCCGGTCTGCTTCGGCATAGTTCTTCGCCTGCTTGGCGGCGACGCGCCCGGCGATCTTCGCTTCGATCTCCTGCGGCGTCAGTCCCGGCGCCTCGTCCGTGCCGGCGGCCTGCTGCAGGAACACGCGCGGCTCGCGCACGAGCAGGCCGAGCACGCCGGCGAGACCCTTCAGCTGCCGTGCGGACGCCGGGTCGCGCGAGCGGTTCACCTGGCCCGCGAGATCGAACAGCACGGATACCGCCAGCGGCGTATTGAAATCATCGTTCATTGCTGACTGGAAACGCTGCGCGTTCGGCTCGTTCCAGTCAAGTGGCTGATTGTCCGGCTCGGCATCCTTCAACGCCGTGTACAGCCTCGTGAGTCCGTTGCGGGCGTCGTCGATGTGCACGTCGCTGTAGTTCAGCGGCGAACGATAGTGTGCCCGTGCAATAAAGAAACGCACCACTTCGGCATCGAATTTCTTCAGCACTTCGCGGATCGTGAAGAAGTTGCCGAGCGACTTCGACATCTTCTCGTTATCGATCTGCACATAGCCGTTGTGCATCCAGTAGTTCACGAAGGTCTGGCCGGTCGCGCCTTCGCTCTGCGCAATCTCGTTCTCGTGATGCGGAAACTGCAGGTCCTGTCCGCCGCCGTGGATGTCGAACTGGTCGCCGAGCAGCGTGCAGCCCATCGCCGAACATTCGATGTGCCAGCCCGGACGGCCGCGGCCCCAGCGCGAGTCCCAGCCGGAGTCGGCGGGCTCATCCGCCTTCGCCTGCTTCCACAGCACGAAGTCGAGCGGATCTTCCTTCGCATCGTTCGCGGCAACGCGCTCGCCGGCGCGCAGGTCCTCGATCGACTTGCCGGACAGCTTGCCGTAGTCGGCGAACTTGCGCACGGCGAAGTTCACGTCGCCGTCCTTCGCCTGGTAGGCATAGCCGTTCGACTGCAATGCATCGATCATGCCGAGCATCTGCGGGATGTAGTCGGTCGCGCGCGGCTCGAGGTCCGGACGCGCGACGCCGAGCGCCGCCGCGTCTTCATGCATGGCCTCGATGAAGCGATGCGTGAGCGCCTTGATGGGCTCGTTGTTCTCCACGGCGCGACGAATGATCTTGTCGTCGATGTCCGTGATGTTCTGCACATACGTGACCTTGTAGCCGAGCGCGCGCAGCCAGCGTTGCACGATGTCGAACACCACCATCACGCGCGCATGACCGATGTGACAGTAGTCATACACCGTCATTCCGCAGACATACATGCGCACCTCGCCGGCGCGAAGCGGCGTGAAGGTTTGCTTGTCACGGGCGAGCGTGTTGTAGATGCGCAGCGAGTTCATAGAAGGCAAAACGTAGAACGGAAATCACCGTGTGCCGGGTAACGCCAGGCAAAAGCGGCGTGCACGAGAGCGGCGTGGACGGGGAGCGGACGAGACCCACACGCGAGCGCGAACACGACGGTCATGCGACCTGGACGGACACGGCCACGAGTGGCAAAGGAAAGTCTGGACTCGGCGCCGCATGCATTGCTCGCGGGAACGAACCCGGAGACAAGGGGCAAGATGCGTGCGCGGGACGTGCAGACCTTTTGTTAGAATGGGTCGGAGTATAACACCGGGACTTGAGCCTATGAAAACCCCAGGCGGCCGGGCAGCGCGCCTTGCAAGGCGCGTTCCGGGCCGGGCGCCAAGCCCGCTCGAAGCACCCGCCGAAGGGATTGTTTCAGACTCCGTCACGGTCCGTGCGCCGAAGCCGCCGGCGTTTTTCTTGCCGCACGCTTTCGCCGCTTTCCGGCATCCTTCGCAGCATCATTCATTGAATCGATCCCAAGTGACTCATCGCTCAGCGCGCATGGCTTCGCCACTCTCCCGCGGGCTCCTGCCCGGGACCCTCAGTGCATTCGCGGCGCGCTCGCTCGCCGTGGCCGCGCTCTGCATCGGCGTCTCGACCGCCGCGTTCGCGCAGACTTCGCCCGCCACGCGCGACGATACGCCGCAAATCGACTCGGCCATTGCGAACAAGGACTGGAACGCGGCGCTTACGCAACTCGATGCGCGCATCGCGAGCCATCCGCGCGACGTTCAGGCGAAGTTCAAGCGCGCCACCGTGCTCGCCCGCCTGAACCGCGACGACGACGCCATCGCCGCGTTCACCGAGCTCACGCAGGCCTATCCCGAACTGCCGGAGCCGTACAACAACCTGGCCGCGCTCTACGCGAAGAAAGGCCGCTATGACGACGCGCGCGTCGCGCTCGAAACAGCGGTGAAGGCGAACCCCGGCTATGCGCTCGCCTACGACAATCTCGGCGACCTGTACCTGCGGCTCGCGAGCGAGTCGTACAAGCGCGCGCAGACGCTCGGCTCGAAGAGCCCGCTCACGGCCCGGCGCATCGCGGCCATCCAGAACATCTATACGCCGCCGGCGCGCAAGCGCGGGGCGGAGGCCGCGGCGGCATCGGGCGCCTCGGGGGCCGCGGCCGCGCGCGGCACGGCGGACGAATGGGCGCCGGCTTCAGGAACGGCATCGGGGACGACATCAGGGAGCAGCCCGACCTCGACCATGCCCTCGCCCGACGATTACTCGCCCTTCGGCGGCCCGAGCAGCCCGCTGCCGAGCACGCCCTACATCGCGCCGAACGCGCAGCCTTGAGCACGCAGCCTTCACGCAACACTGAGCACACGACGCTGGACACGCGCCGGTTCGGCATCCGGCGCGGCGCGCACGGTAAGCTGTCGCCTCGCGGCGCTGACCACGCGCTTGCGGCTTGATTCCGGCGCGCTTGTTTTGCAAACCGGTTGCCGCGGCTGACGCATTGCATTCACCACACGAGGATCGATCCTTCATGAAATTCCTGATGCTGGCGCTTTCCGGCGCTGCCCTGATCGCGAGCGCGCCGTCGTTCGCCCAGCCCAACGCACAGGCGGCGCACCCCACCGTGCTCCTCAAGACCACGCAAGGCGACATCAAGGTCGAGCTGTATCCCGAAAAGGCGCCGAAGACCGTGGCGAACTTTCTGAGCTACGTGAAGTCCGGTCAATACAGCGGCACGATCTTTCATCGCGTGATTCCGGGCTTCATGATCCAGGGCGGCGGCTTCAGCACGAGTTTTGCTGAGAAGCCCACGCGCGCGCCGATCCCGCTCGAAAGCAAGAACGGCCTGAAGAACCTGACGGGCACCCTCGCGATGGCGCGCACCAGCGACCCGAATTCGGCCACGGCCCAGTTCTTCATCAATACGGTCGATAATGCGGGTCTCGACTATCCGAGCCCCGACGGCAACGGCTATGCCGTGTTCGGCAAGGTCGTCGCCGGGATGGATGTCGTGAAGAAGATCGAAGGAAGTCCGACCACCACGCGCGGCCCGATGCAGGACGTGCCGCAGAAGCCGGTCGTGATCGAATCGGCCAGCGTGGTCTCGCCGTAAGCTGCAACGCCCTTCGCGCTCGTGGCGCCATCGTGCTTCAGGCCGCGCCACGGCCCCCATCAACATACTGGAACACTGGAGAACACAATCATGGTCGAACTGCATACGAACCACGGCGTCATCAAGATCGAACTGGACGCTGAAAAGGCGCCGAAGTCGGTGGAAAACTTCCTCAACTACGTGAAGAAGGGACACTACGACAACACCGTGTTCCACCGCGTGATCGACGGCTTCATGATTCAGGGCGGCGGTTTCGAGCCGGGCATGAAGCAGAAGCCCACCGACGCGCCGATCACCAACGAAGCCAACAACGGCCTCGCGAACGACAACTACACGGTCGCGATGGCCCGCACGAATGATCCGCATTCGGCCACCGCGCAGTTCTTCATCAACGTGAAGGACAACGACTTCCTGAACCACTCGTCGCCGACGCCGCAAGGCTGGGGCTACACCGTGTTCGGCCGCGTGGTCGAGGGCATGGACGTGGTCGACAAGATCAAGAAGGTGAAGACCGGCTCGAAGGGTTTCCATCAGGACGTGCCGGCGGACGACGTGGTGATCGAGAAGGCCGTGGTGGTCTGATCGCGGTCACTGCATGATCGCTACGAACGCGTCATTCGATCGCGGCGCAGCGGGTGCGGCGAAACAGCCGCGCCCGCTGTTTTTCATTTCCGACCTGCACTTGAGCGAGGCGCTGCCGAACACGGTCACGGCGTTCGAGCATTTCGTCGAGGTCACCGCGAACGAGGCGGATTCCGTCTTCATTCTCGGCGACCTGTTCGAATTCTGGATCGGCGACGATATCCTCGATGCGCCCTCGTCCCACCCGCGCGCCGCCTTCGCGCGCCGCATGACGCGCCTGATGCATACGCTGTCGGAACGCGGCATCGGTCTGTATGTGATGCACGGCAACCGCGATTTCCTGCTCGGGCCGCGCTTCATGAAGGACGCAGGCGCCATGCTGCTGCCCGAGCCGTTCGTCATCACCGGCTTCGGCAAGCGCATCGTGCTCGCGCACGGCGACGGGCTCTGCACGGCCGATCGCGGTTACCAGGCCTTCCGTGCGCTCGCGCGCAACCGCATCGCGCAACGGCTGTTTCTCGCGTTGCCGCTCGACACGCGCATGGGCATCGGCCAACGCATGCGCACGAAGAGCACGCAGCGCGAAGGCGGCCGCATGGCGGGCGCCGCGCCCAAGTACGATGTCACGAGAAAGGCCGTGTCCGAGCTCTTCATCGCGAGCCATACGCATACGCTGATTCACGGGCACACGCACCGGCCCGCGATGCATCGTGAAGTCGAAGGCGTGCGCTGGGTGTTGCCGGATTGGGAACTCGATGTCGCGGCGCCGCGCGGCGGCTATCTGCGTCTGGACGAACAGGGCCTGCGCGCGTTGCCGCTGTGAAGGGTCAGCGCGCGGCGTCCGCCGTGTGTACGGCGGCGGCGTTGGTCTTGCCGTCCATCGACGTACACAGGCGCTTGAGGTCGATGAGCGTCGCGCCGTCCGCCGGATTCAACGCCTCCATGCGCGCGCCGAGCCGCTCCAGCGCCGCGACGATCTCGTCGATGCGCTGGGTCTGCGTCGAGGCGTGATCGATCAGGCCGTGGATGGCGAGCGACATGGGATCGTCGGCGTTCGGCGTGATGCCGTAGGCGCAGAAGCCGCTGCGCGCCGGCGCTTCGGCCGGTTTCCCGCCGACCGCAGGCATCACGATGCGCGCCGGATTGCCGACCGCCGTGCCGCCTGCCGGCACCGGCTTCACCACCACGGCATTCGAGCCGATCTTGGCCTCCGCGCCCACCGTGAAGCCGCCGAGCACCTTCGCCCCCGCCCCGACGATCACGCCGCGTTCGAGTGTCGGATGGCGCTTCGCGCCGCGTGTGAGCGAAGTGCCGCCCAGCGTCACGCCTTGATAGATCGTGCAATCGTCGCCGATCTCGGCGGTTTCGCCGATCACGACGCCCATGCCGTGATCGATGAACACGCGCCGGCCGAGCGTCGCGCCCGGATGGATCTCGATACCGGTGAGAAAGCGCGCGACCTGCGACACGAAGCGTGCGAGCCAGCGCCACTGTCCGCGCCAGCATGCATGCGCGAACCGATGCAGCACGATGGCGTGCAGCCCCGGATAGCAGGTGGCGACTTCCCACGCGCTGCGGGCGGCGGGATCGCGCTCGCGGATGGCGGCGATGTCTTCGCGAAGTCGGTCGAACATGGCGAGGTCTCGATTGAGGGACAGGGACGGGGCCCGCGCCGTTCCGTGCGGCAGCTGCCTGCATAGCACGGAACGCGCAAAGCTTATATCGGCTCGGGCCGTTTTCCGGCGATTGTAGGGCGCGCGCGCGGAGTCTGCCGTGATGCCCACGATGCGAATGCGGTCGGCCGGTCGGTCCTTTATCCGTTGCGATCCTTGCCCGCCTGCAGCAGCACGTGCTTGGCGATGCCGCGCAGGATATTGACTTCCTCGTGCTCGAGTCCGGCACGCGCGAACATCTGCCGAATACGCGACATTAGCTTCTTCGGGTTGGCCGGATCGAGAAACGCCAGCGCGATGAGCGCTTCTTCGAGATGCGCATACATGCCTTCGATTTCATCGCTCGACGCGCCCGGCTCCGCCGTTTCGACGAGCGCGAGCGGACTGGCCGGCGCCTGGAACGCGAGACGCAGTTCGTACGCCAGCACCTGCACGGCCTGCGCGAGATTGAGCGAGCTGTAGGCCGGATTGGCCGGGATGTGCGCGAGCGCGCTGCAGCGTTCGACGTCCGCATTCGAGAGCCCGGTGCGCTCGTTGCCGAACACGAGCGCGATATCGCCGTGCCGCACGAACTCGTGCGCGCGCTCGGCCAGCGCGCGCGGCGGCATCTGCGGCGGGCCGTATTCGCGCGTGCGCGCCGTCAGCGCGACGGACCAGCGGACGCCGGTGAGCGCGTCGGCGAGCGTGTCGACGACGTGCGCGGAGGCGAGCACGTCATCGGCGCCGGAGGCCATCGCGATGGCTTCCGGCGTGTTCTTGACGTCCGCGATCCGCGGCGCGACCAGCACGAGTCGTGCGAAGCCCATGGTCTTGAGCGCGCGCGCGGCCGCGCCGACATTGCCCGGATGGCTCGGCTCGACGAGGACGAAGCGGGTGGAGGTGAAGCCTCCGGCGGGCGGGGAAAGATCGATGGTGTCCAAGGCGCGGTTCGTGCTGAAAAGGGGCTGGGAATAAAGCGTTTGAGCCCGCTATGTTAACGCGCTTTTGCCGGCCATCCGACGCGCGGGCCGCATGTTGCGGCCGCATCGGGCGCAGCCCGGCGCCGAGTTTCGGGTAAAATGGCGCCCTCGCGCGTCGTGAATGATGGCCGGATTCACTCCGGACTGTCTTGCGGCCGCCTCGCTCTTATTCAATTCGTCTTTCGTCGACAGTCGTTGTCGCCAACTTTTTCGCTTGCCGCGTCCATTCGAACGCGCAGGCGGCCAGAGGATTTCGCTCATGCATCCGATGCTCAATATCGCTGTCAAGGCCGCGCGCCGCGCCGGACAGATCATCAACCGCGCATCGCTGGACCTGGACCGCATCCAGATCAGCAAGAAGCAGCACAACGACTTCGTGACGGAAGTCGACAAGGCGTCCGAAGCCGCGATCATCGAGACGCTGACCACCGCCTATCCCGACCACGCCATCCTTGCCGAAGAATCTGGCGCGACCGAGCGCGAGTCCGAGTTCCAGTGGATCATCGACCCGCTCGACGGCACCACCAACTTCATCCACGGCTTCCAGTATTACTGCGTGTCGATTGCGCTCGCGCACAAGGGCGTGGTGCAGCAGGCCGTCATCTACGATCCGACCCGCAACGACCTGTTCACCGCCTCGCGCGGCCGTGGCGCCTATCTGAACGAGCGCCGCATCCGCGTCGGCAAGCTGGACCGGCTGTCGGACGCGCTGGTCGGCACGGGCTTCCCGTTCCGCGACGGCCAGGGCCTCAACGCCTACATGCGCATGTTCAGCGAAATGACGCTGTCGTGCGCGGGCCTGCGCCGTCCGGGCGCGGCGGCGCTGGACCTCGCGAACGTCGCGGCGGGCCGGCTCGACGGCTTCTTCGAGCAGGGCATCCATCCGTGGGACGTCGCGGCAGGCAGCCTGATCGTCACGGAAGCGGGCGGCCTGGTCGGCAACTACACCGGCGAATCGGACTTCCTGTTCAAGAACGAGATCGTCGCGGCGAACCCGAAGGTCTACGCGCAGATGATCAAGATCCTCGACATGTACTCGCGCACGCGTTTGACCGGCGAATAAGCCGTACGCAGGGCGCGCCCCGCTTTTTCCGCACGTTTGCGCACGCGCGCCGGGTCTGCATCGATCGCGGGGCTCCGTTACGATGCACTCTTTTGCCCCGGCCGCATCGGGCGATGCGCGTCCCGTCCGCGTCAGGCATTGCGCTTCGGGACCGCGCGCCGAGCCTGCCATCGAGCCCGTCATGAAAAAAGGCTTCTACACGATCATCGCCGCGCAGTTCGTCTCGTCGCTCGCCGACAATGCGCTCCTGATCGCCGCCATCGCCATGCTCGCCGTCGTGCAGTCGGCGCCCTGGGTCACGCCGCTGCTGCAAATCTTCTTCACGATTTCCTACGTGGTGCTCGCGCCCTTCGTCGGCGCATTCGCGGACGCGCTCCAGAAACGCCACGTCATGTTCATCTCGAATGCGCTGAAGGCGGCCGGCTGCGCGCTGATGATCGCGGGCGTGCATCCGATGATCGCGTATGGCGTGGTGGGTCTCGGCGCGGCGGCCTACTCGCCCGCCAAATACGGCATCCTCACGGAGCTCCTGCCGCCGCAGAAACTGATCGCGGCGAATGCGTGGCTCGAATCCGCGACGGTCGGGTCGACCATCCTCGGCACCGTGATCGGCGGCGCGCTCGTGAGCCAGGTGGTCACGCACTGGGTGGCGCAGGCGCACCTGCCCTTCGTACACACCGCCGCCCACGCTGCTCTGTTTACCGTGATGCTGATCTACGCGTCGGCGGCGGCGATCAACGCGTTCATTCCCGATACCGGCGCACGCTATCCGAACCTGCTGAACCAGCCGACCCGCCTCGTGCACGACTTCTCGCACTGCTTCAAGGTGCTGTGGAAAGACCGGCTCGCGCAGATTGCGCTGTGGGTCACCACGCTGCTGTGGGGCGCCGCCGTCACGCTGCAACTGCTGGTGCTCAAGTGGGCCGACGCGAACCTCGGTTTGTCGCTGTCGAAGGCGGCCGTGCTGCAAGGCATCACGGGCGTGGGCATCGCGCTCGGCGCGGCGGCGGCATCCGCGTGGATCGTGCTGCGCCAGTCGCTGAAGGTGCTGCCGGTGGGCGTGCTGATCGGCGCGGTATCGGTCGCGATGGCGTTCTACAACAAGGATCTGTTTCCGGCCGGCGCGGGCGTGCATATCGGTCCGTGGTTCGCGCCCGCCTTCATCCTGATGGCGTATCCGCTGATGATCGCGCTGGGCGGCCTGTCCGGCTTCTTCATCGTGCCGATGAACGCAATCCTGCAGCATCGCGGTGCTACCCTGCTGTCGGCGGGACATTCCATCGCGGTGCAGAACTTCAACCAGAATATTGCCGTATTGGCGATGCTCGGCGCTTACGCGTTGCTCCTGACCATTCAGGTGCCGGTACAGTGGATCATCGTCGTCTTCGGCCTGTTCGTCTGCCTGATGATGGCGCTCGCGATGCGCCGCCACGCCCGCAACGGCCGCGAAGTCGACCTGGGCGCGATGGTTGAGGAATGATCCTTGCTGCGGGGATGAATCTGGATTCGCAGGCCTTGCGCACCTTGTTGACAAACAAGCGCAGGGTGGCAAACGAACGGTCGTCAGGCCGTTGCAATAAGTCGTGGCAGGCGGCGAATCCGGCGCTAATCTTATTCGGCAACGTCAATAAAGGAGCAAGGAAATGGGATTGTTCACACGTTCGACGCTCGACAGCAAAATCAATGGCGCAGCCAATGTCGGCGAGCGCGCGGTGCGCGGTGCGAGCGACGCGGTCGATTCGGCCAGCAGCCAGTTGCGCAGCCTGCTCGATGATCTGGAAAGCTCGATTCACGGCGCGAAGGACATCGACGCGGACAAGCTGCGGCGCGACCTGCAAGGCAAGCTGAAGTCGGCGCGCTCGCAGATGAACGGCGCGAGCAGCGTGTTCTCGGGCAAGCTCGGCGACGCGGCCGGCTATGCCGATGAATTCGTGCATGACAAGCCTTGGCACACGCTGGGCGCGGTGGCGGGACTCGCGCTGCTGGTTGGATTCCTGGCCGCGCGTGCGTAAAGCCCGGGTTCGGTGGGCGGGTTGCTGTCTCCGGACGGGCGGTCCGATCGCCCGGTGTTCGGGCGTGCGCGCATACCGGGCACCCTCGAAATCTGAAACCCGAATCGCGTGCGCATCAGGCGTCACACCTCGCTGAGCACAATGCTATTACGCAAGAGTCGTTCGGGGCGCCAAGCCTGCGGCGGCAAATCCTGGGGCCACTTTCGAGTGGCCCTGGTTGCGTAGGCGGGGGGTGCAGGTAAGTCGCGGCGTCTTTCCCGAGCAACTTGGCAGCCCCGGTGTGACCGCACCGCCGGCATACAGCCGGTCTCGTTGAATGGGCTACCTCATGCCCATCCAGGCTAGCCCATCCGGCCGACTCCGCCCGCCCTTCACGACAGGTTAAACTCATGCCCTGTTGGTGGTAACCGGTCACGACTGGTCACCGCCGCCGCTATCCGCCGTCCGCGGCGGGCGCACGTTGCGTCCGGCCGTCGGCACGTTCCGGCTTTCACAGCACGCATGATGGGCAATCAAACGGCAACTCCCGACTCCTCCAGCGAAACCGCCACGCCTGCGGACCTGTCGCAACACACGCCGATGATGCAGCAGTATCTGCGCATCAAGGCGCAGCATCCCGGCACGCTGGTGTTCTATCGCATGGGCGACTTCTACGAGCTGTTCTTCGAGGACGCCGAGAAAGCCGCGCGTCTGCTCGATCTCACGCTCACGCAGCGCGGCGCGTCCGGCGGCAATCCCATTCGCATGGCGGGCGTGCCGCATCACGCGTGCGAGCAGTATCTCGCCAAGCTCGTGAAGCTCGGCGAGTCGGTGGCGATCTGCGAACAGATCGGCGACCCGGCCACCTCGAAGGGGCCCGTCGAACGCAAGGTCATGCGCGTGGTCACGCCGGGCACGCTGACCGACGCCGCCCTGCTCTCCGATAAAAGCGACGTCTACCTGCTTGCGCTCTGCCCGACTCACAACCGGCGCGGCGTGGTCACAAGCGTCGGGCTCGCATGGCTCAATCTGGCGAGCGGCGCACTGCGCCTCGCGGAAGTCGTGCCCGCTCAAGTGGGCGCGGCGCTGGAGCGCATCCGCCCGGCGGAAACGCTGGTCGCGGATGCGATCATGGACCTGCAAAGCTCGCTCGGCGTGACGAATCTCGGCGCAAGTCACGTCGCCATCACACGGGTGCCCGCCTGGCATTTCGACGTCGGCTCGGGCACGCAGCGCCTGCGCGAGCAACTGGATGTCGCGAGCCTCGACGGCTTCGGCGCGCAAACGCTCACCTGCGCGTGCGGGGCGGCGGGCGCGTTGCTGCTCTATGCGGCGGCGACCCAGGGCCAACAGTTGCGCCATGTGCGCAGCCTGAAGGTGGAATACGAGTCGGAATACATCGGGCTGGATCCCGCCACACGGCGCAATCTCGAATTGACCGAGACGCTGCGCGGCACGGAATCGCCCACCTTGTTCTCCCTGCTCGACACCTGCTGCACGACCATGGGCAGCCGGCTGCTGCGCCACTGGCTGCATCATCCGCCGCGCGACGCCGCCATCTCACGGGCGCGCCAGCAGGCCATTGGCGCGCTCATCGAAGCGCCCGCCGCCAGCGGCCTCGACGCCGTGCGCACGGCACTGCGCCGGGTGTCGGACATCGAGCGCATTACCGGGCGCCTCGCGCTGCTCTCGGCGCGTCCACGTGACCTGTCGAGTTTGCGCGACACCTTCGCCGCACTGCCCGAACTGCGTGCGCAGGTCGCGGGCGTATCGGCGCATGCGAGCGCGCTGGAACGCATCAGCGCCGCGCTCGAACCGCCGCACGAATGTCTCGACCTGCTGAGCAGCGCCATCGCGCCTGAACCAGCCGCGCTGATCCGCGACGGCGGCGTCATCGCGCGTGGCTACGATCCCGATCTCGACGAACTGCGCGGCATCTCGGAGAACTGCGACCAGTTCCTGATCGATCTCGAAGCACGCGAGCGCGAGCGCACCGGCATTGCGAACCTGCGCGTCGAGTACAACAAGGTGCATGGCTTCTATATCGAAGTGACGCGTGGCCAGACGGACAAAGTGCCCGACGACTATCGCCGCCGCCAGACGCTGAAGAACGCCGAGCGCTATATCACGCCCGAGCTGAAGACCTTCGAGGACAAGGCGCTGTCCGCGCAGGAACGCGCGCTGGCCCGCGAACGCGCGCTCTATGAAGCGTTGCTGCAGAACCTGCTGCCTTTCATCGCGGACTGCCAGCGCGTGGCCGGCGCGCTCGCCGAGCTGGATCTGCTGTGTGCTTTCGCCGAACGCGCCCGCGCGCTCGACTGGGTCGCGCCGCAGTTTTCGGCCGAAGCAGGCATCGATATCGAACAAGGGCGACATCCGGTGGTCGAGGCGCAGGTCGAGCAGTTCATCGCCAACGACTGCTGCCTGAGCCAGGATCGCAAGCTCCTGCTCATCACCGGCCCGAACATGGGCGGCAAATCCACCTTCATGCGTCAGACCGCGCTGATTGCGCTGATGGCCTATGTCGGCAGCTACGTGCCCGCGAAGCGCGCGCGCTTCGGCGCGCTGGACCGCATCTTCACGCGCATCGGCGCCGCCGACGACCTCGCCGGCGGCCGCTCCACCTTCATGGTCGAGATGACCGAAGCCGCCGCGATCCTCAACGACGCCAGCGCGTCGAGTCTCGTGCTGATGGACGAGATCGGCCGCGGCACCTCGACCTTCGACGGCCTCGCGCTCGCGTGGGCCATCGCGCGGCATCTGCTCACGCACAACGCCTGCTACACGCTGTTCGCCACGCACTACTTCGAGCTCACGCAACTGCCGAGTGAGTTCGCGCAGGCGGCGAACGTGCATCTCTCGGCGGTCGAGCACGACCATGGCATCGTGTTCCTGCATGCCGTCAGCGAAGGGCCGGCCAATCAGAGCTACGGCCTGCAGGTGGCGCAACTCGCGGGCGTGCCGTCGGCGGTGATCCGGGCGGCGCGCAAGCATCTGGTGCTGCTCGAACAGCAGTCCATCAACCAGCCCGCCGCACAATTCGATCTCTTCGCGAGCCAGCCTTATGCGCCGTATGGAGACGAAACGGAGGCGCCGCCTGACGCTGTCGAAGCGCCCGAACATCCGGTGTTAGCGAAACTGCGTGGATTCGATCCGAACGAACTGCGTCCGCGCGACGCGCTCGATCTGCTCTACGAACTGCACGAGCTGGCGAATGCGCCGCCGGATGACGCGCGTTGAGCGTGCCGGATTCTCGCGCCTCTCTTACGGGCCTCGTCTGACCAGCGCGGCCGTGCTGCTGGCGGCGCTCCTGTGGAGTGCCGCCGGGCATGCGCAGGCCAGCGGGCCGCTCGGTTTCGCGGTGCTCGCCAACGCGCTCTCGCGTCCCGCCGACGAAGCCCCGGTGCGCCGCATGCTCGATGTCATCGGGCGCGACAACAACATCGCTTTTATCGTCTACAACGGCAATGTCAAGGGCGGCGCCGAAGCATGCCGCGACAGCATCTATCAGTCGCGCCATGATCTGCTGGATGCGTCGCGCACGCCGGTAATCGTCCTGCTGGGCCAGCACGACTGGGCCGATTGCGGTCAGGTTCACGCGGGGGGCTACGACCCCGTGGAACGTCTCGACTTCATACGCCAGCTGTTCTTCGCCGACGCCAATGCGCTCGGCCAGACGCCGCTCACGTTGTCGCGCCAGAGCGATGTCGCGCGGTTTCGCACCTTTCGCGAGATCGTGCGCTGGCAGTCGCAGGGCGTCGCCTTCATCGGCCTCAATGTGCCGAGTGCGAACAATCACTATCTGACCGCGGGCGGACGCAACGGCGAGTTCGAAGACCGCGCCGTCGCCACCAGTTTCTGGCTCGAACATGCGGCGGAAACCGCGCGGCGCACGGACATGCGTGCGCTCGTCATCCTGCTTCAAGGCGATCCGGATTTCTCGCGCTATGAACGGCGCGAACGCTTCGCATGGCTGCGCTTTTCGCGTGCGAACCCGCCGCGCGACGGCTTCCTCGAACTCAAACGCAGTCTCGTGAAGGCCGCCGAAACGTTTCGCGGACCGGTCATCGTGATCCACGACACGGATGCGTCCGAGCCCACCGGCTTTCATATCGACCAGCCGCTGCGCAACGACAAAGGGTTGATCGTCACGAACCTGACGCGCGTGGCCATCGCCTTCGGCAAGCCGCAGTCTCAATGGCTCGACGTGCAGACCGATGCGCAATGGCATCCGCCGTTCCGTCTGCGCGTGCGTACCGTGAACGGAGCGGCCGGCGCGGAGTCCAGCGCGCCATCGAGCGCGTCGGACTTGGCGTATCCGGTGCCTCAATCGCAACCAACACCGACCGCGCTGCCGCGCAACGACCTGCCCGAGGCCGTGCCCGCGCCGCCGACCATGCCCTTGCCCGCGTCCGATCTTCCCCCCATCCTGACGCCACCGCAGTCGCTGCCGCCCATCTATCCGACACCGGCCTCGAGCGCGCAGAACGGCGCGGCCCCGACCTCGCCAACGCCGACCCAATAAAAAAGCGCAGCCGAAGCTGCGCTTTCTTCATCAATGAGTGGTCTCGCGCCGTGCGTTCAATGCAGCGTGGGGCCCGCGTCCTTGCGCGGTTCGTTATCGTCTTCTTCGTCGTCTTCATCGACGACTTGCAGTCCGTCCGCGCCATGCGCGTGCTGATGCTCGATCTCGTCATCCGTGGCGTCGCGCACTTCCTGCACCGACAGCGCGAAACGCAAGGCCATGCCCGCGAGCGGATGATTGCCGTCCAGCACGACCTTGTCCTCGGCGACGTCGGTGACGGTGTAGATCAGCGAGTCCAGTTCGTCGTCCGCATCCTCCGGCGTGCCTTCGAACTGCATGCCCACTTCCAGCGGCTCGGGAAAGCGGCTGCGCTCCTCGACCTTTACGAGCTCGGGATCGTACTCGCCGAATGCGTCCTGCGGCTCGAGCTGGATGAGCGTTTCGAAGCCGGCTTCATGCCCGGCCAGCGCTTCCTCGATCTTGGGGAACGTGCCATCATAGCCGCCGTGCAGATAGACCATCGGCTCGTCGCTTTCCTCGATCAGATTGCCTTGCGCATCCGATAGCTTGTACGCGACCGAAACGACTTTGTCTTTCGCAATTTTCATTGGATCCTCCAAGATACAAGACTCGATTATACGATGCCCAAGCGGCCACACCACGCCAGTCCGTCCCCCCGTTCCACCCCGCCCGGGCACACTCGTGCGCCCTTGCCGAACGAAACCACACCCCTGTTGGGCAACCGCACGCCGCTTCAGTTCATGCGTCGCTACTGGCAGAAAAAACCGCTGCTGATCCGCCAGGCATTCCCTGGTCTTGTCGCTCCGCTGCCGCGTGACGAACTGTTCGCGCTCGCCGATCTCGACGACGTCGAGTCGCGTCTCATCACCCATTTTCGCGACAAATGGGACATGGAGCACGGACCGTTCGCGCCTGACGAACTGCCGTCGGTGAAAAAGCGTGAATGGACGCTGCTCGTGCAAGGCGCGAATCTGCACGACGACCGCGCCCATGCACTGATGAACCCGTTCCGTTTCATTCCGGACGCGCGCCTGGACGATCTGATGATCTCCTATGCCACCGATGGCGGCGGCGTCGGTCCGCACTTCGACTCCTACGATGTGTTTCTGCTGCAAGTGCATGGCAAGCGTCGTTGGCGTATTGGGAAACAGCGCGATCTTTCGCTAAAACCCGGACTGCCGTTGAAAGTTTTACAGCACTTCGAGCCCGAGGAAGAATGGCTGCTGGAGCCCGGCGACATGCTCTATCTGCCGCCGCACGTCGCACACGACGGCATTGCCGAAGGCGAATGCATGACGGCGTCCATTGGCTTTCGCGCGCCGTCGGAGCATGAACTCACGGCGCAGTTCCTCTATCACCTGGCTGAACGTGCAGGCGAAGCAACCGAGGGCGCCCGCGCTGGCGCACGTTATCGCGACCCCGCTCAAGAGCCCGTGGCAAACCCGGCCGCGCTGCCTGGACTGTTGAAGGAGCGTGTAGGCGCGATCCTTGCGAACATCGACTGGAATGAAAAGGACATCGCTGCGTTTCTGGGCACTTATCTGAGCGAGCCGAAGGCGAATGTCGTGTTCGATTCGCCGGAACGCGCGTTGAATGAAGAACGCTTTGTTGAACGTGCGAAAAAGACGGGCGTAAAGCTGGATAGAAAGGCCATTTTGCTCTATGACCAGAAGTCATATTTCGTAAATGGCGAGGCGGCATCGTTATCGTCGAAGCTGAAAAAGTGGCTCCCTGAATTGGCCGATTCAAAGCATCTGGAGGCGAAACGCTTTGTAACACTTACAGACGATTCGACAATGACAGCGTTGCTGCACGAATGGTATCGTGCGGGCTGGATTCAATTGGGCGTTTGGGCTTGACAGGCTTGGCTCGACAAGACTTCCAGAGACGCTGCAGGTGCTAGAATGCGGCGTTCCGCAATATGAAAGTTTGTATGAGAAAGACAACGTATCGGCCCCCGATTTATCGACGGTCGTTGCGAAAGTGCCTATAATTTCCGGCCAAGCCGTCGGAAGTCTCACACAAAAAAGAATTGTGAGTCTCCACAGCGGCCCAGGTCGGTGTTGGAGCACACATTACCGGTACTTTGCGCTGTTGCTTACCTTTAACCATAAAAGGACGTGATCATGAAGAAATCCCTCCTCGTAGCATCCCTGTTGGCTGCTGTTGCTCTTGCTGCATGCAACAAGTCTAGCGATTCGGCTGCTCCGAGCGCTGCAAGCGATACGTCGGCTGCTTCGGCACCGGCTGCTGCCGCTTCGGACGCAAACGCTGCAGCATCAAGCGCTTCGGCCGCTGCAAGCGACGCAGCTTCGGCTGCTGGCGCTGCTTCGGACGCTGCCGCTTCGGCTGCTGCTCCGGCATCGGGCGCAAGCCAGTAAGGCTTCAGGCGCTATGCCCCCGCAGGTCGCTTAACGCGGCCTGCAAACGAAAAAACCGGCTTTCGAGCCGGTTTTTTTATGCGTGCTTCATGCCGTGTATTGCCGGTCTCGACGCGGTTTATAACGTCAGCCAGTCGAAGCCTTCCGTCTGCGTGGCTACGACCACCTCAAGCGCCGACACTCCCAGCACCGACGCAAGCGCCGCCTGCGCCAGATGCGGCTGGTTGTTCTGCTGACTCAGGTGAGCGGCCACGAGATGACGCAGCTTCGATCGATCCAGCGAAGCGAGAATGGCCGCGGCCGCGTCGTTATTCAGGTGTCCGTGCGTTCCGCCGATGCGCGCCTTCAGCGAAGGCGGATAGCGGCTTGCCGCGAGCATCGCGAGGTCGTGATTGGATTCGAGCACGAGTGCGTCGCAACCGCTCAGCATGTTCGTGATGTGAGGCGTTGAAACGCCCACGTCAGTGAGCACGCCCAGGCGGCTGGCGCCGTCGGAGAAGACGTATTGCAGCGGCTCGCGGGCGTCGTGCGGCACGGTGTACGGCAACACGCTCAGATCGCCGATGGCCACCCGCTCGTCGCCCCACAGCACGTTCAGTTCGACCTTGCCTTCATCGGCGCCGATCGCGCGCGCCGTGCCCCAGCTCATGTGCAACGGAATGGAGAACTTGCGCGCCAGCGTCATGGCGCTGCCGATGTGATCCGTATGCTCGTGCGTGATGACAATGGCGTCGAGATCTTCGGCGCGGCAATCGAGCCGCGCGAGACGCCGCTCGATTTCCTTCGCGGAGAAGCCGCAGTCGAGCAGCACGCGCGTCGTAGTGGTGCCGCACGACGCCTCGACGAGCAATGCATTGCCTTCGCTGCCGCTGCCCAGACTGGCAAATCTCACGATTCAACCCTGATCAACTGAAGTCCCGCACGGGTCTAGTTCAACTGTGCATGAAGCAACGAGACGATGCGCTGCGCATCGGACGAGGTATCCGGTTGCCCGTTCGCATCCACGACGCCGATCTGCGTGACCGCGTCCGCCTTCGGCTTCACGTTGACGAGGAACTGGCGCGTCGGCTTCGGCGTGTTGCTCGAAAAGAACTTGCCGAACAGGCCGTCTTTCTTGAGCTCGGCCATCGAGTCCGAGTAATGCACGTAGTAGATGCCCTTCTCGCGATCGCGATTGTCGACCGTGAAGTTCGTGCGATCGAGCGCCAAGCCCACGCGCAGCCACGCGCGATCGAACGGCTCGGCGAGATCGAGCGACGTGCCGCCCGCGCCCGGATCGACCGCTACCTTCGCGCCTGCCGGCCGCGCATTGGCGATCAGCTTCTTCGACTGCTCTTCGGTGAGACCGAACTTCTGCATCAGCTTCGTAAGGACCGCCGCTTCGAGCTCCGGATTGCGCGGACGCGTTTCCCAGCGCGAGCCGGTCTTGTCCTGGCCCGTCAGCACTTCTTCCATCGCGCTGTGCGTGATGGAGATGTCCGTGGAGCCGTCCTGCGCGCGGTCCACCTGGGTGCGGAACATGTCGCGCGTGCCCGACGAATACGCGAAATCGATCAGCTTTCCCACGCTGTTCCTGAACCAGTCGCTCGGAATGTTGGCGCGATTCTCAGCCCAGTCGGTCGCCATGATGCCGGTAGCGGGCGCGTCGGTCTTGAGCGTGAAGCCGTTCTCCTGCCAGAACTCCTTGAGCGGGTCCCAGATCTGGTCGGGCGAGCGGCCGTCGACGACGAGCCAGCGGCGATCGCCGTCCTTCTCGACGTGCATGCCGTAGGGATCCTGCGTGTTCGGCACGCCGAGCGTCGCGTTGCCGGCCGGCGTGACCGAACGCTCGGCAGCGCCGCCCAGCGCATTGATCTTCGGCGGCGCGGCGTAACGCTGGCTGATGTTGGCCGTGGTCAGGTCCGACGGCACGTTGAGCGACGGCGCGGTTTCAGCAGATTTGTAGTTGACGCGGTCCGGCGCGAGCCAGTCGTTGAGCGTATCGCAACCGGCGAGGGCAAACAGGGCACTGGCGCCAAGCGACAGCACGCTCAGGCGTTTGGCATGAACAAGAAGAGCGGAACGTTTCATGAGGTCCTTCGTTGCTGCTGATGACGCTTGGATCCTGGCGCGGATCCCGCTCGGGCCGAGCGGTTCATCGGGACCAGCCGATGAGGCCAAGGAGCGTGGGTTGAGGATGGAGGCAGTGATTCATGTCGATCGCTTGCGGCGGCACGGCGATCACGTGAGCGTGACCATGGCGCGCCGCCGCATGCGATCAGCCGAGCAGCCCGGAGTCGCGCAGCGCGTCGCGCACGACGTCGTGGAAGCGCGCATCGAGCGGCGTGAGCGGCAGACGGATGCCGTACTGCATGTGGCCCAGTTCGGCGAGCGCCCACTTGGCCGGAATCGGATTCGATTCGCAGAAGAGCTGTTTGTGCAGCGACAGCAACTGCATGTGGATGCGGCGCGCGGTGACCGCGTCGCCTTCGAGCGCCGCGTGGCACAGCTGGCTCATGGCCTTCGGCGCGACGTTGGCCGTCACCGAGATGTTGCCGTGACCGCCCAGCAGCATCAGCGCGATGGCCGTGGGGTCGTCGCCGCTATAAATGCCGAAGTGCGCCGGCGCGTGCTTGATCAGGTGCGCGGCACGATCGATGTTGCCGGTCGCTTCCTTCACGCCGATGATGCCGGGCACTTGCGCCGCGCGCAGGATGGTTTCGTTGCTCATGTCCGCGACCGTGCGGCCGGGGACGTTGTAGAGGATCACGGGCAGGTCGACGGCTTCCGCGATCGCCTTGAAATGGCGATAGATGCCTTCCTGCGTCGGCTTGTTGTAATACGGAACGACTTGCAGCGTGGCGTCGGCGCCGACCTTCTTCGCGTGCTTCGAGAGTTCGATGGCTTCAGCGGTGGAGTTGCCGCCCGCGCCCGCGATGATCGGGAAGCGCTTGGCCGCGTGCTCGACGGCCGTCTGGATCATCAGGATGTGTTCCTCGACCGACAGCGTGGCCGATTCGCCGCTCGTGCCCACCACGACGAGACCGTTCGAACCCTGTTCGACATGCCAGTCCACCAGTTTTCGGAACGCCGGCAGATCGAGACTACCGTCTTCGTGCATCGGGGTAACGATGGCAGGAATGCTGCCGCGGATCTGAAGACCGCCCTGGTTGGTGCCGCTTGTGCCGTTTGTCATGAAACTCTATGAATTTAATCGTGAATTTAGCCGCGAAACGCGATCTCTCGCGATTGTAGCGGATTAGCCGTGCAACGCGTAACGCGGCGGACCCGGGGGCGTGTTACCAATCGTGAGCCGATCTGCCTCTCGGACCGCGCAGATGCGCTGCACGTAAGCGGGCCGCGGATCGTCGAGAAAGCCGTCTTCGTAGCCGATCACGCGCAACGGTTCGCGCACCGCCTCGAGCAGTTCGCCGGGCGCGAGCAGGAACGCCGGATTGGACGGCTTGCCCACGCTTGCATTGCCCGCCGCGAAGGTCTCGTAAAGCAGCACGCCGCCCGGCGCTAGGGACGCCACCAGGGCGCCGAACAACGGCCGGTGCAGATAGTTCGTGACGACGACTGCATCGAACGTTCGGCCGGAAAGCGGCCAGGGCGAGCCGTCTTCGAGATCGGCGTGCAAGGTGTCAATGCCGCGCTCCGATGCCATCGACTCGAGCGCCGGCGCATCGCGATCGACTGCCAGCACGCGATGCCCCCGCGCCGCCAGCCAGCGCGCATGGCGCCCGCTGCCCGCGGCGACATCGAGCACCGTGCCGCCCGCCGCGATCAGATGCGCCCAGCGCGCGATCCAGGCGCTCGCCACGCTGTCCATCAGTTGTAGGACAGGCCCATGGCCTCGCGCACGTCGCGCATCGTCTCCACGGCGAACTTGCGGGCCTTGTCACAGCCGTCCGCGACGATCGCGCGCAGCAGCGACGGATCGTCCATGTATTTCTGCGCGCGTTCGAGCATCGGCTGCTGTTCGCGCAGGATGCCTTCGATCACCGGCTGCTTGCACTCCAGGCAACCGATGCCCGCGCTGCGGCAGCCCTTCTGCACCCACGCGTGAACCGTCTCGTCGGTATAGACCTCGTGCAGCTTCCAGACCGGGCACTTGTCCGGATCGCCCGGATCGGTGCGGCGCACGCGCGCCGGGTCGGTCGGCATGCGGCGCACCTTCTGTTCGATGGTCGCCGCATCCTCGCGCAAGCCGATGGTGTTGCCATAGGACTTCGACATCTTCTGCCCGTCGAGCCCCGGCATGCGCGACGCTTCGGTCAGCAGCACCTGCGGCTCGACCAGGATGATCTTGCGCGAGCCTTCCAGATAGCCGAACAGGCGCTCGCGGTCGCTCATCGAGAGGCTCTGCGATTCCTGCAGCATCGCGCGCGCTTGTTCGAGCGCTTCGTCGTCGCCTTCCTGCTGATACGCGACGCGCAACTCGTGATACAGCTTCGAGCGCTTGCCGCCGAGCTTCTTCGCGGCTTCCATCGCCTTCTCGTCGAAGCCCGGTTCGCGGCCGTAGAGATAGTTGAAGCGGCGCGCGATTTCACGCGTCATCTCGACGTGCGGCACCTGATCCTCGCCCACCGGCACGAGCGACGCGCGATACAGCAGGATGTCCGCCGCCATCAGCACCGGATAACCGAGGAAGCCGTAGGTGTCGAGATCCTTTTCCTTCAGCTTCTCGATCTGCTCCTTGTAGGTCGGCACGCGTTCGAGCCAGCCGAGCGGCGTGCCCATGCCAAGCAACAGCGACAGCTCGGCGTGCTCGGGCACGCGGCTCTGGATGAACAGCGTGGCCTGCGCCGGATCGATGCCCGACGCCAGCCAGTCGATCAGCACCTCCCAGACGTTTTTCTCGATGACCTCGGGCGTCTCGTAGTGCGTGGTGAGCGCATGCCAGTCCACGACCGCGAAGAAGCACGGGTATTCGGACTGCAACCGCACCCAGTTTTTCAGCACGCCGTGATAGTGGCCGAGATGCAGCGACCCAGTGGGGCGCATGCCGGAGAAAATACGGTCAGGGAACATGATGTTATGGAAAGAGTGAAGCGAGGGGATTCAGGATGGCCGATACCGCCGCATAGCCGACGCTCACGAGCGGCCCGAGCCAGAAGCGCGTCAGCACGCCGGTGACCACGAGCGCCATCACGATGAAGAAGCCGTAAGGTTCGAGCTTCGAGAACGCGATGGACGCGCGCACCGGCAGGAGCGCCATCAGCACGCGTCCGCCGTCGAGCGGCGGCAGCGGAAACAGGTTGAGCACGCCGAGCACGAGATTCACGCCGACGCCTGCGGCCGCCATGCGCGTGAAGAACGGTTCGTCGACGTGAAAGACCATGAGCAGCACCGCGATCACGCCCCACACAAGCGCCTGCACGAAGTTGCTGCCGGGACCGGCGGCGGCCACCCAGAGGCTGCCCCAGCGCGGATTGCGCAGATTGCCGAACGCGACCGGCACCGGTTTGGCATAGCCGAACATGAACGCGCCGCTCGTCACGAAATACAGGACGATGGGAATCACGATCGTGCCGATGGGATCGATATGGCGCATCGGATTCATGGAAACGCGGCCGAGCACGTAGGCCGTGTTGTCGCCGAGCAGGCGCGCGGCGTAACCGTGCGCGGCCTCGTGCAGCGTGATCGCGAAGATCACCGGGAGCGCGTAGACCGCGATGGTTTGTATCAGGGAAGAATCCATAGGGCGGTATTGTATCAAGCAGGCAGGCAGGTTCCGGCGCTCGCTGTGTCGCCGCGCGCGCACGCTCTTGGCCACAGGGTGCAGCACGAGACTTAATCTGGACTTATGCGGGTCTTGTGCTCGTGTGCGTCACTGCGCGGCGCTAGGCCGTGAGCCCGAACGGTTCGAGACTGCCTCTCCCCGCGCGCACGAGCACCGGCTCCCCCCCGGACAGGTCGATCACTGTGGAAGGCTCCGCCGGGCACGCGCCCGCGTCGATCACCAGTTCGATCTGTTTCTCCAGGCGCTCGCGAATCTCTTCGGCGTCGTTGAGCGGCTCGGTGTCGGGCGGCAGGATCAGCGTCGAGGCCAGCAGCGGCTCGCCGAGCGCTTCGAGCAGTCCGAGCGTGATCGTGTGATCCGGCACCCGCAGGCCAATGGTCTTGCGCGACGGATGCGACAGCCGGCGCGGCACTTCCTTGGTGGCCTGCAGCACGAACACATAAGGTCCCGGCGTCACCGACTTGATGAGACGGTATTGCTGGTTGTCGACCTGGGCGAAATTGGACAGCTCGGACAGGTCGCGCACGAGCAGCGACAGCAGTTGCTTGTCGTCGATGCCGCGAATGCGTCGCAGACGCTCGACGGCGTCCTTGTCGTCGAGATGGCAGGCGAGCGCGTAGCTCGAATCCGTCGGCAAGGCGACGAGCCCGCCGTCCTTGATGATCTGCACGGCCTGGTTGATGAGCCGCGGCTGCGGATTGTCCGGATGAATGCGAAAGAATTGGGACATGACGACGCCTTGTTGTTTCGATCGTTTGCGCGCATGGCACGGGGCGCGCGGGCCAGGTGCCGGTCACATGCCGGTCCCTGCACGCGCGCCGTCACGCGGACCGCGTGCGGGGACATGACGGGTGATGCAAAGACTGTGCGCGCGATAAAGAACCGCGCCGGAACCACGCAAAAGCCGCGCGTGAAGGAGCGTTACAGCCAGCGCTCCCAGACAGGCGTGAGGTCGTCGGGCAGCGGCGGCAGCCGGCCGAGATCGACGCGGCCTTCGCCCGCGCCGTGGAAGTCCGACCCGCGCGACGCCTCGAAGCCATAGCGCCGGGCGACGTCAGCGTACTCGCGATATTGATCGGGCGTGTGACTGCCCGTCACCACCTCGATGGCGCGCCCGCCGAGCTGGATGAACTCGTCGAACAGCGCGGCGAATTCCACCGGCGTGAAATCATAGCGGCCGGGATGCGCGATGATCGGCTCGCCGCCCGCCTCCCGGATCCACTTCACGGCGTCGGCCAGCTTCGCCCAGCGATGTTCGACGAACCCCGGCTTGCCGTCGCCGAGATAGCGCGAGAACACCTCGGACGTGGATGTCGCGTAACCCGCATCGACCAGATAGCGCGCGAAGTGCGTGCGCGAGATCATGTCCGGGTCGTCGGTATAGCGCAGCGCGCCTTTGAGACAGTCCGGAATGCCGACGGCCGCCAGCGCCTCGCCGATCGCCTCGCCGCGCGCCGCCCGGCCGTTGCGCGTGGATTCGAGGCCGCGTTGCAGCCCCTCGTGTTCGGCATCGACGTTCATGCCGACGATATGCACCGTCCGCGCCGCCCACGTCACCGAAATCTCGACGCCCGCCAGATAGCCCATGCCGAGCGCCTCGGCCGCCGCGCGCGCTTCCCGCTGGCCGCCCAGCTGATCGTGATCGGTCAGCGACCACAGCGTCACGCCGTTCGCATGCGCCCGCGCCGCGACCTCGGCGGGCGCGAACTGGCCGTCGGACACAGTGGAGTGGCAATGCAGATCGGCGTTCATCATCGGTTCTCGCGGTTCACTGACATTCTAGTTTAATGGCATGACAGTCCGGGCATGGCGTCCCATCGTGACGCGCGGGCGGGCTCACGCACAGAACGCCGCGATCAGCGCCGCAACGCGCTCCGGCTGATCGTGATGGACCATGTGGCCGGCGTCGTCGATGACCTCCTCGCGCCAGTCGGCAAACACCTCGAAGCGCTGCTTGAACTCGGCGACGGGCGTCTGGCCGGCAAAGCCCGCGAGGGTCGAGGAATCCTTCGCTTCGACGTGCAGCACCGGCGCCGTGACGCGCGACCAGGTTGCGCTGACTTCGTCCAGACGGTACAGCGTCGGTCCGCGCATCTTGTGTGCCGGATCGGCGAGCAGGTGGAACCGTCCGTCCGCTTCCTCGCGCGACCAATACTGCGCCAGATGACGTGCGCGGTCCGGCGCGAGACGCGGATTGGTGCGGATCAGGCGCTCGGCCACTTCGTCGAGGCTCGCGTAGCTGCGCAGCGTGGGCGGCGCGCGCTGGTCGTCCAGCCATTGCGCCAGACGGCCGGGCGCCTGCGACGCGCGCGCCGCCGGCAAGCCGAACCCTTCCAGATCGACCACGCGCCGCACGCGCCCCGGCCGCACGCCCGCGTACAGCAGCGCGAGATTGGCGCCCATGCTGTGACCGACGAGATTCGCCGGCGCGTCGGGCGTGAAGTGGTCGAGGAGCCGTTCGAGATCCGCGAGATAGTCCGGAAAGTGGTAATGGCCGCCGCCGCTGCGGGCCACCGGCCAATCGGACAGGCCGAACCCGCGCGCATCCGGCGCGAGCACTTGCCAGTCGCCCAGGAGTGCATCGACGACGAACTGGAACGATGCGCCGATATCCATCCAGCCGTGCAGCATGAAGAGCATCGGTGCATCGGGCGGACCCCAGCGGCGCACGTGCAGACGCACGCCGTGCGCATCGACGAATTCGGAGCGCGATTCCTTCATGTTCCCGCCTTCTCAAGATAAAAAAGGATGATCGTTCGATTATACCGGCGGCGCGTCATCGAGACCTGAGAGCGCGCGCAATTCCGCTTCGTCGAAACCCGCCTCGCGACGCGCCTCGAAGTTGAACGGTCCGCGCAGCCGTGGCGCGTGATAGTGGGCGGCGAGGTCTTCGTAGGTCGCGTGGGGATCGAGTTGCCGGGCGTCGCAGAGAAAGCGGAACCAGCGGTTGCCGATCAGCACATGGCCGATTTCATCGCGCAGGATGATATCCAGGATCGCAGCAGAAGCGTGATCGCCCGCCTGTGCGAGCCGCTTGCGAATGGGCGGCGAAGCGTCCAGCCCGCGCGCCTCCAGCGTGCGTGGCACCAGCGCCATGCGGCCGAGCACATCGCCACGGGTGCGCTGCGCCATGTCCCACAAGCCGTCGTGCGCCGGAAAATCGCCGTAGGCATGACCGAATTCGGCCAGCCTCGCGCTCAGCAGCGAGAAATGATGGGCTTCCTCGGCGGCGACTTTCAGCCAGTCGAGATAGAAATCGTCAGGCATGGCCGGGAAGCGCCAGACGGCATCGAGGGCCAGGTTGATCGCGTTGAATTCGATGTGCGCGAGCGCGTGCAGCAGCACGGCCCGCCCCGCTTCCGACTGCATGCCGCGCCGCTTCAGCGCCGACGGCTCGACCAGCGCGGGCCGCGCCGGACGACCGGGAAGATCGCCAGGATCGGCCAGGGTGCTTGCCGGATCGATCCGCGCTGCCTGCGCGCGCACCGCTTCCCACAACGCGCGCGTGCGCGAAGCCTTCAAAGCGGGCTCGCGCTCGCGCAGGATCTCGAGCGCGAGCAGGCGGACATCGATGTCGGAGGGTGTGGCGGTCTCGTGCATGGTGGCGGTCTGGAGAGAGGATGCCGAAAAATTCCCGATCGGCGGGCATCCGGTGCAAACGGCTAAAATGGTCATCCTGGCGCACGCCCGCGCAGCGCGCAGCGACGTCGGCCGCCGTGCCGGCAGGCGCGCATTGTAGCGCCGCCGCCGGATCCGCCCGGCCCTGCCCCGTTCGCATTCATTCAGACAATTCCACGCCTCAGGAGACAATGTGGCCATCTACAAACTCGGCGACGACGCCCCCACCATCCACGAAAGCGTGTTTCTGGCCGACACGGCGACCATCATCGGTCGCGTGACGCTCGCGGAAAACGCCAGCGTGTGGCCCGGCGCCGCCCTGCGCGGCGACAACGAGCCGATCGTCGTCGGGCGCGGCAGCAACGTGCAGGAAGGCGCGGTGCTGCACGCCGACCCGGGTTTTCCGCTGACGATTGAAAACGACGTCACCGTCGGCCATCAGGCGATGCTGCATGGTTGCACGGTCAAGGAAGGCTCGCTGATCGGGATTCAGGCGGTGGTCTTGAATGGTGCGGTGATCGGCCGCAACTGTCTGGTTGGCGCGGGCGCCGTGGTCACCGAAGGCAAGGTCTTTCCGGACAACATGCTGATTCTCGGCGCGCCGGCGAAAGCCATCCGGGAAATCGGCGAAGCGGATATCGCCCGCATGCGCGGGGCCACGGCAAGCTATGCCGACCGGCGCGAATATTACAAGGCGCAGCTCGTGCGCATCGGCTGAGACCCGGACATCCGGGCCAGTCTCAACACCCAAGGAAGAGTTGTGAACGACCAGTTGCAGAAATTCATGTTCAATGCGGCGCCGGTGCGCGGCGAGATCGTTTCGCTGCGCCAGACGTGGCAGGAAGTGCTCGCGCGCCGCCAGTATCCGGTTGCCGTGCGCAACGTGCTCGGCGAGATGATGGCGGCGTGCGCGCTGCTGTCAGCCAATCTCAAGTTCGACGGCACGCTCGTCATGCAGATCTACGGCGACGGCCCTGTGAAGATGCTGGTCGTGCAGTGCCATTCGAACCTGTCGCTGCGCGCCACGGCCAAGCTGGCCGACGGCGCTGAAAACGAGCTGAAGGACGAAATGTCGCTCAGCGAGCTGCTGAACCAGCATGGCCGCGGCCGCTGCGTAATCACGCTCGATCCGTCCGACAAGAAGCCGGGCCAGCAGCCGTATCAGGGCATCGTGCCGCTGTCGGGCGAGCATGGCCCGCTGGCGTCGATGGCCGAGGTGCTCGAGCACTACATGCACCATTCCGAACAGCTCGACACGCGCCTGTGGCTCGCCGCCGACACCGATCGCGCGGTCGGCATGCTGCTGCAGAAGCTGCCCGGCGACGGCGGCATCGTCCCGCATCCGGGCGAGCACGACGCCGACACGTGGCAGCGCGTCTGCCATCTCGGCAGCACGCTGTCCAACGAGGAACTGCTGAAGGAAGAACCGGACACCGTGTTCAAGCGGCTCTTCTGGCAGGAGAACGTCCAGCATTTCGATCCCGCGCCGGCGCGCTTCCAGTGCAGCTGCTCGCGCGAGAAAGTGGGCGGCATGCTGAAGATGCTGGGCCGCGAGGAAGTGGACAGCGTGATCGAGGAGCGCGGCGGCGTCGAGGTGCACTGCGAGTTCTGCAACCAGCGCTATGACTTCGACCCGGTGGACGTGGCGCAACTTTTCGTCGCGAAAGAGCTCTCACAAGGCGTGAGCCCTGCGTCCGACCGGCGGCATTGAGCGTCGGCGAAACAGGGCTGAAAAAGGGCGATGAAGCGCCGCCTGCGGTCCGGTTCACGGAAAGCCCGTCGCAGGCTCTGGTTGAATTTCCGTTCAGATGTCCGGCCCGCTGGAGGTCGCAAGATGAAAACCGCACTGCCCGACTGGAAACGGCTGACGGGGTTGTTCGCACTCGTCGCGGGGTTCGCGCTCGTCGCGGGCTGCGCGATGGAACCGCCCGGCCCGTCGCCCATCTATAGCCGTCTGCCTGACGCCGCGCCCGCGCCGCAACAGGCGCTGACCCCGCAGCAACAGATGGCGCGCTACAACGCCATCGACAAACAGGCGCTCAACGAATCGCAGCAGGCCGCCACGGCCAGCGAGGCCGCCCGGACGATGTCGCAGTTCTACGCGCCGGCGCCCGCACCCGTCTCGGTGTACGGCGGCTATTCGAGCGGCGGCTGGGGCGGACCGTACTGGGGCACGGGAGTGGGCATCGGCACCTGGTGGTGAGCGCAGCAACACACGGCGCATGAAAACAAAAATGGCGCGATCACTTGAAGTGACCGCGCCATTTTTTCGTCTGCTCTGACGGCTCGCCCTACTGCGCGCCGCCCTGTTTTTTCTTCGCTGCAGCCGTCTTGTCCTTCTGCGCCTTGCGGTCGAGATCGCGCAACTCCTGCTTCGAGCGCGACACCGGATTCGGCACCACGCGCAACGGCGCCGACGACACCTGACCGCGCGTCGACCCGCTCATGCCCGGCACGTTGGCCGAGTTGACGGGCGCGGTGGAATTCGGCGAGACGAACTGCACGAACACCTCGCTGTCCTTCACCATGCCCATCTCGTAGCGCGCCCGTTCCTCGACCGCCGATGTGCCGTTCTGCAGATCCTGAACCTCGCCCTGCACCCGCTCGTTGCGCAGGCGCAGATTGGTGTTCTTGTCCGTCTGCTGCGCGAGCTGCTGCTGCAATTCATGCACGCGCAGCCAGCCGCCGTGTCCCCACCAGAGCGGGTACTGGACCAGCGCCAGCAACAGAATCAGAACGACAGTGACGAGCCGCATTCAAGTAGCCGAAAGAAGCGTCGCCCGACGGCGAAGACAGATGACCGAGGGCGAAGGGCTGAAAATAAGACTGACGAACCTTTATCGACTAAAGCGGCGAAGGCTTTAGCGCAGGTTGTAAAACGCCGACTTGCCCGGATAGCTCGCGATATCGCCGAGATCTTCCTCGATGCGCAGCAACTGGTTGTACTTCGAGATGCGGTCGCTGCGCGACAGCGAGCCGGTCTTGATCTGGCCGGCATTCAGGCCCACTGCGATATCCGCGATGGTCGAATCTTCCGTCTCGCCCGAACGATGCGAGATGACGGCCGTGTAGCCCGCGCGCTTCGCCATTTCGATCGCCGCGAAGGTTTCCGTCAGCGTGCCGATCTGGTTGATCTTGATGAGGATCGAGTTGGCGATGCCCTTCTCGATGCCTTCCTTCAGGATGCGCGTGTTGGTCACGAAGAGGTCGTCGCCGACCAGCTGGATCTTCTTGCCGAGCTTGTCGGTCAGCGTCTTCCAGCCGTCCCAGTCGGACTCGTGCATGCCGTCCTCGATCGAAACGATCGGGAACTTGTCGGCCAGCGTGGCGAGGTAGTCGGCGAACTCGCTCGACGACAGTTGCAGGCCTTCGCCCGCGAGCTGGTACTTGCCGTCGTGATAGAACTCGCTCGCCGCGCAGTCGAGCGCGAGCAGCACGTCTTCACCCGCGCGATAACCCGCCTTTTCGATGGCTTGCAGGATGGTCGACAGGCACTCGTCGTTACTGCCGAAGTTCGGCGCGAAGCCGCCTTCGTCGCCCACGGCGGTGCTCATGCCGCGCTCGGCCAGGATCTTCTTCAGCGCGTGGAACACTTCGGCGCCGCAGCGCAGCGCTTCGCGGAAGGTCGGCTGGCTCACCGGCACGATCATGAATTCCTGGATGTCCAGGCTGTTGTTCGCGTGCGCGCCGCCGTTGACGATGTTCATCATCGGCACCGGCAGTTGCATCGCGCCCGAGCCGCCGAAGTAGCGATACAGCGGCAGACCCGCTTCTTCAGCAGCGGCCTTCGCGACAGCCATGGACACGGCCAGCATCGCGTTCGCGCCGAGACGCGACTTGTTGTCGGTGCCGTCGAGTTCGAGCAGGGTCTTGTCGAGGAAGGCTTGTTCCGAGGCATCGAGGCCCATGATGGCTTCGGAAATCTCGGTATTGATGTGTTCGACGGCTTTCAGCACGCCCTTGCCGTTATAGCGGCCGGCTTCGTCGTCGCGCAGTTCGATGGCTTCGCGCGATCCGGTGGACGCACCCGACGGCACCGCGGCGCGGCCCATCGTGCCCGATTCGAGCAACACGTCGCATTCGACAGTGGGATTGCCTCGCGAATCGAGAATCTCGCGGCCGATGATATCTACGATAGCACTCATGGTTTCCTCAAGAAATGACGATGAATTCTGTCAGGCGTTACGACGCGGCGCGGCCGGACTGGCCGTGGCGCTCGCGCCTGCTGCGCTTCGCCCGGACCCTTTGCACGACCTGCCGGTTCAGTGGCGCGACGGCGTTGCGCGACTCGTAACAAGCGCGGCCGACGCTGCGGTGAACTGAACCCGTCGGGCCGATGCGGGACCGGCACATGCGATCACGATACTGCTGCGTGACCGCGGAATGCTCCAAGTTCGGCTTCAGGTTCGTCATGACGGCCATGCCTTCGAACCTGTCAGGCACGACCCGCTCCTCCTGCACGGCCACGTCACGTGACCGCTGTTCTGCATGCGGGCGCCGACATGGGCGCCCGCTATCGTACTTCTTCACCGCGAAACTGCAATGGCGGTTGCCGCTCAGTTTCAGTTGAAATCGCTTTCGAGAAACGGACCGCTCTTGACGGCGCGATCGATCGTGATGAGCGTTTCAAGCAGCGCTTCCATGCGATGCAGCGGCACCGCGTTCGGACCATCCGACTTCGCGCAGGCCGGGTCCGGATGCGTCTCCATGAACACGCCCGCGACGCCCGTGGCAATGGCCGCGCGCGCCAGCACCGGCACGAACTCGCGCTGGCCGCCGGAGCTGGTGCCCTGCCCGCCCGGCAACTGCACCGAGTGGGTGGCGTCGAACACGACGGGCGCGTTCGTCTCGCGCATGATCGCGAGCGAGCGCATGTCGGAGACGAGGTTGTTATAGCCGAACGACACGCCGCGCTCGCACGCCATGAAACGGTCATCCGACAAGCCCGCTTCGCGCGCGGCGTCGCGTGCCTTGTCGATCACGTTCTTCATGTCGTGCGGCGCGAGAAACTGGCCCTTCTTGATGTTGACCGGCTTGCCCGAACGCGCGCACGCGTGGATGAAATCCGTCTGGCGGCAGAGGAACGCGGGCGTCTGCAGCACGTCCACGACCGATGCCACGGCTTCGATTTCCTCTTCCGCATGCACGTCCGTGAGGACAGGCACGCCCAGTTGCTTCTTCACTTCGCCCAGGATGCGCAGGCCTTCGTCCATGCCCGGGCCGCGATAAGACTTGCCGGAGCTACGGTTCGCCTTGTCGAACGACGACTTGTAGATGAACGGAATGCCCAGCTTCGTGGTGATTTCCTTCAGCCGTCCGGCGACGTCGATGGTCATCTGCTCCGACTCGACGACACACGTTCCGGCGATCAGGAAGAACGGCTGGTCCAGACCGGCTTCGAAGTGACACAGCTTCATGCTTGCGCTCCAGCGGTGGCCTTGGCCTGCGACGCCGCGCCCGCGCCTTGCGCATGTGCGCGCGCGGCTTCGACGAAGGCCTTGAAGAGCGGATGCCCGTCGCGCGGCGTCGAGGTGAACTCGGGGTGGAACTGCACGCCGACGAACCACGGATGCAGCGCTTGCGGCAGCTCCATCATTTCGGGCAGGTCCTCGCTCGGAGTACGGGCGCTGATGATAAGCCCGCCTGCTTCGAGCTGGGGCACGAAACGGTTATTGACTTCATAACGGTGACGATGACGCTCATTCACATCCGTGCCATAGATGCGCTCGGCCATGGTGCCGGGCTTGATCGGGCACTTCTGCGAACCGAGGCGCATGGTGCCGCCCAGATCCGATTCCTCGCTGCGCTTTTCGACGCGGCCCGCGCGGTCATACCACTCGGTGATGAGCGCGACGACCGGGTTCTGCGTGTCCTGATCGAACTCGGTGGAGTTCGCGTCGGCGAGACCGGCGACGTCGCGCGCGAACTCGATCACCGCGAGCTGCATGCCGAGACAGATGCCGAGATACGGCGTCTTCGATTCGCGCGCGTAGCGGATGGCCTTGATCTTGCCTTCCGTGCCGCGCCGGCCGAAGCCGCCCGGCACCAGAACGGCGTCGAGATGCTTGAGGGCGTCGGTGCCTTCGGCGTCGATCTGCTCGGAATCGATGTACTCGATGTTGACCTTGGTCGACGTATGGATGGCCGCGTGACGCAGCGCCTCGATCAGCGACTTGTACGACTCCGTGAGCTCGACATACTTGCCGACCATGCCGATGGTCACTTCGCTCTTCGGATGCTCGAGCTTCCGCACGAGGTCCGCCCACATCGCGAGGTCGGCCGGCGGCGGCGCGAGCTTAAGCTCCTCGCAGATGATGTCGTCGAGATGCTGGTCGTTCAGCATCTGCGGAATCTTGTAGATGCTGTCCGCGTCCCACACGGAAATCACGGCGTCTTCCGGCACGTTCGAGAACATCGAGATCTTCGAGCGCTCGTCGTCGGGAATCGGGCGGTCGGCGCGGCACAGCAGCACGTTCGGATAGATACCGATTTCGCGCAGCTTCTGCACGCTGTGCTGCGTGGGTTTGGTCTTCAGTTCGCCGGCGGTGGCGATGAACGGCACGAGCGTCAGGTGCACGAAGCACGCGCTGTTGCGGCCCATGCGCAGGCTCATCTGCCGCGCGGCTTCGAGGAACGGCAGCGACTCGATGTCGCCCACCGTGCCGCCGATTTCGACGATCGCGACATCCGGCTGGCCGCAGGTGGCCGCCGCCGCGCCGCGCTCGACGAACGCCTGGATTTCGTTGGTGATGTGCGGAATGACCTGCACCGTCTTGCCGAGGTACTCGCCGCGGCGTTCCTTGCGGATCACCGATTCGTAGATCTGGCCGGTGGTGAAATTGTTGGCCTTGCGCATCTTCGTGCTGATGAAGCGCTCGTAGTGGCCGAGGTCGAGGTCGGTTTCCGCGCCGTCTTCCGTCACGAACACTTCGCCGTGCTGAAACGGGGACATCGTGCCGGGGTCGACGTTGATGTAGGGATCGAGCTTGAGGAGGGTGACTTTCAGACCGCGCGATTCGAGGATCGCGGCGAGGGAGGCGGCGGCAATACCCTTGCCGAGGGAAGACACTACGCCGCCGGTGACGAATACATATTTGGTCATCGCTAGATGCTCGCGGGAAAAACGGATTATACCGTAAAGGCCGCGCCCCACGAAGCGTGCCTGGACGCCGGGCGGGCTGCGAATGCATGCGTTTTCATCCGGTTTCCGGGAAGTCATTTCGCCGCGCGGCATGGGGGCGTCGTGCCCTTTTTCATGCGCGCATACGGACGCTCCGGCGCAGCTTCAGACGGCGGCGCGCATCGACGTAATCATGCGCTGCACGGCGATGTGGGCCTCGTGCCCCTTTACAAACCGGCATAGAGTTGGTCGGCGCGGTGTCAGACAGTGTCGCGCATCGACGTAATCATGCGCTGCACGGCGCGCGCGGTGTCGATCGGACGTTCCATCGGGAACAGATGGCTGCCGTCCAGCCATTCGAGCCGCTCGCCGACCACGCGCCGCGTCATGCCGAGCCCCACGTGGCGTACCTCGCGCGAGCGCGTCCCCGCGATGAAGCCCACCGGCACCGGCGCGCCGTGCGCGAGCCGCGCACCGAGCGTGTGCGGCAAGGTCCGATAGATCCGATATTCGACCTGCCGGTCGAAGGCCAGCGTGCGCCCGCCGTCCGGCTGCGCTTCGCGCATGCCGCGGTCGATGTAGTCAGCCAGCATGCGCTCGTCCCAGCGCGCGAAAGCGGGTTTGGCGTGAAAATGCCGCCATGCCTCGTCGCGGCCCGCCCAGTGCGTGCGCCGCTTGCGCGTGGCGGCGGCGGGCGACAGCCGCTCGTCCAGTCCGGTCCACTGCGTGATGCGCAGCAAACCGCTTTTCCAGCCCGCGATCACCGGCGAATCGAGCATCACGACGCCCTTCACCCAGTTGGGCCGCTTCAGCGCCGCCAGCAGCGACAGATAGCCACCCAGCGAATGCCCGACCAGCCAGACTTTCGCGGGTTCGCCGTCGGCGGCGGCGCGCTGGCGGTTCAGGTCGTCGATGAGCTGTTCCACCAGATGCGGCCAATCCTGCGTGACCGGAAAGCGCGGATCGTGACCGATGCATTCGATGCCGCGAATCTCGAATTCGTCGGCCAGCTCGGCGAACATCGTGCGATAGGTCGATGCGGGAAAGCCGTTCGCATGCGAAAACTGGATGATGTCTTTCACGCGGGGACGCCTCCGTGCCGTTCCTTTTGTTCTGATCAGCGCCCCATCCAGTAGCGGGCGTGCGTGTGTCTGAAGCGTTCGAGCGTAAGGTCCGCGCCAATCTCGACGCGCGCCGCGCCGTCTTCGTCGCTGCGTGACAGCGGCATGGCGCGCAGGCCGTAACGCGCGAACACGCTGGCATTCGGGTGATGAAAACGGTTGCGATAGCCTACCTGAAATAGCGCGGCGCGCGGCTCGACGGCATCGAGGAAAGGCTCGGTCGACGACGTGCGGCTGCCGTGATGCGGCGCGATCAGCAGGTCGGCGCGCAGGGCGTCGCGGTCGCGCAAGAGCAACGCGCGTTCGACGTCGGCTTCGATATCCGCCGTGAACAGCGCCGCCCGTCCCGCCGCGCTCGTCACCTTGAGCACACACGACTGCCGGTTCGGCTTGCCTGTGAGCGGCGCGGGCTCCGGCCACAACACGCGGAACTCGACGCCGTCCCACTCCCAGCGCTGGCCCGCCGCGCAGCGCAGCGTCTTGATGCCGCGCGCGCGGGCGGATGCCCAGAGCACATCCTGCGCCGGCAGCGAGGCGAGCAGTTGCCGCACGACGACCGTCCGCAACACGGCCGGCGCGCCGCCCGCGTGATCCGAATCGGAATGACTGACGACGAGCGCATCGAGCGCGGTCACGCCAGTGGCGAGCAGATACGGCGCGACGATGCGCTCGCCCGCATGGTTCGATTCCGGGCCGGGACCGGCGTCGAACAGCAGCGCATGATGCGCGGTCTCGATGACGAGCGCCGAGCCTTGGCCGATATCCAGCGCGGTCACGCGGAACGCGCCCGGCGGCGCGGGGTGCGGCGCGGGCGCGAGCAGCGGCAGCCAGGTCAGCGGCGCGGCCCAGCGCAGCGGCCAGCCCTGCGGCGCCAGCGCCCATGCAACGCCGATGCACGCCGCCGCCAGCGCGAACGGCTCCGGCCGGGGCAAGTGCCAGAGCGACGCGGGCGCCGCGGCGGCGAGGCGCGCGAGCACGTCGCACAGCACGGCGAGCGCGGCGTGGGCTGCGTGCAGCAGAGGCGCGTCGAGGGGCTCGGGCAGCAGCAAGCCGGCGAGCGTCGCGGGCGTGACGAGCACGCTGATCCATGGAATGGCGAAGGCGTTCGCGAATGGCCCGAGCAAGGGGATCTGCGAGAACCACCAGACCGTGAGCGGCGCGAGCGCGAGCGTCACCGCGTACTGCACGCGCATGCCGGCGGCCATCCGGACGCGCACGCGACGCGCGCAGCGGCGCATGAAGTGGAGCACGCGTGCGACGGTGCGCCGCGCGCCGGAAGCTGGCACGGGCCGCTGGCCCAATTCGCCCGGATCCGCGCGATCCCATGGGTCGATGTCGTCGTCATCCGGCGTCATCGACCGGGAGGCGGTGCGACCCGCCGAAGCGAGCGCGAACAGAATCGCGCCCACTGCCCCGAACGACAGCCAGAACCCCGGCGACGTCACCGCCCACGGATCCGCGCTCAGCACGCATGCGAGCGCCCACAGCAGCACCAGCGACGACGCCGGCCGCCGCCCGCTGAACAGCGCGCAGGCGGCGATCAGCAGCATCCACAGCGTGCGTTGCGCGGGCACGTTGAAGCCGGCCAGCGCCGCGTAGAACGCGGCGCACGCGGCCGCGCCGAGCATCGCCGCCTTCGGCGTGGCCGCAATCAGCGGCGCGGCGACGCCGCGCAGCCTCAGGCGCTTCCAGACGAAGCCGCACAGCAAACCCGCCAGTCCCGCAACGAAGCCGATATGCAAGCCCGAGATCGCGACGAGATGGCTCGTGCCGGTGGCGCGCATCACGCTCCAGTCCTCGTCGCTGACGGCGTTCTGTGCGCCGACCGCCAGTGCGACGACGATGCCGCGATGCGGCGCATCGTGCAGCACGCTGTCGATGCGCTCACGCAACCGCGTACGCAAGCGGTCGAGCGCCAGCAGCGGCCCGCTGGCGTCTGGCTTCAAACGCTGCGGCGCGGGCGTGGCGGACACGACGCCCGTCGCGCGGATATTGCGTTCCAGCAAGCTCGCTTCGCCATCCCGAAGCGCGAAGTTCGCTTCGGCGTGCGGGCGTTTCAGGCGCGCAGTCAATCGCCAACGCTCACCTGCGTAAAGGGCTGGCAGCGGCGCGCCCTCCTTCTCCATCCAGAGCAAGCGCACGATGCGTGGAAAGTCCTCGAGCCGCGCACTATTCGATTCGACTTCGAAGAGCAAACGCGTGCCATCGGCGCGCGCGTCGGGCATGCCGCGCACGAAACCGCTCAGCTCGATATCCCGCTGTTCGTAAGCAACCGGCAACTGCCGCTGCAAGCGCACTTCGGCCCGCCATGCCGCATACGCAAAGCCCGCGAAGCAAACAGCAATTGTGAAGCTCGCCACGCGCAGCCGTGGCTTCGCAATCCCCAACCCTATCGAGAGAAGGAAGCCGGCACAGCAAACGAGCCACCCGAAGCCGCCCGGCAAGTGCGCCTGCTGCTGAAGCCATCCGATGCCCAACGCATATCCCAGCAGAATCGCCCGCACCGCTTCCTCGTCCTCATTGCCGTCGCGAACGCAAACCGCTTTGCATTCGACTGAAACATTATGAGGAAGCGAGCGCGAGCCGTGGCAGCGCCGCGTGCGCGCTGGCCGTTGTGCCTAGGGAAAGCGTGGTTTCGTCGATGCCGCGCAGTTGCGCCAGCACCTGCGCGATGCGCGCCACCTGATCCGGCGTGTTGCGCTGCTTGTAGCGCCATGCGGGCGCGATATCGGGCGCGTCGGTTTCGAGCACGATCGCGTCGAGCGGCAGATCGGTCGCGAGCCGCCGGATCTGCAGCGCGCGTTCGAAGGTCAGGTTGCCGCCGAAACCAAGCCGCATGCCCTGCGCGATGAACGCCTCTGCCTGCTGGAAACTGCCGTTGAACGCATGCGCGATGCCCTGATGAATGTCGTGCACGCGCAGGCCTTTCAGCACCTTGTCCTGCGACTTGCGCACGTGGCAGATCACCGGCAGGCCGAACTCGCGCGCCAGCTTCAGTTGCGCATTGAAGAAGAACTGCTGGCGGGCATCGTCGAGCGTCGGCACGAAGTAGTCGAGCCCGATCTCACCAATACCCACGAAGCGCGGATCGTGCATGCTCGCCGCGATTTGCTCGCGCAGCACGCGCAGGTCGTCGTCGGTGGCGCCCGGCGTGTACAGCGGATGAATGCCGAGCGCATACGCCCCGCCCGCGACCCGATGCGCCAGCTCGCGCACCGCGTCGAAGTTGAAGCGCCCCACGCCCGGAATCACGATGCGCGCGACCTTCGCCGCGTGCGCGGCCTCGGCGACGGCGTCACGATCGGCGTCGAATTCGCCGGCATCGAGATGACAGTGCGTATCGATCCACATGACGCCCTCCGTGCACCAGAACGCTCAGACCGGCACCACCGGCTCTTCGTGCAGCACGCCGTCGCGCAGACGCATGATGCGGTCGCAGCGCGCGGCCAGATCCGTGTCGTGCGTGACGATCACGAAGCTCGTCTCCAGCGTCTGCGACAGCTCCAGCATCAGGTTGAACACCGTGTCCGCTGTGCCGCTGTCGAGGTTGCCGGTGGGCTCGTCGGCGAGCACGCAGGCGGGCCGCGTGACGAGCGCGCGGGCAATCGCGACGCGCTGCCGCTCGCCGCCCGACAGCTCGCCCGGACGATGCTTCGCCCGATGCCCCACGCCTACCCGGTCCAGCATCTCCTGCGCCTCCTTGCGGGACGCCTCCTCGGACATGCGGCGGATGCGCAGCGGCATCCCGACGTTGTCGAGCGCGGTGAACTCCGGCAGCAGATGATGAAACTGATAGACGAAGCCGAGCGCCCGGTTGCGCAGTTCGTTGCGCTCCTTTTCCTTCAGCTCGGTGAACGGCTTGCCGAGCAGCGACACCTTGCCGGCGCTCGGTTCGTCGAGGCCGCCGAGCACGTGCAGCAACGTGCTCTTGCCCGAACCCGACGCGCCGACGATCGCCAGCTTCTCGCCCTTCATCACCTGCAACTGCGCGTTGTTGAGGACGGGCACGTTGAAGCCGCCCTGCACGAAGGTCTTCGAAATGGCCGAGGCGTTCAGCACCACGTTGTCGGCGGGAATCAGATCACTCATAGCGCAGCGCCTCCGCCGGACGAATCTTTGCGCCGCGCCAGCTCGGATAGAGCGTCGCGAGCGACGACAACAGGAATGCGATGACGCCGATCTTCGCGACATCGCCGGGGACGAGCTCGGACGGCAGCTCGCTGATGAAATACACCGAGGACGGCAGGAACTGCACGTTGAACAGATGCTCGATCATCGGCACCAGCCACGGAATGCTCCACGCGATCAGGCAGCCGAAGGTCACGCCGAGCGCCGTACCGATGAAACCGATCGTCACGCCCTGCACGACGAAAATCTTCATGATCGAGCCCGGCTGCGCGCCGAGCGTGCGCAGGATGGCGATGTCGGCCTGCTTGTCGGTGACGGTCATCACCAGCGACGACACCAGGTTGAACGCCGCCACCGCGATGATCAGCGTGAGAATGATGAACATCATGCGCTTCTCGATCTGCACGGCCGAGAACCAGGTCTTGTTCTGCTGCGTCCAGTCGCGGATGTAGAGATCGCCGGACAGGGTCTTCGCCAGCTCGCGCGCCACTTGCGGCGCGCGCTGCATGTCCTTCAGGCGCAGCCGCACGCCGGTGGGCGCGGGCAGGCGGAACAGCGCTTGCGCGTCCTTGATCTCGATCAGCGCCAGCGTGGAGTCGTACTCGTAGTGGCCGGACTCGAAGATGCCTACCACCGTGAACTGCTTGAGGCGCGGCATCATCCCGGCGGGCGTGATGGTGCCTTCGGGCGCGACCAGCGTGATCTTGTCGCCGGTCATGACGCCCAGATTCATCGCGAGATCCTTGCCCAGCACGATGCCGAAGCCGCCCGGCACGAGATCCGTGAGCTTGCCGGCGCGCATCTCCTTGCCGATGTCCGAGACTTCCGGTTCCAGCGAAGGCTCCACGCCGCGCAGCGCGACGCCGCTGACCGCGCCCTGGCGCGTGAGCAGCGCCTGCGCCTCGACATAAGGCGCCGCGCCGATCACTTCCGGATTGCGGCGCGCTTCCTGCGCGGTGAGTTGCCAGTTGGGCATGGAACCGGACGGCGAGAAAATCTCGACGTGCGCGAGCACGGACAGCATGCGGTCGCGCACTTCCTTCTGGAAGCCGTTCATCACGGAGAGCACGACGATCAGCGCGGCGACGCCGAGCGCGATGCCCGCCATCGAAACGAGCGCGATGAACGAAATGAAGCCGTTGCCTGTGGTGCGTTTGCTGGCGCGCGTGTAGCGCCAGCCGATCTGCCATTCGTACGGAAGTTTCAAGCGAATCCTTTTTTTGCTGCTGGTCAAGCGTGGCGGCGCCCCGATGACACCGTGTGAATACGCCCGGGCGGCCGTGGTGGATGCATGACGATCAACGCACATCCGCCCCGCACGACGCCGATGCCACCGCCCCGCGCGTGAAATTTGCGAAAGTTTGCCATATATGAAGAAAGCGACGCACGAACCTGCCTCTCGGACGAGTCAAAAACCGCGCGGCGCCCGGCATCGGCAAAAGCGCTTTGCCCTACAATGCCGGGCATCATGCCCGCTCACGCACTCCCCGCACTTCATCTCCTGCTGCCCTTCGCGCTGCCCTCGGCGGCGGATGCGGCCACCGCCCTGCATGGTCTGGAGGGCGCGGCGCTCGACAAACTGCTGGCCCGCGCCACGCTCGAAGAACGCGTGATCGGCGAAGACTTTCAGCGCACGCTGCCGCACGAGCGCTGGATCGCGCGACGTTTCGGCGCAGTAACGCCCGCCGATCAGCGCTATTCAGACGATGCCCCGCTCGCCCCTTTCATGCTGCTCGCCGACGGCGGCACACCGGGCGACGCCTCGTGGGCCTGCATCGAGCCGGTTCACGTGCGGATCGCCCACGATCATCTGGTACTGATCGATCCGGACACGCTCGGCGTGCATACCGAGGAAGCGCGCGTGCTGCTCGAACTCGCGCGCCCGGTGATCGAGGATCAGGGCCTGACGTTGCAGGCGCCGACGCCCTTGCGCTGGTACGTGTCGGGCGCGGCGCTAGGCACGTTGGCCGGCGCGGCGCCGCTGCGCGCAACGGGCCGCAATATCGAAATCTGGCTGCCGCACGAAGCCCGCACCGGCGAGCGTTCGCGCGCGTGGATGAAACTGCAGAACGAAGTGCAGATGGCCTGGTTCGAACAGCCGCTGAACCTCGAACGCGAGTCGCGCGGCCTGCCCGCCATCAACTCGATCTGGCTGCACGCGCAAGGCGCGCTGCGTCCGGTGACGAGCCCGTTTGCACGCGTGCTGTCGGAGGCCGCTGCCACGCGCGGACTGGCGCTGGCGGCGGGCATCGAGCCGTCGCGGCCGCCGGAGTCGTTCGCAGCGCTGCCAGGCGCGGATACGTCCGGCAAGTCCGGCACGACGCTCGTCGAACTCGATCCGTTCTCGGCGCCGTTCATCGAACAGGACTGGGCGGGCTGGAATGCGGCACTCAGGACGCTCGAAGAGACGTGGTTCGCGCCGGCGCTACAGGCGCTCACCGACGGCTCGCTCGGCCGCCTCGAACTGACGCTGTGCGGCGACACCGGGTCGGTCACGCTCACCGTCACGCGCGGCGACCTGCGCAAATTCTGGCGCCGCCGGCCGGTCGCGGCGCTGCTCATCGAATAAGGTTTTCCGAATGACGCGAATCGTTACCCGCGCTGCCTCCCCCGCCGATGCCGACGCGCTCGCGCGCCACGGGCTGCATCCCGTCATCGCGCGGCTGTACGCGGCGCGCGGCGTGCGCACGCCCGACGAGGTGGAAACCGAGTTCAAGCGCCTGCATCCCCCCGCCGGCCTCAAGGGTTGCGACGACGCGGCCGTCGTGCTCGCCGACGCGCTTGAAGCGGGCAAGCGCATGCTGGTCGTCGCGGACTACGACTGCGACGGCGCCACCGCCTGCGCCGTGGCCGTGCGCGGCCTGCGCATGTTCGGCGCGAACATCGACTACCTGGTGCCGAACCGCTTTGAATATGGCTACGGGCTGACGCCGGAAATCGTCGACCTGGCGGCGCGCTCGACGTCCGGCTTGCCCGAACTGCTGATCACGGTCGACAACGGCATCGCCAGCGTGGACGGCGTCGCGGCCGCGAATGCGCTCGGCATCGACGTGCTCGTGACCGATCATCACCTGCCCGGCGACGAACTCCCCGCCGCACGCGCCATCGTCAATCCGAACCAGCCGGGCTGCGCGTTTCCGAGCAAATGCATCGCGGGCGTCGGCGTGATGTTCTACGTGCTGCTCGCGTTGCGCGCCGAACTGCGCCGCCGCGGCGCCTATCAGAATCAGGATGTGCCCGAACCGCGCCTCGACGGCCTGCTCGATCTGGTCGCGCTCGGCACCGTCGCCGATGTCGTGAAGCTCGACTGCAACAATCGCATCCTGGTCGCGCAAGGGCTCAAGCGGATCCGCTCGGGGCGCATGCAGCCGGGCATCGCGGCGCTGTTCCGCGCCGCCGCCCGCGATGCGCGTACCGCCTCGGGTTTCGATCTCGGCTTCGCGCTCGGGCCGCGCCTGAACGCGGCGGGCCGTCTGTCGGACATGTCGCTGGGCATCGAATGCCTGACCACCGACGACATCGGCCGCGCCTGGGAACTTGCGCAGCAACTGGATGGCATGAACCGCGAACGCCGTGAAATCGAAGCCGGCATGCAGCAGCAGGCGCTGGCCGAACTGCAGACGCTCGATTGCGGCGAGCGCGCCACCCTCACGCTCTACGACGCGAGCTGGCATCAGGGCGTGATCGGGATTGTCGCGGGGCGCCTGAAGGAGCGCTTCCACCGGCCTTCCTTCACGTTCGCCCACGCCGACGACAGCGGCGTGCTCTGCAAGGGCTCCGGCCGCTCGATCCCGGGGTTTCATCTGCGCGATGCAGTGGATCTCATCAGCAAGCGCGAGCCGGGCCTGATCCACAAGTTCGGCGGCCACGCAATGGCCGCGGGCCTCACGCTCGCCACCGCCGACATCCCCCGCTTCACCGCCGCGTTCGAAGCGGTCGGCCGCGAATGGCTGACCGCGGACGCGCTGGCGCGCACCGTCGAAACCGACGGCGAACTGGAGGATGCGTACTTCACGCCGCAGTTCGTCGAGATGCTGGACACCGCCGTCTGGGGCCAGGGCTTTCCCGCGCCCACCTTCTCCGGCGAATTCGAAGTCGCCTCGCAGGCGCTCGTGAAGGACAAGCATCTGAAGCTTTCGCTGCTGCGCGGCCGCCAGCGCTTCAACGCGATCTGGTTCAACCACGTCGATCTGCTGCCGCCGCGCGCCACCGTCGCGTACCGGCTCGTCAGCGATTCGTGGAATGGCGTCGCGCGGGTGCAGTTGATTGTCGAGCACGCAGGCTGAAAACGGCCTCCACGGCCGGTCTTGCGCGGGAAAACGCGGTCGATCGGCTATAATTTGCTCTTTTTACGAAGCCGAAGATCGACAATGGAAGCGGAACGTCTCAACGCGATCGAAAGCCTTCTGGCCGACCTGCGCCGTCGCGCGGGCGAGCTACGGGGGTATCTTTGACTACGACGCCAAGTCCGCGCGTCTAGTTGAAGTCAACAAGGAACTCGAAGACCCGAACGTCTGGAACGACTCGAAGAACGCCCAGGCGCTCGGTCGTGAAAAGAAGCTGCTCGACGGCGTCGTCTCGACGCTCACCGCGCTCGACAGCGACCTGAGCGACGCCAACGAACTCTTCGAGATGGCGCGCGAGGAAGAGGACGAGGACACGCTGGTCGCGTCCGAAGCCGATGCCGACGCCTTGCGGGTGCGCGTCGAGGACATGGAATTCCGCCGGATGTTCTCCAACCCGGCCGATCCGAACAACTGCTTCATCGACATCCAGGCCGGCGCCGGCGGCACCGAGGCCTGCGACTGGGCGTCCATGCTGCTGCGCCAGTATCTGCGCTACTGCGAGCGCAAGGGCTTCAAGACCGAAGTGCTGGAAGAATCCGAAGGCGACGTCGCCGGCATCAAGAGCGCGACCATCAAGGTCGAGGGCGAATACGCCTACGGCTATCTGCGCACGGAAACCGGCATTCACCGGCTGGTGCGCAAGTCGCCGTTCGATTCGTCGGGCGGACGGCATACGTCGTTCTCGTCGGTGTTCGTGTATCCGGAAATCGACGATTCCATCGAAATCGAGATCAATCCGGCCGACATCCGCACCGACACGTATCGCGCGTCGGGCGCGGGCGGCCAGCACATCAACAAGACCGACTCCGCCGTGCGTCTCACGCACGCGCCGACCGGCATCGTCGTGCAGTGCCAGAACGACCGCTCGCAGCACCGCAACCGCGCGGAAGCCATGCAGATGCTGAAGGCGCGTCTCTATGAGTTCGAGATGCGCAAGCGCCAGGCCGAACAGGACAAGCTCGAATCGAGCAAGACCGACGTGGGCTGGGGCCATCAGATCCGCTCCTACGTGCTCGACCAGAGCCGCGTGAAGGACCTGCGCACCAGCGTCGAAATGAGCAACACGCGCGCCGTGCTCGACGGCGACCTCGACGACTTCATCAGCGCGAGCCTGAAACAGGGCGTCTGACCTGCCCAAGCGGCGCGGCTTTTTGGCCGCGCCGTGTTCGTTTCACTGCGCCGCGCCTTTGTCTCGCTTTTGCCTCATATCCAAGCCACACCATCATGACCGAACCGACTCAACCGGGCGCCGCTCCCGAACTGGAAGAAAACCAGATCATGGCCGAGCGGCGCGAGAAACTGCGCGCGCTACGCGAGCAGGGCGTCGCCTATCCGAACGACTTCCGCCCGACGCACCAGGCCGCCGCGCTGCAAGCCGGCTATGCCGACACCGACAAGGACGCGCTCGAGGCAAATCCCCTGCCCGTCGCGCTGGCCGGACGGATGATGCTCAAGCGTGTGATGGGCAAGGCGAGCTTCGCCACGGTTCAGGACGGCAGCGGCCAGATCCAGTTCTTCGTGACGCCCGCAGATGTCGGCGCCGACACCTACGACGCCTTCAAGAAGTGGGATCTGGGCGACATCATTGCCGCGAAGGGCGTGCTGTTCCGGACCAACAAGGGCGAACTGTCGGTGCGCTGCACGGAATTGCGTTTGCTCTCCAAAGCACTGCGTCCGCTGCCGGACAAGTTCCATGGCCTCGCCGACCAGGAAACGCGCTATCGCCAGCGTTATGTGGATCTGATCGTCACGCCGGAATCGCGCCAGACCTTCATGGCGCGCACCAAAGCCGTCACGTCGATCCGCAACTTCATGGCGCAGGCCAACTTCATGGAAGTCGAAACGCCGATGCTGCACCCGATTCCGGGCGGCGCGGCGGCCAAGCCCTTCGTCACGCATCACAATGCGCTCGACATGCAGATGTTCCTGCGCATCGCGCCGGAGCTTTATCTGAAGCGGCTGATCGTCGGCGGCTTCGAACGCGTGTTCGAGATCAACCGTAACTTCCGGAACGAAGGCGTGTCGCCGCGTCACAATCCGGAATTCACGATGATGGAGTTCTACGCGGCCTTCACGGATTACCGCTGGCTGATGGACTTCACCGAACAGCTGATCCGCCAGGCGGCCATCGACGCGCTCGGCACCGCGACCATCACCTATCAAGGGCGCGAACTGGACCTGGCCAAGCCGTTCCATCGGCTGACGATCAGCCAGGCCATTCAGAAATACGCGCCGCAGTACACCGACGCGCAGTTGTCGGACGGCGCGTTCGTGCGCACGGAACTGAAGAAATTTGGCGTCGATACGAATCAGCCGGCCTTTTTGAATGCCGGAGTCGGTTCGCTGCAACTGGCGCTGTTCGAAGAGACGGCGGAATCGCAACTGTGGGAACCGACCTATATCGTCGACTACCCGATTGAAGTGTCGCCGCTCGCGCGCGCGTCGGATTCGGTGCCGGGCATCACCGAGCGTTTCGAGCTGTTCATCACGGGCCGTGAAATCGCCAATGGCTTCTCGGAGCTGAACGATCCAGAAGACCAGGCCGCGCGCTTCCAGAAGCAGGTCGACCAGAAGGACGCCGGCGACGAGGAAGCCATGTACTTCGACGCCGACTATATCCGCGCGCTCGAATACGGCATGCCGCCGACAGGCGGCTGCGGCATCGGCGTCGACCGTCTGGTCATGCTGCTCACCGACAGCCCGAGCATTCGCGATGTGATCCTGTTCCCGCATCTGCGTCGCGAAGACTGATTCTTCCGGCTTTCCATGCTCTCGAAGCGCGCCCCTTCCGGGCGCGCTTTTTTTCGTCTGAACGCTTTTTCTGTTACTGCGGGTAAAAGTTTCAAGTCGTCGTCACGAGCGGTCCCTTTGCCGAAGACCTTTCAGGCTGGCATCCGTTGTGCTTTTCATCATGCCGTGCTATTCCGGGAAATTGTTACAACCCGAAAAAGCGAAGAATCCGGGTTTGCCCGACAATGGGCTGTGACAGTCGGCTCTGGCCGCGGGACTTTGCCTCGAAAGGAGGTTCAGAAAATGGATAACGGGACCAATAAACTCAATACTTCGCCCGCTTCGAGCGGCGCGCAGCCGCAGCAGCGGCGTTTGCATCCGCTCGTCGCGACGGCGGCGGGTGCGGTGATCGTTGCCAGCCTCGTCGCCACGGCGGCCATGACCGGGCTCTTCCCGAAGGCAAGCAGCAACTCGGAACAGAATCCGCAGACTCAATCGGCTGCGGTCGCGCAACAGCCTGTGGTGGACTCGGCGGCGCCCAGCCCGGCGCAGCAATCGGCCGCGGCACAGCAGCAGGCTGCCCAGCAACAGGCCGCTCAGCAACAAGCGGCGCAACAGGCAGCCCAGCAGCGAGCCGCTCAACAAGCCGCCCAGCAACAACCGCAGCCCGCCCAACCTTCCTACGCGCAGCAACCGCCGCAACATCCGGCCTATTGCTCGACTTGCGGCACCGTTGAAGCCATCTCCGCCGTCAAGCACGAAGGCCATGGCACGGGGATTGGCGCAGTCGGCGGCGCGGTGGCGGGCGGCGTGGTCGGCAACCAGTTCGGACGCGGCGGCGGCCGTACCGCGATGACCCTGCTTGGGGCGCTCGGCGGCGGTCTGGCCGGCAATTCGGTCGAGAAGCACGTTCGCAGCGAAACCGATTACTCGGTCCGCGTGCGCATGGAGAACGGCCACACGCGTTATTTCACCTACAAGAACGCGCCCCCGTTTGGCCAGGGTCAGCGCGTGCGGGTCGAAAACGGCACGCTGGTCGCGGGTTGAACCGCCGTGGGTTGACCGCAGTGGATTGATCGAACCATCGCCAGAAATGCAAAAGGCGGCACACCTCACGGTTGCCGCCTTTTTGCTTGAAGACGCAGAAGCTTCTAATGATCCCGCTGAGAACTGCGCGCCGGATTCTGCCGCCCGCGCATGGCGAGATAGCCCCACCATATATAGCCCGAGAAGCCATACAGCACGAACAGGCAGAACAACATCACCGGCGGGTCCGACGACACCAGCACGAACGCCACCACCACCAGCAGCACGCCGGCGAACGGCACGCGATAGCGCACGTCGAGCGCCTTGCCGCTATAGAACGGCGCATTCGACACCATCGTGACGCCCGCGTAGATGGTGAGCGCGAACGCCACCCACGGCAGCCACACGAGCTTGAGCGGCACGCGGTTATCGGTGGCGAGCCACACGAAGCCGGCGATCAACGCCGCCGCTGCCGGCGAAGGCAGGCCCTGGAAGTAACGCTTGTCGACCACGCCGACATTCGTATTGAAGCGCGCGAGCCGCAGCGCCGCGCCCGAGCAGTACACGAAAGCCGCGAGCCAGCCCCAGCGGCCGAGATCCTTCAACACCCATTCGTACATCACGAGCGCCGGCGCGACGCCGAACGACACCATGTCCGAGAGACTGTCGAACTGCTCGCCGAACGCACTCTGCGTGTGCGTCATGCGGGCGACGCGGCCGTCCATGCCATCGAGCACCATCGCGACAAAAATGGCGATGGCCGCGATCTCGAAGCGCACGTTCATCGCCTGCACGACGGCGAAGAAGCCGCAGAACAGCGCGGCCGTAGTGAACGCATTCGGCAGCAGATAGATGCCGCGCTTCTTGAGGAACTGCTGCCGCTTGGCGCGGCGCGATTCGACCGCGCCCACGTCCTGCACGGCCTTGTTGCGGCGGAACGCGCGCGGCGAAGCGCCGGACACGCGGTTACGGCGTGGTTTGAATGCCGCCATGGAGCCTCCGCGTTATTCCGCGAACTCGGCGAGAATCGTCGACGAGGCCGAAACCTTCTCGCCGATCGACACGCGCGGACGGCTTCCCACCGGCAGATAGACATCGACCCGCGAGCCGAAGCGGATGAAACCGTAGCGTTGACCGCGCGTCAGCGGTTCGCCGACATGCACATAGCACAGGATGCGTCGCGCGATCAGACCGGCGATCTGCACCGACGTCACCGTGTGACCGGCAGCCGTCTGAAGCACGACGGCATTGCGCTCGTTCTCGGTGGATGCCTTGTCCACCGCCGCGTTCAGATACGCGCCCGGGAAGTACTGCACCTTGGTGATCGCGCCATCCACCGGCGAGCGCTGCGAGTGCACGTTGAACACGTTCATGAACACGCTGATCTTGAGCGCTTCGCGGCCGGCATACGGATCGTGCGTGGTTTCGACCGCGACAATGCGGCCATCGGCCGGGCACAGCACGGCGTTGGCCTGTGACGGAATGGGACGTGCCGGATCGCGGAAGAACTGGACGACGAAAATCACGATCAGCCAGAAGATCCAGGCGAAGCCCAGGCCGCCCATCGCCTGCACGAGGATGGCGACGACGGCCGCGATGGCGATGAACGGCCAGCCTTCGCGGGCGATGATCGGATGAGGATAGTTCATGAACGGGTTCTGTGTTTTTTAAAACCGTAGGATAACAAAAGCCGCCCGGCGCCAAGGGCGTCCGGACGGCTTTTGATGCAGCAAGAAGCGTGACTGGCGAAAGACCTTAGTTCTTCGACTGGTCGACCAGCTTGTTCTTTGCAATCCACGGCATCATTGCGCGCAGCTTTGCACCGACCTGTTCGATCTGGTGCTCGGCCGTGATACGGCGGCGCGATTGCAGCGTCGGCGCGCCGGCGCGGTTCTCGATGATGAAGCTCTTCGCGTACTCGCCGGTCTGGATGTCCTTCAGGACTTCCTTCATCACCTTCTTCGTGTCTTCGGTGATGATGCGCGGACCCGTCACGTACTCGCCGTATTCGGCGTTGTTCGAGATCGAGTAGTTCATGTTCGCGATGCCGCCTTCATAGATCAGGTCGACGATCAGCTTCAGCTCGTGCAGGCACTCGAAGTACGCCATTTCCGGCGCGTAGCCGGCTTCCACCAGCGTTTCGAAACCGGCCTTGATGAGGTCGACCGTACCGCCGCACAGCACCGCTTGCTCACCGAACAGATCGGTTTCCGTTTCTTCACGGAAGTTCGTTTCGATGATGCCGGCACGGCCGCCGCCGTTGGCCGCCGCGTACGACAGCGCGACATCGCGTGCCGAACCCGACTTGTCCTGCGCCACGGCGATCAGGTGCGGCACGCCGCCGCCTTGCTGGTACGTGCCGCGCACGGTGTGGCCCGGGGCCTTCGGCGCGATCATGATGACGTCCAGATCCGCACGCGGGATCACCTGGCCATAGTGCACGTTGAAGCCGTGTGCGAAGGCCAGCGCCGCGCCTTCCTTGGCGTTGGCGTGCACTTCGTTCTTGTACACCTCGGCGATCTGCTCGTCGGGCAGGAGCATCATGACGACGTCCGCGCCCTTCACGGCTTCGCCCACTTCCTTCACCTTGAGGCCGGCGTTCTCGGCCTTGCTCCACGATGCGCCGCCCTTACGCAGGCCGACCGTCACGTTCACGCCGCTTTCCTTCAGGTTCAGCGCGTGTGCATGGCCTTGCGAGCCATAACCGATGATGGTGACTTGCTTGCCCTTGATGAGGGAGAGGTCGGCGTCCTTGTCGTAGAAAACTTTCATGGTGGTTCCTTGAGTCCTGATGATGCGTTGAAATAGGTTGCGCTACGTGTGCTGCTGAAGAGATGAACCGCGCCGTTACACTTTGAGGATGCGCTCGCCCCGGCCGATGCCGGAGCTGCCCGTGCGAACCGTTTCGAGGATCGCCGTGGCGTCGAGCGCCTGGATGAACGCGTCGAGCTTGTCGGACGCGCCGGTCAGTTCCATCGTGTAGGTCTTCTCGGTCACGTCGATGATGCGGCCGCGGAAAATGTCCGCCATGCGCTTCATCTCTTCGCGTTCCTTGCCGACCGCCCTGACCTTGATGAGCATCAGCTCGCGCTCGATGTGGGCGCCCTCTGTCAGGTCGACCACTTTCACCACCTCGATCAGGCGGTTCAGGTGCTTCGTGATTTGTTCGATCACGTCGTCCGAGCCAATCGAAACGATGGTCAGCCGCGACAGCGAGCTGTCTTCGGTCGGCGCCACCGTCAGCGTTTCGATGTTATAGCCGCGTGCCGAAAACAGTCCCACGACGCGCGATAACGCGCCCGGTTCGTTTTCCAGCAAAACGGAGATGATGTGTTTCATGTTCGTGTTTCCCGATGTGTTTCCAGAATGGCGCTTGCCCGAAAAACCCGCGCGCAGCGCTTGTCCTTTGTGAAGACAGGCGCGCACGAGCCTCGCGAGACAAACCCGCGTTAGAGATCCTCAGACCCGAGCAGCATTTCCGTGATGCCTTTACCGGCTTGCACCATCGGGAATACGTTTTCGGTGGGATCGGTCTGGAAGTCGAGAAATACAGTGCGATCCTTGAGACGCAGCGCTTCCTTCAGCGCCGGCTCGACGTCCGCCGTCTTTTCGACACGGATGCCGACGTGGCCAAACGCTTCGGCAAGCTTCACGAAGTCAGGCAGCGCGTCCATGTACGAACTGGAGTAGCGCTTCTTGTACTCGATCTGCTGCCACTGGCGCACCATGCCGAGATAGCGGTTGTTCAGCGAGATGATCTTGACGGGCGTGTTGTACTGCTTGCACGTCGAGAGCTCCTGGATGCACATCTGGATGGAGCCTTCGCCGGTGATGCAGACCACTTCGTCGTCCGGATAGGCCATCTTCACGCCCATCGCCGCCGGCAGGCCGAAGCCCATGGTGCCCAGGCCGCCCGAGTTGATCCAGCGGCGCGGCTTGTTGAACGGATAGAACTGCGCGGCCCACATCTGATGCTGGCCGACGTCCGAGCACACGAAGGCATTGCCGTCGGTGAGTTCCCAGAGCTTCTCGACCACGTATTGCGGCTTGATGATCTCGCTCTTGCGGTCGTAGGCCAGGCAGTCCTTCGCGCGCCAGCCTTCGATCTCGTCCCACCACGACTTGAGCGCGGCGGTGTCCGGACCGTGCTCGGCGTGCTGCAACTGCTCGATGAGATCCTTCAGCACTTCCTTCACGTCGCCGACGATGGGAATGTCCACCTTCACGCGCTTCGAAATGGACGACGGATCGACGTCGATATGGATGATCTTGCGCGGCGAGGAGGCGAAATGCTTCGGGTCGCCGATCACGCGGTCGTCGAAGCGCGCGCCGATGGCGATCAGCACGTCGCAGTTCTGCATCGCCATGTTGGCTTCGTACGTGCCGTGCATGCCGAGCATGCCGAGGAACTTCTTGTCCGACGCACGGTAGCCGCCGAGGCCCATCAGCGTGTTGGTGACGGGGTAGCCCAGCAGGTCGGCGAACTGGTTCAGTTCGCGCGACGCGTCGGCCAGGATGATGCCGCCGCCGGTGTAGATGTACGGACGCTTCGCCGACAGCAGCAGCTGCACCGCCTTGCGAATCTGGCCCGAGTGGCCCTTGGTGACCGGGTTGTACGAACGCAGCGACACGCTCTTGACCGGCTCGTACTTGCACGGCGCCTTCGACACATCTTTCGGAATGTCGATCAGCACCGGGCCGGGACGGCCGGTACGGGCAATGTAGAACGCTTTCTTGACGGTTTCGGCCAGGTCGCGCACGTCCTTCACGAGGAAGTTGTGCTTCACGCACGGACGCGTGATGCCGACGGTGTCGCATTCCTGGAAAGCGTCGAGGCCGATGGCCGCGGTGGGCACCTGGCCGCTGATGACGACGAGCGGAATGGAATCCATGTAGGCCGTGGCGATGCCGGTCACGGCATTAGTAACGCCCGGGCCCGAAGTCACGAGACACACGCCAACTTTGCCGGTGGAACGTGAATACGCGTCGGCGGCATGGACAGCGGCCTGCTCGTGGCGCACGAGGATGTGCTGGATCTGGTCCTGCTTGTACAGCTCGTCGTAGATGTAGAGTACCGAGCCGCCGGGATAGCCCCAGATGAATTCGACGTTTTCATCGGCCAGGGCGCGCATGAGCACGGTGCCACCGATGGAGTCAGCTTCTGGAGGGGGGGTCGTATCCGACGTGGAGAATTCCGCGCTGGGCATGTTCATTCATCACCTTTCGAATTTTCGGCAAAAAATTGATCGGGTGCTCTCTACCGGGCTTATGGCTCGGGTTCAAGCGGCGCGTCTAGGTTTGACAGGCGTGCTTCTTGGGCTCGCCTCAAAGCAGACATTTCACTGGATGATGCGAGTCAGAAAATGTAACAGCGGCGCAACGGGCGGGTCAAGTAAAAAGTTGCCATTCCGTCCACGCGCTTGCGAGAAATCGCGGGAATCTTTCAAGCTTGACGGATAAATCCGTTTTCCGTGCAGCAACCAGCGTGCGGGCCGCTCTTCCGGCCGCACGCGCAAACCACCGGTCGCGCGTCAAGAACCGCAACAAAACATCCTGAAACCTCCGAATTGCACGAAACTTTGCTAGCATTCGCAGGTTTTCCCAGAACTCCACGATCCCTCACCGACGCAACCCGCACGCAACTTCGAACGCAGGTTCATTGCGCCGGGTCCCAACGGATGGCCTCAGACAAGGAACTCGCCGACTTCCTGGCGGGCGTCGAAAGACGCGCGTTCAAGCAGACCGTGTACACCGTTCGCGATGACGACGCGGCGCTGGACGTCGTCCAGGAGGCGATGATCAAGCTGGCCGAAAAGTACGGCGACCGGCCACCCTCCGAGCTTCCGCTTTTATTCCAGCGTATTCTCCAGAATGCGACGCACGATCATTTCCGTCGCCAGAAGGTGCGCAACACCTGGGTCAGCCTGTTTTCGTCCTTCGGCAACGCCGACGACGACGAATTCGACCCGCTCGAAACCTTCGAATCCGGAGACGGCGCGGTCGGCAGCGAAAGCAGCGAGAACCAGCTGGAGCGCGAGCAGGTCCTCAATCTGATCGACGCCGAAATCCAGAAACTGCCCGCACGTCAACGAGAAGCTTTTCTCATGCGTTACTGGGAGGATATGGATGTCGCCGAGACGGCCGCCGCGATGGGTTGCTCCGAGGGCAGCGTGAAGACACATTGCTCCCGCGCTACGCACGCTCTCGCTCAAGCCCTGAAAGCCAAAGGGATCACGCTATGAGTTCCGCACTTGAAACGAAGGAAAACGAGTTCGCGCTGAAGATCACCCGCGCACTCGATGAAAACACCGCCGGTCTTCCCGCCGCCACCGTCGACCGGCTGCGGGACGCCCGCCGCGCGGCGATCGCCCGCAAGAAGCCCGAAAAGGTGGCGATGGCGATCAGCGCGCCCGCGTTCACGCCGGCCTTCGCCGGCGCGGGCGCCACGCTCACCACCGGCGGCTCCGGCGAGGAACCGCGCGCGCGCGGTCTGTTCGCACGGCTGGGCGGCCTGGGTCTTGCGTGGCCGCTGGCGGCCCTGATCATCGGCATCGCCGGCATCGCGTACTGGGAAGACCAGCAGCGCCGTGCGGAACTGGCCGAGATCGACGCCGCCATGATGAGCGACAGCCTGCCCATCGACGCCTATCTGGACCACGGCTTCAACGCGTATCTGACGCGCAATCACTAAGCACTGAACCAGGCAGCACTGAACCAAGCGGGGGAATTTACGGGTGAGTTACAAGCGCGGTCTCGCGATTGTCTTTGGTTGCGCGATTGCGGGACTGGTCGCGTTCGCCGCAACCTATCCGCGCTTCTACTCCGCCACTCCCGCCGCGCCATCGGCCGCGGCCGCGCCGGCCGGCGGTTCGGCCACGTCGCCGGACGGCAGCGCCGCTGCCGCTGCCTCCACGAGCCCGCTTTCCTGGAATCATCTGACCGACGCGCAACGCGTCGCGCTCGCGCCGTTCGCCACGCAGTGGGACTCCTTCTCCGACGAACGCAAGCAGAAGTGGCTCAAGATCGCCTCGCGGTTTCATCGCATGTCGCCGGATGCGCAGAAGCATCTGCATCAGCGCATGGAAGAGTGGGTGCGACTCACGCCCGACCAGCGCAAAGTCGCGCGCGAGAACTATCAGGTGTCGAAATCGGTGCCGCTGGAGAAGCGTGAAAAGGCCTGGGATGCATACCAGAAGCTGTCCGAGGAGCAGAAGAAAAAGCTGGCGGCGACCGAGCGCACGCGCCGCGGCAACGTCGTCTCCGCGCCGCCCACCGGCAAGACCGAAGTGAAGGACATCAACCGGATCGTCACCGCGCGCGAACAAGGTCACGCCGGCGCGCACGCGGAAGGCGGTTCGGCGGCGGCGCCCGGCACGGCGGCCGCCGCGTCCGGCGCGCCGGTCCAGCCGGCCATTCCGAACGCCGCGAGCATCGTGCCGGCCACGCCCATTCCGGTGTCGCCGCAACAGGCGCCTTCGATGTATAACGGCTCGTGAGCGGCTCGTGAGCGCCCCTCCCGTGATTCCCGCTGCCGACCTGCTGCGCGCGCCCACGCTGCGCCGCCGGCTCGCCACGATGCTTTACGAAAGCGTCATCCTGTTCGGCGTGGTGTTCATCGCCGGCTATCTGTTCAGCACGCTCACGCAGCAACGCAACGGCCTCACCCACCACAACTGGCTGATGGCGTGGATCGGCATCGTGCTCGCCGCGTATTTCGTGTACTTCTGGACCCACGGCGGACAGACGCTGCCGATGAAAACCTGGCGCCTCAAACTCGTCGATACGCGCGGTCAGCCCCTTCGGCCCGGGCGCGCCTTCGCGCGCTACGTGCTCGCGTGGCTCTGGTTCCTGCCGCCGCTCGCGCTGCATCCGCTCTTCTCCCTCGCCGTGCCCCAGACGCTCGCGGTCTTCGCCGCGTGGATCGTGCTGTGGGCCGCCGCCGTGCGCCTCGATCCGGCGCGTCAGTTCCTGCATGACCGGCTGGCCGGCACGCGCATCGTCACGGCCCAGGCCGTTGTCAAGTAATAAGAACTTCTCGTGACTGTCACGGCTCGGTCATGGCCGCGTGGCGCAATGCGCGTACCGAAACCCGATGCGCGAGCCTATGGCCTACCACTCGTCTGTCCGCCCGGCAATCGAGCCTCCTGTTGAACTGACGTCGTCTCCTTTTCGCTTCGGCAACGGCGAGCTGCGCACAGGCCCCACCCTCCGCTCCGAATCCACCGACTCACCGCCCGCCGCCTCGGCGGGCGCGTCGTCGGGACAAGTCGATCCGCGCCTCGCGTCGTCGCGCCACGACGACGACGCCGACGACTCCACCGACGCCCCCCAACGCTATCGCACCATCTGGCTTTCGGATATCCATCTGGGGTCGGGCGGCTGCCAGGCGCCCTATCTGCTCGATTTCCTGCGTCACCACGAGTCGGAGTACCTGTACCTGGTCGGCGACATCATCGACGGCTGGCAGTTGCGCAAGGGCTGGTTCTGGCCGCAGGCGCACAACGACGTCGTGCAGAAGATCCTGCGCAAGGCGCGCAAGGGCACCCAGGTCATCTACATTCCCGGCAATCACGACGAAGCCGCGCGCCAGTTCTGCGACCTCGCGTTCGGCGACATCCACGTGCGCGGCGAGGCGTTCCACACGACGCTCGCCGGCAAGCGCCTGTGGATCGTGCACGGCGATCTCTTCGACGGCGTGATCCAGCATGCGAAGTGGCTCGCCTATCTCGGCGACACCGCCTACACGATGATCCTGCTCCTGAACCGCTGGTTCAATCGCGTGCGCACGAAGTTCGGCTTCAATTACTGGTCGCTGTCGCAGTACCTGAAGCACCAGGTGAAGAACGCCGTCAACTTCATCTCCCAGTTCGAGAAGGTGATGACCGACGAAGCGCGTCGCCGCGGCTGCGACGGCGTCGTCTGCGGACACATCCACAAGGCCGAGATTCGCGACATCGACGGCGTCCTGTACTGCAACGACGGCGACTGGGTCGAGAGCCTGTCGGCGCTCGTCGAGACCTACGACGGTGAACTGAAGATCGTCTACTGGACCGTCATGCGCTCGCCGTCGCAGCGCGCCACGCGGGCGCGCGCGACGGTCTGAACCCCGCGCCGAAACACCTTCAGCGACACCCCGCGACATCAACCCAGGGCCGAACCGATGAAAATCATGATCGTTACCGACGCATGGCAGCCGCAGGTCAACGGCGTCGTGCGCACGCTCACGCAGACGACGAAGGAACTCACCGCGCTCGGACATCGCGTGGAGTTGCTCACGCCGCTCGAATTCCGGACGATTCCCTGCCCCACGTACCCTGAAATCCGCCTCTCGCTGATGCCGGGGCGCCGCGTCGCCGAGCGCATCGACGCATTCGAGCCGGACGCGCTGCACATCGCGACGGAAGGCCCGCTCGGTCTCGCCGCGCGCGCCTATGCGAAGCGTCACAAGCTGCCCTTCACGACGGCCTACCACACCCGTTTCCCTGAATACGTGAAGGCGCGCTTTGGCATTCCGCTGGCGCTGACGTATCGCTTCCTGCACTGGTTCCACAAGCCGTCGCAGGCGGTCATGGCGCCCACGCCGGTGGTGCGCAGCGACCTCGAACACTACGGCTTCACGAACGTGGTGCTGTGGACGCGCGGCGTCGATCTCGAGATCTTCCAGCCGATGGACTCCAAGGTCCTCAACACCGCGCGGCCGATCTTCCTGTATGTCGGACGCGTGGCGGTGGAGAAGAACGTCGAGGCGTTCCTCAAGCTCGACCTGCCCGGTTCGAAGTGGGTGGCGGGCGAAGGTCCGGCGCTCGCCGAACTGAGGTCGAAATACACCAACGTGAACTACCTCGGCGTGCTGTCGCAGCCGGAACTGGCGAAGGTCTACGCCGCCGCCGATGTCTTCGTGTTTCCGAGCCGCACGGACACCTTCGGCCTCGTGCTGCTCGAAGCGATGGCCTGCGGCACGCCGGTCGCGGCCTATCCGGTGACGGGTCCGATCGACGTGCTCGGCACGGAAGGTCCGGGCGCGCTGAATGACGACCTGCGCGAAGCCTGCTTGCAGGCGCTGAAGATCGAGCGCAGCGATGCACGCGCATGGGCCGAGCGCTTCTCGTGGCGCGCGGCGTCGGAGCAGTTCGCCTCGCATCTGCGTCATTTCGGACCGCGCGCGACCTCCGAGCAGGCGGCCGCATGACGCGACGCGCGGCGCCCCGGGAACATGCCGAAGCGAACGCGTCCGTGCGCGATCCGTTCGACGACGAGATCGACGACGACCGGGACGACACGTTGAACCCGATCAACGGCGCGAACGGCTTGAATGGCGCGAATGGCCCGAGCGCACCGACCCGCGAACCCCTGAGCCCCGACGACCTGCCCTTCAATCCGTACAAGGGCAATCGCGGCGTGACGCGCGCGTGGCACGCGATGAAGAACTCGCTGTACGGTTTCCAGGTTGCGATTCGCGAGGAGAGCGCGTTTCGCCAGGAACTGACGCTCGCCGCGATCCTGCTGCCGTGCAGCCTGTTCGTGCCGGTCGCGCCGGTGGAACGCGCGGCGCTGATCGCCTCGGTGCTGCTCGTGCTGATCGTCGAATTGCTCAATTCGAGCGTCGAGGCGGCCATCGACCGCATCTCGCTCGAACGTCACGAACTCTCGAAGCGCGCGAAGGATCTCGGCAGCGCGGCCGTGATGGTCGCGCTCGGCACCTGCCTGATCACCTGGGGGCTGATTCTCTGGCCGCTTGCATCCGCGTGGTTCGCGCGTATCGTGTAACGGAGGGACTGCAGGGCGGCACACGTCCGGTGCGGCCGAACGGCCGGTTTATAATCGTCCGACATTCTCAGTAACAGCAACGGAAGCCGCGCGCGAATGCTCATTCCGAGCCGCGGGCCCGATGCCAAGGTTGGACGACATGGAAGCCAAACCACCCCGCCGCACGCGCGAACGGATACTCGAGCTGTCGCTGAAACTGTTCAACGATATCGGCGAGCCGAACGTCACCACGACGACGATCGCCGAGGAGATGGAAATCAGTCCGGGCAACCTGTACTACCATTTCCGCAATAAAGACGACATCATCAACAGCATCTTCGCGCAGTTCGAGCAGCAGATTCAGAAGCGGCTGCGCTTCCCGGACGACCATCGTCCGACCATCGACGAGATGTGGTCGTATCTGCAATACATGGCGGACTTCCTCTGGACGTACCGCTTCCTGTATCGCGATCTCAACGACCTGCTGGCGCGCAACCGCACGCTCGAAACGCACTTCAAGCAGATCATCACGCACAAGGTGCGCTTCGCGAGCCGTCTGTGCGAAGCGCTGGTCGCCGATCAGGAAATGGTCGCGACGCCCGAGGAAATCCAGGTGATCGCGACCAACATGGGCGTCATTGCTACCTACTGGCTGTCGTACCAGTACGTGATGAATCCGCGCAAGTACAACGATCAGGAAGCGATCCGCGCGGAGCTGCATCAGGCGAGCCAGCACATCATCTCGATCATGGCACCGTATCTGCGCGGCCGTTCGCGTCAACTCTTCGACGACCTCGTGTCGGGCAAGCTGCCGAAGCGCGAGTTCGCCGACTTCCGCGCGCCGCGCGATGAAACACCATCGCCGCTTCCTGCGGCGAAGAACGAAACCAAGGATTCCAGGCAATGAAAGCAGTATGTGTCTATTGCGGCTCCGCGAGCGGCGCCCGCCCCGTCTATGCCGAAGCAGCCAAGGCCTTCGGCCAGGCACTGGTGAAGAACGATCTCGCCCTCGTCTACGGCGGCGGCCGCGTCGGCCTGATGGGCCTGATCGCCGATGAAGTCCTCGCCGCCGGCGGCCGCGCGGTCGGCGTGATTCCCGAACTGCTGCTTGCGAAGGAAGTGGGCCACACGGAACTGACCGAACTGCACGTCGTGCCCGACATGCACGAGCGCAAGAAGATGATGGCGGATCTCTCGGACGCGTTCGTCGCGATGCCCGGCGGCGTCGGCACTTTCGAGGAGTTCTTCGAGGTCTATACGTGGGCGCAACTGGGCTACCACCAGAAGCCGGTCGGCCTGCTCGACGTGAACGGCTACTACGATCCGCTGATGGCGATGCTGCGTCATACCGTCGAGGAAGGCTTCATGCGCGCGCCTTATCTCGACATCATCCAGGTCGCGGCCGCGCCCGACGAGATGATCGCGAAACTCGCCGCCTACACGCCGCCCGTGCACGACAAGTGGGCCCAGAAGCGCGACGCCGTCTGAACGTTTCAACTCAAGGGGAAGCCGTCCGATGTCCAAAGTCATCCTGATTACCGGCGGCAGCCGCGGCATCGGTCGCGCGGCGGCAGTGCTCGCGGGCCGGCGCGGCTGGTCCGTCGGCGTGAACTACGCGTCCAACGCCGCTGCCGCCGAAGAAACCGTCGCGGCGGTCGTCGCGGCGGGCGGCAAGGCGCTCGCCATCGCGGGCGATGTCAGTGACGAAGCCTCCGTCATCGCGATGTTCGACGCTACCGAACAAGCCTTCGGGCCGCTCAACGGCGTGGTGAATAACGCCGGCATCGTCGCGCCCGGTTCCTCGCTCGCGGACATGGACCTCGCGCGCATGAAGCGCATCTTCGACATCAATGTGCTCGGCGCGTATCTGTGCGCGCGTGAAGCCGCGCGGCGCATGTCGACGTCGCGCGGCGGCCGGGGCGGCTCGCTGGTGAATGTGTCGTCGGCGGCGGCAAGGCTCGGCGGACCGAACGAGTATGTCGATTACGCGGGCTCGAAGGGCGCCATCGATACCTTGACGATCGGGCTCTCGAAGGAACTCGGCCGCGAAGGCGTGCGCGTGAACGCGATCCGCCCGGGTCTCATCGATACCGAGATTCACGCAAGCGGCGGCAAGCCGGATCGCGCGCATGTGCTGGGCGTGCAGACGCCGATCGGACGTGCGGGTACGGCGGAGGAAGTGGGTGAATCGATCGTCTGGCTGCTGTCGGACGCGTCGTCGTACGTGACCGGCGCGATTCTCGACGTCACCGGCGGCCGATAAGCAGCGGCGTTCAGAAGCCGCCGTGCGTGGCGAGCCAGGCTTCTTCCTCGGGCAGCGTCGCGCGCCCGAGAATGCGGTTGCGATGCGGAAAGCGCCCGAAGCGCGCGATCACGTCCGCATGCCGTTGCGCCGACTCGTAAAACGACGAGACGCCGGTCTCGTCCATCAGTTGCTTGAACAGACGCAGTGCTTCGTGCTGGCTCGGCATCGACTCGTCGTGCTCGAAAGGCATGTAGGCGAACGCGCGGTGCCAGGCGCTCGGCAGTCGCATGTCGTCGCCTTTTGCCACCAAAGTGCGCGCCAGTGACAACGCGCGGGCATCGCCGGCGAAGGCGCGCGGCGTGTTGCGAAAGCAGTTGCGCGAGAACTGGTCGAGCAACACGATCAGCGCGAGCATCGAAAGCGGCGCGCGCTCCCATTCGCGCAGACCATCTTCATGCGCGCTCACAAGCAGTGTGCCGAATTGCTCGGTGAGTTGCGCGTCGAACGCCCGCTTCTTCTTCCACCACAGCTTGCGATCCGTACCGAACTCGGGCGAGCCCGGCGCGCCGAACCATACATCGAGAACCGCCTGCGCGTGCGAATCGATTTCATCCGCCACGTTCAAACCAGTTCCAGCACGAGCCGCCGCGTGCGCGCGCTCTTCTTCTCCAGCTTCGCGATACGCAATGCGCCAATCTCGTTCGTGTTGCGCACATGCGTGCCGCCACACGGCTGCAGGTCCACTTCGTCGATGCGCAGCAGGCGCACGCGGCCGAGGCCCATTGGCGGTTTCACGCTCATCGTGCGAACGAGTTCGGGGCGCGCGGACATTTCGTCGTCGGTGATCCATTCGGTGCGCACGTCGTGCGCGGCGCCAATCAACGCATTCAGCTGTGCTTCGACTACTTCCCGTTCGATTGGCTCGACGGTCGCGAGATCGAGGCGCGCGTACTCGGTCGTGATGCTGCAACCATCCACCGGATACGGCAGCACCGCGCAGATCAGATGACTCGCCGTGTGCAGGCGCATGCGCCGATGGCGCTGCGGCCAGTCGATTTCTGCCGTCACCGTGTCGCCGACTTTCAGGCCGGCCAGCGCTGCTTCCTGATCGGGCGCCGGGACGTGGATGGCGTCGTCGGGCGTGGCGCCTTCGAACTTCGCCTTGCGCGTATCGGCGATGACGATCGTCATGCCATCGGCTAGCTTCAGCGTGCCCGCGTCGCCCGCCTGACCGCCGCCGAGCGGATAGAACACGGTTTGATCGAGCTGGATGCCCTGTTCGTCGATGGCGGTAATCCTCGCCTCGCAGTGCGTCAGATATGCGTCCTCGCGGAATAGCGCGCGTGTGCCCATGATCGTGCTTCCTTGCTGTATTCGGGGATGAGACGCCTGAGCGCCTGCGAGCGGACATGATGCAGCACACCCGGCGCAATCGAACCGATACAAAAGCCAGCGATTCAACCGGGACGGTTGCGCATCCAGTCGGCGGTGTCGAAGAACGACGTGAGCAGCCGCTCGCGCAAGCCTTCGTCGAGGCCGATGTCCTCCATCGCCCAAGCCATGCAGCGCAGCCATTGATCGCGTTCGCTCGATGCAATCGCAAACGGCAGATGCCGCGCGCGCAGACGCGGATGGCCGAAACGGCTGATGTAGTGATCCGGTCCGCCCATCCAGCCGCACAGGAACCAGAAGGTCTTGTTGCGCGAATTGTCGAGCGTCGGCGGATGCAGCGCGCGAATGCCTGCGAACTCGGGTTCGAGGTCCATCAGGTCATAGAAGCGGTCGACGAGCGCACGCAGCCGCTCTTCGCCGCCGATCAGCTCGAACGCGGTCGGCTGCTGGACATCGTCTTCAGGGGAAGGTGAGGAGGAATTGACTTCGGTCATTGCTTGGGAATCGGTGAAACACTAGGCGTCGCGCAGCGACTGCAACGCGGGACGCGCGAGTACGCGCCGCAGACTCAGCCAGCCGCTCAGACCCGCGCAGGCGACGCCCGCAACCACGCCCGCCGGCACGAGCCACGGATTGAAATCGATATGAAATTCGAACACGCGCGCGGCCAGCACATAGCCGATGCCCTGCGCGCCGAGCGCCGCCATCAGGCCCGACAACGCGCCCACCGCGACGAACTCCGCAATCTGCACCGCGCGCACCTGCCGGTGCGACGCGCCGAGCGCGCGCAGCAACGCCGACTCGCGCACGCGTTCGTCGCGCGTGCCGGCCAGCGCCGCATACAGCACGAGCACGCCCGCCGCGAGCGTGAAGATGAACAGGAACTGCACCGCGCCGATCACCTGCGCCAGCGTGCGATGAATCTGCGCGAGGATCGGCGCGACATCGATGGCCGTGACGTTCGGATAGCGCGCGACCAGCCCGTCGATCATCCGCTGTCCGCTCTCGGGCAGATGAAAGCTCGTGATGAAGGTGGCGGGCAGATCGGCGAGCGCTTCAGGCGGCATCAGCACGAAGAAATTCACCTTGAACGAATTCCAGTCGACCTTGCGCAAGCTCGTCACCGGCGCTTCCACCGGCAGTCCGGCGACATCGAAACGCAGCATGTCGCCCTCTTTCACGCGGATCGTCTTCGCAATGCCCTCTTCGATCGACACCTGCGGCTTCGCATCCGTGCCGAACCACGTGCCCTGCGTCACGCGGTTATCGTCGGGCAGCTGGGTGGTATAGGACAGGTTGAATTCGCGATCGACCAGGCGCTTCGCATCGGCCTTGTCGTAGTTGTCGGGATTCACCGGCTTGCCGTTGATCGACACGAGCCGTGCGCGCACCATCGGCGACAGCACGGCGGCCGGCTGGCCGTGCGTGTGCAGGTAGTCGAGCACGCCGGCGCGCTGGTCCGGCTGGATATCGATGAGGAACTGGTTGGGCGCGTCGGGCGGCGTGGCGTCGCGCCAGCCCTTGATGAGATCGTTGCGCGTCATGCCGATCAGCAGCAGGCACATCAGCCCGATGCCGAGCGCGGTGATCTGCAGCGCGCTCGAGCCGCTGCGCCGTTCCAGCGACGCCAGCGCATAGCGCCAGCCGACGCCCGCCCGGCTGCGCTCACGCCGCACGAAGCGCGCCGCGGCCCAGAGCGCCGCGCGCGCAATTGCGCCGAACACGAGCAAGCCCGCTGCGAAACCGCCCGCGACGATGCCGCCGAGTTTCCACTCGCCCGCTGCGACGATCAGGAGCGCCGCGAACAGCAACACGCCGACGCCGTAGGCCGCATGCGCGACCCGCTGCGCGTCGCCGAGTTCGCGGCGGATCACGTGGACCGGCGGCACGCGCGTGATCGGCAGCAGCGGCGGCAGCGCGAAGCCGAGCAGCAGCACGAGGCCCATCGCGATGCCTTGCAGCGCGGGCCAGGCGCTGGCCTGCGGCAGTTCGACATCGACGAGCGAGCCCAGCCAGTTCAGCAGCACGAGATGCCCGCCAAAACCGAGCACGACGCCCGTCACGCTGCCGATCACGCCGATCGCCAGGAATTCGTTCAGGAACAGCAGACGCAGCGTGCGCTGGCTGACGCCGAGACAGCGCATCGCGGCGCAGCCGTCGAGGTGGCGGCGCGCGAACCGGTGCGCGGCCATCGCGATGGCGACCGCCGCGAGCAGCGCGGTCAGCAGCGACACGAGCGTGAGGAAGTGGCTCGCGCGGTCGATCGTCTGGCGCACCTGCGGCTGCCCGTCCGACAGCGATTCCAGGCCGACGCCGCGCAGCTTGCCGCCGTCCACCTCGTCGCGCGCGAACTTCGCGAACCGTTCGACCGCGTCGTCCGGTCCCGCCACCAGCAGACGGTACGTGACCCGGCTGCCGTAACCGTTCAGGCCGGTGCCCGCGATTTCGTCGGCACGCATCATCAGGCGCGGCGAGAAGTTCACGAACGAGAAGCCGCGATCCAGCTCACGCGTGATGACGCCCGCGACCGTGAAGGTGCGCGTGCCGACCTTCAGCGTGCCGCCCACCTTCGTCTTGAGGGCATCGAGCAGCGCGGGATCGGCCCACACCGTGCCCGGCGCGGGAATCCCGTGCGCGGGAGCGTCGGGCGCGTCCAGAGCAGGCGCGATGCGCAGCGCGCCGCGCAACGGATAGCCGTCGGTCACCCCCTTGATCGCCGCGAGCCGCGAGGCAGGCTGCGCCGATACCGAACTGATCATGCTCGGGAAAATCGTGGTGCCCGCCGTCTCCAGTCGGAGCGACTTCGCTTCACTGGCAAATGTCGCGTCGACGGGATGATCGGCGCGCACGACGAAATCGGCGGCGATCATCTGGCGGCCGTCGCGGGCCAGCCCCTGACGCATGCGATCGGCGAGAAAGCCGACGCTCGACAGCGCAGCGACCGCCAGCACGAGCGCGAGCAGCAGCATGGTCAGCTCGCCCGCGCGCCAGTCGCGTGCGGTCATGCGCCATGCCTGGCGCATCAGCGGCACGAGGCCGAGCCGCACGGGGGCGTGCGCCGCGCCGGCCCTGGGTGTGACGTGGGAGGGGTTGGAACCGGGCTTCGCTGCGGTGCTCAATCGTGCTTGCTCCGCAGCCGGTCGATGCGCGCATAGGTGCCGGGCAGCATGTGCTTGGCCATGCGCGACACGCCGCCGTGCACGCCGCGCGCGAGCCGCGGCAAGGCCCAGCCCGCCAGCACGAGGAACACCAGCACCATGACAAGGAACAGCAGCGGCACGAACAGCGCGAGTGTGATGCCCGCGAGCGCGCCGACATCCTCGGTGGTCGAGGCAGCCCAGTTCGACACCGGTTCCGGCGAAAGATTGATGAGCGCGCGCGTGCCGGCCTTCGCGAAATGCGATGCGCCGGCAAGCGTGCCGCCCGCGAGCGCCGCGATGGTCAGCATGGCGGGATCGGCGTGGCCGAGCGCGCCGGCCGCGAGCACCGCGCCCGCCGGAATGCGAATGAAGGTGTGGACCGCGTCCCAGAGGGAATCGACGGCGGGGATTTTATCGGCGAGAAATTCGACGACGGTGAGCACCGCCGCGGCGCCGATCACCCAAGGGGAAGAAAGAATGGCGAGGGAATCCGGCAGGTGGACGAGGCCCATGCGCTGGAACATTCCGGCGATGAAGACCGTCAGGTACAGGCGCAGCCCGCTCGCCCATGACAGGCCCGCCGCGAGCGAAAGTGACTCAAGCATTGCCGCCTCCCTTGATGCTGCCTGCCGATGTTCGCCGCTGGCGGGCGATTGACCGGCTGAAAATTGCGATCTTTCCGGGAATGCTGAAAAACGTCGCCTGCTGCCAAGAAGCCGTGCGGCCCAAACGTGCGATGGCGCATAGGGCGGCGCACAAGGACAGGAATCGGACGAAAACCGGTTGACCTCAGACCATTATATCCACGCAAAACCACGCGGTGCAGCAACATCCCAAGCGATCGCCGTTCCCGGTGCGCCAGCGCACGGCCGCGCCGGTCGTATTTTCAATGCCCTGATGAGAGCTTGAGGCCGATCAGCCCCGCGACGATCAGCACGGCGCTGAGCACGCGCGCCGCCGTGAGCGCCTCGCCCATGAACACGATGCCGAACACGAAAGCGCCGACCGCGCCGATGCCCGTCCAGACTGCGTAGGCCGTGCCGAGCGGCAGTTGCCGCATGGCCATGGCCAACAGCACGAAGCTGCCGGTGGCGGTGACGAGGGTGAACACGGACGGCCACAGCCGGGTGAAGCCTTCCGAGGTCTTGAGGCCGGCGGCCCAGGCGACTTCGAGCAGGCCGGCGATGAACAGCAGAATCCAGGACATGGGTGACTCCCTTGAAAACGGGGCCGTCCCCGATGGACACGATGCGCAGGCGGTCGTCCGCATGGCCTTGAAGCGAAGCCCGGATTTTACCAAAGTGGTGCATGGCTCGCCGGGCGCGCCGCCGGATCCCGCGTCCGGTTCACGCCGCGTGCGACCTCCGTCATCAAAAGCGTGTATTAATCACGAAAGCCAGGAATACCATGAGCCGACGCCCGCGCGCGGCGTATGGTCGAGCCACCCGTTTCAGGAATGCCTCACAAGGAGCGTTCATGCACGTCGATTCGGTCCTGCTGTCCCGTTTCCAGTTCGCCTGGGTCGTCGCGTTCCACATTCTGCTGCCGGCGTTCACGGTGGGCCTGTCCTGCTTCATCGCCACGCTCGAATTCAACTGGTGGGTCACCAAGCGCGATGTCTACCGCCGCCTGTCGGCGTTCTGGCTCAAAATCTTCGCGGTGTCGTTCGGGATGGGCGTGGTGTCGGGCATCGTGATGCCGTTTCAGTTCGGCACCAACTGGAGCCGTTTCTCCGATGCCACCGCCAACGTCGTCGGCCCGCTGATGGGCTACGAGGTGCTGACGGCGTTCTTCCTCGAATCGGCGTTTCTCGGCGTCCTGCTGTTCGGCCGCAAGCTGGTGCCGCAGTGGGCGCACGTCATGTCGGCGGTGTTCGTCGCCGCGGGCACGGTGATCTCGTCGTTCTGGATTCTCGCCGTGAACAGCTGGATGCAGACGCCGCAGGGGCATCGCATCACGCCCGACGGCCGTTTCGAGGTGGTCAGTTTCTTCGACGTCATCTTCACGCCCTCGTTTCCATACCGGCTGAGCCATACCGTGAGCGCGTTCCTCGTGACGACCGGTTTCGTGATTCTCGGCGTCGGCGCAATGTACCTGCGACAGCGGCGCGCGCTCGAGGAAAGCCGCGTGATGGTGAAGATGTCGCTGATCTTCCTGATCATCATGGTGCCGATCCAGATGGTGCTCGGCGACTCGCACGGCCTCAATACGCTGAAGCACCAGCCCGCCAAGCTCGCCGCGATGGAAGGCCTGTGGGAATCCGGCACGCGCATTCCGGCCAATATCTTCTCGATTCCCGACCAGGACGAGGAGCGCAATCACTTCGAGATCTCGATTCCGGTCCTGGGCAGCCTCTATCTGACGCACGATCCGAACGGCTACGTGCGCGGCCTGAAGGATTTCCCGCGCGAGGACCGGCCGCCCGTCGCGGTGGTGTTCTTCGCGTTCCACATCATGGTGGGCATCGCGCTGCTGATGTTCGCGCTCGTGCTGTGGGGCATCGTGCTGTTCGCGCGCGGCAAGGTGGAGACGAACACGCGCTGGCTGCGCTGCGCAACCTGGTCGATGCCGGCGGGCTTCATCGCGGTGATCGCCGGCTGGACCACCACGGAAGCAGGCCGTCAGCCGTGGACCGTGTACGGCCTGCTGCGCACGAAGGATTCGGTGACGCCGTCCCTGACCGCCGCCGATGTCGGCCTCTCCTGGCTGCTCTACGTGCTCGCGTATCTGGTGATTTTTGGCGCGGGCTTCTTCCTGCTGCGCCGGCTGGTGCGCGTCGGACCGGCAGAAGTGGAGCATGCGCACGAGAAGGACGAGCTCGATACGAAGACGCGCGCCGCTCGGCCGCTCTCGGCGGTGTCGGCAAGTGCGGGCAGCGCGACGCGTCCGGTGAGCGGCGACGACATCGTCCCGCCGGGCCGCGGCCGCTCCTGAGCCTCTGAGCGCACCCGAGCGCACTGACAAGAACCGAACCGGAGAACCCGATGCTCGATCTCGTGCCCCTGTGGGCCGCCATTCTCGCGCTGGCGGTATTCATGTACGTGCTGCTCGACGGCTTCGATCTGGGCGTCGGCATCATGTTCCTGCTGCGCCGCGACGACGAATCGCGCAACCTGATGATCAACTCCGTCGCGCCGGTCTGGGATTTCAACGAAACCTGGCTGATCCTTGGCGGCGGCGGACTGTTCGCGGTCTTTCCTCTGGCCTTCGCGATCATCGTGCCAGCCGTCTATTTCCCGATTCTCTTCATGCTGCTCGGCCTGATCTTCCGCGGCGTCGCCTTCGAGTTCCGCGAGGTGATCGGCGCGCGCAAGCGGCTCTGGGACGGCGCGTTCGGGCTCGGTTCGCTCGTCGCCACGTTCTCGCAGGGCATCGTGCTCGGCATGTTCATCCAGGGCTTTCCGATCGAAGGCCGCGTCTACACCGGCACCAGCTGGAACTGGGTCGCGCCATTTCCGCTGCTGACCGGCGTCGGCATGATCTTCGGCTACGCGCTGCAAGGCACGACCTGGCTCGTGCTCAAGACCGAGGGGGAATTGCAGGAGTGGGGGCGCCGGATGGCGCGCTATGCGCTGATCGGCGTGATTGCGTTCATCGTGCTCATCAGCTTGTGGACGCCGCTCAAGGACGCGCGTATCGCGGCGCGCTGGTTCGGCTTTCCGGACAGTCTCGTGTTCGCGCCGGTGCCGGTGCTGACCGTGCTGCTCGCATGGACGCTGTGGACCAGTCTCGCGAAGGGCCGCGAAGTCACGCCGTTCCTGTGCTCGATGGGGCTGTTCTTTCTCGCCTTCACGGGTCTGGTGATCAGCCTGTGGCCGTTCATCGCGCCGCCGTCGGTGACGTTATGGGATGCCTCGACCGCGCCGCTCTCGCAACAGTTCCTGCTCATCGGCACGATGTTCCTGCTGCCGGTGCTGATCATCTACGTGGTGTGGTCCTACTGGGTGTTTCGCGGCAAGGTGCGCGGCGACATGGGCTACCACGCGGAGTGATCAGAGCTTCTGCTGGGTCGCAAGCGTAAGCAGCCGTGCCCACTGGTGCGCTTGCGCGCGATCGCGCATCGGCAGGGTCCACTCGCCGTGCTGCGCGTCGCGCACGTCGAGCGCGACCTGCCATGCGCCGCCGCCCGCCGGCTCCAGCGTGCGGGCGCCGCGCAGGTCCGCGAAGATGTAGCTGCCTTTCGCCTCGCCGACGCGCACGTCGCACAGGCGCTTGCCCGCCGCCAGCCGCACGCCGCCCCACTCGGCCTTGAGTTCGTGGGTCCAGTCGCCGTGCTCGCCGCGGCTCAGGTTCGGCGCGATCTCCCGACGGCTCGCGCGCCAGCGCATCAGCCCAACCGCGATGAGCGCCAGCACGACCACCGCCGCGCCGATCGCCGCGCCGAGGCCGAAGTGCGCGTGAATGGCATCGAATGACCAGATCGCGCCGTAGATCAGCAGGCCGACAACGATCAGTCCGACGACGATAGGCATGGCGGCTCCGGTGCGTTCAGATCAGAAAACCGCAGTGCTTCACTGCGCCTTGTGCTTCGCGTTCCAGTCGCGCAGCGCCTGCAGCGTGTTGCTGACGTGCTGGTCCGGCGACAGGCTCGTGTACTCGTAGATGACCTTGCCGTCCGGCGCGATCACATAGGACACGCGATTGGCCATCGTGCTTTTCATGGGCATCGAGGCGTCGTACGAGCGGATGATCTTCGAATCGGCGTCGGCGGCCACCGGAAACTTGCTGCGGCACTCGCTGACGGAGAACTGCTTCAACGTGTCGATGTTGTCGTGCGACACGCCGATGACCGTCGCGCCTTCCGCCTTGTATTGATCGACCGCTTCGGCGAACTCGTGCGCCTCGATGGTGCAGCCCTTGGTGAAGGCGGCAGGATAGAAGTACAGCACCACCGGGCCTTTCTTCAGCGCATCGGCGAGCGAGTAGTCGTACACGTTGCCGCCGAGCGAGGCCTGCGCGGTGAAGTTGGGCGCGGCATCGCCGGGCTTGAGCGTCGCGGACGCGGTGAGCGGATGGAGCACGGCCGCGCAGGCGATGGCCGCCGCCCACATGCGGGCGCCCCGCGCCGTCCGGTTGAGAGACTTGCTGTTCATGCGCGCTCCTTGCGGTGAATGTCGATGATGGGGTGCGCCGTGCGCGCCTGTCACGCGTTGCCGGCGTCCTCGTCCAGCCGATGCTCGGCGAACCACGCCGCTGCCTCGACCTGCAGCTTTGCCAGCATGGCGGGCGTGAGCGCGTCGAGTCCGGGTTGCGCCAGACGGCTTGCGTCGATGGCGGGCGCATCGCCCCGCTCCGCCGCCCGCGCGACGCCCAGCAGCGTGCCAAGCGCGCCGCTGCCCGCCAGAATGGCGGCGCGGATGTCGGCCGCCAGATGGAGCTTATCGAGAATCTCCGCCGGCTGCATGTCGAGCACGACGTGCACCAGCGAAAAAATGCCGGTCATGTAGGCGGCGTCGGCGAGCGCTTCGTCGCCGGGGCGCAGCACGCCGGCCGTGAGCTCCAGGAAGCGCGCGCGGGTGCCGACCAGTTGCAGCAGCGGGTCCGAGCGCCACGGCAGGCCGCTGCCGTCCGCGTAGAGCAGCAGCTGCGCCCAGCGCATCAGCTGGCGGGTGCCGACCGCCGCAATCGCCTCGCGCAGCGACGACACGCGCCGCCCGCGCGTCTGCGCACTCGAATTGGCGAGGCGCATCAGCTGCACGACGATATCCGGGTTGCGCTTGAGCTCCGTTTCGAGTTCGCGCATGCCGGGTTCGCCGGCGAGCACGGTCATCAACCGGAGCAGCGCGCCGCGCGCCGGGCTGGCGCGCCGCGCCGACAAAACCTGCGGCCGCGCGAAGAAATATCCCTGGAACAGATCGAAGCCGAGTTTCCTGGCCTGCGAGAAATCCTCGTGCGTCTCGACCTTCTCGGCCACCAACTGCTTGCCGCGCAGTTTCACCGCCGCCGCCAGTTCCGGCAGATGCGCGCGATCGGCGGCGAGGAAATCGACCTTGACGATATCGACCGAAGGCAGCGCCTCGAGCAGTGGGTCGTCGAGCCGCACGACGTCGTCGAGCGCGAAACGAAAGCCCGCCTTGCGCAGTTGCGCGCAGCGCTTGAACAGCACGTCGTCGAAGGTGATGTTTTCGAGCAGTTCCAGCACGAAACGCTGCGGCTGCATGATGTGCACGATGTCGTCGAACAGCAGTTCGCGGCTCATGTTCACATAGCCCGGATACGGACCGAGCACCGCTGGTACACCGATTTCTCCCACCGTGCGGGCTACCACGTGGGCGGTGGCCTGCACGTCGTCGTGGACGCGCGCGTGGTTGTCGGGACTGTCGCGGAACAGCAGTTCGTAGGCAACCAGCGCGCCGTCGCCGTCGAGGATGGGTTGGCGGCCCACGTAGACGCTCTGACCCCGCCGTCCCAGTATCGAGCGCCTCAGGAACGAGTCAGGCATGTCGGGAAGCGCGCTTGGGCGTGCCGGAGGGCAAGCGTTGCCGTCGGCGTGTCGGATGGATGCGTGAGGGCCGGCCTGACGATCCGGGCTCGAGCCCAGGTCGGCAGCGAAAGGAAGTCGATCATGAGGCGAACGGAGGCTGGGAATTCACAACGCGGCGAAGGCTGGCCATTGGCGGAGAACCGTTTCCTGCTGAAACCGCGCCACTGTAACCGATATCGCGGGCATACATAATATGAAACTTGATATCGACAATCGCTGGACAATTCTTGACCCCGGCGTGGATTGTTGCATTTAGGTGACTTGTTAAAGAAACCGCCACCCTGCGCCGATAACTCGCCTGATAGAGCGTGCCGCGCCCGTTCCGACACACCCGGCGGCAGGCGCGAGCCTGAAGTGAGCGCCCCGTCCTTTGCCGGACGCGCGCGCCGCCGCCCGAACCCCACTGGAATCATGCAAGCGAACCGGATCACCGCCTCCCGCCGCGCACCGTGGCGCATCGCGCTCGATGCGCTGTCACGCGCATGGGGAAGCGCCGCGCGCGAGCGCCAGGAACACGCCGCGCCGGCCGAAGCGCCGCTGGCCCATGCGGCCGAAGACATCGACGCACTTGCTGCGGCATTGGCCACCAGCGACGTGACCCAGGCCACGTCCGTTTCACCTGCGCCCGAAGCCATGCTCGGCGCTGTCGATTTCCTCGCCCAGCTCGATGACGCGTTGCGCTTTCGACATGTGTCGGACGCGAGCATCGAGTTCATCGGCTATCACCGCGACTACCTGAGCATGCTGACCCTGCACGACCTCGTCGCCTCCGAAGAGGCCGACGAGCTGAATGCGCTCGTCGCCCGGGCGCGCGCGAGCGGCAGGCTCGAGTCGGCGGTGCTGACGGTGGTCAAGTCGCTGACCTATCCGATCTGCGTCGAGCTGCGGCTCATTTCGACGGCCGCGCGCGGCGCGCCGGGCTTCGCGCTGGCCGCCTTCGACGTGTCGCACTGGCGCGAACGCGAAGCCGAACTCAACCATCAGTTGCATCACGATCCGCTGACCGGACTCGAAAACCTGACCGCGCTGAAGACCGCGATCGGCGCGGCGCAGGCCGAAGCCGAGCTGACGCGTACGCACGCGGGTCTGGTGCTGCTGGGCATCGACGACTATCAGCGCATCAATCGCGCCCTCGGCTACGATGCCGGCGACGAACTCCTGCGCGAAACCGCGCGCCGCATCCAGCACACCGCGAGCCATGGCGAGCGCGTCGCGCGCGTGGCCGGCGACGAATTCGCCGTGCTGCTGCCGCCCGGCACCTCGCCTGAACTCGCCGAAGCGCTCGGACGCCGCCTGCTCACCGCAATCGCGCAGCCTTACCGGCATCGCGGGCAGCATACGCACTTGTCGGCGAGCGTGGGCGTCGCGCTGTATCCGGACCAGACGGGCAAGAACGCGCGCAGCAACGTGCAGACGAGCCTGCTGCGCATGGCCGATCACGCGCTCGCGCAGGCCAAGGAAGCGGGCGGCAACGCGCTCGTGTTCCATACGCTCGACGACAATCCCGCCGACGCCGAACGCCTGAAGCTCGAAGCCGATCTGTACGAAGCCGTGCGCAACGGCGAGTTCTCGCTCTACTTCCAGCCGATCACGAAGATCCTGACCGGCGCGGTGGTGGGCGTGGAGGCGCTGATGCGCTGGAATCATCCGGTGCACGGACTGGTGCCGCCCTCGACCTTCATTCCGCTCGCGGAATCGATCGGCCTGATCAACTATCTGGGCAACTGGGTCCTGAAGGCCGCTTGCATGCAGATCGTGCAGTGGGATGCGATCGGCATCCGGCTCGACTATGTCTCGGTGAACGTGTCGCCGCAGCAGTTCCGCGACAAGCGCTTCACGGCGGCCGTACAGGAGGCGCTGGCGCTCACCGGCATCGACGCCCGGCGGCTCGTGTTCGAGATCACCGAGAGCCTGCTGATGCACGATCCGGAAGAAGCGACCGGCCTGCTGGAGGCGCTGACGGCGGTCGGCATCCGCTTCGCCGTGGACGACTTCGGCACCGGCTATTCGAGCCTCGCCTATTTGCAGCGTTTTCCGCTCTCCAAGCTCAAGATCGACCGTAGCTTTGTCGAGAACATTGTTACCTCGCGCAACAACCGTGCGATCGTCGGCGCCGTGGTCGGGCTCGCGCAGTCGCTCGGGCTCGAGCTGGTCGCCGAAGGGGTTGAGACCGAGGCGCAGCGCGATCTGCTGGCAGGGCTCGGATGCGATCATATCCAGGGCTGGCTGATCAGCCATGCGTTGCCGTCGGACGAATTGGCCCGCTCGTTCCAATCGAATACGCTGGTGTTGTACGAGGCATGAAGCGCGCCCCTTGGTTCGCGTTCCGATTGAGGAATGCGCCGTAACTCCCTAATAACGTGTAAATTTCGTTATCGGGTGCTGGGTTTGTAGATGCTGGACCGCCTCGGGATAGCCGTCGCGTAACGCAGGGTTCTTATTTTTAGCAATGGCACGCACCAAGGCCGAACTATTGGACAAGTTGTGGTCGCGCATGAGCGAGCGCGGGGATTTCCCCATGCTCTCGCAGGCGCTGCGCTCGACTGTCTCCGCCATGAGCGACGACGACCTCGACTTCACGTCCCTCGTGCAAGTCGTGCTGTCGGACGTCGGCCTCACGCAGAAGGTGCTGCGCCTCGCCAATTCCGCGATGTACGTCGCGTTCGGCGGCAACATCACCACCGTCACGCGCGCGCTGATGGTCCTCGGCATGGACGCCGTCGGCCATCTCGTGGTGGGACTCAAGATCGTCGACCACTTTCACCAGAGCGCGCCGCGCCGTATCGACGCCAAGCTGGAACTCAATCGCACGCTGCTCTCCGGCGCGGTCGCGCGCCAGCTCACCGAACACAAGGACCTGCGCTCCGCCGAGGAAGCCGTGGTCTGCACGCTGATGCGGCAGATCGGCAAGCTGCTCGTGGCGTTCTATCTCGAACACGAATGGGATCAGCTGCGCCGCAAAGCCGCGTCGGAAAATATCCCGGACAGTGATGCATGCGCGGCGCTGCTGGGCGTGACCTTCGACGAAATCGGCCTCGAAGCCGCCGACCGCTGGCGCCTGCCGGAGACCATCCGCGAAGGCATGCGCGCCACCGACCCGAACGCGCCCGTCGATGAAACCGTGCCCAAGCACGTGCTCTGGCTGCGCGCCATCTCGAACTATTCCACCGAAGTCGCCGACGCGCTCACCGCGCAGAACGTGGCGTCGGAAGGCCGCGAGTCGGTGGTCTTCGACATCTCCAGCCGCTACGCCGGCGCGCTCAACACCGACGCCGAACTCCTCACCTCGATGAGCCTCGCGCTCGCCAACGAAGAAGCCAGCGACGGCGTGATCCGCGAGATCTCCGAACTGCAGGCCAACGCCGACGCCATGGCGCGCGCGAAGATTTCGGCGGAGGCGCGCATCGGCGCGAGCATCGAAGATTTACGCGCGCTGCCCACCCGGAATGCGCTGGCGCCGGCGCTCGCACTGGTTTCCGAATCGATCATGGCAAGCCTGCATCTGTCGCGCACCGTGGTCTTCGTGCGCCAGGCCAACAATGAATTCCATGCGCGGCTCGGACTCGGCAGCGGCGTCGAGCCGATGTTGCCGGCACTGCGCTTCTCCGCCGAGTTCCGGCCCGACGTGTTCCATCTCGCCATCAGCAACCCGGTGGGCATCTTCATCGAGAACGCGCACGACGCCCGCATCGACGCGCGCCTGCCGCGCTGGTACAAGGACACGCTCGGCGAGGCGCAAGCGTTCGTGCTGCTGCCGGTGAAGTCGAACGAGTCCACCATCGCGCTCATCTACGGCGACTGGACGCATCCGCAGCACGTGCGCAAGATCTCGGCGCCCGAAATGAGCGCGCTGAACGGCCTCACGAAGGAACTGAGCCGCTTCTTTCTCGGCGCCAACTGGAAGGAAGTCGAGCTGATCTGAAGCGGCTTCTACTCTTTAGTCGCGCCTTATTCCCGTTTCAATATCGCCACGGCCTGCTCGCCGTAGCGCACGACATAGCCGCCGTGCGTGCGTTGCCAGTCGAGCGCGTCCGCCTCGTCCGCAAACCAGTTCTTCTCGAAGTCATTGAACGCGCCGGCGTCGAGCCGGTAGCGGTCGATGACCGCATCCGGCTGCGTGTCGATCGCGGCCTTGCACGCGTCCCAGTTCGCGTAGCCCAGTTCGGTGGCGATGAGCGCGAGCAAGTGCTTCAGTTGCAGGTCCGCGCGCCGCGCGTGGAGTTGTGTGAGACTGCTGGCCGGCAGGATACGCGCCGCGAGCAGGCGGCGCAGGACGGGCATCGACGCGCTCGTGTCGCCGTCGCGGGCGAGGCGCAGCAGGCGTCGCGCGTGCTCGCGCAGGTAGTTGCCTGGGGAAACGGGTGAAGCGATGGGACAGGATGTAGACCACATGACGTTGTTCCTTTATGGCGCCGTTCTCGCTGCGGCTGAAAAGGTTCGACGTTGCGGTTCGATCCAGGGTGACGGTAGGTCGTGGTCAGGTGCGTAGGACTTTCGCGAGAACGGGCGCCCTGCCTCGCCCGTCCGTGATTTTACCCCAGCGTCTGCTTCAGGCCAGCTGGAATTTGCCGACCAGCGCTTTCAGCGCGCGCGCCTGATCGTCGAGCGATTGCGCGGCGGCCGCCGCCTGTTCGACCAGCGCCGCGTTCTGCTGCGTGCCGGCGTCCATCTTCGAGACCGCGTCGCCGATCGACTCGATGCCCGTCTTCTGCTCGGCCGACGCCGCCGAAATCTCGCCCATGATGTCGGTGACGCGGCGCACCGCGCGCACGACTTCCTCCATCGTCGTGCCGGCTTGCTGCGCGTAGGCGGAGCCGTCGGACACGCGCGATACCGACGTGTCGATCAAGCCCTTGATCTCCTTGGCCGCCGACGACGACCGCTGCGCGAGGCTGCGCACCTCGCCCGCGACGACCGCGAAGCCGCGTCCCTGTTCGCCCGCGCGCGCCGCCTCGACGGCCGCATTCAGCGCGAGGATGTTGGTCTGGAATGCGATGCCCTCGATCACGCCGATGATGTCGCCGATGCTCTTCGCGCTCGCATCGATCCGCTGCATCGTCTCGACGACGCGGTTCACCACCGCGCCGCCCTTCTCCGCGATCGCTGACGCGCTCTGCGCCAGCGTGCTCGCCTGCATAGCGTTGTCGGCGTTCTGACGCACGGTCGAGGTGAGCTGCTCCATGCTGGTCGCGGTCTTCTCCAGCGCGACCGCCTGTTCCTCCGTGCGGCGCGACAGGTCGACATTGCCGGTCGAGATTTCGCTCGATGCCGAAGCGATCGCCTCCGCACTCGCCGCGATGTCGCCGACGGTCGCCGAGAGGCCGGCCCGCATGTCGGCGAGCGCGTGCAGCATGCTGTCGTCGTCGCGGCGCCGGAGCGTGATCTCGTGGGCCAGGTCGCCCGCCGCGATGCGCCGCGCGATGTCCTTCGCGTAAGCAGGCTCGCCGCCGAGCTGTCCGGCGAGCCGCCGCACGACCCATTCGGAGACGCAGATCGCGAGCGCGCACAGCGCGAGCGTCAGCACGGACACCATCACGAACGACGAATGGAAGATGAACGCGGCGGCATCGATGGTGGCGCGCGCGGCGGCGCCCCGGCGCGCGACGAGCTCATCGACGCGCTTTTCGAGCTTGCCGGTCTCGACCAGCAGCGACACGTCCTGGGTGCCGACCTGCCAGTTCATCTGCGACAGATCGAGCGGCTGTTCCTTGACGAGCTTCACGAAGGTGCGCAGGTTGTTGCTCCAGGTGCCGACGGCGCCGGCGAAAGCCTTCTGCTGCGCGAGTGCGTCATGGTCGGCGTGATCGACGTACTGGGCCAGTTGCGCCTGTTCCCGGCCGATGCCCGCGAGCGCCTGCTCGATTTCCGCGCCGAGATCGTCGCGTTCTTTTGCGGTGCTGGCAGTGAGCAGCATCTTTTGCGACCGGCTCGCGCGCAGCAGATAGCCGCGCGTTTCCTCGGCGGCGCGGCTCGCGACATAGCCTTGCGTGTAGATGGATTCGGTCGAGCCGTTGAGGCGGCTGATCTGCGTCAGCGCCAGCGCGCCGATGACGAGCGTGCCCGCGAGCACCACGCCGAACGCCAGTCTGAGCGATGCCTTGACGGACATTCCGCGTGGCCGGGCCGTGGCCGTGAAGGATGTGCGCTGGGCGTGCGCTGGAAAGCCCGCGGCCTGTGAGCCGCGTAGCGAAAACAGTTTCATCGATCGAATCCCCGCTTGTGGTCTGCGGACGGCGCCGTCGTGTGGCGCGTCCGGGTCTGGTCCCGCCGGTAGTACGGCAGTTGGCCGGCTTTCTTGAGCCGCGCTTCTACGGTAAGCGAACAGACGTTCGCTGCCGCTTTATACGGTTATAGCGTGCCAAAAATGCTTTTTGTCTGTGGAATGATCGATCGCGGTGCACCAGGCTGTCCGATTCGCGACAAAGCTTGGCAGGACAACGCGTCGGGGACAGCCTACACTTGTCAGAAATTCAGTTAGCGCATAAATGGCTGACTTGAAACAACAAAAACAGAGACGATTCCGCTTACCTCAGCCATTCACCATGCAAACCAGCATCGACAAGGGCGCGTTGTCGCCCGCCGGCGCGACGGCCGGCACTTCCGATACCCAAACGGCCAAGCCCGTGGCCGCAGCCCAGCGCACCGTCTATTCGGTATTGGGCGCAATCAGCTTTTCGCATCTGCTGAATGACATGATCCAGTCGCTGATCCTGGCGATCTACCCCATGTTCAAGAGCGAGTTCGCGCTCTCGTTCGGGCAGATCGGCCTCATCACGCTGACCTACCAGATCACGGCGTCGCTGCTGCAACCGCTCGTCGGGCTCTATACCGACAAGCACCCCAAGCCCTACTCGCTGCCGGTCGGCATGGGCTTCACGCTGGCGGGGCTGTTGCTGATGTCGGTGGCGGGCAGCTTCGGCATGCTGCTGGTCGCGGCGGCGCTGGTCGGCTGCGGCTCGTCGGTGTTCCATCCGGAATCGTCGCGGGTGGCGCGCATGGCCTCGGGCGGCAAGCACGGCCTCGCGCAGTCGCTGTTCCAGGTGGGCGGCAATGCCGGTTCGTCGCTCGGACCGCTGCTCGCCGCGCTGATCATCATTCCGCACGGCCAGCGCAGCATTGCGTGGTTCTCGGCGGCGGCGCTCGTCGCGATGTTCGTGCTCGCCAACATCGGCCGCTGGTACAAGCGTCATCCCGCCACCAAGAAAGGGCGCGCCCAGGTGCAGCAGTCCACCCTGCCGCGCAAGACCGTCATCATGGCCATGAGCGTGCTCGTGCTGCTCGTGTTCTCGAAGTATTTCTACCTCGCGAGCATCAACAGCTACTTCACCTTCTATCTGATCAACAAGTTCGGGCTGTCGGTGCAGTCGGCGCAGATCCACCTGTTCGTGTTCCTCGCCTCGGTCGCGGCGGGCACGGTGGTCGGCGGGCCGATCGGCGACAAGGTCGGGCGCAAGGCGGTGATCTGGGTGTCGATTCTCGGCGTCGCGCCGTTCACGCTGCTGATGCCCTATGCGAACCTGTTCTGGACCAGCGTGCTGTCGGTGATCATCGGGCTGGTGCTGGCGTCGGCGTTCTCCGCCATCCTGGTGTATGCGACCGAGCTGATTCCCGGCAAGGTCGGCATGGTCGCGGGCCTGTTCTTCGGCTTCGCGTTCGGCATGGGCGGCGTCGGCGCCGCGGTGCTCGGCCAGCTGGCCGATGCGACGAGCATCGAGTTCGTCTACAAGGTCTGCGCGTTCCTGCCGCTGATCGGGGTGCTGACGGTGCTGCTGCCGAAAACGCACGACGAACATGCGAAGGCCTGATTTACGCGGTTGATGCGTGCTGACGACGGCGGGCGCATGCGCCCGCCGTTTGCATTGGCGCCTCAGGATCCCAGCGCCTCCCGCACCTGCGCCAGCGCGCCCGGGTCTTCGATGGTGGGCAGTTCGCCCGGATCACGCCCTTCCGCCAGCGCCGCGATCGCGCGGCGCAGCAGCTTGCCCGAGCGCGTTTTCGGCAGCATCGTCACGAAGTGCACACGCGCCGGACGCGCGATCGCGCCCAATTGACTATCCACCGCGCGGCACAACTCGGCTTCCATGCCCTCGCGCGCGCCCGGCGCCTCGATGCACGCCGCATCGCGCAGCACGACGAAAGCCGCCGCCGCCTGCCCCTTGACCGCATCGGCGATACCGACCACCGCCACCTCCGCGACCGCCGCGTGCGCCGACAGCGCTTCCTCGATCTCCCGCGTCCCCAGCCGATGCCCCGCGACGTTGATCACGTCGTCGGTGCGCCCGAGGATCGACACATAGCCGTCTTCGTCCCGCACGCCCCAGTCGAAGGTCGAGTAGACGAGCTGGTTCGGCACGCTGTTCCAGTAGGTGTCCACGAAACGCTGGTCGTCGCCCCACACCGTCTGCATGCAGCCCGGCGGCAGCGGATAGTCCAGCGTGACCACGCCCTTCTCGCCCGGCGCGCATTCGTCGCCGCTGGTTTCGTTGCGCAGCTTGAGCCCGAAGCCCAGCGACGGCACGCCCGGCGAACCGAGCTTCGACGGCAAGGCCTCGATGCCGCGCGGGATCGCGATCATTGGCCAGCCGGTTTCGGTCTGCCAGTAGTTGTCGATGACGGGCTTGTGCAGCGCGTCCTGGATCCAGCGCGCCGTGGGTTCGTCGAGCGGCTCGCCGGCGAGGAACAGCGTGCGCAGGCTCGACAGGTCATAACGCTCCATCAGCGCCGGGTCCTGTTTCTTGAGCACGCGGATCGCCGTGGGCGCGGTGAACATCAGGTTGATGCCGTATTGCTTCACGAGCCGCCACCAGATGCCGCCGTCGGGACGGATGGGCGTGCCTTCGTACATGACGGTCGTACAGCCGGCGATCAGCGGCGCATAGATGATGTAGCTGTGCCCCACCACCCAGCCGATGTCGGACGCGGTGAACATCGTGTCGCCGGGCTGGCCTTCGAAGATGTGCTCCATCGATGCAGCGAGCGCCACCGCATAGCCGCCGACATCGCGCTGCACGCCTTTCGGCCGGCCGGTCGTGCCGGAGGTGTAGAGCACGTAGGACGGCTCGTTGGATTCAAGCCATTCGCACGGCACGTGGGCGTCGAAGTAACGTTCGCGCAGCGGTTCGTAGGCGACCAGATAGCTCGCTTGCAGACGCTCCGGCGCCAGTTGCCGGTCGATCAGCAGCACCTGCGGCACCTTGAATTCCGCGCGCGAGAGCGCTTCGTCGACGAGCGGGGTGTAGTCGATCACCCGGCCCCCGCGCGCGCCCGCATCCGCCGTGACGATGAGCGCGGGCTCGGCATCGTCGATGCGCGCGGCCAGATTGGGCGCCGCGAAGCCGCCGAACACGACCGAGTGAATCGCGCCGAGGCGCGCGCAGGCGAGCATCGCGAAGAGCGCTTCGGGGATCATCGGCAAATAGATCAGCACGCGGTCGCCCTTCTTCACGTGCAGAGAGCGCATGACGGCCGCCATGCGGTTCACTTCGGCATGCAGCTCGGCGTAGGTGTAGCGGCGCTCGATACCCGTTTCCGTCGATACATACACGAGCGCGTCCTGCTCCGCGCGCGAGGCCAGATGGCGGTCGACGGCGTTATGACAGAGATTGGTCCGGCCGCCGACGAACCAGCGCGCGAACGGCGGACGGCTCCGGTCGAGCACCTGATCGAACGGCGTCTGCCAGTGGATGCGGCGGGCCTGTTCGGCCCAGAAGTCTTCAGGTTGCTCGATCGACCGGCGATACGCTTCTCGGTAACTCGGCATGCGCGTCGTCCTCTGCAAGGCGGCTTGGTGGCTCCTCAGGATAGAGCAGCCGTAAAACCCCTGCTAGACGGGCGCGCCCTGATCGATGCCGGGCGTGACGGCGGTCAGCGCGCCTTGCTGCGCGTCGCGGGCAACGGCGCGACCGCAGGCGCGGAATGCTTGAGCAGCACGGGCGCGAGTTCGCCCGCCACCCGCAGGCTCGACACGACGACCGTCCGCACGCCGCAACCCTCGGTCAGCGCGCGCTGCGTTTCGCGGGTCGTCGCGCGCGCCTCGATGCGCGGCTCCACGACGATCAGTCCACGGCAGAACGTGGCGAGCACCGCGCGATGCGTGCGCATCCATGCGGCGCGCAGGCGGGCGTCGTCGGCGGATTCGCGCTCGTCGTGCTCGACGGCCAGCACGAACGGCGTCGCGAGCGCCAGCAGGCGGCTCATCTGCGCGCTCCACGCGAACGCGTAGCCCGGCCGGACGGCGCGCGGCCGCAGTCGCACGAACGGGAAACGGCTCGTATCGAAGAAACGCTCGTCGAGCACGAGCGACGGAATTTCGACGGATCTCGTCACGGAATCGGCGGCATTCACAGCGGTTTCGGACTCCAGTAGTTCAGTGAGGCGATCAGGTTCGGCCAGCGCGACAGCCGCGGCACCACGCGCCGTTTCGATTGCGCGGCGCGTTTCGGGCGGCGCTCGGCATGGGCTTGCGCCGGGTTCGCGGCGGCTTCGCTCCACGCGCGGCGCGTCGTGTCGAGCACGCGCTCGGCATTCACCGACACTGCGCGTGCATCACTGCGTGTTTCCCGCTCGTCCGTCGCGCAGGCGGGACTTGCCGCGCCCGCCGCGCCGATGGCGGTGAAATCGTTGGTCATGGTCTCGGGACCTCCCGTTTTGTAGCCTCAGGTTCTGGGACGTCATTGTATTGAGAATCATTCTCAACTACAAGCGGGATTTGGCCAATCCGGGCAAAATGCGGGAAAGCCCTGCCCGTCTGGAGCAGGGCAAAGTTCAGCGGCTGGCGGGGAGAAAGCGCGCAACGATGCCCGACGACCAGGTCGCGGCGATCGCCGTGAGGAAATCGAGGAAAGAGGTGGGCGCGGCGGCGTCGGCGGTATCGGAGATGGTGCGCACGACGGCGCACGGCACGTCGTGCTCGAAACAGACTTGCGCGAGCGCCGCGCCTTCCATTTCGACGGCCAGCGCGTCCGGCAATACATCGCGCAAGGCAAGCAGCGCGTCATGGCTGGCGATGAAGCGGTCACCGCTGATGATCAGACCGCGATGCACGCGCGGCACCGCGATGCCGAAGCGGTCCGCGAGCGCGGCACCCTGTTCGGCCGCGAAGGAGGCGGCCGCGGCGGCAAGCGCATTGCTCAACGCGGCATCGGACGCGAAACGCGCGCGCTCGAGCAGCGGCACTTCATAGCGCGGAAACAGCGGCGAAGCGTCGAGATCGTGCTGCAGCAGCGCATCCGCGACGACGATGTCGCCCACTTTGACATCAGCCTGCACGCCGCCCGCGACGCCCGTGAAAACGATGGCATCGACGTCGAAGACATGAATCAGCGCGCTGGCCGTCGCGGCGGCCGCAACTTTGCCGATGCGCGCCAGCGTCGCGACGAGCGGCACGCCATGCGCCTGACCGATGTGATACTCGCGCCGCCCGAGCGTCACCGTGCGGAAATCGCCGGCTGCCTGCATCTGCGCGATCAAATCGCCCAGTTCCTGCGGCAGCGCGGCCATGATGCCGAGCCGTTTCATTCGACGGCCTGCAGCTTCGCGATTGCCAGCGCAAGCCATTTCTCGCCGTGACGCTTGAAGCGCACTTGTGCGCGGGCATCGCCGCCGGCGCCTTCCAGCGCGGTCACGGTGCCTTCGCCGAACTTCGTGTGGAACACGGCCTGACCGACCTTGAAGCCGGTGTCGGCGGCGCGCTGCTCGTTGGCAAACGACGGCAGCGCCGCGCCCGAGGCCTGCTGGCCGCGCGCATACGACGAACCGCCGCGCTCCTGCCCCGGCCGCGCGAACCAGTCGCGGCCCCAGCCGGCGTTGTCGGAGCGTCCGCCCCAGCGCGCGCCCGGCTCAACCTTGGGCGTGAGCCACTTGAGCGTGCCTTCGGGCAGTTCGTCGAAGAAGCGCGAGCGGATGTTGTAACGGGTCTGGCCGTGCAGCATGCGGCTCTGCGCGAACGACAAATACAGCCGTTCCTTGGCGCGCGTGATCGCCACATACATGAGGCGACGTTCCTCTTCCAGTCCGTCCGATTCCTGCGCGCTGTTCTCGTGCGGGAACAACCCTTCTTCCAGCCCGGTGATGAACACCGCCATGAATTCGAGGCCCTTGGCCGCATGCACGGTCATCAGCTGGACCGCGTCCTGGCCGGCCTGCGCCTGATTGTCGCCGGCTTCGAGCGATGCATGCGACAGGAAGCCCGCGAGCGGCGTCATCGTGTCGGGATTCTGCGCGGGGTCGGCGATGCCGGGCGCGTCGAGCACTTCGATTTCGCCGTCTTCGCTCACCGCCGCGATCTCCGGCGCCGCCGTCGCGCCCGGACGCAGCGGAATGGACCGCGCCGGCGTGTCGAGGCCATAGCCTTCCTCGCTCACGAAAGCCGCGGCCGCGTTCACGAGTTCCTGCAAGTTCTCCAGCCGGTCCTGGCCTTCGCGCTCGGTTTCATAGAACGCCGCGAGCCCGCTCGCGCGCACCACGTACTCGACCGTTTCCGGCAGGCTCATCTGCTGCGTCTCCGCGCGCATCTTCGCGACCAGCGTCGCGAACGCGCCGAGGCTCGAACCCGCCTTGCCGGTGACGTAGGGCACGGCGGCGGCCATCGAACAGTTATAGAGACGCGCCGCGTCGGCGACCTGCTCGATGGAACGCGCGCCAATGCCGCGCGTCGGAAAGTTGACGACGCGCGCGAACGCGGTGTCGTCGTTGGGATTGTCGATCAGACGCAGATACGCGAGCGCGTGCTTCACTTCCTGGCGCTCGAAGAAGCGCAGGCCGCCATACACGCGATACGGAATGCCCGCGTTCACCAGCGTGTGCTCGATGGTTCGCGACTGCGCATTGCTCCGATACAGCACCGCGATCTCGCCACGCGCCGCACCCGCATGAATCAGCGCCTTGATTTCCTCGACGATCCAGCCCGCTTCCTGCGAATCCGTCGCTGCCTCGTAGACGCGCACCTGCTCGCCGTGCCCCGCGTCGGTACGCAGGTTCTTGCCGAGCCGGTTGGCGTTGTTGGCGATCAGATAGTTGGCCGCGTCGAGAATATGCCCGTGCGACCGGTAGTTCTGCTCCAGCTTGATCAGATTGCGCACGCGGAACTCGCGCTCGAAGTCGTGCATGTTGCCGACATTCGCGCCGCGAAACGCGTAGATGGACTGGTCGTCGTCGCCGACCGCGAAGATCGCGTTGTGCTCGCCCGCCAGCATCTTGAGCCACGCGTACTGGAGCTTGTTGGTGTCCTGGAACTCGTCGACGAGGATATTGCGAAAGCGCGCCTGGTAGTGCGCCCGCAGCGGCGGATTGTGCGCCAGCAGCTCGAAGCAACGCAGCAGCAGTTCCGGGAAGTCGACCACGCCTTCGCGCTGGCATTGCTGGTCGTAGGCCTGATAAAGCTCGACGAACTTGCGGTTGAAGTCGTCGGTGGCATCGACGTCCTTCGGGCGCAGCCCTTGTTCCTTCGCGTTGTTGATGAAGTACTGGAGATTCTTGGCCGGATATTTCTCGTCGTCGATATTCAGGCCTTTCATCAGCCGCTTGATGGCGGACAGCTGGTCGGCGGTATCGAGGATCTGAAAGGCCTGCGGCAGGCCGGCATCGCGGAAATGCGCGCGCAGCATGCGGTTGCACAGCCCGTGAAACGTGCCGATCCACATGCCGCGCGTGTCGATCGGCAGCAACGCCGAGAGCCGCGCCATCATTTCCTTGGCGGCCTTGTTCGTGAAGGTGACGGCCAGCACCGTGGGCGGCGACGCATAGCCCTGCTGGATCAGCCACGCGATGCGGGTGATGAGGACGCGGGTCTTGCCGCTGCCGGCGCCCGCGAGAATGAGCGCGGACTCGTCGGGCAGCGTCACGGCGGCGTGCTGTTCGGGATTCAGGTTGGCGAGCAGTTCGGGCATGGAAAAAGGCGGCGCGGAGGGATCGAGGCAAGCCGGTCATTATAAGACCGCGCTGCCGGCGACGTTCGGGCGCACGGGCCGCGCGCTCGGCCGAATTCGTCCGATGGCCCGTGCGGAACCTTATAATTGGCGATTCTCCGCATCTTTTCACGCATTTTTCGGCAGATTCCACCATGAGCGACAGCACGCTTGCCAAGAGCTTCGAGCCTCAGCAGATCGAATCCCAATGGGGCCCGGAATGGGAACAACGCGGCTACGCCGCCCCCACGTTCAAGGAGGGCGCGAAGAAGTTCTCCATCCAGTTGCCGCCGCCGAACGTCACCGGCACGCTGCACATGGGGCACGCGTTCAACCAGACCATCATGGATGGCCTGACGCGCTATCACCGCATGCTCGGCGAGAACACGCTGTGGGTGCCCGGCACCGATCACGCGGGCATCGCCACGCAGATCGTGGTCGAGCGCCAGCTCGACGCGCAAGGCATCTCGCGTCACGACCTCGGCCGCGAGGAGTTCCTCAAGCGCGTGTGGGCGTGGAAACAGCAGTCCGGCTCGACCATCACGAACCAGGTGCGCCGCCTGGGCGCGTCGATCGACTGGTCGCGTGAATATTTCACGATGGACGACAAGATGTCGGCCGCCGTGCGCGATGTCTTCGTGACGCTCTACAAGCAGGGCCTCATCTATCGCGGCAAGCGGCTGGTGAACTGGGATCCGGTGCTCGGCACCGCCGTCTCGGACCTGGAAGTGGTCAGCGAGGAAGAGAACGGCAACCTCTGGCACATCTCCTATCCGCTGCCGGACGGCTCGGGCCATCTGACGGTCGCCACCACGCGGCCCGAGACCATGCTCGGCGACACCGCCGTGATGGTGCATCCGGATGACGAGCGCTATCAGCACCTGATCGGCAAGACGGTGGTGCTGCCGCTGTGCGACCGCGAGATTCCGGTGATCGCCGACGAATACGTCGATCGTGAATTCGGCACCGGCGTGGTGAAGGTCACGCCCGCGCACGATTTCAACGACTACGCCGTGGGCCAGCGCCACACGCTGCCGATGATCGAAATCTTCACGCTCGACGCAAAGATCAACGACAACGCGCCCGCGAAGTATCGCGGCATGGACCGCTTCGACGCCCGCAAGGAAGTCGTCAAGGATCTCGAAGCGCTCGGCCTGCTGGAATCCGTCAAGCCGCACAAACTGATGGTGCCGCGCGGCGACCGCACCGGCGTGGCCATCGAGCCGATGCTGACCGACCAGTGGTTCGTCGCGATGAGCAAGGCCGCGCCGGAAGGCACGTTCAATCCGGGCAAGTCGATCACCGAGACGTCGCTCGACGTCGTGCGCAGCGGCCAGATCAAGTTCGTGCCGGAGAACTGGACCACCACGTATTACCAGTGGCTCGAGAACATCCAGGACTGGTGCATCTCGCGGCAGCTCTGGTGGGGCCATCAGATTCCGGCGTGGTACGGCGAAAACGGCGAGATCTTCGTCGCGAAGACGGAAGACGACGCCCGCGCCGAAGCCGACGCGCAAGGCTACACGGGCGCGCTGCGCCGCGACGAGGACGTGCTCGACACGTGGTTCTCGTCGGCGCTGGTGCCGTTCTCGTCGCTCGGCTGGCCGAACGACACGCCGGAACTGCAGGCGTTCCTGCCCTCCTCCGTGCTCGTGACGGGCTTCGACATCATCTTCTTCTGGGTCGCCAGAATGGTGATGATGACCACGCACTTCACCGGCAAGGTGCCTTTCGACACCGTCTATGTGCATGGCCTGGTGCGCGATGCCGAAGGCCAGAAGATGTCAAAGAGCAAGGGCAACACGCTCGACCCGATCGATATCGTCGATGGCATCGATCTCGAAGCGCTTGTCGCGAAGCGCACCACGGGCCTCATGAATCCGAAGGCCGCCGCGCAGATCGAGAAGAAGACGCGCAAGGAATTTCCGGACGGCATCGCGTCGTTCGGCACGGACGCGCTGCGCTTCACGATGGCGTCGATGGCAACGCTCGGCCGCAACGTCAACTTCGACCTCGCGCGTTGCGAGGGCTACCGCAACTTCTGCAACAAACTCTGGAACGCCACGCGCTTCGTGCTGATGAACTGCGAAGGCCACGACTGCGGCTTCGCGAACCCCGGCGCGTGCAAGCCGGGTGATTGCGGCCCGGGCGGCTACACCGATTACTCGCAGGCAGACCGCTGGATCGTCTCGCTGTTGCAGCGTACCGAAGCGGAAGTCGAGAAGGGTTTCGCGGATTATCGATTCGATAACGTCGCCAGCGCCATTTACAAGTTCGTCTGGGACGAGTACTGCGACTGGTACCTGGAACTGGCGAAGGTGCAAATCCAGACCGGCACGCCGGAACAGCAGACGGCCACGCGCCGCACCTTGCTGCGCGTGCTGGAGACGGTGCTGCGCCTCGCGCATCCGATCATCCCGTTCATCACGGAGGCGCTATGGCAGAAGGTGGCGCCGCTGACCGACGCCTTCCCGGCGGACGCGAAGGAAGGCGAAGCGTCGATCATGACCCAGCCCTACCCGCGCGCCGAACAGAAAAAGATTGATGAATCGTCTGAACAGTGGGCGGCCGAACTGAAGAGTGTCATCGACGCGTGTCGTAATCTGCGTGGCGAGATGAATCTGTCGCCTGCCGTGAAGGTGCCGTTGCTCGCACACGGCGACGCAACCCGGCTAGCCACGTTTGCACCGTATGTCGCGGCGCTGGCGCGTCTGTCCGAGGTGAAGATCATCGACGACGAAGCCGCGCTCGACCGCGAGGCGCAGGGCGCGCCGGTCGCGATCATTGGCGGCAGCAAGCTGGTGCTGAAGGTGGAGATCGATGTTGCCGCCGAACGCGAGCGTCTCGGCAAGGAAGTGGACCGTCTGAGCGCCGAAGTCGTCAAATGTAACGCGAAGCTCGGCAATGAAAGCTTTGTTGCAAAAGCGCCGGTGGCTGTCGTGGAACAGGAGCGGAAAAGGCTGGCAGAATACGAAACCACAATTGAGAAGCTTCAGGCCCAATTATTGCGGATGGCTGTTTGATTCGGGGTTTGAATTTATCGAGCCCCTTCGGTTATCTCGACGTTCAAGTGTTTTTAAGAGGATCAGGGTTATCACATGCTAAAAGTTACCAAAGCGGTATTCCCCGTCGCGGGTCTGGGCACGCGGTTCCTTCCCGCGACCAAGGCCAGCCCGAAGGAAATGCTGCCTGTCGTTGACAAGCCGCTGATTCAATACGCGGTCGAGGAAGCGATGGCGGCCGGCATTACCGAGATGATCTTCGTGACGGGCCGCAGCAAGCGTGCCATCGAGGATCACTTCGACAAATCCTACGAGATCGAGGCCGAACTCGAAGCGCGCGGCAAGGCCAAGCTGCTGGAACTCGTGCGCAGCATCAAGCCGAGCCATGTCGATTGCTTCTATGTGCGTCAGGCGGAAGCGCTCGGTCTGGGTCACGCGGTGCTGTGCGCCGAAAAGCTGGTGGGCGACAACCCGTTCGCCGTGATCCTCGCCGACGACTTGCTGTACGGCAAGCCGCCCGTCATGTCGCAGATGATCGAAGTTTTCGACCACTATCACAGCTCGGTGATCGGCGTCGAAGAGATTCCGGCGGAGGACTCGAAGTCGTACGGCATCATCGACGGCAAGGAGTGGGAAGACAACATCTTCAAGCTGTCGGGCATCGTCGAGAAGCCAGAGCCGGCGGTGGCGCCGTCGAATCTGGGCGTGGTCGGCCGCTATGTGCTGAAGCCGCGCGTGTTCGATCACATCCGCGCGCTGAAGCCGGGCGCGGGCGGCGAGCTGCAACTGACGGACGCGATTCAATCGCTGCTGTCGGATGAGCAGGTGCTGGCGTACAAGTACCACGGCACGCGTTTCGATTGCGGCAGCAAGCTCGGGTATCTGAAGGCGACTGTTGAATTCGCGCTGCGCCATCCGGAAGTCAAGGCGGAATTCGAGGAATATCTGCGCAATCGCGCGCCGATTCTCGAAGGCTGAAGCTGCGGTTGAGCAGTTTGCGCGGTTTGTAGATGAAAGGCCCGTCACGATGTGACGGGCCTTTTGCTTTTCTGCTGTCTTGGTTTTCTAGCGCCGGCGCATCAGGAAGACGAAGGTCTTGTCCTGCGCCGTTGCCTCGACAATCTCATTGCCGGTCTGCTTGGCAAACGCGGCGAAATCGCGCTGCGATCCCGGATCGGTGGCCAAAACCTTCAGGATCTGACCGCTCGTCATGTCGGCGAGCGCCTTCTTTGCCCGCAGGATCGGCAACGGACAGTTGAGCCCGCGCGCGTCGACTTCCTTGTGAACTTCCATCGCGATTGAACCTTTGTTTGTGGCTGGTGAGGGTGCGCTCTGTTGGGACGATTTTAACGTAGTGGGCATCCGTCCACCGTGAGCGATGCCGGGCAAAGCGCATCGCCGCCTCTGACCTTACCTCCTTCGCCCACCAGTGGACCTGTGGGCAATGCCTGAGGCCTGCACCTATGTCGCTGAGCTTTTCGCTCAACCTCTCCGTTCAGGTTGAGATTTGTCTCGTTCATGCCGCGCTGAAATCCCGATAGATTGAACCCGGTCATTTGCACATCCCTTCCCTGCTTCCCCGCGTGAGTTGATGACGTTCGACTCGGGTGTCCGCATAAACTCGCCCGTTTGCGTATAAATTTTTATACAATGAACAAAGAGAAAGAACTCCGCTGGCTTGGTTCATCATTTCACGACCTGCTTGACTTCCCCGCGGCCGCGCGACGCGAAGCCAGCTTTCAACTTGGTCGTCTGCAGTTTGGACTCGACCCGGAGGACTGGAAGCCTTTCGACGCCCTCGGTCCTGGCGCACGCGAGATCCGTATCCGAGACCCGAGCGGAGCGTATCGCGTGATGTACGTGGCGGAGTTCGAAGAGGCGGTCTATGTGCTGCACTGCTTCAAGAAGAAATCGCAGGAGACGTCTCAAAAGGATAAAGAGATTGCGACGGTGCGCTACCGCGCGATTGCTAGCCAGAGGAAAACCTCATCATGAAAAAAGTGGACACGAGAGTTCGGCACGTAACAAAGCCTGGCGCCAACCTGTTCGCCGAGCTAGGCTTCCCGCCAGCCGAAGCGCGGCACTACCAAACCGAATCGATGGCCTTGATCGGTCAGACGCTGGAACTGAAAGAGCAGTTGATGAGCGAACTCGCCTCATGGATCGAAGCTCATCATTTGAAACAAGCTGAAGCGGCAGACATCCTGCACGTCACGCGGCCCCGCGTCTCAGACGTAGTGAACAAGAAGGCAAGCAAGTTCACCATCGACACGCTCATCGAAATGCTGGCCAGAGTGGGCAAACCCGTTCGGCTGGTCATCGGTTAGAAACAAACCCAGTCTCAAACCTCCACCCCCCGCCCCTCTTCATACGCCCGCCGCATCGCCACCCCGATGCGCGTCGCCTCGCGCGCGTCATCGAGCGTGAGTCCCGTCTGCGTTCCCTCTCGCAACAACTCCACAAACGCCCGCGCTTCGCGCAGAAACGCGTCCTCGAAACGCTCGAAAAACGTCGGCGTACACACGTTCCGCATGCCGTGCGCATCGGCGATCTCGACCCGGTTCAGCCGCGGATTGCGCCCCACCGACAACGCCCCCGCCGTGCCGATCACCTCAGTCTGCGTATCGTGCCCGTGCGCCATCGTCCGCGACGCATACAGCACCGCCAGCCGCCCGTCCTCGAACTCGATCGTGCCCACGCCGTTGTCGATGTCATTGCACGCCCGCAAGCCCTCATGAATCGCGATCGTGCCGCTCGCATACACGCGCTTCGCCTTCGGATTACCCAGCAGCCAGCGCGCGAGATCGATGTCGTGGACGCTACAATCAAGAAACAGCCCGCCCGATGTCGGCGCAAAACGCACGAAGAAGCCATCGGGATCGTTCATGTCGCAGGTCTGCGAACGCACCATGAACGGCCGTCCGATCGCCCCTCGGGCCACCTGATCGAACGCATCGCGATAGCTCGCATCGAAGCGCCGCACGAAACCGATCATCACCTGCAGATGCGGATGACGCGCATGTTCCTCGATCACCGCGTCGCATTCCGCGAGGTCCAGCGACAGCGGCTTCTCGCAGAACACGTGCTTGCCCGCGCGCAATGCGGCGATGATCTGCGTCGCGTGCAGCGAGGTCGGCGTGACGAGCCACACTGCATCGATGGCCGGATCCGCGAGCAACGCATCGTAGTCCGCATGCAGCGCCAGTTCGGGCCAGCGCTGCCGCGCCCACGCGCGCTCTTCCTCCACCGGACTGCACGCGGCGACGAGTCGCGCCCCCGGCACGTGCCACGCCAGATTCTCCGCATGGCGGCGTCCGAGCCGTCCCAGCCCGACGATCCCGCAACGCACGGCGCTCATGCGCTCTGCTCCCCAAGCCTGACGATGCGCTTCTCACGCCAGGACAGCGTGGCGGCTTCGGCGAGCTCAAGCGCCTTGAGCCCGTCGGCGACGGTCGTGCGCACCGGCTTGCCATGATTGACGGCATCGAAGAAATGGGCGATCTCGGCCGCATACGCCGCGCGATAGCGCTCCAGAAAGAACGCCTCGGGCTTGTCGCTCGATACCGAGACCGCCGTGTACGCCGTGACTTCGGTCGGCCGCACATTGCCCGCCTGCAGCATGCCCAGACTGCCCAGCAATTCGAAGCGCTGATCGTAGCCATACGCCGCGCGCCGCGCCGTGTTGATCTGACACAAGCGGCCACGCTTCGTGCGGATCGTGACGGCGGTCGAATCGATGTCGCCCGCCTCGGCGATGGCCGGATCGGAGAGACAACTGCCGGTGGCATGCAGCGTGTCGGCTTCGTCGTCGAGAATCCAGCGGAAGATATCGAAGTCGTGAATCAGCATGTCCTTGAAGATGCCGCCCGAATGCGCGATGTACTCGACTGGCGGTGCGCCCGGATCGCGGCTCGTCACGATCAGCATCTCGGGCTCGCCGATCTCGCCGGCATCGATGCGCGCTTTCACGGCCGAGAACGTCGGATCGAAGCGCCGCTGGAAACCGATCATGCAGACCACGCCGGCTTGCTGCACGGCATCCGCGCACGCGCGCGCACGCTCGACCGTCAGGTCCACCGGCTTCTCGCAGAACACATGCTTGTGTTGCGCCGCCGAGGCGAGGATCAGGTCGGCATGCGTATCCGTGCTCGAACAGATGACCGTCGCGCCGACCGATGCATCGCCCATCGCGCCATCGATATCGGCGGCCATCGCGCCATGCTCCTTCGCGAGCGCGGCCGCCGCGTCGCGGTTCACATCGACGACGTACTTCAACCGCACGCCCGGCTGCCGCGCGAGATTGGCCGCGTGAATCCTGCCGATGCGCCCTGCTCCGAACACCGCCACGTCAATCGTCATAGCCGCTTGTCTCCTTGGATTCCTCGACGTTCAATTCGAGCCGGTACGCAAGCGCGATGAACAACGCCTGGCACAGGCAGATGGTGCTCGTGAGCGAACGAAACGCGAACGCGCTGCCTTCCTTCACGAACAGGCTCGCGCTCGCGTGACGCGCGAGCGGCGAAAGCTGGCTGTCGGTGATGACGAGTGTCTTCGCGCCGTGATGCTGCGCGGCGCGCACGCAATACTGCGTTTCCTTGCCGTAGGGCGCGAAACTGATTGCGATCACCACGTCACTCTTCTTCACGCTGCGGACCTGCTCGCGGAACATGCCGCCCAGTCCGGAAATGAGATGCACGCGCTTGCGCGTGTGCTGCAACGCATACACGATGTAGCTCGCCACCGCGAACGACCGGCGCACGCCGATCACATAGATGTTTTCCGCCTGCGACAGCATCTCGACGGCGGCTTCGAACTGCGCGTCATCGAGACCGGCTTCGAGCTCGGACAGTCCGGTGCGGCTCGCCGCGATGAACTCGCGCGCCACCGAGACACCGGATGCCTCGCCTGCCTTCTCATCGATCAGCTTGCGGATGCGCTCCTGATAGCTCTGCGGCGATTCCCCGCCCGCATAGGCCTGCCTGAACACGGCCTGCAAATCCGAAAAGCCCGAGAAGCCGAAGCGCTGCGCAAACCGCACCACGGCGGAAGCATGCACGCCGCAGGCGCTCGCGATGTCGCTGGTGCGGTCCATCATCACGCTGCTGCGATGCTGCTCGATATACGTCGCCACGCTCTTCAGCTGACGCGGCAGCGAATCGTAGGCGCCGGTGATCCGTTGCATCAGTTCCTCGACGCCCTGCACTTCGTTGCTGGTCTCTTCCATGTCCACGCTCGTGTTGTGCGCGCCGGATACCGCGCGCCGTGCAACCGATTATAGGAACGACGGAAGTAAATTGGAATGTATTTTCCATTTGAATCGCGGGTGAAATATCTATTGCAGACCCCGGGAAACTGACCTACTCTTGGTCCTGAACGCGGTGCCCGGTCGGTCTGAACCCGGCGTCCCGTTCGCCAAAACATCACACCAGACAACAACCGAGATAGGTGGAGACAATGACCCTTTGCAACGGTCGGGCCGCGCTGCGCGCGCTGGCGGCTGCTGCTGCGTTGTGCAGCGCGGCGTGGATGTCGGCAAGTCCCGCTCAGGCAGCGCCTGACGCGAAGTTCGTGTTGATCAGTCACGCGCCGGACTCGGATTCCTGGTGGAACGTCATCAAGAATGCGATCAAGCAGGCCGATGAGGACTTCAACGTACAGACCGACTACCGCAACCCGCCGAACGGCGATATCGCGGACATGTCACGGCTGATCGAGCAGGCGGCGGCGCGCAACTACGACGGCGTCATCACCACCATCGCGGACTTCGACGTCTTGAAGAGCGCGATCACCAAGGTCACGGCGAAGAAGATTCCGCTCGTGACGATCAACTCCGGCACCGAAGAACAGAGCGCGCAACTGGGCGCGATCATGCATATCGGCCAGCCGGAATATGTGGCGGGCAACGAGGCCGGCAAGAAGGCGAAGGCCGCGGGCGTGAAGTCCTTCCTGTGCGTGAACCACATTGCCACCAATACGGTGTCCTTCGATCGCTGCAAGGGCTTCGCGGATGCATTGGGCATCGACTACAAGGCCTCGACCATCGACTCGGGCCAGGACCCGACCGAGATTCAATCGAAGGTTTCCGCTTATCTGCGCAACCATCCGGACACGCAGGCAATCCTGACGCTCGGACCGACGCCCGCTTCGGCGACGCTCAAGGCCGTCACGCAAATGGGCCTGCAAAACAAGATTTACTTCGTGACCTTCGACTTCTCGGATGACATTGCGAAGGGTATCAAGGACGGCACCATCAAGTTCGCGATCGACCAGCAGCCCTACTTGCAGGGCTACATTCCGGTCGCGGTGCTCGCGGTGGTCCACAAGGAACACACCACCGACCCCGCAAAGATCCGTCAGATTCTCGAAGCCAATCCGAAATTCAAGGCACGCCTCGAAACCTATGGCTTGCAGCCCTCGTATGGCCCGAAGAACATCCGCTCGGGTCCGGGCTTCATCACCAAGGAGAATCTCGACAAGGTCGTGAAGTACGCCGGTCAATATCGTTGACCGTCACCTGACCTGTTTCGGGCAGCCGTCCTGGCCTGCCCGCTTTTATCCGCTCGACCCGTCTCCCCCGCCGCCCTTCGTGGACGCAGGTGGAGACGCGCAACTCGCCACAGGATCGTAGTTCGTTTCAAGGAGCCATCATGGGCGTAGCCGGCAAGCATTACCCTCCCCACGCGAATCCACACCCGGAGACCGCTGACACACCCGACACGGTCAAGCCGTCGGACGAACGCGTGCGTCGCCAGTCATGGTTCGGCCATCTGCTCAACCGGCCGGAATTCGCGGCCATCTCCGGCACCGTGCTCGTGTTCCTCGTGTTCGGCTTCGGCGCGGGTTCCTCGGGCATGTTCAACCTCGACGGCGTGATGAACTGGTCGCAGGTCGCCGCCTATCTCGGGTTGCTCGCCGTCGGCGCGTGTCTGCTGATGATCGCCGGCGAGTTCGACTTGTCCATCGGCTCGATGATCGGCTTCGCCGGCATGATGGTCGCGCTGCCCGCCGTGTATCTGCACTGGCCGCTGTCGCTCGCGATCCTGTTCGCATTCGTCACGTCGATGCTGCTCGGCGCGCTCAACGGCTACCTCGTGATGAAGACGCGCCTGCCGTCCTTCATCGTCACGCTCGCGTTCCTGTTCATCCTGCGCGGCCTCACGCTCGCGCTCTCGATCATGTTCGCGGACCGCACCATCATCTCCGGTGTCGGCGATCTCGCCCAGAGCGATCCCGTCGCCAACACGCTGTTCCATGGCGTCGCGCTGCACGGCGTGTTCACGTGGCTCGCGCACATGGGCGTCGGCAAGCTGCTCGACAGCGGCGAACCGCTCGTGCCCGGCATTCCGAAGGTCATCATCTGGTGGTTCGCGCTCGCGGCGGTCTGCGCGTTCGTCCTCGCCAAGACCCGCTATGGCAACTGGATCCTCGCCGTCGGCGGCGACGCCAATGCCGCGAAGAATGTCGGCGTGCCGGTGCGGCGCGTGAAGATCTCACTGTTCGTGCTCACCGCGTTCTGCTCGTGCCTGTTCGCGGTGCTGCAAGTGTGCGACATCGGTTCAGCGGCGGCGGATCGCGGCCTGCAGAAAGAGTTCGAAGCGATCATCGCGGCCGTGATCGGCGGCACGCTGCTGACGGGCGGTTACGGCTCGGTGGTCGGCGCCTGCTTTGGCGCGCTGATCTTCGGCGTCGTGCAGATCGGCATTACGTACACGAACGTGAGCTCCGACTGGTTCCGCGTGTTCCTCGGCGTGATGCTGCTGCTCGCCGTGCTCTTCAACCACTATGTGCGCCGCCGCGTGTCGCAGGCTCAATGAGGAGACAATCATGAACGACGACAACATCCTCGCGCTCGAAAACGTCAGCAAGTACTTCGGCAAGGTGATCGCGCTGAACGGCGTCACCTTGCGGCTCAGGCGTGGCGAAGTGCACTGCCTGCTGGGCGACAACGGCGCCGGCAAGTCCACGCTGATCAAGACGCTGGCCGGCGTGCACGCGCCTTCGTCGGGCGACTATCTCGTCGATGGCAAGCCGGTCCGCTTCGAGTCGCCAAAGGACGCGCTGGATCTCGGCATTGCCACCGTGTACCAGGATCTCGCGCTGGTGCCGCTGCTCTCGGTCGCGCGCAACTTCTTCATGGGCCGCGAACCGCAGAAGAAGCGCTTCGGCGTCTTCAGCGTGATGGATCTCGATCTCGCCGCCGAGACCTCGCGCGCCAAGCTGGCCGAGATGGGCATCAACGTGCGCGATCCGCATCAGCCTATCGGCACAATGTCCGGCGGCGAAAAGCAATGCCTCGCGATTGCCCGCGCGATCCACTTCGGCGCGCGCGTGCTGATTCTCGACGAACCCACGGCGGCCCTCGGCGTGAAGCAGAGCTTCAACGTGCTCAAGCTGATCCACAAGGCGCGCGAGAAAGGCATCTCGGTGATCTTCATCACGCACAACGTGCACCACGCCTATCCGATCGGCGATTCGTTCACGCTGCTCAATCGCGGTCGCTCGATGGGCACGTTCACGAAGGACACCATCAGCAAGAACGAAGTGCTCGACATGATGGCCGGCGGCGCCGAAATGCAGCAGATGATGAACGAACTCGAAGGCGCGACGATCTGAGGACCCCAGCATGACCACTCTTTCCACCTCTCGTTTTGCTGCGGACCGCGAGCGCGACATCGTGTGCCTCGGGCGGCTCGCCGTCGATCTGTACGCGCAGCAGGTCGGCGCGCGGCTCGAGGACGTGTCGAGCTTCGCGAAGTATCTGGGCGGCTCGTCGGCGAACATCGCGTTCGGCTGCGCGCGGCTCGGTCTCTCGTCTTCGATGCTCGCGCGCGTCGGCAACGATCACATGGGCCGCTTCCTCACCGAAACGCTCGCGCGCGAAGGCTGCGACGTCAGCCACGTGCGCGTGGATCCGGACCGGCTCACCGCCCTCGTGCTGCTCGGTCTGGAAGACCGCGACACCTTTCCGCTCGTGTTCTATCGCGAGAACTGCGCGGACATGGCCGTGGACGAGGCGGATTTCGACGAAGCGTATATCGCGTCGTCGAAGGCGTTGCTCATCACCGGCACGCACTTCTCGACCGAACAGGTGAACCGCACGAGCCGGCGCGCGCTGGAGGTTGCGCGGCGTCACCAGGTGCGCACGGTGCTCGACATCGACTATCGGCCCGTGCTGTGGGGACTCACCGGCAAGGCCGATGGCGAAACGCGCTTCGTCGCGAACGAAGGCGTCACCGCGCACCTGCAACGCATCCTGCCGCTGATCGATCTCGTGATCGGCACGGAAGAAGAGTTCCGCATCGCGGGCGGCAAGGACCGCTTGACCGATGCCCTCGCGATGGTGCGCAAGGTCACGGGTGCGACGCTCGTCGTGAAGCGCGGGCCGCTCGGCTGCTCAATCATTGAGGGCGAAGTGCCCGCTTCCATCGACGATGCCCCCATCCACGGCGGCGTCGAAGTGGAGGTGCTCAACGTGCTCGGCGCGGGCGATGCGTTCGCGTCGGGCTTTCTCTCGGCATGGCTGCGCGACGCACCGCTCGAAGCCTGCGCGCGCGCGGCGAATGCATGCGGCGCGCTGGTGGTGTCGCGGCACGGCTGCGCGCCCGCGATGCCCACGCCCGCTGAACTCGACTACTTCCTAGCAGCCGCGCAAGAGGATCCGGTTCGCATGCGTCGGCCGGACCGCGATGCGACGCTGGCGCGGCTGCATCGCGTGAGTCCGGAACGCAAACAATGGGACGAAGTGCTCGGCTTTGCCTTCGATCATCGCAACCAGTTCTTCGATCTCGCGCAGCAGACCGGCGCGAGCGAGACGCGCATCGCGACGCTGAAGAACCTGTTTGTCGAGGCCGTCGCGCAGACGGAGAAGGAGTTGGGCCTCGAAGGCCGGATTGGCGTGCTGATCGACGACCGCTACGGCCAGGATGCGTTGAACGCCGCGACGGGCCGCGGCTGGTGGATCGGCCGTCCGGTCGAGTTGCCGGGCTCGCTGCCGCTGGTGTTCGACCATGGCCGCTCGATCGGCACGACGCTCGTGCAATGGCCGCGCGAACAGGTCGCGAAATGCCTCGTGCAATATCACCCCGATCATCCGCACGAACTGCGGCTCGAACAGGAAGCGCAAGTGCGCGCGCTCTACGACGCCGTGCAGGACAGCGGCCATGAACTGCTGCTGGAAGTGATCGTGCCGAAGAACGGGCCGCCCGTCGCGGACGACACGGTGGTTCGCGCGTTGAAGCGCTTCTACAACCTCGGCATCTACCCCGAATGGTGGAAGCTCGAAGCGATGAACGCACAGCAATGGCAAGCGGTGGATGCGCTGATCGCCGAACGCGATCCGTATTGCCGCGGCGTCGTGCTGCTGGGCTTGTCGGCGGGTGTCGAGCAGTTGCGCGATGGCTTCAGGGCCGCGGCGGACTCGACGACCTGCCGTGGCTTCACGGTCGGACGAACCATCTTTCATGAGCCGAGCCGGGCGTGGCTCTCGAATCAGATCAGCGATGCCGAATTGATCGCGCGCGTGCGGCATACCTTCGAAACGCTCATCGCCGCCTGGCGCGAGACGCGCGATACGTCCACGGCGTCCCTTCATACCCGACAGGAGCAGATCGCATGAACCAGCGAGCCACGCAACCGGAGACCGAGGTGTCGTCCACGGTTCGACTGACCGCCGCGCAGGCGGTCGTGCGCTATCTCGCGGCGCTGCGCACGGAGCATGGCGAGCCGCTGTTCGGCGGCGTGTTCGCGATCTTCGGGCACGGCAATGTCGCGGGGCTCGGCGAGGCGCTGTACCGTTATCGCGACGAACTGCCGACCTATCGCGCGCACAACGAGCAGGCGATGGCGCACAGCGCGATCGCCTATGCCAAGGCGCACATGCGGCGCCGCATGATGGCGGTGACGACGTCCATCGGCCCGGGCGCGACCAATCTCGTCACCGCGGCGGCGCTCGCGCACGTGAACCGCCTGCCGGTGTTGCTGCTGCCGGGCGACATCTTCGTGTCGCGCGCGCCGGACCCCGTGCTCCAGCAACTCGAAGAGAGTCACGACGGCGGCGTCTCCGCCAACGATGCGCTGAAACCCGTGTCGCGTTACTTCGATCGCATCGTGCATCCGGCGCAATTGCTGAGCGCCCTGCCGCGCGCGATCCGCGTGCTCACCGACGCGGCGCAATGCGGCCCGGTGACGCTCGCGCTGCCGCAGGACGTTCAGGCGATGGCCTTCGATTACCCCGCTTCGTTCTTCGCGCCGCGTGTCGTCGAGTTTCATGCGCCGGCGCCGCTGCCGCGCGAGATCGAACGCGCCGCCGCGCTGCTGCGCAACGCGCGCGAACCCTTGATCGTGGCGGGCGGCGGCGTGCTGTACGGGCTGGCGGGCGAAACGCTGCGCGCGTTCGCACACCGGCACGGCGTGCCCGTAGCGGAAACCCAGGCCGGCAAAGGCGCGCTGGCGTGGGACGATGCGTTGAATGTCGGCGGGATCGGCGTGACGGGCGGCTCGGCCGCGAACGAACTGGCGCATGCGGGCGACTGCGTGCTGGCGGTCGGCACACGGCTGCAGGATTTCACGACGGGGTCGAACACGCTCTTCACGCAGGCGCGGCTGGTTGCCATCAACGCCAATCCGTTCGATGCGCTGAAGCAGGACGCCGCCGCCGTGCAGGCGGACGCGCGGCTCGCGCTGGAGGCGTTGTCGGCGGCGCTTGGCGATTGGCGCGCCGCGCCGCAATGGACCACGCGCGCGCATCGTCTCGCCGACGACTGGCGCGCGACCGTCGCCCACTTGACGAACACGCCGCCCGACGCGGGCCAGTTGCCGCGTGAAGCCGACGTGATCGGCGCGGTGCAGCGATCGGACGCTGCGTCGCCCACGGGCGATATCGTCGTGTGCGCGGCCGGCACGCTGCCCGCCGACCTGCAGAAACTGTGGCGCACGGGCGCGCCGGGCGGCTATCACGTCGAATATGGCTATTCCTGCATGGGCTACGAGGTCGCAGGCGGCCTCGGCGTGAAACTCGCGCGTCCGGAGCGCGAGGTGATCGTGATCGTCGGCGACGGCAGCTATCTGATGATGAACAGCGAGCTGGCGACCTCCGTGATGCTCGGCGCCAAGCTGATCGTCGTGCTGCTCGACAACCGTGGCTTCGGCTGCATCAACCGGCTGCAGCAGGCCTGCGGCGGCGCGCCGTTCAACAATCTCATCGACGACTGCAAGCAAGGCGCGCTCGGCGCACCTACGATCGACTTCGCGATGCATGCGCGGTCGCTTGGCGCGCTGTCGGAACATGTCGCGAACATCGACGAACTACAGGCTGCCATGCAGCGCGCACGCACGGCGGATCGCAGCTACTTGATTTCCATCGACACCGATCCCGCGCGGCCGACCGAGGAAGGCGGCTGGTGGTGGGAAGTCGCGGTGCCGGAAGTGTCGGAACGCGCGGCGGTGGTGGCGGCCCGGGAAGCCTACGAGCGCGCGCTCAATGCGCGCGCCGGCGATGTACACATGAACGATGAGGATCCGACATGTCCTTGAACTCACGTATCGGCATCAATCCGCTGTCGTGGATGAACGACGACCTGCCTTCGCTCGGCGGGGAAACACCTTTGTCTACCGCGCTCGCGGAAGGCAAGCAGATCGGCTATGCCGGTTTCGAGCTCGGCAACAAGTTTCCGCGCGAGCCGCACGCCTTGAAGACGCTGCTCGCGCAGTACGATCTCGCGCTCGTGTCCGGCTGGTATTCGGGGCGGCTCGCGGCGCGCGGCGTCGAGGAAGAGATCGAAGCGGTGGGTCCGCATCTCGATCTGCTGGCGAAGAACGGCGCGACGGTCATGGTGTATGGCGAGGTCGCGGACTCGATCCAGGGCGCGCCGCGGCCGCTGTATCAGCGCCCGCGCTTCTTCTCGGACGCCCGCTGGAACGAATACGCCGAGCGGCTCGACCGCTTCGCCGAATACACGCTCTCGCGCGGCGTGCGTGTTGCCTATCATCATCACATGGGCGCGTATGTGGAAACGCCCGCCGACGTGGACCGCCTGATGGCGCTCACGAGCAACGCGGTGGGCCTGTTGTTCGATGCCGGGCACATCACTTTCGCAGGCGGCGATGCGCTGACGGAATTGAAGAAACATATCGGGCGCGTATGCCATGTGCATTGCAAGGACGTGCGTCCGGAGATCGTGAAGCTCGCGCGTAACCGCAACTGGAGTTTTCTGGATGCGGTCATCAACGGCGCGTTCACCGTGCCGGGCGATGGCGCGGTGGACTATCCGGGCATCATCGCGTGTCTGGCGGCGCATGATTACGCGGGCTGGCTGGTGGTCGAGGCGGAACAGGATCCGGTGATCGCGCCGAGTTACGCTTATGCGGAACGGGGCTATCGCACGTTGCGCGGGCTTGTCGACGGAATCTGCAAGGAGGCGGCATGAGCTTGCTGGTGAAGGCTTCGCGCGACGGCCAGACGATCGCGCGCGTGACGCCCGCTTCGGCGGGGTGGAAGCATGTCGGGTTCGCGGCGTATCGCGTGAGCGCGGGCGACGTGCTGCATGTGTACGATGCGGACCGTGAAAGCTGCATCGTGGTGCTGACGGGCACGGTGAGCATCGAGGCGGGCGACGAGCACTGGCAGTCCATCGGCACGCGCGACAGCGTGTTCGAGGACGCGGCGCCGCATGCCGTGTATGTGCCGCCGAAGCTGGCGGCCATCGTGCGGGCGGAACGCGATGCCGAGATCGGCGTGGCGAGCGCGCCGGCCAGGGGTGAGTATCCGCCGCGGCTGATCGAGCCGGCGCAGATGAAGCGCTCGACGCGTGGCAAGGGCGCCAATACGCGCTACGTGTGCGACATCCTTCCGCAGACCGAGCCGGCGGAGTCGCTGCTGGTGGTCGAGGTGCGCACGCCGGGCGGACATGCGTCGAGCTATCCGCCGCACAAGCATGACCGCGACGCCGTGCCGGCCGAGAGCGCGCTGGAGGAGACGTATTACCATCGGCTGGATCCGCCGCAAGGGTTTGCGTTTCAGCGCGTCTATACCGACGAGCGCGATCTCGACGAGACCATGGCTGTGGAGAATCACGACGTGGTGATGGTGCCGCGTGGGTATCATCCGGTCGTCGTGCCGTATGGCTATGACAACTATTATCTGAACGTCATGGCGGGCGACAAGCGGACCTGGCACTTCAAGAACGATCCGAAGCATGAGTGGATCGTGGAGCGGGATAGCAAGGGCTAGACTGAGGGTCGAGGGATGTCGCACGCTTCGGCATCCCAAGGGTTGATTATTTCAATACCGCACTCGATAAAGTCTTTTACGTTGCGCGTAGCGAGCGTGGCCCCGCAAGAACGCACAATGGCTGCGATCATCGCATCGAACTGGCTGATTGGTTTGCCTGCGCTCTTGCGTGAAGCCGAGATCTCAGCGAAGGCGTCGGCCGCGTCGTTATCGAAGCTCAGGACCCGGCCGGCGAAATCCTCGCTGAAAATGCTTTGTGTCGCATCCCAAAATCTCTGTCTGCGCGCGCCTGCTGGCATTGACCAGATTCCATAGAGAATCTCTCCGCGCGTAACCGCAGTCGTGAACAGCGCGGAGCGCGGCTCGTTTGCCAGCCAGTTGAGAACTCGAGCTTCCGGCACTGGACGCATCAATTCGGAGAAGACGTTGGTATCGAGAACAATCATTCATCAAAACCCGACGGATCGCGAATAGCCTCGCGCTTGTGCAGTTCCAGTTCAATACCACCGAGGGGTTCGATCCGGCCGCGGATCGAATCAGCCAGGTTTTTCCCGGCCGCGGGATCAGTCGACAGCGCCGCACGCAATATGTCACGCGCCTCGTCTTCCATTGAGCGGCCGTGACGGGCTGCTTGTCTGCGCAGCCGCGTTTCAAGTTGCTCGTCGATATCTTGAATGGTCATGGCCACCACGTCGGCCTCCTCGTCACAGTGATGCGGGTCTTCTCATGCCATATTAACTCGAAACAACAGAGCTACCGATCGAGAGCCACTGCTGGACAATCCCGGTGCGCTGCATGAGCGTTTCCATCGGCCCTTCGAACTGCACCGCCCCATGCCCCATCACCGCGACGCGCGCATCGAGCGCCCGCGCGATGCTCAAGCGCTCCTCGATCAGCAGCATTCCCACCCCGCGTGCGCGCAACAGCTTCAGACACTCCGCCACCTGCGCGAGCACCTGAGGCGCGATCCCTTCCCCGGGTTCGTCGATCACCACGAGCGACGGATCGCCCGCCAGCGTGCGCGCAAGCGCGAGCATCTGCTGTTCACCGCCTGACAACGCGCCGGCCTTCACCGCCGCGCGTTCACCCAGCACCGGAAACAGGCGATACGCGTCATCCTTCGTGAACCGCGTGCCGCGCCGCTCTCCGAGCAGCAGGTTCTCGCGCACCGTCAGCGCGGGAAACACGTCGCGAGTCTCTGCCACATAGCCGATGCCCAGCCGCGCAATCCGGTGCGGCCGCATCCCGACCAGCGACACCTCGCCATAACGCATCTCTCCCGCGCACTGGACGAGGCCCATGATGGCCTTCGCCAGCGTCGAGCGCCCTGAGCCGTTGCGGCCGACGAGCGCCACCGCTTCGCCGGCCTCGATGCGCAGATTCACGCCGTGCAGCACCTGCGCCGCGCCGTACCACGCGCATAGGTTGTCGATGCGCAATACGGCGCTCACGGAACGACTCCGCCGAGATAAGCCGCCTGCACGTCAGCGTCAGCGCGAATCCCGGCCGGCGTGCCGGTCGCGATTACGCGCCCCCGCACGAGCACCGAGATGCGGTCCGCGAGTCCGAACACCGCGTCCATGTCGTGTTCGATGACGAGCAACGTGCGGCCTTCCGTGATCGCCCGAATCAGCGCGAGTGCCCGCGCCGCTTCGGCGCGATTCATGCCGGCCGTGGGCTCGTCGAGCAGGATGAGCGGCGCATCGGTGGCGAGCGCGATGCCGAGATCGAGCGCGCGCTGCTCGGCATACGCGAGGCGCGCGGCGGGCTCGTCGGCGCGGTCGGCGAGGCCGATCGCATCGAGCATCGCGCGGGCGCGGTCCTCGACCTGCCGCGACGGCCACCAACGATCGATCAAACGCGACCCCGCCGCGCCCAACGCCGCGCAGCGCAGGTTGTCGAGCACGGACAAGCCGCCGAACACGCTGGTCGTCTGGAAACTGCGCGCGAGCCGACGCGCCACGCGCGGCGGCGAGCGGCCCGTGATGTCCACGCCCTGCGCCATGATGCGCCCGCCATCCGGACGCGTGCGGCCCGAGATGAGATCGAAGAGCGTCGATTTGCCCGCTCCGTTCGGGCCGATCAACGCATGCCGCTCGCCTTGCGCGACGCGCAAATCGACCCCGCGCAACACGTGGGTCGCGCCGAAGCGCTTGCTGATGCCGAACAACTCGAGCGCGGTGTTCATGACGCGGGCCGCACGCGGCGCGCCAGCCAGAAACCGAGCGCCGCGCAGGGCAGCGCCACGAGCCACGCGCCGGCGGGCAACGTGAGGGCGCCGGTCTGGCGCGCGTACAGCGTCTCGACGACCGCCACAGTCGCAACGCCCCACGCCAGCGCGCTGAGGCCGCCGAGGCACAACGTGCGCGGGTCGCGCCGCACCAGTCCCGCGACACCTTGCGGCGCCGCGATCACGACCCATACGAAGAAGAGTCCGAGGTACATCGGCCAGGCGGCGGTGATGTTCGCCACGGCGACGCTCACAAAAGTCAGCAGCACCGTGCCCACGATCGGCCCAAAGAACGTCCCCGTGCCGCCGATCACAGTGGCGACGAGCACGCTCGTCGAGCGCGCAAGACCGACGCTTTCCGCCGACACCAGTTCGACATTGATCAGCCCCATCACGCCCGCGACGCCCGCAAAGAACGCCGACACGACCAGCATCGTGAAGCGCACTCGCGCCGGCGCGAAGCCGATCGCGGCGGCGCGCGCGGGGTTGTCGCGCACGGCGTTGGCGAGGCGGCACAGCGGCGTGCGCGAGAAGGCGTACAGCGCGAGCACGGACACCGCGCACCAGCCCGCGATCAGCGCATACGCCTCGCGCGGCGGCCCGAAAGACCAGCCGAACACCGGCGGGCCGCTCGCCCTGTCGATGGTCACGCCGCCCTCCCCGCCGAACCATCCCGGCACGAGCCAGACGCAGGCCGCAATCAGTTCGCCGATGCCGAGCGTGATCATCGCGAACGCCGTGCCGGCGCGTTGCGTCGAGATGAGGCCGAAGACCGCGGCGACGCCCATCGCGACCATGCCGCCAGCAAGCGGCAACAGCGGCAACGGCAGGCCCGCGCGATTAAACACATGCGCCGCTGCGAACGCGCCGAGGCCGGCATACACCGCGTGCCCGAAGGACAGCAGACCGGTTTCGCCAAGCAGCAGGTTGTAGGACAGCGCGAAGACGATCAGCGTCGCGGTCTGCGCGAGATACGCGAGCAACCATGACTGAGTGGAGAACATCGGCGGCAATGCGAGCGCCGCGAGCAACGCGATATAGGCAAACATCGCGGGCCTGATGGACTTACGCATCGCGGCTGCGCTCGCCGAAGAGTCCGCGTGGCCGCGCGGCGAGCATCGCGACGAGCAGCAGGTAAGGCAGCACGGGCGCGAGTTGCGTCACCGTCAGCGCGCCCCACGCGGGCGGCAGCATCACGCCGAACACGGCGGCGATACTGCCCGCCGACACGCTCGCGCTCACCGCGAAGGTCTGCGCACAGCCGATCAGCAATGACGCGACGAGCGCGCCATACAATGAACCCAGCCCGCCGATGACCACGACGACGAACACGATCGGGCCCATCGCATCGGCCATGCCGGGTTCGATGACGGCCAGCGGCGCGCCGATCACGCCGCCCAGCGCGGCGAGCGCGGTGCCGGCGGCAAATACCGTGGTAAAGACGCGCGGCACGTCGTGGCCGAGCGTTTCGACGGCGGCGGGATGCGTCAGTGCCGCGCGCACGACGAGACCCATCCGCGACGTGCGCAGCATGAGCCACAGCGCGCCCAGCATGACGATAGCCACGGCCATCATGAACACGCGATAGCGCGCGAACGACGCGCCATATAGCGTGAAAAGCGGGCCCTCCAGCACATCAGGAATGGCTGCGGGCAACGGCCCGAGACCCCAGACGAGCTTGACGGCTTCGCCGATCAGCAGCGCCGCGCCGAAGGTCAGCAGCAGTTCGGCGAGCGCGCCGCGCGCATGCACACGGCGCAACAGCAAGCGCTCGAACAACGCGCCCGCCAGCCCGACGAGCACCGGCGCCGCGACGAGCGCCAGCCAGAAGTTGCCGGCAGCCGCGAGCGTCTGTCCGACATAGGCGCCGAGCATATAGAAGCTCGCGTGCGCGAAGTTGAGCACGCCGAGCATCGAGAAAATCAGCGTGAGTCCGGCGGACAGCATGAACAACAGCAAGCCGGTGCTCACGCCGTTGAGCAGATTCACGCTGAACCACTGGAGCAAGGCGCGGCCTCAGCGAGCGAGCAGCGGCTTCAGCGCAGCGACGAGCGGCGCGGGCAGCGCCACGGGCCGGCGCGTCACGCGATCGACGTAGACGTGCACGAAATGCCCTTGCGCGGCGGCTTCGTCGGCGCCCTGCGCGAAGATGGCCACTTCGTAGCGCACGCTCGTCGTGCCAAGCTTCTCCACGCGCAGGCCCGCCTCGATCGGCTCCGGAAACACCACCGGCGCGAAGAAGTTGCAGCGCGTCTCCACCACGAGGCCGATGGTCTCGCCCCCGCTGTAGTCGAGCACGCCGTGACGCAGCAAGTACTCGTTCACGACGGTGTCGAAATAGCTGTAGTAGACGACGTTGTTGATGTGCCCATACACGTCGTTATCCGACCAGCGCGTGCTGATCGACAGGAAATGCGCATAATCCGCGCGAGTGGTTCGGACAGGTTTGGTCATCGTGGCATGCGCGTCGGGACGCGGGACGGTCGGCGTGGCGCCATGTTAGGAGCGGCCCGCCGGACGTGTCAATCCGGCGCGGCAGAGAGGTTCGAGGCTAGTTTGCCGCGCCCGTGCACAGCGCACGGACCTCATCGGTGAAACGATCGACCGTCTCTTCGCGCGTATCCCACGCACACATCAGACGGCATCCGCCCGAACCGATGAACTGATAGAAGCGCCAGCCCTTCGCGCGCAACGCCGTGGCAACCTGCGCCGGCAATTCGGCGAAGACCGCGTTGGCCTCGGGTTCGAACATGAGCCTCACGCCGGGAAGGCCGGCGAGACGCGTGGCCATCCGTTGCGCCATCGCGTTGGCGTGGCGCGCGTTGCGCAGCCAGACGTCGTCGTCGAGCAGGCCCAGCCACGGCGCGGAGATGAAGCGCATCTTCGAGGCGAGCTGTCCCGCCTGCTTCAGGCGATACGCGAAATCGGCGGCGAGCGCGCGGTCGAAGAACACCACCGCTTCCCCCACGGGCAAGCCGTTTTTCGTGCCACCGAAGCACAGCACGTCGACGCCCGCGCGCCACGTGATCTCCGACGGATGCACATTCAGGCTCGCCACCGCGTTCGCGAAGCGGGCGCCGTCCATGTGGACCTTCAGGTGCCGCCGCTTGGCGATCGCCGCGATCGCGCGGATTTCCTCGACCGTATAAACGGTGCCGACTTCCGTCGCCTGCGTCAGCGCGACGACCTTCGGCTTCGGATAGTGGATGTCGGCGCGTCGCGTGACGATCTCCTCGATCGCGTCGGGCGTGAGCTTGCCGTTCGCGCCCTGCGCCGTGAGCAGCTTCGAGCCGCCCGAGAAGAACTCCGGGCCGCCGCATTCGTCGGTTTCGATATGCGCGAGCTCATGGCAGATCACCGAGTGATACGACTGGCACAGCGACGCCAGCGCCAGCGAGTTTGCCGCCGTGCCGTTGAAGACGAAGAACACTTCGCAGTCGGTCTGGAACAGGTCGCGGATGCGGTCGCAGACCTGGGTGGTCCAGGAATCGTCGCCATAGGCGGGTTCGTGACCGCTGTTGTTGGCCTGGATGAGCGCCTTGAGCGCTTCGGGGCAAATGCCCGCGTAATTGTCCGAGGCGAAATGCTGGGTCGTGTCCGTGGGCGCTGTCATGAGAAGCGGAGGGCCGGGAATCGTGATGAACGGACGCGCGCAGATGACAAGCGCGTCCGGCGATCCGGCCATTCTAGCGGCTTGGAGCGGCGGCGCGCCCGATCCGTCGGACGCGCCGCCGGAAGCCCTGCTGCAAAAGACTTACTTGCTGTTCGGCGCGCTGGCCGCGTTGGCTTCCTGCGCCTTCTTTTCCTTCTTGCTGGCTTCGTGATGGCCGATTGCACAGCCACCCACGGCGCCCACCGCGCCGTGCTTGCCGGCCACATGCCCCGCCACGCCGCCCACGGCTGCGCCTTCGATACAGCCCTTCGCCTGAGCAGCGCCTGTTGCAACCAGCATGGCCGAAGCCAGAACGATCGATGCGAATGTGCGATTCATCGTGTGTCTCCCTTGAGTTGTTGTGAACCCTGAGTGCGTTGCACGCGATGTGCCTGACAGGCTGTAATAAAAAACGGCCCGATCTGAACCGATCGAGCCGTTCCTTGCGAGCGCTGAAAACGCTCAGAGCTGCTGCTGCACCCACGCCGTCACGCCGGCGAGCGCGGCCGGCAGCTTGGCCGGCTCGGTGCCGCCTGCCTGGGCCATGTCGGGACGGCCGCCGCCCTTGCCGCCCACCTGCTGCGCGACAAAATTGACGAGCTCACCCGCCTTGACCTTCTTCGACGCATCCGGCGTCACGCCCGCAATCAGGCTGACCTTGCCGCCGTCCACCGACGCCAGCACGATCGCCGCGTGCTTCAGCTTGTCCTTCAGCTTGTCGACGGTTTCGCGCAGCGTCTTCACGTCGGCGCCTTCGAGCTGCGCGGCGAGCACCTGCACGCCCGCCACGTCGACCGCCTGCGATACCAGTTCGTCGCCCTGGCTCGCCGCCAGCTTCGACTTCAGCGCGCCCAGTTCCTTCTCCAGCGTCTTCACGTGCTCCTGAACCTGCGCGATGCGCTGTGTCAGTTCCGCCGGCTGCGCCTTCAGCACGCTGGCCGCCGCGTTGATGCGCTGATCGAGTTCCTGCACGTAGCGCACGGCGTTGTCGCCGGTGATCGCCTCCACGCGGCGAATCCCCGCCGCCACGCCGCCTTCCACCACGATCTTGAAGAAGCCGATGTCGCCGGTACGCTGCACGTGCGTGCCGCCGCAGAGTTCGCGCGAGAAGCCGAGGTCGAGCACGCGCACCGTGTCGCCGTACTTCTCGCCGAACAGCGCCATTGCGCCGCCCTTCACCGCGTCGTCGTAGGCCATCACGCGCACCACGCCCGGCGCGTTCGCGAGAATTTCGTTATTGACGATCTGCTCGACGCGGCGAATCTGGTCATCCGTCATCGGCGCATTGTGCGCGAAGTCGAAGCGCGTCTTGTCGGCATCGACGAGCGAGCCCTTCTGCTGCACATGGCCGCCCAGCACGTCGCGCAACGCCTCGTGCATCAGATGGGTGGCCGAATGATTGCGCGCGGTGCGGGCGCGGCGCACGCCGTCGATCTCCGCCTTCACCACGTCGCCCACCTTCAGCGTGCCCTGTTCCACCGTGCCATGATGGCCGACGACATCCGCCTGCACCTTCAGCGTGTCCGCGACGGCAAAGCGCACGCTGGCGTTCGCGAGCACGCCCTGGTCGCCGACCTGGCCGCCGGATTCCGCATAGAACGGCGTGTGATCGAGCACCACGACGGCCTGCTGGCCGTGCTGCGCCTCGTTCACCGTCACGCCGTCCACATACAGCGCGAGCACCTTCGCGTCGTCGAAGATTTCCTTTTCGTAGCCGTGGAACGTGGACTTCGCGCCCGAGTACTCAAGGCCCGCCGCCAGCTTGAACTTGCCCGCCGCACGCGCCTGGTCGCGCTGACGCGCCATGGCGTCGTCGAACGCGGGTTCGTCGACCGTCACGCCGCGCTCGCGGCACACGTCCGCCGTCAGGTCGAGCGGAAAGCCGTAAGTGTCGTGCAGCTTGAACGCGAGTTCGCCGTCCAGCTGCTTTACGCCCTTCTTGTCCAGTTCGGCCAGCTCGCCTTCGAGGATCGACATGCCGTTCTCGATGGTCTCGAAGAAACGCTCTTCCTCCTGGCGCAGGACGTCGGTGACGCGCTGCTGCGCGTCCGCAAGTTCCGGATAGGCCGCGCCCATTTCCGCGACCAGGTCCGCCACCAGCTTGTGGAAGAACGCGCCCTTCCGGCCGAGCTTGTAGCCATGGCGGATCGCGCGGCGCACGATCCGGCGCAGCACGTAACCGCGGCCTTCGTTGCCGGGGATCACGCCGTCGACGATCAGGAACGAGCACGCGCGGATGTGATCCGCAATGACCTTCAGCGAGTTGTTCTCCAGATCCGCCGTGGCCGTTTCACGCGCCGCGGCTTTGATGAGGGTCTGGAAGAGATCGATTTCGTAGTTGCTGTGCACGTGCTGCAGCACGGCGGCGAGGCGCTCGAGGCCCATGCCGGTATCGACGCACTGCTTGGGCAGCGGCGTCATGTTGCCCTGCGCGTCGCGGTTGAACTGCATGAACACGAGATTCCAGATCTCGATGAAGCGGTCGCCGTCTTCTTCCGGCGATCCCGGCGGGCCGCCCCAGATTTCCGGGCCGTGGTCGTAGAACACTTCCGAGCACGGGCCGCACGGGCCGGTGTCGGCCATCTGCCAGAAGTTGTCGGACGCGTAGCGCGCACCCTTGTTGTCGCCGATGCGGATGATGCGCTCGACCGGCACGCCGATTTCCTTCGCCCAGATGTCGAAGGCTTCGTCGTCTTCCTGATAGACCGTGACGGTGAGCTTCTCCGCCGGCAGCGCGTAGACCTTGGTCAGCAGCTCCCAGCAGTAATGGATGGCGTCGCGCTTGAAATAGTCGCCGAACGAGAAATTGCCCAGCATCTCGAAGAACGTATGGTGCCGCGCCGTGTAGCCGACGTTCTCCAGGTCGTTGTGCTTGCCGCCCGCGCGCACGCTGCGCTGCGCGGTAGTCGCACGCGAATACGGCCGCGATTCCGCGCCCAGGAAGACGTCCTTGAACTGGACCATGCCCGAATTGGTGAAGAGCAGCGTCGGGTCGTTGCCGGGCACGAGGCTCGACGAACGCACGATCGTGTGGCCCTTCGATTCGAAAAACTTCAGGAATTTCTCGCGTATTTCGGCGGCTTTCATAGCGTACGGGGCGTGTCTTCGGTTCTTTGATGGTGCCCGCGGGCGGCTCGCTCATGAATCGACGGCAAGCCCGGCCGGCGTGGCGAGGGTGACTGTCGATTATACGGGATTCGTCGCGTCCGGCCGGGCGGGCGGCGCGCCGGCGCAGGCTCGCGCATGCCCGTGCCGCCGCCGTCACACTGCCTTCGGTATCGCGCGCGGCGCGGTTCTGTGCGACAGTCGCGAAACCGGCGGCCGGCGCCGTCAGACGCCGCTGCAGCCACGAAAGCCACGAACAAGAGGAAGCGAAAGACGAATGGGAGCCTTGAGCCATATCCGCGTGCTGGACCTGACCCGCGTGCTCGCGGGACCGTGGTGCGCGCAGACCCTCGCCGATTTCGGCGCGGACGTCATCAAGATCGAACGGCCGGAAACCGGCGACGACACCCGCCAGTGGGGCCCGCCCTATCTCCGGACGCCCGCCGGCGAGGACACCCGCGAGGCCGCGTACTACCTCGCGGCGAACCGCAACAAGCGTTCGGTGACCGTGGACATCGCGACGCCCGAAGGCCAGCGCATCGTGCGCGAACTGGCCGCGCAGAGCGATGTCGTGCTGGAGAACTACAAGGCCGGGCAGTTGAAGAAGTACGGGCTCGACTATGAATCGCTGAAGGCCATCAAACCGGACCTCGTCTATTGCTCGATCACGGGCTTCGGGCAGTCCGGACCCTATGCTGCGCGTGCGGGTTACGACTTCATCGTGCAGGGGATCGGCGGCTTCATGAGCATCACCGGCGAGCGCGACGGCCAGCCGGGCGGCGGCCCGCCGGGCGGCGGCCCGCAAAAGGCGGGCGTGGCGATCGCCGATCTGATGACCGGCATGTATGCGACCGTCGGCGTGCTCACGGCGCTCGCGCATCGCGACCGTACCGGCGAGGGGCAATACATCGACATGGCGCTGCTCGACGTGCAGGTCGCGATGCTCGCCAACATGAACACCAACTTCCTCGCGAGCGGCAAGCCGCCGGTGCGCTGGGGCAATGCGCACCCCAACATCGTGCCATACCAGACGTTCCAGACCAGCGACGGCTGGATCATCGTCGCGGTGGGCAACGACGGGCAGTTCCGCAAGTTCGTCGAAGCGGGCGGCTGCGCGCATCTCGCCGACGACCCACGCTTCGCGGCCAATCCGTCACGCGTGCGCAATCGCGAAGTGCTCGTGCCCCTGCTCGCCGACATGGTGCAACGTCAGGGCAAGCATGAGTGGATTGCGCAGCTGGAGGAAGCCGGCGTGCCGTGCGGGCCGATCAACGATCTCGGCGAGGTGTTCGAGGACCCGCAGGTGCTGGCGCGCCGGATGCAGATCGATCTGCCGCATCCGAGCGGCGGCACGGTGAAGCTGGTCGCAAGCCCGATCAAGATGAGCGCGACGCCGCCCGAGGCACGTTCGCATCCGCCGCTGCTCGGCGAGCACACGGAAGGCGTGCTGGCCGAACTGCTCGGCTATGACGAGGCTCAGATTGCGGCGTTGCGGGCGTCGAAGACGATCTAGCCCGAGGGCGGCGCCCGTGAATCAGCGCACGCCCGCGCCGATCACGCCGCCCGCCGCCGCGCCCGCGACCGTGCCGATCGGGCCGCCCGTGACCAAATAGCCAAGCGCGCCGCCCGCAGCGGCGCCCACGCCCGCATGGGCCTGCTGGCGCGAGACGGCGCAGGCCGCGAGGCTCGACACGAGTGCCGCTGCGGCGGCGAGCTTGAAAGTGGTGGCGAGGATCCGCTTCATGATGAGCTTCCTTGTGTTGTCGTTGTGATGTGTTGTGCTTGTATGCTGAAGAAGCGCGTCGCAAAACGCCCGTGCTTCAAGCAGTCGAGCCGATCATAAAAGCCCGTGCGAGCGCCTTTCAACGCGATTTACGTCCGGTTACGGCGGTTACGAAGCGCGCCGCACGCCGTAATCGGTGTAATGAAACTCGCGGGCACGCAAGGCAGCGGGCATCGTCCACGCAGTCCCCACGCAGCCCGCACGCATCGCCGGAAGCCAGCGGTTGCGTAAGGTAGAATCGACCCCATCTTCAAGGCATTCGTACGCGTCCCTGCCCGTCTCGCGGGAACGCTTCCCGAACCGTTTCACGCGCGCGAGCGCATCCGCTGGCACTCTTTTTCGCATGAACACCGATCGCAACGACGCCCCGGCCCCCTCCAATTTCATTCGCAACATCATCGAAGACGACAACCGCTCCGGCAAATGGTCGCAGCGGGTCGAGACGCGCTTTCCGCCCGAGCCGAACGGCTATCTGCATATCGGCCATGCGAAGAGCATCTGCGTGAACTTCGGCCTCGCCGCGCAATACGGCGGCGTGTGCCATCTGCGCTTCGACGACACGAATCCGGAGAAGGAAAGCGTCGAGTACGTGGATTCCATCATCGACGCCGTCGAGTGGCTCGGCTTCGAATGGAACAAGAACGGCCGCGAGCACAAGTACTTCGCGAGCGACTACTACGACAAGCTGTACGAATACGCCGAGATGCTCATCAAGAAGGGCCAGGCGTATGTCGACAGCCAGACCGCCGAAGAGATGCGCGCCACGCGCGGCTCGGCCACCGAGGCCGGCATCAATTCGCCGTACCGCGACCGCACGCCCGACGAGAACCTCGACCTGTTCCGCCGCATGAAGGCGGGCGAGTTCAAGGAAGGCGAGCACGTGCTGCGCGCGAAGATCGACATGGCCTCGCCGAACTTCAACATGCGCGACCCGGTGATCTACCGCATCCGTTTCGCGCATCACTACCGGACCGGCGACACCTGGTGCATCTACCCGATGTACGACTACGCGCACTGCGTCTCGGATGCGATCGAGAACATCACGCACTCGCTGTGCACGCTGGAGTTCGAGGATCACCGTCCGCTGTATGACTGGTTCCTCGCGCAACTCGCCAACGACGGCGTGTTTCAGCGTCCGCTGCCGCAGCAGATCGAGTTCTCGCGCCTGAATCTTACTTACGCGATCACCAGCAAGCGCAAGCTGCTGCAACTCGTGCAGGAAAATCACGTCGAGGGCTGGGACGATCCGCGCATGCCGACCATCGTCGGCGTGCGGCGGCGCGGCTTCACGCCGGAGAGCATCCGGCTGATGGTGGAGCGCGTCGGCGTGACCAAGGTGGATTCGTGGATCGACATGAGTGTGCTGGAAGGCGCACTGCGCGACGATCTCGACGAGAAAGCCCCGCGCGCGATCGCCGTGCTCGACCCGCTCAAGCTCATCATCGACAACTATCCGGAAGGCCAGAGCGAAGCGTGCAGCGCGCCGGTGCATCCGCATCATCCGGATCGCGGCGTGCGTTCGTTCCCGTTCTCGCGTGAATTGTGGATCGAGCGCGAGGACTTCCAGGAAACGCCGCCGAAGGGTTATTTCCGCCTCTTCCCGGGTAACAAGGTGCGCCTGAAATACGGCTTCGTGGTGGAGTGCACGGGCGCGGACAAGGACGAGCACGGCAACGTGACCGCCGTGCACTGCAACTACTTCCCGGACAGCCGCTCGGGCACCGAAGGCGCGAACAACTACAAGGTCAAGGGCACGATCCACTGGGTCAGCGCGGCAACCGCGTATGCGGCCGAAGTGCGTCTCTACGATCGCCTGTTCAAGGAACCGCAGCCCGGCGCGGGTGGCGCGGAGTTCCTGGACGCGCTCAACCCGGATTCGAAGCGCGTGGTGAACGCGTATCTCGAGCCGAGCGCGCGCGAAGCGAATGCCGAAGACCGCGTCCAGTTCGAGCGGCATGGCTATTTCGTCGCGGACCGCGTGGATTCGCAGCCGGGCAAGCCGGTGTTCAACCGCATCGTCAGCCTGCGCGACAGCTGGGGCAAGCCGGCCTGACGGGCTCGCTGTAAAGAAGACACAGAAGACGCGCCGCGCGGCCACGCGGCGCGCTGTTGTAGCGGGTTTCAGTCGTCGCACGCCGCTCCTCACGAGGACATCATGAAGCTGCCGCATGCCTTCGCGCACGGGTTCCGGGCGCATCGAAGCGCCGCCCTCGCCTGCCTGATCCTGCTCGTCTGCGCCCGCGCGCAGGCCACGAGCGCCGCGGAGACGACCCGCGCCAACGCCGCCGTGGATCAGTTGCCGCCTTCCGCTACGCTGCGCAAGATCGCCGAGAACGGCGCGATCGTGCTGGGCACGCGCGAGTCGTCGGTGCCGTTCTCGTACACGGTCAAGCAGCAGCCGGTCGGCTATTCGTATGCCATCGCGCTCCGGATCGTCGACGAAATCAGGAAGCGGCTCGACATGCCCAACCTCGCGGTGAAGAACGTGATGGTCACTTCGGCCAACCGCATCTCATACGTGGTGAACAATCAGGTCGACCTGGAATGCGGCTCCACCGCGCATGTCGCCGACCGCGAGCCGCTGGTGGCGTTTTCGAACAGCTTCTTCCGCTACGGCATCCGCATGGCGGTGAAGAAGAAGTCGGGCATCCGCGATTACGCCGATCTCGCCAACAAGACAGTCGCGACCACTGCCGGCACGTCCGATGAACGCATGCTGCGGCAGATGAGCATCGACAAGAAGCTGAACCTGCGCATCATCAGCGCGCGCGATCACGCCGAGGCCTTCGCCGCGCTGCGCTCCGACCGCGCCGTGGCCTTCGTCATGGACGACCCGCTGCTGTACGGCAAGATCGCGCAGGAGGGCAACGCGCGCGGCGAGTATCTCGTGACCGGCGCGTCGCTGGCGAACGAGGCCTATGGCTGCATGATGAGAAAGGGCGATCCGGTGTTCAAGAAGATCGTCGACGACGTGATCGCCGGCATGCAGCGCTCCGGCGAAGCGGCCAAGCTCTACGACACCTGGTTCATGAGCCCGATTCCCCCGGACGGCGTGAACCTTCAGTTCCCGATGTCGCCGGAAATGAAGCTGCTCTTCGACCATCCCAACGACCGCACGCTCGACTGATCAAAGCGTCTCGTGCAGGTCCGCGAGCGACAGCGTGGTCTGGAACAGACGCGTGAGGCTGCGGCTCGCGAACCGGTCGACATCGCCCGGACTGACCCAGCGGTACGCATCCATCTCGGGGATCATCGTGCCGTCGCCGTAACGCGGAAAGTAGGATTCGCACACGCAGTTTTCGAGCTGCACTTCGTCGTCGCCGACGCGCACGGCAAACAGATGCAGGTCCTTGTCGCGGCGATAAAGAAAGCGCCCGAGATCTTTCAGCCGCTCAGGCGCGAGCACGATGCCGGTTTCCTCGACGAGCTCGCGCAACGCCGCCTCGCGCGGGCTCTCGCCGGGATCGGACGCGCCCTTGGGCACGTCCCAGTGCGTGGTTTCGGTGGCGTGACACAGCAGCACGTCGCCCTGTGCGTTCAGCATGACCACGCCGCATGACACGGTGCGGTGGGTCATGCGCGGCTCGCCCCGTTGCGCGTGCTTCGGTTTGTTCTTCTGCTTGCCCGGTTCATCGCGCCTTCACTGCTTCTTCAGCTTCCATTTGCCGTCGCTGGCCTTGCAGGCGGTCGGCGTCCAGGTCTGGGTCTGCCCTTTCGCGTGCGCGACGAGCTCGACCTTGCGGCACTTCATGCCGTCGGACTCGAAACTGCTCTGCGGCGTGACCGTGCCGTTGACCGGCACCGGATTGCCGGCGCCCTTGTTGTCCCAGTCGAGCGATTCGCCGTTCTGCTTGGTCTCGAGCGCCTTCTGCGCGGCGTTGTTGAGCGCCTGCAGGTCGCGCTGCTTCATGTAGGTGATCGGCGTGTTGTTCAGGAAGCCGAGGTTGGCGGCTTGTGCCGTGGTGCCGGCGATGACGCATGCGCCGGCCGCAAGCGTCAGCGTCAGGCGAGCCAGGGCTCGGGATGGATTCGGCATTGGGTTCTCCTCGTCGCGGATGAGTATGGCCGCCTGCACGTTCACGCACACGTGCAACCACAGCGGCAACGGCGATACACCAACGTCAGCCCGCGAGAGCGGGCCGCAACGAGAATAGCATGATGCGCGGGGTTCGGCCGCCGCGCGGGGCGGGGATACGCCTCGGGCGGCGCTTCCGGTCGCCCGCTCAGTTCGACACCGACTTCATCTCGCCGATGCCCGTCCCCTTCTGCGCGTCCTGGTCCTTTGCGGGATCGTAGCCGTCGGTGAGCGTGCCCAGGAACGCCACGACATCCTTGATCTCGGCTTCGTCGAGCGCCGGCTTGTCGCCCTTCTTGCGGTCGAAGGGCGGCTCGGTGTTGATGTTGTCCCAGTACTTCTTCGGCAGGTCGTCGAACTTCTGGACCGCGCCCGTCTTCGACACCGGATAGAACTTCTCCGGATTCGTATCGCGTTCGACGTAGAAGCGCACCACGTCGTCCAGCTTGTGATAGATGCCGTTGTGGAAGAAGGTCTTGCGCGTCGCGACGTTGCGCAGCGACGGCGTGCGGAAGATGCCGCAGTACTCATCCTGCTCCTTGAGATCGGTTCGCTCCGGACCGCACGCGCCAAGATCGTGATACTTCGGGTTGCGGTTGACCGGCAGCGCCCGATTGCGCGGCACGCCGAGCGCGATCAGACCGAAGTCGCTGAACTGCGGCGGCGAGCCATCCTTCGCGCGCGTGCTGATGTGACAGGCCGCGCAGTTGCCCTTGCTCTCGTCGTTGAAGAGTTGCAGGCCGCGCATCTCGGCGTCGTTGAGCTTCGCGCGGCCGGCAAGGAACGCGTCGTACTTGCTCGTGTACGGATAGAAGCGCTCAGGGCTTTGCTCGAAGGTTTCCAGCGCGACCAGCACCGCGGCGAACACCCGCTCGTCGTTCTGGAAGACGTCGGCGCCATAGGCCTGGCGAAATGTGTCGGCATAAGGCGAGGCCTTCACCGCCGCCGCGACCTTCGCCGGCGTGCTGCCCATTTCGAACGACGACAACAGCGGAATGCGCGCCTGATCCGCGCCATGATCCACGCGGCCGTCCCAGGTGAGGCCGCCGGTAGGACCGGCATCGACGCTTTCGTCGCCTTCGTCGTCCGAGTCGTGGAAGTGCCGCGTGAAGGCCGGCACGCTCTGCAGATACCTGAGCGACGGCACCGCGCGAATGCCCGTCTGATGCATGTCGCTGCCGCCCAGTTGCACCGAGAGCGCGTTGGGCGGACCGAACGCGTGCTGCGGGCTGTGGCACGACGCGCAGGCGAGCTTGCCCGAGCCGGACAGCGAGGGATCGAAGAACAGCTTCTCGCCGAGCACGGTCATCTGCTTGACGTGAGCGAAGACCTCGGCGCGCGACTGCGGTTGCGCCGCGACTTTGACGACGGCGTTTTTGCCTGCGCTGGCCGCTGCCGCGTTCGTTCCCGTGTTGACGTCGGCCGCATGGGAATCGCAGCCGCTGAGCGCCGCGGTCAACGCAGCAAGGGCGAGCGAGCAGAGAACGAAAGGAAAACGCATCGAAGACATGGGCTTGAAAAAGCGAATTTGAAAGATGCCGAAGCGTATGTCGAACGTGTGTCTTTCATGTGACAGCGCCGTCTTCCCCGTTGCGCCTGCGTCTCCGCCCAAAAATTATTAATTGCAGATTACGTAATCGAAAGCCTTATTACATGTTCGCGTCAAAACGAATTGCCACACTGCGCACGCCGGCGGGCAAAGGCTTTCAAAACTGACCAAGCTTGCGTCACGCGCCGGTCCCCAACACAAGAGAGATTCCTCAATGAACAAGAAACTCGTATGCGCGGTGCCGCTGGCGGCCACCGTTGCATTCGGCCTCTACGCTTGCGGCGGCGACGACCATCACGACGACATTTCCTCAGTGAAGAACGTCGTGGTGATTTATGCGGAGAACCGCAGCTTCGACAACCTGTATGGCCACTTCCCGGGCGCGAACGGCCTGCAGAACGTGACGGCCGCGAACGCGCAGCAGCTCGACCGCGACGGCAGCGTGCTGACGACGCTGCCGACCATCTGGGGCGGCCTGACGGCGACCGGCGTGACGCCGGCGATCACCGCGGCGATGACCACGAATCTCCCGAACGCCCCTTTCGCGATCGACGATCCGAAGGGCTTCAACACGGCGCTCAACGTGACGACGCGGGATCTGTATCACCGCTTCTACGAGAACCAGATGCAGATCGACGGCGGCAAGAACGACAAGTTCGTTGCCTGGGGCGATTCGGGCGCGCTGGTGATGGGTCACTACGACACGCCGGCTGAGAAGCTGCCGCTCTACAAGATCGCGCAGCAATACACGCTGGCGGACAACTTCTTCATGGGCGCGTTCGGCGGTTCGTTCCTGAACCACCAGTGGCTGATCTGCGCCTGTACGCCGGTCTATCCGAATGCGGATACGAGCGTGGCGAAGGGCTCGATCTCGGCGGTGAATCCGGACGGTGTGTCGCTGAAACTGGCGACGGCCGCCGGCTCGGCCCTCACGGCCAACACGTCGGGGCTGTTCGTGAACTCGGGCAACCTGACGCCCGACTTCTACGCGGTCAACACGATGCAGCCGCCGTATCAACCGAGCGGCAACAAGCCGGCGACGGGCGGCGACGCGAACCTCGCGGACCCGACCGTGGCAACGACGCTGCCGCCGCAGACGCAACAGCACATCGGCGACCTGCTGAACAAGGCCAACGTGAGCTGGGCGTGGTTCGGCGGATCGTGGGGTGCGGCGCTGGCGGACCGTTCGGTCATCAATGGCGCGGTCAACGTGGTGCCTGACTTCCAGACCCACCATCAGCCGTTCAACTACTTCGCCGATCTGGCGCCGGGCACGACCAACCGCGCGCAGCACTTGCTGGACGGCGGCACCAACGGTGCGGAGTTCATCAAGGCGATCGACGCGGGGACGCTGCCGCAAGTGTCGTTCTACAAGCCGCAGGGCAACCTGAACGAGCACGCCGGCTATACCGACGTGGCGTCGGGCGACCAGCACATCGCCGACCTGATCAGCCATCTGCAGAAGAGCCCGCAGTGGAAGAACATGGTCGTCGTGGTGACCTACGACGAGAACGGCGGCTTCTGGGATCACGTCGCGCCGCCGAAGGGCGACCGCTGGGGTCCGGGCACGCGTATCCCGGCGCTGATCGTGTCGCCGTATGCGAAGAAGGGCTTCGTCGATCACACGCAATACGACACGACGTCGATCCTGCGCTTTATCACCAAGCGCTTCAACCTGCCGTCGCTGCCGGGCCTGACCGCGCGTGACGCGGCGCTGACGACGAACGGCGCAGCGAAGATGGGCGATCTGACGAACGCGCTCAACTTCTCGCAATAAGCTTTCAGCAGCGTTGTAACAAGACGGGCCGCGGTTGGTTGACCGCGGCCCGTTGCGTTCTTGCGGTTCAGTGCGATGTGCTTCGTCGATGCGCTTCGTGTCAGGCGCCCGCGAAGAGCGTCGCCAGATCGTTGCCGCGCGCGGCCCCGGCCTGCGCGAGCACGCGCGATTCCAGCTCGTCGATATGCAGGCGCATCGTCGCGAGCGCTGCGTCCAGATTGCCGGCTTCGAGGGCATCGACGAGCTGCTCGTGTTCGTCCGATGCGCAGTTGGACACCTTCGACGGATCGAACAGCGCCTTGTAGAGCTCGGTCTTCGCGACCAGCTTCGACAGGAACGCCTGCACCTCGGGAACGTTCGCGAGTTCCGCCAGCAACACATGGAAGCGCCCCGCGAGACGCACGCATTCCTCCACGCTGCCCGCCTTCACCGCCCGCTGCTCGGCTTTGACATGGGCCCGCAGCGCGCGCTTCGCCTGCGTGCCGAGCGCGCCGCACAGCGACGCGACGATGCCCGCCTCCACCACCTGCCGCGCGCGATAGGCCGCCCGGATATCGGCCACCGTCGGCGACGGCACGAACGCGCCGCGATTCGCTTCCAGCGTCAGCTTGCCTTCCGCGCCGAGGCGCGCCAGCACCTTGCGGATCGCGCCGCGCGTGCAGCCGAAGGCGGCGGCAAGCTCGCGCTCGACCAGTTGCGCGCCCGGCGCGAGCTTGCCCTGCAGCAGCGCGGAGGTGATCGCCGCATGGACGCGTGCTTCGGGCGCGGGTGGGTTCGTGGGGGAATCGTTTTCCGGGTGGGGATTGCTTGCGGCCATGGTGCGTTCGGTGCCTGGATTGTCTCGCATTGTAGCGAGTGCCTGCGCCGGCGCACGAATCCGGTGTATCAGCGTGCGCGTATTCTTGGTTGACCAAAAATCGTTAAAATGGTCAACCAAACGAACGATTTACCGAGGGCCGCTTCATGAAAAAATCGAACTGCATCGTCTGCTCATGGCTGCCGGATCCCGCGCGATGAAGCCGCGTACTTCGGACCTTGCGTGGCTCGTGGTGATCGTCGTGATCGGCCTGAATCTGCGGCCGCTGCTGACCTCGGTCAGCCCGCTGATGAGCGTGATCCTGCCTGAGACGGGGCTGTCGTTTCGCGGGGCATCGATGCTCACCGGCTTGCCGGTCGTCGCGATGGGCGTGTGCGCGTTCGGCGCGAGCGCACTCGCCCGGGCAGTCGGCAACCCGCGCGGCGTGGCGCTCGGGCTGATCGCGATCGCGGCGGCTTGCGCGGGGCGCTGGTTCGCGGGCAACGCCACGGCGCTGATCGTCAGCGCGGCGGTCGCGGGGACGGGCGTCGCGGTGATCCAGGCGCTCTTGCCGGGCGTCATGAAGGCGCGTTTCGCGGCGCGCCTGCCGTTTGCGATGGGTCTTTATTCCGCTTCGATCATGGCGGGCGGCGGGCTCGGCGCGAGCATCACGCCGGGTGTGGCGTCACGCGTGTCGTGGCAGGCGGGGCTCGCGGTCTGGGCGCTGCCCGCGCTCGTCGCGCTGGCCGTCTGGCTGATGCTGATGCGCGCGGATGCGCTGCCGCGTCCTTCCTCGATGCAGCCCGCCGCGGCGGCGCCGTCGCTCTTTCTGAATCGACGCGCGTGGACGCTCGGCGTTTTCTTCGGGCTCGTCAATGGCGGCTATACGAGTCTCGTCGCATGGATGCCCGCGTATTACCAGCAACTCGGCCAAAGCGTGACCGCAAGCGGCGCGCTGCTCGCGTTGCTGACCGTTTTTCAGGCTTCTTCGGCCCTGCTCCTGCCGATGGCCGCCGCGCGTTTCGGACACTGGTTCGGGCATGCGAAGGATCGTCGTCCGTGGCTCGCGCTGGGCCTCGTCGCGCAGTTGGGCGGCTTCGGCTTGCTGCTGCTCGCGCCGCTTGCCGCGCCCGTCGTGACGGTCGCGCTGATGGGCGGCGGACTGGGCGGCGTGTTCGCGCTGTCGCTCGTCCTGACGCTCGATCACGCCGACGATCACGCGCTTGCCGCGCGGCTCGTCGCGTTCGTGCAGGGCGTTGGCTTCGTGATCGCGGCGCTGGCGCCGGTCGTGGCGGGTGTGGTGCGCGACTTGAGCAGCGGCTTCTCGATGACGTGGATGATGCTGTCCGCGAGCCTCGTCGCGATGCTGGCGCTGAGCGGCGTGTTCGGACCTTCGGGGTATGCGCGTGCGATGGGGCCGCGCACGAGCGTGCGTCACGTGCCGCTCGTCAGCGCACGGCGTGGCAGGCGAAGTATTCGTCGAGCAGATCGGTCATCTGCCACACCGGACACGGACGGCGGCAGTGGCCGTCGTAGCCCGCATCCTTGAGCAGCGCAATGGGCTCCTCCGGGAGGAAGCCGCTCATCGCGACGATCAGGCGGTCCGCGTCGTCGGCGGCGGCGCGCAGATCAGGCACCAGCGCGTAGTTGGCGCTGCCGCCGATACGCGTATCCAGCAACAGCACATGAGGACGCCATTCGGCGATGCTGAGTTTGACCGCCGCGGCGTCCAACGCCAGGTGCGTTGGGAAACCCTTCAGTTCGAACAGCGCCGCCAGCGAGGCGCCGAGCACGCGCTCCGGCAATGCGAGCAGCACACGCCGCGCCTCCGGGCGCAGGCGCGTCTGCTTGCGGTTCCATCGCGAGCACTGCGACGGGCTGGTTTCGTAGGCGCGGTTGTTCAAGGCGTCGATCCTTTTTGCGGTCCTTTCCGATTTGCTTGCGGACGGTTGACCCGTACGCGTCACCAGTGCGGCGCATCGCGCGCCATGTTGGCGCATGGGCGCACCGTGGGCGGGCGGCGTGATTGGGTGTCGTGGGCTACTGAAACACTGTGGATGCGTTGCAGGGCGGGGAGTGTGCCGCAGCAGCAAGCGGCCACCCAGCAGGCATTGGGTCAGGACGGGCAGGAACTGGGCCAAGCGAGCGAGCCACGCGGAGCGATGCGGGATCGGGATCGATTGACGTCTGGATCGCGAGGGGGCACGGCGTGATCATGGCGATGAAGCCGTCGCAAGCAACTTCAGATGCGCCGTGCGGCTATCATTCACTTGGCGGGCTCACCAATCAACACCCGCCTCCGCCATGGCGAAACGTGAGATGGGCTGCTGATGCGGGGTTCCCGGATATCCTGACACAACGAAAACCGGGGTCACGAATCGCGTAAAACAACACAGCGGGGCCGTACGAGAAAGAATGAGTCGCGTAAGCGCTCGAATCTGCTGGCCCGCCCTACACGACTCGAACGTGTGACCTACGGCTTAGAAGGCCGTTGCTCTATCCAGCTGAGCTAAGGGCGGATATCGACGCGCGCGGCCCGGAGAAACCGGACCGCGCATCTGAAGAGACGGCGATTTTACCTCATTCCGGGGCGCCCACGCCCCGCTTCGTCTGGCTAGAGCGGCTGCGGATGCAGCATGAACCAGCCGAGGAAGAAGATCCCCGCGATCACGCAGTACACGCCGAACGACGCCAGCTTGCCGTGCCCTTCGAAGTAACGCATCAGGAAGCGCACGCTGAGATAGGCCGCGATGCCCGTCAGCACGCCGCCGAGCACCGAATCGAACAGCTGGCCCGGCGCATGGAACAGCTTCGGCAGTTCGAGCACGCCGGCTGCAAAAATGATCGGCGTACCGAGCAGAAACGAAAACTCCGCCGCCGCCTCGGCCGTCAGGCCAGCGCCGACGCCCGCGATCATCGTCAGGCCGCTGCGCGAGAAACCCGGAATCAGCGCGCCGATCTGCGCCAGCCCCACCAGAAACGCCTGCTTGAACGTGAGCTTCTCCGGCGCCTGCAGCGCGCGGCGCTTCTGCAGACGGTCGCCGAACCACAACAACACGCCATTGACGATCAGCGCCGCAGCCACGATCCGCAAATCGTGAAAAAGTGCCTCAAGGCGCTTTTCGAGCAGCAAGCCGACGATGCCCGTCGGAATCGTACCGATGATGAGCGCCCACATCATGTGGCCGTCGTCGTTCTTGCGGCCGCCGAGCGACGCAAAGAAGCCGCGGATCAGCGCGACCCAGCGCGCGCGGAAATACCACAGCAAGGCGATCGCGGTGCCGAGATGCAGCGCGACGAGAAACGGCAGCAATTGCGGGGCATGCTTGTCGATATGCATGCCGATCAGTCCGGGAACCAGCAAGGTATGGCCGAGACTGCTGACGGGGAAGAGTTCGGTAACGCCCTGCAGGACGCTCAGGAATACGAGAAACCACAGAGTCACGCGTCGGTCCTTTTTCGGGAAGGGAGGGACGCGCCGTGGAATTGCACCCCGGCATCCCGCGCGTCGCGCGAAGCCAGACGAGGCGTACAGGGAGATCAGGCAGGAAGGCAGGGTGACACGGCGCACGAACGGACCCGATTATGCCGACAGGCCTATCGAGCGCCAAGCGCTACCGCACACAAAACAGCACACAAAAGACACCGACAGACAATCGTCGGCGAATCGATAAACGAACGAAAGCAATTCAAAGGCAATCCGAAAGAAACGCCCTTGTGCAATTGGCTGCGCGACGGCCAGTCAGGCCTTCAGCTTGTACAGAAAAAGCGCCGTGCTCGCGCCGAAGAGGCCGAACATCGCGACACCCATCGCCATCGCCAGATCCATGGTCACTCCTTGTCCGTCTGGTTCCCAACACTGGGAACTATAAGACCATATCGACCGGGCATCGGTCAGTCGCAATTTCCCGCAAAGGGTTTCCCTGTAGACAATCTGAGGCAGAATCATCCCACTCGCGAGCAGCGCCATCTCCTCATCACGACGCGCGCAAGCCCTACCCTCAACGGAGCGCATGGCCATCATGTCAATGGAACAGGAAGTCATCGAAATCGAGCGCGATGGCGCCGCCCTTCTGCTCGCGCCGCATGCCGGCGGTCGGCTCATGACCTGGCGGGTCGGCGGCGAGCCCGTCATTCACTGGCCCGACGCGCCCGACTGGTCCAAGCCCGCCAAGATCCGCGGCGGCAACCCGTTGCTGTTCCCGTTCCTCGGGCGGCATTTCGTCGACGGGCAGATCGGGCATTGGCGCGATCCCGAAGGCATCGTCCATGCGCTGCCCACGCACGGCTTCGCGCGCGACCTGCCCTTCACCTGGACACGCGACGCGGATGGCCACGGCGTGCGCATGACCCTCGTCGACAGCGACGCCACCCGCGCCGGCTATCCGTTCGCGTTCCGCTTCGAGGCGGCCTACCGCATCGTCGATGCGCACACGCTCGAAGTGGAACTCACCACGTCGAACCCGGGCGAAGTGCCGCTGCCGTACTACGCCGGACATCACTTCTACTTCCATCTGCCGCATGGCCAGCGCGCCGAAAGCAGTGTGCAGCTGCCGCACACCGAACGTCGCCGGCAGTTGCCGGACGGATGCATCACCGCCGCCGAAGCGGGCCTCGCGAGTTATTCGCTGGCCGATCCAGCCATCGTCGACGTGTTTCACTGTCTCACGCGCCAGCTCGACGAACCGATGCAGCTGAATCTGCCCGGTCTCGGCCGCGCGGTGCGCTTCGAACTGCAACAGCCCGACTCGGTGCCGTGGTACGCCGTCACCACCTGGACTGAATCGGATACTTCGGACTTCTACTGCGTCGAGCCGTGGATCGGCCTGCCGGACGCCATCCACAACGGCCGCGGCCTGCGCTGGCTCGCGCCCGGCAAGACCGAAACGGCGTCGCTCAGACTGGTCGTGACGCCCGTGGCATGACGCACTGCGGGCGGCTTTCTGTTCGGGCAAACCCGAGCCTGTAAAATCCTGCCTTTCTTTCCGCCGCGCGGCAGTGCTCCGACTCCGCGTGGCGACGCCTTGCGAGGTCAGGTTTGCAAACAGGAATGCGACGGCTCGTCTGCACGTCACTCATCGCGGTGCTGGCCGCCTGCGGCTCGGCGCCGGTCGGGCCCGGCTTCTATCGAGTGGAACGCGGCGACACGGTATCGAAGATCGCGCGCGCAAAGCGCACCAGCGTCGCCAATATCGCGCGCTGGAACGGGCTCTCCAACCCCGACGCCATCGAGGTCGGCCAGGTGCTGCGCGTCGCCCCGCCCGCCGGCAGCGTGACCTCCTCCGCGGCCGCGGCCTCGTCGGGCTCGACGGACACGAGTTCCGGCACGCAGTCGGCAGTACCACCGGCGGCACAGGCCAAGGCCGGACCGGGCGTGTCGCTCGTCTGGCCTGCGCAGGGCAGCGTGATTCGTGGCTTCGACGGCAAGAATTCGAAGGGCGTCGACATCGCCAATGCGGCGGGCACGCCCGTCATCGCGGCGGCGGCCGGCAGCGTCGTCTACGCGGGCAACGGCCTGCGCGGCTACGGCAACATGCTGATCGTCAAGCACGACGACGACTATCTCACCGCCTACGCGCACAACCGCGTCCTGCTGGTGAAGGAAGGCCAGACCGTGCAGCAGGGCCAGCAGATCGCCGAGATGGGCGATACCGACAGCAACCGCACGATGCTGCATTTCGAAGTGCGCTACATGAGCCGCTCGGTGGACCCGGCGCGCTATCTGCCGTCGCGCTGAACGCGCGGCGGACGTTACAAGGAAGATCGATGAATTTGAAGAACACGATGAACGCTGTGGCCGTCTGCGCGGCGCTCGCATTGACCGGTGCGCTCGCAGGCTGCGCGCATACGACGAAGATGACCTATCTGCCCTCGGGCGATACCGGCTTCGCCATCAACTGCAGCGGCGGCGACGCCTCCACCAGTTGGGCTGCCTGCTACAAGCAGGCGGGAGAAACCTGCGGCTCATACGGCTACGACGTGATTTCGAAGGATACCGACAACGGCGCGACAGCCGGCGGTTCGGTGGGAGGCATCTTCGGAGCGAACATCAAAAATCGCTCGATGGTGATTCGCTGCAAGCAATAACGGTTGCCACGGCGGCGTGACGGCCGCCCCCCCACGCGTACTGTTTCAGGCGTCGGCGGCCATGGCGTGATCCTCCGGGACCGGGGCGGCCGGCGCGCGCCAGTGTCCCGACAACGGATCGATACGCGCGGCAAACGCGAACAGCGAGGCCAAACCCAAAGGGGCGACGACGGCGAAAACCCACAGCAGATTCATGATCGATACATTTTGAAACAATTTGTTGGATCATACCTTTCCAGCAAAATATTCGCTCGAATGATTCGTCAGTGTGTGCGGTAGGTAGCTATTTCCGTATCTTGCAGACTGGGCGCCTTTCACTCTGCCTTTGCATCCCGTTACGCTCCGAAACAAGCGCACACAGCCCTGCCCTGCGCGCCTTCTTAGAATGTCTTCAGCCCGTGCGCGGTATCCGCGCGAACGGTCGGCGCGGGTCAGAAGCCCGGTGTGCCTGCATCGGGGCTTCGCCTAGGCGCTGGCCGTCGTGAGCGTTATTGCGGTTGTGCCGGTGCGATGATCATCGGCGGCGTCATGTCGGTGGGCACGCCCTTGTAATCGGGCGGGTCCTGCGGCGGATGTTTCTGGTTCGGAGGTTCCGCGCATGCGGACAAGCCGAGCGCCAGTGTGGAGACAGTGACAAATGCGAGAACGATACGCGGCATGGTGCTCCTGGACAGGATTGGACCGAGCATCGGCTGGACGCCCGGCTGATTGAATCTCACTGGATCTTCATCCACACGTTCTTCATCGACACGTTCATCAACGAGCCGATTGATCTTCAGAAACGGCAAAGGGGTTACAAGCCGTAACTTGTAACCCCTTCGTGTGTGGTGGTCGGAGCGATAGGATTCGAACCTACGACCCTCTGATCCCAAATCAGATGCGCTACCAGGCTGCGCTACGCTCCGACGAGCCGCGAATTGTAGCGTGCCGGCCACGCATCCGCAATGCCGGACATGCATGCTTCTTGGCAGCTACGCGCGGGCATGCAATTTCCTGCCTATGCATCCTGCGCATCACCCCTTTCTCAGCGGAGACAAGCGATGAACCTCATTCTCTGGCGCCATGCCGAAGCCGAAGATCAGGCGCCGAGCGATCTCGCCCGCCAGCTCACGTCGCGCGGGCGCAAGCAGGCGCAGGGCGTCGCGAGGTGGCTGAAGGCGCGCGTCGGCGACGACGCCCTCCTGCTCGCCAGCCCCGCGACGCGCACGATCCAGACGGCCGAAGCATTTGGCGACCGGTATCGTGTCGTCGATGCGCTCGCGCCCGGCAACAGCGCGCAAGCCGTGCTCGACGCCGCGGGCTGGCCCGACGGCATCGGCGAGACGGTCGTGGTGATCGGCCATCAGCCGACGCTCGGCCGCCTTGCCGCCCTCCTCATGACGGGTACGGAAGCCGAATGGTCGGTGAAGAAATCGGGCGTCTGGTGGTTTCAGTCGCGCACACGCCTGGGCGACGGTCAGACGGTGTTGCGCGCGGTCATCAATCCGGACCTGCTATGAACTGAAGCGCATCACGCGGACGGCGGCACATGACAGGGCCCCAAGGCGTTTCACCGAAACGTCATTGCCATGCCATGCGAGCGTCATCGCGGATTACTACATTGGCGAGGACTCCAGCCACAGCCACGTCCTGTCGAGGAAAGCCAATGCAAGATCTGCCGACGCCCGTCCTGCAACTCGGAGCGGCATCCTTCTCGCTCGAATCGCGCCGTCACCTTCCGCGCACGTCAGAAACCCACACTGGACGCGAGCGCCTGCAAGTCTCGTGGGCACGCGACGACGACGCCCTGCGCGACGCTCAACGCCTGCGCTATCGCGTGTTCTCGGAAGAGATGGGCGCGCGTCTTTCCGGTCCCGCCGGACTCGACGTCGATGTCTTCGACGCCTATTGCGATCACCTTCTCGTCCGCGATCTCGACAGCCTGCAAGTGGTGGGCACGTATCGCGTGCTGCCGCCGCATCAGGCCGCGCGCATCGGCCGCCTGTACGCGGAAAGCGAGTTCGACGTATCGCGCCTCACGCACCTGCGTCCGAAGCTCGTCGAGGTGGGCCGTTCGTGCGTGCATCCCGACTATCGCAATGGCGCGGTGATCATGTCGCTGTGGGGCGGCCTCGCTGCCTACATGATGCAGAACGGCTATGAAACGATGCTGGGTTGCGCGAGCGTCGGCATGATCGACGGCGGTCACTACGCGGCGAATCTTTACACCTCGCTTGCCGCCGATGCGCTCACGGCGCCCGAATATCGCGCGTTCCCGCATACGCCGCTGCCGGTCGAGGAGCTGCGTACCGGCGCGAATGTCAGCCCGCCGCCACTGGTGAAGGGTTATCTGCGGCTGGGCGCGAAGATTTGCGGCGCGCCCGCGTGGGATCCCGACTTCAATACCGCCGATTTCCTCACGCTGTTCCGTCTCTCCGATATCAACGCGCGTTATGCGCGCCACTTCATCGGCGACATGCAGGGACGCTGAGCCGCACTTGCGGCGCGCTCAAGAAAAAGGCCCCGGTGCGCAATGGCGGCGGGGCCTTCTCCATTCAGACATCGGCGCTTCATTGACGCTTCATTGACGCTTCAGTCACCCGTATAGACCACGCGATACGGACGCCCGATCTTCTCCCATTCCATGGCCTCCTGGACGAGGCTGTAATCGGTGAGCGGATTGTTCGTGACCCAGTCGCTCGGCAGACGCACCTCGAAGCCGCCGCCCGCCGCACGCACCTCGATGCCGGGCAAGCCGACCTCCGCGCGCCGGCGCGACAGCAGCGCTGCAAGGCGGAGACAGAACAGGAGCGTCCAGTCGACGTCGCGTGTCTGCGCGAGCTTGCCTAGCTTGCCGGCGTGCCCGAGCACGAGCGTGGCGAGGCGCGCCTGATCGGTGCGCGAGAAGCCCGGCATGTCGGCGTTGCTGGCGATGTACGCGGAATGCTTGTGATAGGCGCTGTGCGCGATCGACAGCCCGATCTCATGCAGCGACGCCGCCCACGCGAGGAACATGCGATTTTCCGCGCGCAGGTCTTCGTTGGGCTCGCCCAGTTGATCGTGGAAGCTGATGGCGAGCTCGCCGATGCGGTCCGCCTGCGCCGCATCGACGCTATAGCGCCGCTTGAAGCCCTCCACGGTGACCGTACGCATGTCCTGATGCTGCGAACGGCCCAGCAGGTCGTAGAGCACGCCGAGACGCAGCGCGGCATCGGTCGTGTCCGCATAGTCGATGCCCAGTTCCTCGAACACGCCGAGCATGATCGAGAGTCCGCCCGCCAGCACCGGCACGCGATCCGGCTTGAGCGCGGTGAGTTTCAGCCGATTGACGTTTTCCGCCTTGATGAGCGCGCGCTTCAGCCGCTCGAGACCGCCGCGCGAGATGCCGTGCGTGATGCCTTCGTCGTTGAAGCCGTTCGCCTCGATCAGTTCCGCCAGCGCCCGCGCCGTGCCCGACGAACCGATCGCCTGATCCCAGCCGGTCTGCTTGTACTCGCTCGAAATGATCTGGATCTCGCGTTTGGCGGCGAGTTCGGCCTGGCGCATCGTGTATTCGTCGACGTTGCCGGACGGGAAGAACTGGAGGGTATGGCTCACGCAGCCAATGTAAAGACTCTCCATGTGGATCGGCGTGTAATGCGAGCCGATGATGAATTCGGTCGAGCCGCCGCCGATGTCGACGACCAGACGCCGGCCCGCGATCGCCGGCACGGAATGCGCGGCGCCGGCATAGATCAGGCGCGCTTCCTCGCGTCCGGCGATGACTTCGATCGGAAAGCCGAGCGCCGCTTCGGCTTCGGCGAGGAAGTCATGCGCGTTCTTCGCCACGCGCAAGGTATTGGTGGCGACCGCCCGCACCTGGTCCGGATGAAAATCGCGCAGCCGTTCGCCGAAACGCTTCAGCGCGTCCCAGCCGCGCACCTGCGAGGCGCGGTCGAGGAGCTTGTCCCGTGAGAGCCCGCCGCCGAGGCGGACCGGCTCGCGCAGTGCATCGACCTGATAGATCTGGCTACCGGCGGGCGTTTCCTCGACCCGGCCGACGATCAGCCGGAAACTGTTCGATCCGAGGTCGACTGCGGCAAGAAGATGGGGGTGTGTGACCATCGGAGATCCAGAAAACGTGATGTGGGAAAGCCTTGTTACTTCGGCATTGCTATTTCGGCGCGGTGGCAGCGGCGCTGTTGCAGCGCACGAATTCCGCACAAATTCTATTGCATGCCCGCGCCTTCCGCGTCCGCCCTTTTCTGACAGTCCCTTCTTGGACCTGGTGCGCACGCTCCGGAGACGCTATTCGCATTGTGAGTAGAATTTGTGAAAATCGTTCTGTCATCAAAAATACATCAAACTGTGAGAGCATCCGAGAGCACCTTTGCCCATTTGATCGAGACACCTTCCATCCCGCCGATGTCCATCCGCTATCCGCTTTTCAACCGCGAACTGGGCATATTGGGTTTCAACGAGCGCGTCCTCGCGCAAGCCGCCGATACGACGGTACCCTTGTTGGAACGCCTGCGCTTCATTTGCATCACCAGCAGCAATCTCGACGAGTTCTTCGAAGTCCGCATGGCGGGTCTGCAAGAGCAGATGCGCGACAACCCTGGCACGCTTTCGCCGGACGGGATGTCGTTGCAGCATGTGTACGACCTCGTGTCCGAACGCGCGCAGCGTCTCGTGCGCCAGCAATACTCGATGCTGCATGACATCGTACTGCCGGCGCTCGAAATGGAAGGCATCTACTTTCACGGCGCCGAAAGCTGGAGCGAACAGCAGACCGCCTGGGCGCGCGATTATTTCCACAATGAACTGCTGCCGGTGCTGACGCCGATCGGCCTTGATCCCGCGCATCCGTTCCCGCGCGTGCTGAACAAGAGCCTGAACTTCGTTGTTGAACTGGAGGGCACGGATGCCTTCGGGCGACAGGCGATGATGGGCATCGTGCAGGCGCCGCGCGCGCTGCCGCGGCTTGTGCGCATGCCGGAAGCGCTGTCGGGCTATCCGCACGGTTTTGTGCTGCTGAGCTCGTTCATGCAGCATTTCGTCAACGACCTGTTTCCGCATCTGATCGTGCGGGGCTGCAACCAGTTTCGCATTACGCGCAACAGCGAGCTGTTCGTCGACGAAGATGAAATCACCAATTTGCGGGTCGCGCTGCAGGGCGAACTGCCGGCGCGGCATCTGGGCAATGCGGTGCGGCTCGAAGTGTCGGCGGAGACGCCGCCGCATCTCGTGCGCCGCCTGCTCGACGAAAGCCAGTTGAGCGAGCGCGACCTGTACCGCGTGAACGGGGCGGTGAACCTGGTGCGGCTCATGCAGTTGCCCGAAATGGTTGATAGGCCGGATCTGAAGTTCGTGCCGCATATTCCGTCGGTGCCGAAGGCGATCGCCAACACGACCAATCTCTTCGATGCGATCGATCAGGGCGATATCCTGATGCATCATCCGTACGAGAGTTTTCAGCCTGTGCTGGAGTTGCTGCTGCAGGCTGCGAAGGATCCGCAAGTCGTCGCGATCAAGCAGACCATCTATCGCACGGGCACGGATTCGCCGCTGATGGACGCGCTCATGCAGGCGGCGCGCAATGGCAAGGAAGTGACGGTGGTGGTGGAGCTGCTGGCGCGCTTCGATGAGGAAACGAACATCAGCTGGGCTTCGCAGCTGGAGGCGGTGGGCGCGCATGTGGTGTATGGCGTGGTGGGGCACAAATGCCACGCGAAGATGGTCTTGATCGTGCGTCGCGTGTCGCAGGGCGGCAAGCTGGTGTTGAAGCGTTATGCGCATCTGGGCACGGGTAATTATCATCCGCGCACGGCGCGTCTTTATACCGACTTCGGGCTGATGACCGCTGACCAGGAAATGTGCGAGGACGTGCATCATGTGTTTCAGCAGCTGACCGGTATCGGCGGGGAGATCGCGCTGCATCAGTTGTGGCAGTCGCCGTTCACGCTGCACGCGAAGCTGATCGACGCGATCCGCGCGGAGGCGGAGCACGCGCGGCTCGGGCGGCGGGCACGCATTGTTGCGAAGATGAATGCGCTGCTTGAGCCTACTGTGATCGAAGCGTTGTATGAGGCTTCACGGGCGGGCGTGAAGATCGATTTGATCGTGCGTGGGGTGTGTTCGCTGAAGCCTGGTGTGGAGGATCTTTCGGAGAACATTACCGTGAGGTCGATCGTCGGGCGGTTTCTCGAACATCATCGGATCTTCTATTTTTATGCCAATGGCAAGGAAGATGTGTTTCTGTCGAGCGCGGACTGGATGGATCGCAATTTCTTCCGCCGGGTGGAGGTCGCGTTTCCGATCCGCGATCGGCGGTTGAAGCGGCGGGTTATTGCTGAAGGGTTGTCGGTTTGTCTCGGGGATAATCAGTCGGCTTGGGTCATGCAGAGCGATGGGCACTATCGGAAGCGCCGGCCCGGGAAGTCTATTCGCAATGCGCAGTTGGGGCTCTTGGCGAAGTTCTGTTCTTGATTTTTTGCGCGGGTTGGGTTGGTTCGCTTGCGCTTCGATTGATTTCCCGTTTTCGCGTCGGTCTATTAGTATTGCCCCTCCCCGGGGCGGGAGTCTTCGCTCGGGTCCTTCGCGTGGGTTGCTTGTGTTTGGTTTGCCAGCGCCTCTATGGACTTCCCGTGTTCGCGTCGGTCTGTTGGCACTGCCCCGGTCTTCGCTCGGGTCCTTCGCGTGGGGTGCTTGTGTTTGGTTTGCCTGCGCTTCTATGGACTTCCTGTATTCGCGTCGGTCTGTTAGTACTGCCCCTCCCCGGGGCGGGGGTAACTTTCTTTGCCGCTGCAAAGAAAGTCACCAAAGAAAGCAGCTTTTCTTCCCGCCCAAGGTCCGCATAGCAGCGCAGCACAGAACCAAGTTTCTGGCACTGCACTAGCGAGTGCCCTCATAGGCCACACCGGGCTTGGATCGCGGACCCACTGGGACAAACTGCCGTTTAACGAACTGGTGCAGCCATTGAAAGCGCCGGCCCAGCGCTACGCGCTGCCGCAGGGTATGCAAGGGAAACCGGTGGGAGGCAAGAGCAAGAGATGGAGGCGTTAGCAACAGAGAACCCGCAGACCCGATTGACCGGACGGCGGCGCGTAGCGCAGCGCCGGAGCTTTGAGGGGCTGCACCAGTCTGTTCAATGGTGCGATTTCACAGTGGGTCCGCGATCCAAGCCCGGTTAGGCCTGTGAGGGCACTCGCTACTGCCGGGCCAGAAACCGGGTTCTGTGCTGCGTCCGTGTGACTACGCTGGGCGGTAAGAAAGCTGCTTTCTTTGGTGACTTTCTTTGCAGCGGCAAAGAAAGTTACCCCCGCCCCGGGGAGGGGCAGTGCTAACAGACCGACGCGAACACGGGAAGTCCATAGAAGCGCAAGCGAAAAACATCAAGCGCCAGCAAACCCCCTAAGCTGCCAACGACTTCCTCAAAGCCGTCCGCGAAGCGGGAAACCTGACGACAAACGTACTCCCCTTCCCCACTTCACTTTTGACATCAAGCTCTGCATGATGCCGTTGCAGCACATGCTTGACGATGGCAAGACCCAAACCGGTTCCACCGGTATCCCTCGAACGGCTCCTGTCCACGCGATAGAACCGCTCCGTGAGCCGCGGAATGTGCTCTGCCGGGATACCGAACCCACTATCCCGCACCGAGAACACAGCACGGCCCTGCTGCCGCTCCCACGACACATCAATCGTCCCCCCGTCAGGCGTATACCGCACTGCGTTGGTCACGAGATTACCCAGCGCACTCATCACTTCCGTCTCAACACCCGCCACGGTCAGCGAGTCGTCGCTATGAAACGTAATCCGATGCCGCCCATTGGAAAGATTGTTCGCATCGTCCTCGATATGCCTGATGACCGAGCGCATGTCCAGCACCTCATCGCCCGGCGGACGCATGTCGCCCTCGAGATTCGCCAGCACCAGCAGATCCCGAACGATGTTCTGCATGCGCAGCGCCTGCTGGTTCATCATGTCGAGATAACGCATGCGATCCGCTTCATCGAGCGGCAACTCGCGCATCGTCTCGAGAAAGCCCGACAGCACCGTAAGCGGCGTCTTCAGTTCATGCGAAACATTGGCGACGAAGTCGCGACGCATCGAGTCCGTGCGCTCCAGCTCAGTAATGTCCTGCGTAAGCACCAACTTGCGGTTGTCGCCATACGGAAACACCTGCACCGACACCGTGTACTTGCGGTTCACGCCCATGCCGCGCATCACGAGCGTCTCTTCGTAATGGTGTGAATTCAGATAGCGGATAAAGTCGGGATGACGCACGAGATGCGTAATGTGCTGACGCAAGTCGCGCTTCGCATCGAGCCCGAAATGCTGCTCGGCAATCGCGTTGCACCATTCGATCTGATCGTGGTCGTCAAGCATCGCGACGCCGTTAGGCGAGGCCTGGATAGCCTGGATGAAACGCGCATGCTGCTGCTCGACCTGCCGCACCTGGGCATGCCAGCGCTTCGCGAGCTTGTGCAGACGGTAGTAGATCTCGCCCCAGACGCCGAGCGCGCTCGGCACCTCGCCGTAGACCGGCGCTTCCAGCAGACGCCACAGACGCTGCATGTGATACGTGACGAAGAAGCCCTGCACGACAAGCATGAGCACCGCGAAGGCCAGCGCGACCCGCACGCCGGCCAGCGCGCCAAGCGCGGCGCTGATGCCAGCGAGCAGCGCGAAGGACACGATCGCACGCGTCCAGATGATGTTCATGGTGGCGATGAATCTGAGTGACGTTGAACCAGCAATCCCGCCGGCAAACCAGACAACAGCCCGACAACAACCCGGCAGCACCTCAAGCGTCAAACCCGCCCGGCCGCATCAGGCCGCGTCAGGCCACGTTTCAGGCGCTCTTCGCGAGCCGGTACCCGCTGCCGCGGACCGTTTCGATCATAGCATCGCAGCCCGCCGGCTTGAGCGCGGCACGCAAACGCTTGATATGCACATCGACCGTACGCTCCTCCACGAACACGTGATCGCCCCACACCTGGTCGAGCAATTGCGTGCGGCTATGAACACGCTCCGGATGTGTCATGAAGAAGTGCAGCAAACGAAACTCGGTCGGGCCGAGATCGAGCTTGATGTCGTTGCCCGAATGACTCGCCGCAACGCGATGCGTCGCCGGATCGAGCCGCAGACCATTGATCGCCACCACATCTTCAGTCAGCTGCGGCGCGCGCCGGCGCAGCACCGCCTTGATGCGCGCCATCAGCTCCTTCGGCGAGAACGGCTTCGTGACGTAGTCGTCCGCGCCGATCTCCAGTCCGAGCACCTTGTCCTGCTCGTCGCCACGCGCCGTCAGCATGATGATCGGAATGTGCTTCGTGCGCTCGTTGTTGCGCAGCTCGCGCGCGAATGCAATGCCCGACTTGCCGGGCAGCATCCAGTCGAGCAGCACGAGATCGGGCAGCACGTCACTGATCAGGTTTTGCGCCTGCTCCGCGTTATAAGCGCGAATGGGGCAATGCCCCGCATGCTGGAGATTCACCGAGATCAACTCGGAGATCGCGGGTTCGTCTTCGACGACGAGGATACTGCTGGGCATCGGCACCTCTGGACCTTTTTACTTGGGTTGATACGCGGCGGATTAACTCAACGCCTCGCGTTCGAGCTGATCGCGCGACTTGTGCCGCACATCCGTGCCCTTGACGATGTAGATGATGAACTCGGCAATGTTCTTCGCGTGGTCGCCAATGCGCTCCACCGCCTTCGCGATGAACAGATAGTCCAGCCCCGCCGAAATCGTGCGCGGGTCTTCCATCATGTACGTCACGAGCTTGCGCACGAAGGCGCGAAATTCATCGTCGATAGCCTTGTCATCGCGCACGATCTGCGCGGCCGCCACCGTGTCCAGACGCGCGAACGCATCCAGCGCGCGGCGCAAGATGGACACCGCCATCTCGCCCGACAAACGGATCTCCGCGATGTTCACCGTGCGGCCCGCGCCGTCTTCGTTGATGCGCTTCACGCGCTTGGCGATCTTCTCGGCTTCGTCGCCGGCGCGCTCGAGATTCGTAATGGTCTTCGAGATCGCCATCAACAGACGCAGGTCGCGCGCGGCCGGCTGGCGACGCGCGATGATGTTGCTGCACTCCTCGTCGATCTCGACTTCCATTGTGTTCAGACGCGCTTCCGCGACGATCACCTGGTCGGCAATGCCGATGTCGAATTCGTTCAGCGCCTGCATCGCCGCGATGATCTGCGACTCGACCAGACCGCCCATTTCCAGCACCTTCGACGACACCGCATTGAGGTCAGCGTCGAACTGGCTTGAAAGATGTTTGTCGGACATGTGTGCTCCTTAAGCCTGTGTGTTTTGCCTGGGCTGACGATCAGCCGAAGCGGCCCGTGATGTAGTCTTCCGTTTCCTTGCGGGCCGGCTTGATGAAGATCTTTTCGGTATCGCCGAATTCGATCAGTTCACCCAGATACATATAGGCAGTGTAGTCCGAACAACGCGCCGCTTGCTGCATGTTATGCGTGACGATCACGACCGTGTAATCGCTCTTCAGTTCGGCGATCAGCTCTTCGATGCGGCCCGTCGAGATCGGATCGAGCGCCGAGCACGGCTCGTCGAGCAACAGCACTTCCGGCCGGATCGCAATGCCGCGCGCAATGCACAGACGCTGCTGCTGACCACCCGACAGACCATAGCCGCTCTGCTGCAGCTTGTCCTTCACTTCGGTCCAGAGCGCCGCCTTGGTCAGCGCCCATTCGACGCGATCGTCCATTTCCGAACGCGACAGCTGCTCGAACATCTTTACGCCAAACGCAATGTTGTCGTAGATCGACATCGGGAACGGCGTCGGCTTCTGGAACACCATGCCCACACGCGCGCGCAGCAACGAGATGTCCTTGGTGGTGTCGAGCAGGTTCACGCCGTCCATCAGGATCTCGCCTTCGGCGCGCTGTTCCGGATAGAGCGCGTACATCTTGTTGAAGGTGCGCAAGAGCGTGGACTTGCCGCAACCCGACGGCCCGATGAACGCCGTGACCTTCTTCTCGGGAATGCGCAGGTTGATGTTCTTCAGCGCGTGATACTTGTTGTAGAAGAAGTTGAGGTTGTTCACCTCGATCTTCGGCTTCATCGAATCCAGCGACGGCGCGCCGTGCGTCGGACGCACGCTGCCCGGCACCGGACCGCGCTCGACCGGCTTGTCTTCAGTCTTCGCGTTCAGGTGGTTGACACCACTTTCGACCATATTCATGGAATCACTCCGCCCTTATTTCTTCGAGAAGATCGCACGCGCCAGGATATTCAGACCCAGCACGCCGAGCGTAATCAGGAACACACCGGCCCACGCGAGCGATTGCCACTGCGGGAACGGACTCATCGCGAACTTGTAGATCGTGACCGGCAGATTGGCGATCGGTTGATTCAAGTCCATCGAGAAAAACTGGTTCGACAGCGCCGTGAACAACAAGGGCGCGGTTTCGCCGGTGATACGCGCGACCGCCAGCAGCACGCCGGTGACGATGCCGCCAACCGACGCCTTCAGCGTGATCGACATCACCATCTTCCATTTCGGCGTACCGAGCGCGAAGGCCGCTTCACGCAGCGCATTCGGCACGAGCTTCAGCATGTTCTCGGTCGTGCGGATCACGATCGGGATCTGCAGCAGCGCCAGCGAAATCACGCCGGCCCAGCCCGAGAAGCGGCCCATCTTCGCCACGACGATCGCATACACGAACAGACCGACGACGATCGACGGCGCCGACAGCAGGATGTCGTTGATGAAGCGCGTCACGCTCGCGAGCCAGCGCTTCTGGCCGTACTCGGCGAGATACACGCCCGCGAGAATGCCGAGCGGCGTGCCGACGAAGGTGGCGATCACGACCAGCAACAGGCTGCCGAGACCGCCGCCATCGGTATTCGGCGGCGGCGTGGACTGCGTGAACAGTTCCAGCGACAGCCCGCCGATGCCGAGCTTGAGCGTCGTATAGAGAATCCACACGAGCCACAGCAGACCGAAGGCCATGGCTGCGAGCGAGAGCGTCAGCGCAATCGCATTGGTGCCGCGGCGGCGGCTTTGCAGTTTCTGGCGCGTCGCCTGGAGGCGCGCCGGATCCTGGTTGAAAGTAGCAGGACGGCTCATTATTTACGGCCCTCCCCACGTTCCATGCGCAGCAGCATCAGCTTGGAAAGCGCGAGTACGAAGAAGGTGATCACGAACAGAATCAGACCGAGTTCCATCAGCGCCGACGTGTGCAGGCCCGGGCTCGCTTCAGCGAACTCGTTCGCGAGCGCCGAGGTGATGCTGTTGCCGGGCGAGAACAACGAGACGTTGTCGAGCAGGTTGGTGTTGCCGATCACGAAGGTGACCGCCATGGTTTCGCCGAGCGCGCGGCCGAGGCCGAGCATCACGCCGCCGATCACACCGGCACGCGTATAGGGCAGCACGATCTTCCACATCACTTCCCAGGTCGTGCAGCCGATGCCATGCGCCGATTCCTTCAGCAGCACGGGCGTGACTTCGAAGACGTCGCGCATCACCGAGGCGATGTACGGAATGATCATGATCGCGAGGATCACGCCGGCGCACAGGATGCCGATGGCGATCGGCGGGCCCTGGAAGAACATGCCGATCACGGGCACGCCGCCGAGCAGTTTGCCGAGCGGTTTCTCGAAGTATTCGGCGAAGATCGGCGCGAACACGAGCAGGCCCCACATGCCGTAGACGATCGACGGGATCGCGGCCAGCAGTTCGATGGCGACGCCGAGCGGACGGCGCAGCCACGCGGGCGAGAGTTCGGTCAGGAACAGCGCGATGCCGAAGCTCACCGGCACGGCGATGATGAGCGCGATCAGCGAGGTCGCGATGGTGCCGTAGATGGGCACGAGCGCGCCGAAGGCATCGCTGGGTGGATCCCACTCGGCACGCCAGAGGAACGACAGGCCGAACTTTTGAATGGTCGGCATCGACGCGATGAGCAGCGAAACGATGATGCCACCCAGGAGAAGCAGCGTGATGACGGCTGCAAGCCGCGCCACGCCGCCGAAAATGAGGTCGCCGAGCGGGCTGGGCGCGCGCTGGGTGTGCGCTGCCGGCACAGCCGACGATAAGTTGATGTCCGACATGGGAGCCTTGGTTTCGCTACGTGTCAGACCGCGCGACAGGCCTTTCGGCCTGCCGCCCGGCTTGCTTTGCTGCTGACTGTCCGCCGCCTCAACAGCTTAGGACAGTTTCAAACGGCAAGTGCCTTACTCTGCGACGGCCTTGCCCGAAGCGTCCTTGACCTTCGCCTTCCATTGCGTCTTGATTTCGGCAACGACCGAATCCGGCAGCGAGATGTAGTCGAGGTCGCTGGCAGCCTGACCGCCGTTCTTGAACGCCCAGTCGAAGAACTTCAGCGTTTCCGTGCCTTGCGCCGGTTTGTCCTGCGTGGCGTGCAGCAGCACGAACGTTGCGCCGACGATCGGCCATGCGTTCTTGCCCGGCTCATCCGTCAGGATCTGGTAGAACGACTTCGACCAGTCCGCGCCCGCAGCAGCGGCCTTGAACGTGTCCGTCTTCGGCTCGACCACCGTGCCCGCCGAGTTCTTCATGCCGACGTAGGTCATCTTGTTCTGCTTCGCGTAGGCCCATTCCACATAGCCGATCGCGCCCGGCAGACGCTGCACGAAGGCCGCGACGCCGTCATTGCCCTTGCCGCCCGTACCCGTCGGCCAGTTCACCGTCGAGCCTTCGCCGACCTTCGACTTCCAGTCCGCGTTGACCTTCGACAGGTAGTTCGTCCAGATGAAGCTGGTGCCCGAACCATCGGCGCGGCGGACCACGGCGATGTCCGTATCCGGCAGCTTCGCCTTCGGGTTCAGCGCAGCGATCGCCGGATCGTTCCACTTCTTGATCTTGCCGAGGTAGATATCGCCGAGCACCTGGCCCGACAGCGTGACTTCACCGGCCTTGATGCCCGGCACGTTGATCACAGGCACGACGCCGCCCACCACCGTCGGGAACTGGAACAGGCCGTCCTTGGCCAGTTCGTCGTCCTTCAGCGGAGCGTCCGAACCGGCGAAATCCACCGTCTTGGCGATGATCTGCTTGATCCCGCCCGACGAGCCGATGCCCTGGTAGTTCACCTTGCCGCCGCCGGACTTCTGGTAGGCATCCGCCCACTTGGTGTAGATCGGGGCTGCGAAGGTGGAACCCGCGCCGGTGAGGTCGGCTGCTTGGGCAGAAACGGCGAAGAGTGCACCAATCAGTCCGGCCAGCGCGGTGTGCATCAATTTCATTCTTGATCTCCAGTAGTGAGCGTGTGTCGTGTGCGTAGAGACGACACCGCGAAATATAGGAGGAGTTCGTGACAGTAATATGACTAATCGTGAAGGCAACGTGTCATTCTGCTTACGCGTTGAAAGTCGGCAGGTGGCGGATTTGTCAAATGATTGATCGCAAATAAAAAAGCGGGCATGCGCCCGCTTTTAGCGAAATGTGACAAATTTCAGTAAACGCTCACGAAGTCGCTTCCTTCACCACCTGAGCAATCGTTTCCGCGTGCTGAACGGCGTCCTGTTGCGCGGCGGCTTCCACCATCACGCGCAGCACCGGTTCAGTGCCGGACGCGCGAATCAACACCCGCCCGTGCGATTGGAGGGAACGCTCGGCTTGCTCCACTGCGCGACGAATTGCCTCGCTGCTCTTCCAGTCCGCGCCGGCGCTCATGCGCACATTGATGAGTTTTTGCGGGAACAGACTGACGCCGTCGAGCAACTCGGCCAGCGACTTGCCGCTGCGCTGGATCGCCGCCAGCACCAGCAGCGCCGAGACGATGCCGTCGCCGGTCGAATGACGGTCCAGCGACAAGATGTGGCCCGAGCCTTCGGCGCCCAGTTGCCAGCCGTTCTCGCGCAGCTTTTCGAGCACGTAGCGGTCGCCCACCGCGGCGCGCACGAACTGCACGCCCGCCTCCTTCAGCGCGACTTCGACGGCCATGTTGGTCATCAGCGTGCCGACCGCGCCCTGCACCTGGCCGTCGGTCGCGATGCGGTCCTTGACGAGCACGTAGAGCAGTTCGTCGCCGTTGTAGAGCCGGCCGGTCGCATCGACGATCTGCAGGCGGTCAGCGTCGCCGTCCAGCGCAATGCCGAGATCGGCCTTGTGCTCCAGCACCGCGCGCACGAGCGCGTCGGGCGCGGTGGCGCCGACGCCATCGTTGATGTTGAAGCCGTTCGGCGCCACGCCGATCGACACCACTTCCGCGCCGAGTTCGTGGAAGACATGCGGCGCGACATCATAGGCGGCGCCATGAGCGCAATCGACGACGAGTCTGAGTCCGCGCAAGTCGAAGTTCGCGGGAAACGTACTCTTGCAGAACTCGATGTAGCGGCCGCCGGCGTCGTCCAGACGCCGTGCCTTGCCGAGACGCTCGGAGGGCGCGCATTCCATCGGTTGTTCGAGCTGTTGCTCGATTTGCAGCTCGACTTCGTCGGGCAGCTTGTTGCCGTCCGCCGAGAAGAACTTGATGCCGTTGTCGTTGTACGGATTGTGCGATGCGCTGATCACCACGCCCGCCGACAGCCGCAACGCCCGCGTCAGGTAGGCGACGCCGGGCGTCGGCATCGGGCCGGCCAGCATCACGTCGACGCCCGCGGCCGAGAAGCCCGATTCGAGCGCCGCTTCCAGCATGTAGCCGGAGACGCGCGTGTCCTTGCCGATCAGCACCGTAGGACGATTGCCTTTCCTGGAATGAGCGCGATCTGCGCCGGCGAGCACTTTGCCGGCTGCGTAGCCGAGCTTGAGGACGAAATCCGGCGTGATCGGAGCCACGCCTACGCGCCCCCGCACACCGTCCGTGCCGAAATATTGACGTGCCATCGTTGCTTGACCCTCCTCGCGGACATAGGGCGCCTGTTATAGGCCCGCGGATGTGTTGACGTTCGTTCTAAACCGGTGCGCGCGCCTGCACCGTGATCCTTGCCGTTCGAAGCCCGCCGTCAATCATGCCTGCCGGACGCGGCCTCGTGAGTGGCCTGCCAGACCTTGAGGGCATCGACGGTTTCAGCGACGTCGTGTACCCGGATGATCGCCGCGCCCTGCTCCGCCGCGCAGACGGCCGCCGCGATACTCGCCGCGACGCGTTCGCCGGCGCCGCGGCCGGTGACGGCACCCAGCATCGACTTGCGCGACATGCCGGCGAGCAGCGGAACATTCGTGGCGGAAGGCAATGTTTCGCGCAGATGAGCGAGCAGCGCGTAATTATGCGCCACCGTCTTGCCGAAACCGTAGCCGGGATCGAACACGACACGCGAAGCCGCGATGCCCGCGTTGCCGAGCGCGGCCAGGCGCGCTTCGAAGAAGCCGCGCACGTCCGCGACAACGTCCTGATAGAACGGCTCGTGGACCTGCATCGTGCGCGGTTCGCCGAGCATGTGCATCACGCACAGGCCGCAATCGCTGTGCTTCACGGCGTCGAACGCGCCTTCCTGACGCAAGCCCCAGATGTCGTTGATCATGTCCGCGCCGGCATCGAGCACGGCGCGCATGACGGCGGGCTTATAGGTATCGACGGAAAGCGGCACGTTGACGGCGCGCAAGGCCTCGACGATCGGCACCACGCGCTCGAGTTCCTCGTCGAGCGGCACCGGCGGCGCGCCAGGCCGCGTCGATTCGCCACCGATGTCGATCATGTCGGCGCCATCGGCGAGCATTTTCTCGGCGCGGGCCAGCGCGTCTTCACGCGACAGAAAGCGGCCGCCGTCCGAGAAGGAATCCGGCGTGACGTTGAGAATGCCCATGACGAGCGGGCGTTCGAAGCGCAGCACGAAGCGGCCGCATTGCAGCGGTTCGGCTGACGGTGAAGATGCGTGCAGGTTGCTCAAGCTGAGTGGCCAGGACAAAACAGGCGAAGGAAAGGACTGCATTCCGTGCCCTGAAATTGAAAATGGGCCGGCGTGCAAAGCACACCGGCCCATCAACGGAAGCGTGAAACTCAGGCCGTGGCCGGCGCGTTGCCCGGCTTGACCTCGGTGCCGCTGCTGCCGCCCGGAGGCGTGTCGCCCGACGGCGGCGGCAAATTCTTCGGCGGACGCGGCGGACGATCCGACATGATGTCGGTGATCTGGTCAGCGTCGATGGTTTCCCATTCGAGCAGCGCCTTCGTCATGGCCTCGACCCGTTCGCGGTTGTCTTCGAGCAGCCTGCGGGCGAGCCCATATTGCTCGTCGAGGATGCGGCGGATTTCCGCGTCGACCTTCTGCTGCGTCGCCTCGGACACCGACTTCGCGCCCATCTTGCCGAACATGCCGTTTTCCTCGGTATCGACGTAGACCATCGTGCCGAGCACATCCGACATGCCGTAGCGCGTCACCATGTCACGCGCCATTTTGGTTGCGCGTTCGAAGTCGTTGGAGGCGCCCGTGGACATCGAATTCAGGAACACTTCCTCGGCTGCGCGGCCGCCGAACAGGATGGCGATTTCTTCCAGCATCTTGTCGCGGTACAGGTTCACGCGGTCATGTTCGGGCAACTGCCAAGTGACGCCCAGCGCCCAGCCGCGCGGCATGATCGTGACCTTGTGAACCGGGTCGGCATGCGGCAGCAGCTTGGCCACCACGGCGTGGCCCGACTCGTGATACGCCGTGTTGCGACGCTCTTCCTCACGCATGACAGCCGACTTGCGCTCCGGACCCATGAAGATCTTGTCCTTCGCGTCTTCGAAATCCTGCATCTCGACGATGCGCTTGCCGCGACGCGCCGCGAACAGCGCGGCTTCGTTCACCAGATTCGCGAGATCCGCACCCGAGAAGCCCGGCGTGCCGCGCGCGATGACCGACGCGTCGACGTCGTTGGCGATCGGCACCTTGCGCAGGTGCACCTTCATGATGTGCTCGCGACCACGGATGTCCGGCAGACCGACATACACCTGGCGGTCGAAGCGGCCCGGGCGCAGCAGCGCCTTGTCGAGCACGTCGGAACGGTTGGTGGCGGCGATCACGATGACGCCCGAATTCGCCTCGAACCCGTCCATCTCAACCAGCATCTGATTCAGCGTCTGCTCGCGTTCGTCGTTGCCGCCGCCCATGCCTGCGCCGCGATGACGGCCGACAGCGTCGATTTCGTCGATGAACACGATGCACGGCGCATGCTTCTTGGCCTGCTCGAACATGTCGCGGACCCGGGCCGCGCCCACGCCGACGAACATTTCCACGAAGTCAGAACCCGAAATGCTGAAGAACGGCACCTTCGCCTCGCCGGCGATGGCACGTGCCAGCAGCGTCTTGCCGGTACCCGGAGGGCCGACCAGCAGCACGCCGCGTGGAATGCGCCCGCCCAGCTTCTGGAATTTCTGCGGATCACGCAGGAAATCCACCAGCTCGGACACTTCTTCCTTGGCTTCGTCGCAACCCGCGACGTCGGTGAAATTGATTGCGTTGTTGTTCTCGTCGATCAGCCGCGCTCGCGACTTGCCGAATGAAAACGCCCCGCCTTTGCCGCCCCCCTGCATCTGCCGCATCATGTAGAACCAGAAGCCGATGATGAGAATTGTCGGCCCGAGGTAGTACAGCGCGGAAACGAGAGCGTTGGGTTCGTCGTCAGCCTTGCCGCTGACCTGAACGCCGTATTTCATGAGATCGCCGACCATCCAGATGTCGCCCGGCGACACGATCTGGTATTTCTGGCCATCTGCCGGAGTCACCGTGAGATTGCGGCCCTGAACGGTGACGTTCTTGACTTTGCCGGCTTTCGCGTCGTCCATGAACTGCGAATAGGACACCCCTTCCTGCACGCGTGGCTTGTCGAACTGCTTGAACACCGTGAACAGCACCAGTGCGATCACGAGCCACACTGCCGCCTTAGAGAACATATTGTTGTTCAAAGCACCACTCCTCACTCATAGACGGGCGCCTACATAAACCTTGCGGCGCCACCAAAGCATTCTAATCCAGACCGCTAACCCCTGCCATAAGGTTTAACTACCGCATAAATAGCGGCAGGGGCAGTGTTTTCGGCATAATCGGCGAATATATCGCTCTTATTCGCCGATTTTGTTTAAGGAGCCCGATCAGCCCGGATGCTTGAGCCGGCGCCCGAGGATGAATGTCTCCGACGATTTGTCGCGAGACGCCTTCGGTTTGCGCGGCGCCACCACTTTGAACTGGTGTTTGAACTTCTCGACAATCTGACTATAGCCGCTGCCATGGAAACATTTGACCAACAGCGCACCTTCCGGTTTCAGATGGTTCTGGGAGAACTCCAGCGCCAGATCGCAGAGATGTTCGATGCGAGCCGCATCCGCGCTCGCAACACCAGACAGGTTGGGGGCCATGTCTGAAATAACAAGATCGACCTGACGCTCGCCGACCATTTCAGCAAGTTGTGCGAGCACATCGTCCTCGCGGAAGTCGCCTTGAAGGAACGTGACGTCGGAGATGGGCTCCATCGGCAGGAGGTCGAGTGCGATGATCGTGCCGTCGATGCCGCCCTGGCGCTCGGCGTCGCGCTTCGAGCCTTGCGCCAACTTGTTGCGCGCGTACTGGCTCCAACTGCCGGGCGTCGAGCCCAGGTCGACGATCACCATGCCCGGCTTGATGAGCTTGTCCTGTTCGTCGATCTCCTTGAGCTTGTAGGCGGCGCGCGCGCGATAACCTTCCCGCTGCGCCATCTTCACGTAGGGATCGTTGATGTGGTCGTGCAGCCACGACTGATTGAAACGGTTCTTTGCCATTGAAACGAAAGTGAGGTGGCGCCAGCGACGAAAGCGCGCTGCACGCCCGGTGCGTATTTTGCTGCATCGCGTGATGCTTTTAGCGGATAATACGCGGCTTGCTGGCCGGACCGGTCTTAGGGCGCTCGCGCGTTCCAAAACCCCGCTTCCGGCCTGTTTTGTTTTATGGTGGGCGACGTCACGCGTCATGCGTTCTCAGTCACGCGTCGCGTCGAATCGTCGCAACAGCGCACGTGTCGCTACGTGTTACCCGGCCGCCCACATTTTAGTCGAGTCCCTATTTTCTCATGCCAGCCCTGACACTCTCCCCCGCCGAGCGCTCCGACCTGCGCTCCCAGGCCCATGCGCTCAAGCCCGTCGTGCTCGTCGGCGCGGAGGGTCTGACCGATGCCGTGCTCAAGGAAATCAACGTCCACCTCGAGGCGCATCAGCTCATCAAGGTGCGCGTATTCGGTGACGAACGCGAAGCACGCGTCGCGGTCTACGACGAAATCTGCGATCGCCTGAACGCCGCGCCGATCCAGCATATCGGCAAGCTGCTGGTGGTCTGGCGGCCCGAAGGCGCCGCGCCGAAGAAGAGCCGCGTCACCCGCACCCGCAGCACCATGCCGCCGAGCGCGGGTGAAGCCGCCGAGCGTGAAACCAAGGGTCGCGCGCCGCGCATCGTCAAGGCGGTGAAGATCTCGCGCGACGCGCCGGCCTTCAAGAAGCCGAAGAAACAAACCCTGAAAGTGCTGGGCAACGAACGCGTGACAGCGGGCGGCAACGTCAAGCGCGCGAAGAAGCGCCAGCCGAGCACCAAGCGTCAACATCAATCGTCGAAATGATGAACGGCGCGTGCGCTTCTCTTGAAGCACACGCGCCGCGCGAACCCGGCGGGCGTGAGTGAAATCAGCTCCGCGCGCGTTTCGCGGCCATCTTCGCCGACTTGTTTTTCGGCACGATGGCCACCGGCGCTGCTCCCGGCAAGCGCCAGACGAGCGCAATGCCGAACAGGCATTCAATCAGATAGATCGCGCTGGAGATACCGTGCAGCACGCCGAACTGCTTGGCATACGGCGAGTTCGCGAGGTCGGTGCCGGCTTCTTGCGCGGCCATGCGCAGCGAGTTCATGAACGGCTGCAGGCCGAAATAGCCGATCAGCACGCACAGCAGCATCATCGCGACAATCCAGCGCACGCGCTTGTAGTCGACGATGCCGCTCTTCACATAGCGATTGCCGATCAGGATGAGCACCAGTGCGCTCACCACGCCGATGATCGCTTCGATGCGAAACAGCTGCGCGGCCACGGAGCCGGCCTCGGTCCGATCCAGCATCGAGAACAGGACCGGCGCCGCAATGAGGCCGAGAGTCAGCAAGCTGCCGACCCACACCATGGAAACGAGGCGAAAGACCCGGTGCGCCATCAGACGTAGCGCACAGCGATGATTTCGTATTCGCGCGCGCCGCTCGGCGCCTGCACGGCCGCGACATCGCCCTCGGACTTCGAGATCAGTGCGCGCGCAATCGGCGAACTGACCGAGATGAGACCATGATCGAGATCGGCTTCGTCGTCGCCGACGATCTGATACGTGACCGTATCGCCCGACGCCAGATCTTCCAGTTCGACGGTCGCGCCAAAGACCACGCGGCCTTCGGCTTCCACTTGCGTCGGATCAATTACTTGCGCCGCGGCAAGCTTCGACTCCAGGTCCGCGATGCGGCCCTCGATGAAGCCTTGCTTTTCTTTCGCGGCATCGTATTCCGCGTTTTCCGACAGATCGCCTTGCGCGCGCGCTTCGGCGATTGCGTTGATGACTGCCGGGCGCTCGACAGCCTTCAGGCGTTGCAATTCGTCGCGCAGCAGCTCCGCGCCGCGCTTCGTCAAAGGAATCGTGCTCATAAACAACCCACAAACAAAAACAGCCGTAAAAAAATTACCGCGGTTAAGCGCATCCCCCTTGGCGGGAGGACACCGCTTAACCGCGGCTCGTGAGGCTTGGACCTGTAATCGAAGCCTTAGTTTAGGCGAGCATGCAGACCTTGTAAATCATAGACTTCCAAATCGCGGAGGTAACGCAAACCTTCCACCGCGGCCCGCGCACCCGACATGGTCGTGTAGTAAGTGACCTTGTTGGCCTGCGCGCTCATGCGGATGGACCGCGAGTCGGCGATAGCCGCGCGCGTTTCGTCGACGGTAGTGAAAACCAGCGCGATTTCACCGTTCTTGATCATGTCGACGATGTGCGGACGGCCGTCCTTCACCTTGTTGACGACCTTCACCGGTACGCCTGCCGCAGCAATCGCCGCGGCCGTGCCCTTGGTCGCAACGATCGGATAGCCGAGTTCGTGCAGCATCTGCGCGACTTCGACGGCCTTCGGCTTGTCGGCGTCCATCACCGTCAGCAGCACCGTGCCGGATTCCGGCAGACGCGAACCCGCTGCAAGCTGCGACTTGAAGAGCGCTTCGCCGAACGTGCGGCCCACGCCCATCACTTCACCGGTCGAGCGCATTTCCGGTCCGAGCACCGGATCGACCGCCGGGAATTTGACGAACGGGAACACGGCTTCCTTCACGCTGAAGTACGGCGGAATGACTTCCTTCGTCACGCCTTGCTGCTTCAGCTTCTGACCGACCATCGCGCGCGCGGCGATCTTCGCGAGCGGCAAGCCCGTGGCCTTCGACACATACGGCACCGTGCGCGATGCGCGCGGATTCACTTCCAGCACGTAGATGATGTCCTGCTTCGAGCCATCTTCCTGCGGCACTTGCTGGATGGCGAACTGCACGTTCATCAGGCCGATCACATTCAACGCCTTTGCCATGGCGGCGGTTTGCCGCTTGAGCTCGTCGACGGTTTCCTTCGACAGCGAGTACGGCGGCAGCGAACACGCCGAGTCGCCCGAGTGCACGCCCGCCTGCTCGATGTGCTCCATCACGCCGCCGATGAACACGTCGTCGCCGTCGGAGATGCAGTCGACGTCGCATTCGATCGCGTCGTTCAGAAAGCGGTCGAGCAGCACCGGCGAATCGTTCGACACCTTCACGGCCTCACGCATATAGCGTTCGAGGTCGCGCGGCTCGTGGACGATTTCCATCGCGCGGCCGCCGAGCACATACGACGGACGCACCACCAGCGGATAGCCGATTTCCTCGGCCAGCTTGAGCGCTTCGTCTTCAGCGCGCGCGGTGCGGTTGGGCGGCTGGCGCAGCTCGAGATCCTGCAGCAGCTTCTGGAAGCGTTCGCGGTCTTCGGCTGCGTCGATCATGTCCGGCGACGTACCGATGATCGGCACACCGTTCGCTTCGAGATCGAGTGCGAGCTTGAGCGGCGTCTGGCCGCCGTACTGCACGATCACGCCGACCGGCTTTTCCAGGTCGACGATTTCGAGCACGTCTTCGAGCGTCAGCGATTCGAAGTACAGGCGGTCGGACGTGTCGTAGTCGGTCGAAACGGTTTCCGGATTGCAGTTGACCATGATGGTTTCATAGCCGTCCTCGCGCATCGCGAGCGCGGCGTGCACGCAGCAATAGTCGAACTCAATGCCCTGGCCGATCCGGTTCGGGCCGCCGCCCAGCACCATGATCTTTTTCTTGTCCGTCGGATTCGCTTCGCACTCTTCCTCGTAGGTCGAGTACATGTAGGCGGTCTTGGTCGCGAACTCGGCCGCGCACGTGTCCACGCGCTTGTAGACCGGACGCACTTTCATTTCGTGACGCTTCTTGCGCACGTCGGTTTGATCAGAGCCGGTGAGCTTCGCCAGACGCCGGTCCGAGAAGCCGCTCTTCTTCAGGTACAGCAGTTCGTCCTTCGTGAGGCTCTCGAGCGTGCGGCCTTCGAGCGCCTTCTCCTTCAGGATGATCTGTTCGATCTGCGCGAGGAACCACGGGTCGATGGACGTCTCTTCGAAGATCTCTTCCGTCGTCAGGCCGAGACGGAACGCGTCGCCGAGATACCAGATGCGGTCCGGGCCCGGTTCGCCGATCTCGCGAATTACTTCGTCGCGGCTCGTGGTCTTTTCATCGAGACCATCGACGCCCACTTCCAGACCGCGCAGGGCTTTCTGGAACGATTCCTGGAACGTGCGGCCCATCGCCATCACTTCGCCGACCGACTTCATCTGCGTCGTCAGGCGCGAGTCCGCTTCACGGAATTTCTCGAACGCGAAGCGCGGCACCTTCGTCACGACATAGTCGATGGTCGGTTCGAACGAGGCCGGCGTCTGGCCGCCGGTGATTTCGTTCTTCAACTCGTCGAGCGTGTAGCCGCACGCGAGCTTCGCGGCGACCTTGGCGATCGGGAAGCCCGTAGCCTTGGACGCCAGCGCCGACGAACGCGACACGCGCGGATTCATCTCGATGACGACCATGCGGCCATCCTTCGGGTTGATCGCGAACTGCACGTTCGAGCCGCCCGTATCCACGCCAATCTCGCGCAGCACCGCGAGCGACGCGTTACGCAGCACTTGATACTCTTTGTCCGTGAGCGTCTGCGCGGGCGCGACGGTGATGGAGTCGCCGGTATGCACGCCCATCGGGTCGAGGTTTTCGATCGAGCAGACGATGATGCAGTTGTCCGCGCGGTCGCGAACCACTTCCATCTCGTACTCTTTCCAGCCCAGCAGCGACTCTTCGATCAGCAGTTCGCGCGTCGGCGAGAGATCGAGACCGCGACGGCAGATTTCCTCGAACTCTTCCTTGTTGTACGCAATGCCGCCGCCCGAGCCGCCCAGCGTGAACGACGGACGGATCACCGTGGGATAACCGCCGCTGCCCGTGGCCTCGGCGATCTGCGCTTGCACGGTGAGCGCTTCTTCCATCGAATGCGCGATGCCCGACTTGGCCGACCCGAGGCCGATCTTGGTCATCGCTTCCTTGAACTTCTGACGGTCTTCCGCCTTGTCGATCGCTTCCGGCGACGCGCCGATCAGTTCGACCTTGTACTTTTCCAGCACGCCGTGATGGAACAGGTCCAGCGCGCAGTTGAGCGCGGTCTGTCCGCCCATGGTCGGCAGGATTGCGTCAGGACGTTCCTTCGCGATGATGCGCTCGACCACTTCCCACGTGATGGGCTCGATGTAGGTGACGTCGGCCGTGTTGGGGTCGGTCATGATCGTCGCAGGATTGCTGTTGACGAGAATGACCTTGTAGCCCTCTTCCCGCAGCGCCTTGCAGGCCTGCGCGCCCGAATAGTCGAACTCGCACGCCTGGCCGATGATGATCGGGCCCGCGCCGATGATGAGAATGCTCTTGATGTCTGTGCGCTTCGGCATAACTGTGCTCTGTGATGTTCTTTATGCGGTGACCTTCGTCGACTCCATCAGCTTGATGAAGCGGTCGAACAGATACGCGATGTCATGCGGGCCGGGCGACGCTTCCGGATGGCCCTGGAAGCAGAACGCGGGCTTGTCGGTGAGGGCGAAGCCCTGCAGCGTGCCGTCGAACAGCGAGACATGCGTGACCTTGGCGTTGGCGGGGAGCGTCGCGGCATCGACTGCGAAGCCGTGATTCTGCGACGTGATCACCACGCGGCCGTCGTCCATGTCCTTCACCGGATGATTCGCGCCATGATGGCCGGTCTTCATCTTCATGGTCTTCGCGCCGACCGCGAGGCCCATGATCTGATGGCCGAGACAGATGCCGAAGGTGGGAATGCCCTTCGCGATGAACTCGCGCGTCGCGGCAATCGCGTAGTCGCACGGTTCCGGATCGCCGGGGCCGTTCGACAGGAAGATGCCGTCCGGGTTGAGCGCGAGCGCGTCGGCCGCGGTGGACTGCGCCGGCAGCACGGTCACATGGCAGCCGCGCTCGGCGAGCATGCGCAGGATGTTGTACTTGACGCCGTAGTCGAATGCGACGACGCGGAACTTCGGCGCTTCCTGCTTGCCGTAGCCGCTACCGAGACGCCATTCGGTCTGGGTCCATTCGTAGCTCTTATCCGTCGACACGACCTTCGCGAGGTCCATGCCCGCGAGACCCGGGAACGAGCGCGCGAGGCCGAGCGCCTTCGATTCGTCATCGCTGCCGGCGAGAATGCAGCCGTTCTGCGCGCCCTTCTCGCGCAGGATGCGCGTGAGCTTGCGGGTGTCGATGCCCGAAATGGCGACGACGCCCTGCGCCTTCAGATAGTCGGCGAGCGTCTGTTCGGAGCGGAAGTTGGAGGCGAGCACCGGCAGGTCGCGAATGATGAGGCCGGCGGCATGGACTTTGGTGGCCTCGACGTCCTCGGCGTTGACGCCGTAGTTGCCGATGTGCGGGTAGGTCAACGTGACGATCTGGCGGGCGTAGCTGGGATCCGTGAGGATTTCCTGATAGCCGGTGATGGCGGTGTTGAAGACCACTTCGCCGATCGTCGAACCGGGCGCGCCGATTGATTGACCACGAAAGACCGTGCCGTCGGCAAGTGCGAGAAGTGCGGGGGAAAATGACGGCAACACGGGAAGCTCCTTGGGGAACACCCTGTTACCGACCTGTCTGTCCGAAATTCAGGCTTGGCTTCCCGCTGCCCGAGGTACTCAAGCTACTCGAGGCGCTCAAGGCGCGCGGGTTTCCTTCGCACAGTGACGGCGGCGGCTCGCGAGGCGCGCATCGCGGCTTGGACCGGCTCGCTCGCGCGCGGCAAGCGGGGTTTCGAAGCAGGCGAAGGGCGGCGTGCGGCGCGCGCTGGCTGGCGCAGCGAACGACGGTGAATGGGAGGTAGGCGCTAGGGTGCGGGTTGAAATGCTCAAACCTTCGAAGTATAGCGTGGAACGGCCATCTTCGCCAGATTCAGGATGTCTCCAGCGCCGTCAGGAGAGCGGTTGAGGCGCCTCGGCGGCGTCCTTGCGCATCGTCCGGCCTGGCAGAAAGTACCACACCGCGCTCGCCACCTGCAGCGCGATCAGCCCGATCCACACGGTAACGTGCGCCGCCGCCGGATAGCGGCCGCCATTGGCGTGCCACAGCGACAGCATCGCGCCGACGCCCACCTGAAAGCCGAAGATCAACAGAAAGATCACAAGCGTGAGCGTGGTATGCACTCGCCCGATCAGGTGCGGCGCGAAATATTCCGCGGCGACCGCGTAGCTCAGGATGCCCGTGCCGCCGAAAAAACCGTACGCCGCGAGCAGGACGGACGGCGGCAGCGGCACGCGCAGCACCATCAGAATCTGCGTGACGACGTACAGCACCATGCCGGTGCCGCAGAACGCGTACACCGACACGCCCCGCCGCTCCATGCCGCGCGCAGCCACGCCGAATCCGACACAGCCGAGCATCATCGCGAGACCCAGCACCGACACCAACGCCGCGGCATGGGCGGGCGCGAGGTCCATCACGTCGAGCAGAAAGGGGCGGATCCACAGCGACTGCATCGCGAAGAAGACGCCCTGCGTGACGACCGAAAACGACGCGAGCTTCCAGAACACGCCGCTCTTCAGAATGCTCCAGGTGCCCCGGAACTGCGTGATGACGTCGGCGCGCTGGTGCGGGTCGGTTTCCGCCTTGGCTGGCGCACCGAGCAGGATCGCCGCGGCGACCACAAGCGTGAACGCCACCAAGCCGAAGCACACTTCCCGCCACGTCGCGACGTGCAGCAGCGACGCCAGCGGCGCTCCGACCACGACGCCGCCCAGGCCACCGACCGCCATCGTGAAGCCGTTCACCATTGGCAGGCGGGCGAGCGCGAAGTGTTGCGCGGACGCCTTGAAAGCCGCGCTCAAACACACCGACACACCGACGCCAATCAACAGCCGCCCGATCATCAGCCCGGCGATGCCCTGCGCCGCACCGAACACGCCGATGCCCGCCGCCGCGAACACCAGCATGCCGGCCGTGACGCGGCGCGGCCCGAAGTGATCGAGCAGCACGCCGACAGGAATCTGCGCAGCCGCAAAGCCGATGAAATAAAGCGAGGTCAGCAACCCGAGATCGGCGGCGGAAAGGCCCAGGTCGTGGGTGATCAGCGGGGCGAAGCCGAGATTGACGCCGCGGAACACATACGAGACGAAATAGCCGGCGGCAAACAGGAAGAAGACGCGGAGACGAACGGAGGACAGCATGTGGAACGGGTATTTCCTGATTCTTCTGGACCGCCAGTTTAATCGGGGCCGGCAAAAGAAAACGCCGTCACCTTGGTGACGGCGTGGGATAGCGCCCCGGCGACCAGCGTCCGACGCTACTTCTTCTTGCTGGTTTTCGTGCTCGCGGCAGCGTGCTTGGCGGTGGTTTTCGCGGCGGCCGGTTTGGCTGCGGGCGCCGCCGACACCTTGGTCACCTTGCCCGACGCATGCGCAGGCGCCTTGCCGCGCGACTTCGCTTCCGGCACGCGCGTGCCGATCTTCGACACCCCGCCCGACGAACGGCTCGACGCCGCCACCGTTTCGACCCGCACCGGACCCGGCTCGGCCGGCACCGGACGGCCATACGGCACGTGCAACACGACCACTTGCCCCGGCATGAACATGTCGCCGCGCGTGCGGTTCCACGACTTCACCTGCGAGGTGGAGACGTCGTAGCGATCGGCCAGCGTCGACACAGACTGCTTGCGGCGCACGCGGATCACGAGCCGGCGCGTGTCGGGCACATCGCGCTCGACGGCCAGCGTCGCGTTCGCGGCGACGTCGGCGCTGATGTCTTCGTCGTCGTCATCGGTGCGCGGGACGACGATCGTCGAGCCCGGCTTCAGGCGCATGCCCGCCGGAATGCGGTTGACCGACATCAGCGTCTCCGCGTCCACGCCGATCTTCTCGGCGATTGCCGTCGGACGCGCCCGCTCCGTCACGGTGTACGTGGTCCACGACGACAAGGGCCCCGAATACGACGTCAGATTACGCTGGAACGAAGCGGCGTTGTCGAACGGCAGCAGGATCTGCGGGTTGGTCGCGCCGAGAATCACCGGCTTCGCAAACGACGGATTGAGCGAGCGGAACTCCTCGACGCTCATGCTGGCGAGCTTCGCGGCCATCGTCACGTCGATGTCGCGCGCGGTGGTGACCGTCACGAAGTACGGGTGATTCGGAATGTCCGGCAGCGTGAGCCCGTACATCTGCGGATTGCTGACGATGTTCTTCACCGCCTGCAGCTTCGGCACGTAGTTCCGGGTCTCGTTGGGCATGCGCAGACTTTCATAGTCGGTCGGCAGGCCCGCGGCCTCGTTCCGCGCGATCGCGCGCTGGACGTTGCCCTCACCCCAGTTGTACGCGGCGAGCGCGAGATGCCAGTCGCCGAACATGTCGTGCAGACGCGAGAGATAGTCGAGCGCGGCGCTGGTCGAGGCCAGCACGTCGCGGCGCTCGTCCTGCCACATGTTCTGCTTGAGGTTGTAGTCGCGGCCGGTGCCCGGCACGAACTGCCACATGCCGGCGGCCTTCGCCACCGACAGCGCCTGTGGATTGAACGCCGATTCGATGAACGGCAGCAGCGCCAGCTCGGTCGGCATGTGCCGCTGCTCGAGCTCCTCGACGATGTGATACAGGTATTTCTGCGAGCGCCCCGTCATGCGCTCGACGTAGTCCGGGCGCTGCGCGTACCAGTTGACCTGCATGTCGACCAGGTCGCTCTGCAGATCGGGAATCTGGAAGCCCGCGCGGATGCGGCTCCAGAGATCGGCGGAACCCACCAGTGAGGTGACCGGGGTCTTGTCGACGTCGATGGTTTCCTTGGCGGCCGCAGTGCGACGGATGGTATCGGCTACTTTCTGCTGCTGTTGCTCGGAAGCTGTGGCAGGTGTGTTGACAAGAGGATCAGACGCCGTCGGCCCTTGGCTCGCGCACGCGGCGAGCATCAGGACGGACAGCGCGCTAAGAATTAGTCGCATGGAACGTCTCGGCTTCCAAAGGATGAGGCTTGGAAATTTGCAGCCGATGGTACGGAACCACACCAAGGACGTCAATAAAAACGCACGCGAAAGCCCTGCAAAATCCGCGATCTACTGGCGTTTCCAACGTTTCGGATTAAGTCGCCCCGAAAAATCCGGCTCAGCGGAACTTATCCTTCCAGCCGCGCATCATGCGAAAAGCCGCCAGCCGGTCGGCCACCGGCGCGCCGAATTGCGCTTCCAGACGCGTGTGAATGGCCGGGACGTCTGCGCGCAAAAACGGATTCACTGCCTTCTCATGAGCGATGGTGGTAGGCAGCGTCGGCTTGCCGGAGACACGCAAGGCCTGCGCGGCGGCGTCCCAGCGCGCAAGGGCGTCGTTGTCCGGCTCGACCGCGCGCGCAAAGCGGATATTGGACAGCGTGTACTCATGCGCGCAGTGCACCAGGGTGGTGTCCGGCAGGGCGGCGAGTGAATCGAGCGAGGCGAGCATCTGCTGCGGCGTGCCCTCGAACAGGCGACCGCAGCCGCTGGCGAACAGCGTGTCGCCGCAGAACAGATGGGATGTGCCGCGCGGATCGGCCGCCTGGAAATAGGCGATGTGGCCGGCCGTATGGCCTGGTACGTCGATGACGGAGAACGCGAGCGCGGGGTGTGCGATGTTCACCTGGTCGCCGCCCGAGAGGCGCTGTGTCAGATGCTCGATGCGCTCGCTGGCCGGGCCGTAGACCGGAACGCCGCCCTCGGCCGTTCGGTGATCGAGCAGCGCTTTCACACCGCCGACATGGTCCTGATGATGGTGCGTGAGTAAAATAGCGGTCAGCCGCCAGCCGCGTTTGGCGAGATACGCCTCGACGGGCGCGGCGTCGCCGGGGTCGACCACCACTGCATCGCGGCCGTCCGAGACGAGCCAGATGTAGTTGTCCTCGAACGCCGGCACCGGCACGTATTCCAGTGCTTCCTGATTCGGCTTCTGAGCCGGCGAGCTTCCGTCAAGCGAATCCATAGCGATCATCTATGCGTCAACCCGAACATGTCTGACCGAGCGATTATAGACTGGCCCACCTGGACGAGCTCTGCGCCCGGGCGCTACGTGCTCGACTGGGAGCAGGCGCAGCTCGATCACGTGGTGTCCGACATCTTCGGCTATCACGCGCTGCAGCTCGGCATGCCGCAGCTCGACGCCTTGCGCGAGAACCGCATGACCGGCCGCGCGCTCGTGCTCGACGCCGAAAGCGCATCCAGCGCGCCGTTCACCCCGCCGCGCGCCGCCACGCCCGGCGTCAGCGCCCTGCCCGCCGCCAGCGCGCCCGATGGCCGCAGCACCGTCTGGTGCGACCTGCTCGACCTGCCGTTCGAAGCGCAGAGCGTCGACTTGCTGGTGCTGCCGCACACGCTGGAATTCTCGCCGGATCCGCACCGGCTGCTGCGCGAAGCCGAACGCGTGCTGCTGCCGGAAGGCCAGTTGATCATCCTCGGCTTCAATTCGCTGAGCCTGTGGGGCGCGCGGCAATCGCTCGGCAAGGTGGCGGGCCGGCCGTTCGTGCCGTCGGCGCACGAGATGATCGCGTTCACGCGCATCAAGGACTGGATCAAGCTGCTCGGATTCGACCTTGAACGCGGCCGCTTCGGCTGCTATCGTCCGCCGCTCGTCACCGACAAGTGGCTGCAACGCTATCAATTCATGGAGCCCGCCGGCGACCGCTGGTGGCCCATCTTCGGCGCGGCGTACATGATCACGGCCGTGAAGCGCGTGCGCGGCATGCGCCTGATCGGCCCGCGCAAGCTGAAAAAATCCGCGCTCGCAGCCGGCCTCGCGCCGGTCGCCGCTCCGCATACGCGCAATGAGACTTCCATCGAGCCTTGATGACTGACGAATCTGCATCGAACACCGTAATCGACATCTACACGGACGGCGCCTGCAAAGGCAATCCCGGCCCCGGCGGCTGGGGCGCCCTGCTGCGCTTCGGCACGCTGGAGAAGGAACTGTTCGGCGGCGAAGCCGCGACCACCAACAACCGCATGGAGCTGATGGCGGTGATTGCCGCGCTCGAAGCCCTGAAGCGTCCATGCCAGGCCGTGATCCATACCGATTCGCAATATGTCCAGAAAGGCATCAGCGAATGGATCCACGGCTGGAAGAAGAAAAACTGGATGACCGCCGCGAAGACGCCCGTCAAGAACGCCGACCTCTGGAAGCGGCTGGACGGGCTCGTGGCGCAGCATCGCATCGAATGGCGCTGGGTCAAGGGACACGCGGGCCATCCCGAAAACGAACGCGCCGACGCGCTCGCCAATCGCGGCGTGACCTCGCTCGCCGACAGCTAATCCGCAGCACGAATCACCGAATTCAAGACATCCCATGCGCCAACTGATACTGGATACCGAAACGACCGGCCTGAATGCGAGGACCGGCGACCGGATCATCGAAATCGGCTGCGTCGAGCTCATCAATCGACGGCTCACCGGCAATAACCTGCACCTCTACGTGAATCCGGAACGCGACAGCGATCCCGGCGCGCTCGCGGTGCACGGCCTGACGACCGAGTTCCTCAGCGACAAGCCGAAGTTCGCCGAGATCGCGGCGCAATTGCGCGACTTCATCGCGGGCGCCGAGTTGATCATTCATAACGCCCCCTTCGACGTCGGCTTCCTCGACGTGGAGTTCGGGTTGCTCGGCTTGCCGAAGATGAAAGACACCGTGGGCGGCGTGATCGATTCGCTTGCGCAGGCCAAGCAGATGTTCCCCGGCAAGCGCAATTCGCTCGATGCGCTGTGCGACCGTTTCGGCATCAGCAACGCGCATCGCACGCTGCACGGCGCGCTGCTCGACTCCGAGCTGCTCGCGGAGGTGTATCTGGCGATGACGCGCGGGCAGGAAAGCCTCGTCATCGACATGCTGGGCGAACAGGCGGCGGCAGGCGCGTCCGCGACGCCGCGCGAGGCCTTCGATGATCTCGACCTGCCGGTGATCGCGGCGAGCGCGGAAGAACAGTCGGCGCATGAGGCCGTGCTCAACGAGCTCGATCGCGCCATCAAGGGGACGAGCGTCTGGCGCGCGGAGCCGGCGCCGACACCTGCGGAAGGCGATGCCGTCGCTGCGTGATTTTTTCGGATTTGCTTAACGAGGGACTAGACGGGATTCAAAACGCCTGACATAATCTCGTCTCTCTTCGGGTGGTTAGCTCAGCGGTAGAGCACTGCCTTCACACGGCAGGGGTCACTGGTTCGATCCCAGTACTACCCACCAGGATTCTGGTGTTGGTAAAGACAAGCACCGAAGATCAAAAAGGCTCAGGTTTAACGATCTGAGCCTTTTTTCATTTTCGCGTCGGTTTCATCCGCCCGACGACGCCCAGATCCCGCGCGCCATGCCGCTCGCCGCGATCACCATCACGATGACCAATCCCGCTTCCAGATCGCTCATCCACGCGAAACGGCGCGCGCGCGTGAGATCGATCGGCCCGCCCTGCGCCAGCGCCACTCGCCAGCGAATCAGCGCGAGCATCGGCGACACTTCGATCAGCAAAATCACGACGAGCGCCGTCATCTTCAAGTGGAAGAGCGGCTCGTGCAGATAGTAGGCCGCGCCCTTCTCGAAACCACCGAACGCACGCATCACGCCGGTCACGATCAGCACGATCGCCGTGATGCCCCAGACCATGTCGGACCGGAATACATCGCGCAGACGGAGTTCGTTGGCCTGGACGGACTGCGTGGCGTCGAGCCGCCGCAACGCACGCGCACGCGCGAGCACGGAGCCGAGCGCGAAACCGAAGCCCAGCAGATGAAGCGCGGCCAGCATCCAGCGTATCAGCATGCTTTCCTCCCATTGCAGCGAACAAGACGAAAGACGTGTCCTTGCGGCGAGACGGTGCGCGTCAGATCTGGCGCAACGTCGTATCGAGCGAGCGCGCGGCCTGGCGGTCGCTCTCGCCGGCGATCGGCGCGCGAAACACCGTCGTGCGATTGTGCCCTGCCGCGGCCGGCGAATCCCACAGCAATTCAACTCTGGCGCGCCGCGCGAACAAGGCGCGCCGCACCTCGCCGCGCGCCTGGACAACGGGCGTGGCGGGCTGGGTAGCGGGCGTGAGCAGGCTTGTCGAGGGCGTGGCGCGTTCGGGCGGCTCGGTCCACTTGACGGAGAGTTCGCGGGCATCGTACTGGCCGAGCTTGCGGCTTTCTGCCCAGACGATGGCGGTGCGGGTGACGGGATCGAGCGAAATGGCGTAACGGCCGATGGCAAAGCGGCGCGCCGCGATATTGGTGCGCCAGAGCGCACGCGGACGGCAGATCCACATGACGACAGCATAGAGCGCGGGGCCGACCAGCAGCCAGCCGTTCGTCTCCGTGAGCGCATGCATGAAGCGGTGCCCGCCGGACGCCCAGATGAATGCGCCGACCGAAAACATCGCGAAACCGAAGGTCAGGAGCGCGAGCAGACGCAGCGCCTGCCGCAGCCATTGCGGCAACGGATGGAGCGGCCGCTCGAGACGCGCCTTCGCGCCGGGCAGCACGACCAGCAGGAAGATCAGCACGACGTTCACGCACGCCCACGGCGACAAGGTCATGGCGCGCAGCGAGGAGAGATAGCCCATCTGCGACATCGATAATGCCCAGCGCGCCGCCAGTACCAATCCGATGGCGCGCAGTGCGAAGACCGTGCCGGCGCCGGGTGCGGGGCTCGCGCTGGTTTGCCTGGTTCTCGCCAAAAGAAACTCCTGTCCACTTACGATGCTTGGCGACTCCGCGCATTGCGAAGTCCGGGCCATTATAGGGAGATTACGGATCTCGTCAGAGGTTTCCACGAGCGTAGCGCGGTCTGGCGCTCCAAGAACGTTGCCACACACTCCCGACTGTGTCTGATTACGACAACGCCCCGCGTGCCTTGAGGCGCGCGGGGCGTTTTTTTGCATCCAGCGCCGCACCGGGCGGCGCTCGCTTAGCTCGCGTTGACTTCGCGCAGCACCGTGCGACGCTTCTGACGCAGCATCTCTTCGTACACGCTGACGTAGTTCACCGCCATCACCTTCGACGAGAAGCGCGCTTCGAACGCGGCGCGGACTTTCTCGCGCGGCAGCGTGTCGAGACGCTTCACCGCGGCGATCGCGCTCAGTTCGTCTTCCACGACGAAGCCCGACACGCCGTTCTCGATCACTTCCGGCACCGAACCGCGATTGAATGCGATCACCGGCGTGCCGCAGGCCATGGCTTCGATCATCACCAGACCGAAGGGCTCCGGCCAGTCGATCGGGAAGACCAGCGCATGCGCGTTGCCGAGGAACTCACGCTTTTCGGCTTCGCCGATTTCGCCGATGTACTCGACATGCGGGAGCGCCATCAGCGGCTTGATCGTTTCTTCGTAATAGGCGCGGTCAGCCTTGTCGATCTTGGCGGCGACCTTGAGCTTCATGCCTGCCTGCCCAGCGATGCGGATCGCGCGGTCGAGGCCCTTCTCCGGCGAGACGCGGCCGAGGAACGCGAGGTAGCCCGGCTCCACGTTGGGGATCGGCGTGAGCACGTTTTCGGGCAGACCGTGATACACGGTCGACAGCCAGTTGGCCTGTTGCAGCGGCTGGCGCTGATTGTCCGAAATCGAGATGACCGGCACGTCCTTGAACGTGTTGAAGATCGGCTGCAGTTCGGGCAGGTCGAGACGGCCGTGCATGGTCGTCAGGAACGGCACCGGCTGGCGCGCGAACAGCGAGAACGGGTAGTAGTCGATATGGAAATGCAGCACGTCGAATTCTTCGGCGCGGCGGCACACTTCCTCGAGCAGCAGCATGTGCGGGGCCATCACGTCGCGGATGGTCGGGTCGAGGCGCAGCGCTTGCGGCCAGAATGCTTCGAGCTTGGCGGACGTCTGCGAATCACCGCTCGCGAAGAGGGTGACATCGTGTCCAGCCTCCACGAGTGCCTCAGTCAGGTAAGACACCACGCGCTCCGTGCCGCCATACAGCTTCGGCGGAACAGCTTCGTGGAGGGGCGCGATTTGAGCGATTCGCATGTCGTGAAACTCCTAATGAAAGGTCAGGCTAAGAACTACAGTCGTTTTGACGTCGGTAGCGAATCGCTCGGCTCGGGCGAAGCTTTCCGCGGCGTTGGCCGCGGCGCAAAGGCTGATGCTCGAGTGAAGAAGCGGGGTCGCTGTTCACTGGTTTCTGCGCGGACGATTGGACCAAGCAAGTGCGGTTCCATATCTCAAAAATCCGTGCGTCTGCAATTAACGCGCTTGCAACTGGACGGTTGACGGCAACTTGCAAAAAGCTGTCTACGGCCTAGGGTGAAACCCGGAGCGCATTATGGAGCTTTTTACACGCGCACAGCGGCAGTCATTTCAACTTATTTACCTTGTTACAAGAGGGATACATTTTGCAAACCCCTGTTTATTAAGGTTGTTCTACATTGGAGGACGGGTTTGCAGTGCCTCCAGGCGAAGCGGCGCGGCATTGCCGGGCGTTGCCGCTCAGAAAGCAGAATCCGGATGCCTTGTCGGCCAGAGAATCCAGTGCGGTATCCGGCGCTGGCGCGCCACGTGCTTTTACCCTTGCTTGAACCCTGCCGCCCGTTGCCGTATGGCGAGCGATTGGGCGCAAAAAGTTGCGCAAAGTGCTTACAATGCGCGCCGACGCCGTGCGCTGGACAGACGCTGGACCCGGCATGGCGGCGAGCCTCGATCCATGCATGCGGCTCCAGCCGATCGGCGCAATGGCCGGCCGCCGCCAGAATTTCCGCCGCAGCGATGTTCGGAGCTCACATGGGCCGGACATCGTCGGCCCGAAGACGCCTTGCCCCTCCGCGATACTGGCTACAATCCAGTGATGGAGACGGCGCAGCGTCGCTTGTTTGACGTCGGTCGCGCCGTGGCGGGCCAGATTTCGATTGCCGCGGAAGTTGCTGCGGCCATGCCCGAAGGCGCAACACGCTCAACCGCTCTACGACCAAAAAAGACCATTGGACCAACTTACCGTCTCCCAGCGTAACGCGTACAACGCGAAGCTTTCGAGCTACGCGCATCATCCGCTCGCGTTCCTGCTGCGCTACATCCGCCGGCATCCCGTCGCCCATTCCATCGTGCTCTTCAGCGTGTTCGCCGCGGTGGGCTGTGCCCTCGCCTCGCAGTACGCGATCAAACATCTGATCGACGTGCTCGGCCAAGGGCGTGGACACCCCGGACCGCTGTGGGGCGCGTTCATGATCCTGGTCGGCCTGATCGCCGCCGATAACCTGCTGTGGCGGGTCGGCGGCTGGGTTGGCGCGCATGTGTTCGTGATCGTGACCGGCGACCTGCGCAAGGACCTCTTTTCGTATCTCTCCGGCCACTCGCCCACGTATTTCTCCGAGAAGCAGCCCGGCATGCTCGCCAGCCGGATCACCGCGACCTCGAACGCCATCTACACCGCCGAAAACGTCATGGCCTGGAATGTCCTGCCGCCGTGCATCGCGGTGCTGGGCGCCATCGTGATGATCGTTTCGGTGAATCCCTGGATGGCCGCCGGCCTGATGACCGCGTCACTGGTCCTGGCGCTGATCCTCTACCGCCTCGCCAAGCGCGGCTCGGCGCGGCATCACAACTTTGCGTCGAAGGCGGCGTCGGTGGATGGTGAACTCGTCGACGTGATCGGCAACATGTCGCTCGTGCGTGCGTTCGGCATGACTTTCCGCGAACAGAAGCGCTTCGGCTCGACCGTGAAGGCGGAAATGGTCGCGCGCCAGCAAAGCCTGCTGTATCTCGAAAAACTGCGCCTGTTCCATGCGGTCGTCACGGCGATCCTCTCTGCCGGCCTGCTCGGCTGGGCCTTGTGGCTGTGGTCGAAAGGCCAGGCGACTTCGGGCGATATCGTGCTGGTCAGCTCGCTGGGCTTCACCATCCTGCACGGCACGCGCGACCTCGCCGTGGCCTTGGTGGATGTGACGCAGCACGTCGCGCGTCTCGCCGAAGCCGTGCAGACGCTGCTCGAGCCGCACGGCATGCCGGATCGCTCGGACGCGACCGAACTCGTGCCGCAAGGCGGACGCGTCGACTTCGAAAACGTCACGTTTGCGTATCCGCGCCGCCGTCCGATTCTCGACAGCTTCCATCTGCATATCGAGCCGGGCCAGCGCGTCGGGCTGATCGGCAAGTCGGGCGCGGGCAAGTCCACCGTGCTCGCGCTGCTGCAGCGTTTCTATGAAACCCAGAAGGGCAGTATCAGGATCGATGACCAGGAAATCGGCTCGATCATGCAGGACAGCCTGCGTCATTCGATCGCGCTCGTGCCGCAGGATATCTCGCTGTTCCACCGCACCGTGTTCGAGAACATCGCCTACGGCCGTCCCGAGGCGAGCCGCGAGGAAGTGCTCGCCGCCGCCCGCGAGGCGCGCTGCACGGACTTCATCGAGGCAATGCCGGAAGGTTTCGATACGATCGTCGGCGACCGCGGCGTCAAGCTGTCCGGCGGCCAGCGCCAGCGCATCGCGATCGCGCGCGCCATCCTGAAGAACGCGCCGATCCTGCTGCTCGACGAAGCGACCTCCGCGCTCGACAGCGCGTCGGAAGAAGCGATCCAGCAAGCGCTCGACCGCCTGATGGTCGGCCGCACGGTGATCGCCATCGCGCACCGTCTGTCCACCTTGCAGAACTTCGACCGCATCATCGTGATGAGCTCGGGCAAGGTCATCGACGACGGCTCGCCGCAAGAACTGCGCGAACGTCCGGGGCTGTATCGCGAACTGCTCGCGAAGCAGCACGGCAAGCTGCCGTCGATCGTCTCGACGCCGCACAAGCAGCCCGCCTGAGCGGGCCTGGCGGGCTTCAGCGCGTATTCAGATCGCGCAGAAAGTTGTCGCGCCAGACCGAGACGTTGTTGTCGCGCAGTTGCTGCATCATCTCGCCGTAGCGCGCTCGACGCTCGGCCAACGGCATCTTGAGCGCCGTGGCGAGCGCATCAGCCATGCCGTCGATGTCGAGCGGATTCACGATCAGCGCGGCCGTCAGTTCGCGCGCCGCGCCCGCGAACTGCGACAGCACCAGCACGCCGGGATCGTCCGGATCCTGCGCCGACACATACTCCTTCGCCACCAGATTCATGCCGTCGCGCAAAGGCGTGACGAGGCCGACGTGCGCCTCGCGGAACAGCGCGGCGAGCACCGGCCGCTCGTATTGCCGATGGATGTAGCGGATCGGCGTCCAGTCGAGTTCGGCGTAGCGTCCGTTGATGCGGCCCGACTCCGCCTCGAGTTGCAGCCGGATGTCGCGATAGGCATCGACGTCCGAGCGCGTCGGCGGCGCGATCTGCAGGAACGACACGTTGTTGCGCTGATGCGAATCGTGTTCGACCAGACGTTCGAACGCACGAAAACGCTCGACGAGCCCCTTCGAATAGTCCAGCCGGTCGACGCTCATCACGAGCTTGCGATGATGCAGTGTCGCCTTGACGATCTCGACGTCGCGCCCGCTTTCGCCGTCTTTCGCCAGCGCGGCGATTTCATCGGGATAGACGCCGATCGGATACGCCGCCGCGCGCAAGCTCTGCCCGAACGCCCGAATCTCAGCGAGCTTCGCTGCGTTGCGCGTGACCGCGCCGCCCGCCTCCGTCACGATGTATTCGCAGAACGCATGCAGATCGGGTTCGGTCTGGAAGCCGAGCAGATCGAACGCGCACAGCGCTTCCATCAGCTCGCGATGGCGCGGCACGGCGAGCAGGATCTGCGGCGCGGGAAACGGAATGTGCAGGAAGAAGCCGATGCGGTTCGTCACGCCCTGCGCGCGCAATGCGTGCGCGAACGGAATCAGGTGATAGTCGTGGACCCAGATGACGTCGTCGGGCTTGAGCAACGGCGCGAGCTGCGCGGCAAGCCAGCGGTTCACGCGGCAATAGCCGTCGAACTCGTTGCGGTCGAACTCGATCAGGTCGGGGCGGTAGTGGAACGCCGGCCATAACGTCGCGTTGGAAAAGCCGCGGTAATACTGGTCATAGTCGCGCCGCGACAGGCCAATGGTCGCGAACGTCACCGGTCCGTGTTCTTCAAGCTTGATGCCGGGCTGGGCGTCCGTGGGGGAGGACAGCACGTCGCCGCTCCAGCCGAACCACATGCCGCCGGTTTCCTTGAGCGCGTCGTACACGCCGACCGCCAGACCGCCTGCCGCCGGGCCGCCTTCGGAAATCGGCGCCACCCGGTTCGACACGATGATGAGGCGGCTCACGCGTGCTTCCCCGCCGTGCCCGAGATGACCTGCAGCCAGTCGAGCAGCAGTTCGACCGACTCGATGCGCGCCCGTGCGACCGTATCGCCGGGACCGACCTTGACCGAGAGGCCGTCGAACTCATTGACCACCGCGAAGCCTTTTTCATCGGTGAGATCGTCGCCGATGAACACCGGACGGCGTCCGGTGAACGGCGGCTCAGCCAGGAACGCGCGCACGGCGCGGCCTTTGTCGACATCCTTCGGCTTGATCTCGTAGACCATCTTGCCCGGTTGCAGCACGTAGGCATCGGCGTATTGCTGCACCAGACGCTCGGTCGCGGCGCGCGCGGCGGGTTCGCGCTCGGCCGCATTGCGATAGTGCAGCGCCAGCGCCGCGCCCTTGATTTCGAGCAGCATGCCGGGGTTTGCGCTCACGACCTTTTCCAGCTCGTGTTCCATGCGCAGCAGGCGTTCGTCGTTGAAGCCGATGCGCTGGAGGTCGCCGTTGGCGTCGCGCCGTTCCGCGCCGTGCATACCCGCGACGGGCAGGTCGGGCATGTGCAGGAACGAGTCGATATTGTCGATCCCGCGCCCCGACACCACCGCCACCGCACCATTGGTCGCGCGCCTGAGCGCCGCGAGGATGTCGGGCACCGAACGCGGCACGAAGATGCCGTCCGGCGTGGAGGCGAGTTCGACCAATGTGCCGTCGAAATCGAAGAAGAAGGCGGTCTCGGCAAGCGAGAGGGAATCAGGGAGAATTTGCATCGATCTTGGGCCTGGTGTGTGGCTGGCGACACCCTGGACAGACGCCGCCAGACATGCGCGAAGTGTGGGCATCTTACCGCCTGAGCGCTTTCGGGCAAGCAAGCCTTTATCTTACGAATGCCGGCGCAGGGTCTTTCAGCGCCCTTGAAATGTGCGGCAAATCGTCTCGAAAAAGCCGGGGCAACGTGATCTTTTGCCGGTCATCAGGCAAAAGGCGTGTATTTTGCGACGTTGTCCTCGAATCATCCTGCAAGACGAATCCCGATGCACGCTTCGTTCCCAGCCTTTCCCCTGCGGCGGGTCATCGCCCTTCTGAGCGTCTGCGCGCTTGCCGCCTGCTCAAAGCCCGCCGAGCCCTGGCATCTCACCGATGTATCCGGTCACCTGCCCGACCTGGACTTTTCGCTCGTCGATGACGGCGGCCAGCCCGTCACCGGCCAGTCCTTCGCGGGCCGGACCACGCTGGTCTACTTCGGCTACACGCATTGTCCGGATGTCTGCCCGGAAACCATGGCGCGGCTGATGCAGGTGCTGGAGCGCGTCGGGCCGGAGGCGGACAAGGCGCGCATCGTGTTCATCTCCGTCGATCCCGCGCGCGACACGCCCGCGCTGCTGCGCTCGTATGTGCGCGCCTTCGACGACAAGCACGCCGTCGGCCTGACCGGCACGGACCGCGCCATCGAGCGGGTCGCACAGCGTTATCGCGTGGCTTATCAAATGGAAAAGCGCGCACCGGACGGCGCGTATGAGGTCACGCACAGCTCCGCCGTCTACATCTTCGACGCCGCAGGCCACGCGCGCCTGCTCGCCACCGAGCAGGATTCCGCGGACGCCATCGCGACCGATCTGAAACGCGTGATCGACGCGAAGGCTTCCTGACCATGCATACCCTGCTCTACTGGCTCGACCCCTGGGAGCCGTCGCCGACGGTCGTGATCGCGGTGCTCGTCGCCGGCATCCTGTTCGCGCGCGGCGCGCGGCATGCGCGCGTGACGCTGGCGCGGCGCATCGCGTTCTGGTTCGGGCTGGGCGCGCTCTACGTGGCGCTACATACGCGGCTCGATTACTTCTTCGAGCATGAGTTCTTCATGCATCGACTACAGCATCTGGTGCTGCATCATCTCGGGCCGTTCTTCATTGCGCTGTCGTATCCCGGCGCGGCGTTGCGCGCGGGCATTCCGTTCACTTGGCGCAGGCGCTGGGTGCGTCCGGCGGCCCAGAGCAGCGTGGCGCGCGGCTTCTTTGCCGTCGTGTTCAATCCAGTGGTGGCGGTCGTGCTGTTCGTCGGGCTGATCTACTTCTGGCTGCTCTCGCCGATCCACTTCAAGGCGATGCTGGATGCCCGGCTCTACCGCGTGATGAACTGGAGCATGGTCATCGACGGCTTGCTGTTCTGGTGGCTCGTGCTCGATCCGCGTCCGGCGCCGCCCGCGCGTCTCGCGCCCGGCAGGCGGATCCTGATCGTGATCGCCGCGATTCCGCCGCAGATCATCCTGGGCGCGTATATCTTCTTCACGCCGCACGAGCTCTACCCGATCTATTCGATCTGCGGCCGCGCATTCACGTGGATCACGCCGATGCGCGACCAGCAGATCGGCGGCCTGCTGCTGTGGATTCCGGGTTCGATGATGAGCGTGATCGGCGCGCTGATCGCGCTGCGTCACTGGATGCGGCTGTCGGCGCGCACGCGCCTGCGAAAGGAGAACGGACGCGGCGTCGATTCCGCGCCGGGTGGCGCGAAGGTCAAGGCAAACGCGGTCGCTTCATGAACCGAAGCCGGGGCGGCGCATCCAGACATGCGGGATACCGTCCTCATCGTGAGTCCCCGACGACGCCACGAAACCGAACGCGCCATAGAAGCGCTGGAGATGGGCCTGGGCGTGCAGGCTGATCGGTTCGTCCGGCCATTGCGCGAGAATGCGTTCGAGTGCGCGTTCGAGCATCGCATTGCCTAGCTTGAGACCGCGGAACTTCGCCGTGGTCAGCACGCGGCCGATCCGCACGTCTTTCTCCGTGTCGTTCGGCGTGCCCGGCAGCAGTACCCGCAGATAGCCGGCGAGCACGGGACGCTGGCCGTTCTCTCCTGCGCCATAGGCCAGCAGGTGCCATGCATCGATATCGAGACCGTCGATGTCGCCATACACGCAGTTCTGCTCGACGACGAACACCGCGCTGCGCGCCGCGAGCATGTCGTAGACCTCGGCGGTCGAGAGGTCGTCGAAGGCCTTCCAGCGCCATTCGAGTGAAGAGAGTCGGTCGGTCATGGGATTCCGGATGCGGGGAGTATCGCGATTATGCCGCGCGACGTGCGGCCGCGAATAAAGCGTGACGCGGTCAGGCGCGAAAGCGGATTGGCGATTGGCGAAAACCGGCGGGCCAAAGAAAAAGCCCTGACGGATCAGGGCTTTCGAGTGGAGGCGCGGACCGGAGTCGAACCGGTCTAAACGGCTTTGCAGGCCGCTGCATAACCGCTTTGCTACCGCGCCGTATGCGGTTCCGGCTGCCGGTCATCCGCCGGCTTCTTCACCAAACAAAAAGGGAAGCTTGGCTTCCCCTTTGAGTGGAGCGGGAGACGAGTCTCGAACTCGCGACCTCAACCTTGGCAAGGTTGCGCTCTACCAACTGAGCTACTCCCGCAATGTCCTGCGATGCTGCCTGTGTTACTTGTGCTGCTGCTTCCGATGTCACGCGCCTGCTGCTTCAACGCTGACCACACCGGAAACTTTCTGATCTGGAGCGGGAGACGAGGCTCGAACTCGCGACCTCAACCTTGGCAAGGTTGCGCTCTACCAACTGAGCTACTCCCGCATTTTTACCGCTGACTCCGCCGCACGTTTTTCTCGCACTTCGCTTGTTTGCGTCGTGCCGTGCATCAGAGAAGCGAGATTATGTAGAAGCTAAAGAAGCCTGTCAACAGTTTTGTGAGAGGAATTTTCCGTTTCGACGCAATATTCCGCGCCAACGAATCTGCGGGCCTCGCGCGGTGCGCCGCGTTACAGCATGCCGCCCCGCTCGCGAATCTGTGGCCACGCGAGCTTCATGTAGTAGAGCATCGACCACACCGTGAGCACGGCGGCAACATCGATGAGCCACAGCCCCCATACGCGCGTGTCGATCATCCATTGCGTGCCGCTGATCTTGAGCGGGCCGTAGAACAGCAGCATCGGGATGGCGACCATCTGGCACACCGTCTTGAACTTGCCGAGCTGGTTCACCGCGACGCTCTTCGATGCGCCGATCTGCGCCATCCATTCGCGCAGCGCCGAGATGGTGATCTCGCGTCCGACGATCACGAGCGCGATCACCGCGTTCAGCCGCGACAGTTGCACCAGCACGAGCAAGGCGGCGGTCACCATCAGCTTGTCGGCGACGGGATCGAGGAACGCGCCGAACGCCGACGTCTGGTTGAGCTTGCGGGCGAGAAAGCCGTCGAACCAGTCGGTGAGCGCGGCGAGCACGAAGATCAGCATGCCGAGCAGGTTGCGGTGCTCCGGGCTCATCATCATGTCCGGCAGATAGAACACGCCCACGACAAGCGGAATCAGCACGATCCGCAGCCATGTCAGAAAGATCGGTAGATTGAACGGCATGGGCGCAGGCGAGTGAGAGACATGTAAGGGAGCCGCCATTGTGCCGCGTCGATCCCGCGCTCACAAGGCAGCGACCCGGGCCGGCGTGCCCCGCGACGGGCATCGTGTCGCGCGGCGCGCCGGAGGCGGCTTAATGCAACTGACGGTAGATCTGCTGTGCCAGCGCAAGCGAAATGCCTTCGACACTGGCCAGGTCCTCGACACTCGCCGCCTGCACGCCGCGCAATCCGCCGAAGCGCGACAACAGCCGCTGACGCCGTTTCGCGCCGACGCCTTCGAGTTCTTCCAGCCGCGAGGTCTGACGGGCTTTCGCACGTTTCGCCCGCATGCCGGTGATCGCGAAGCGGTGAGCTTCGTCGCGGATCTGCGCGACCAGCATCAGCGCTGCGCTTTCCTTGCCGAGTTCGAGCGCGGGCCGGCCGTCGGCGAAGATGAGCGTCTCCAGTCCAACCTTGCGCCCTTCCCCCTTCGCGACACCGACCAGCATGCCGTGATCGAGACCGAGTTCCGAGAACACCTGCTTCGCGATTTCCACCTGGCCCTTGCCACCGTCGATCAGCACGATGGTCGGCAGCGTGCCGCCTGCGGCGACGGGCTCGGCGCCATCGGGCGTTGCGTTCGGATCGGCGGCATCACCGGGCTGCAGGGTGGCGGCTTCGTCGGTGGCGTTGGCGGCCGCCTGCGCGACCATCTTCTCGTAGCGGCGCGTGAGCACCTGGCGCATGGCGGCGTAGTCGTCGCCGGGCGTGATGCCGGTGATGTTGTAGCGGCGATACTCGCCCGACTGCATCTTGTGATGATGGAACACGACGCACGACGCCTGCGTGGCCTCGCCCATCGTATGGCTGATGTCGAAGCACTCCACCCGCAGCTGCGCGAGGTCGTCCGTCTCCATGCCGAGCGTGTCGGCGAGCGCGCGGGTGCGGGCCTGCTGCGAACCCTGCTCCGACAGCAGCCGTGCGAGCGCGAGCCGCGCGTTCTGCTCGGCCATCGAGAGCCAAACACGCTTCTGTCCTTGCGGCTGGCGCAGCAGCGTGACTTTGTGCCCGGCCTGCTCGATCAGCAGGTCGACGAGATCGCGGCTCGAGGGCGCGTGACTCACGACAAGCACAGGCGGCACCCGATTGCCGATGTAATGCTGCGCCATGAACGCTTCCAGCACTTCGGCTTCGAGCGCGTTTTCGCGGGGTTGCGGGTCGGCTTCGGCTTCGGCTTCGGCTTCGGCTTCGGCTTCGGCTTCGGCTTCGCTCGCTCCGGCGACGGCATCCGCTTCAAGCTTAACCACACTCGCTTCGTCCGCCGCGGCGACGGGTTCGGCGTCGGCCGCAACCGGCGCGTCATCCGCCAGTTCGGGCAACTCGGACAACTCATCCTCGTCGCCCAGCGACAGCGCGCTTTCAACATGCGTCGGAAAGTACGCCTTGTCGCCGAGATGCCGGCCGCCGCGCACCATCGCGAGATTCACGCACACCTTGCCGCCCAGCGCGACCACCGCGAGGATATCGACATCGCTCTCGCCGCCTACCTCGATCGCCTGCTGATGCAGCACCGTCGACAGCGAGCTCATCTGATTGCGCACCGCCGCGGCCTGCTCGAACTTGAGATCGGCGGCGAAGGCGTGCATCTTCTGCTCGAGTTCCTTCATCACTTCGCCCTGCCGCCCGAGCAGGAAGCGCGACGCGTTGGCGACGTCGCGCGTGTAATCCTCCTCGCTGATGAGTCCGGTGCACGGCGCGGTGCAGCGCCCGATCTGATGCAGCAGACACGGCCTGGTGCGGTTGCTGAACACCGAGTCCTCGCACGTCCGCAACTGAAACACGCGCTGCAGGATCTGGATGCTCTCGCGCACGGCCCACGCGCTCGGAAACGGCCCGAAATACTGGTTCTTCTTGTCGACCGCGCCCCGGTAGTACGCCATGCGCGGGAACGTGTGGCCCGTGAGCTTGAGGAACGGATACGACTTGTCGTCGCGAAACAGGATGTTGTAGCGCGGCGCGAGCGCCTTGATCAGGTTGTTCTCGAGCAGCAGCGCTTCGGCTTCGGAACGCGTGACGGTGGTTTCGATCTTGCGGATGCGCGTCACCATCATCGCGATGCGCGGCGAATGCAGCGTCTTCGTGAAATAGCTCGACACGCGCTTCTTCAGATTGCGCGCCTTGCCGACGTACAGCACGTTGCCGCCGCTGTCGTAGTAGCGGTACACGCCCGGCAGATGGGGCAGTTGCGCAAGGGTCTTCTTCGGGTCGAACTCCGCGTCGGGAGCGGATTCGTGTGCGGCGGAGTCAGTCATGCAGCGAAAGTCGCGAGTGTCCCGCGCGAGGCGCGGCGCGAAGCCTGGATGGGGAGGCGCGCGCAGGCGCCAGGGCCGCGGTCGTTATCTTAGAATCGCCAGTTTAGAACATTACGCCGCGCGCCAACGTCCCATGTCCGAGCAGCCGCCCATGCCGTCCGCCACCCCGGAACTCGCCTGCGACATCTTTTGCGCGGTCATCGACAACTTCGGCGACATCGGCGTCTGCTGGCGGCTCGCGCGGCAGCTGCGAGCCGAATACGGCTGGCGCGTGCGGCTCGTCGTCGACGATCTGAAAGTCTTCCACGCCCTCTGCCCGGCCGTCGACGCCACGCTCGCGCGACAAGAAGCCATGGGCGTCGTGATCGAGCACTGGCGCGATCCCGCGCATGCCGGCGACAGGCTCGACATCGCGGACGTCGTGATCGAAGCGTTCGCGTGCGAGTTGCCGCCCGCCTACATCGCCTCGATGGCGCGGCGCGAGCGCAAGCCGGTCTGGGTGAACCTGGAGTATCTGAGCGGCGAAGACTGGGTCGCGGACTTTCACACGCGGCCGTCGCCGCATCCGCGGTATCCGCTCGAGAAGACCTTCTTCTTTCCCGGACTGGGCGCAGGCACGGGCGGCGTACTGAAGGAACGCGATCTCGACGCGCGACGCGCGGCGTTCGATGCGCCCGCCTGGTGGCGCGAACACGTGCATGGCGAGCCGCCAAGCGCCGACAGCACCGTCATCTCTCTGTTCACTTACGAGAACCCTGCCATCGACAGCATGCTCGCACAGTGGCGCGACGGCGCCGCGCCGGTCGTGCTGCTCGCGCCCGAAGGCCGCATCTCGGGCGCGTTGGCGCGCTTCTTCGGCGTGCCCCGCTTCGCGGCGGACATGTCGGCTCGTGCGGGCGCATTGCGGGCCCACGCGCTGGGATTCGTCGAGCAGCCGCGTTTCGACGCCTTGCTGTGGGCCGCCGACATCAATTTCGTGCGCGGCGAGGATTCGTTCGTGCGTGCGCAGTGGGCCTGCAAGCCGTTCGCCTGGCACATCTATCCGCAAGCCGACGACGCCCATCTCCCCAAGCTCGATGCCGCGCTCGCTCACTACACGCATGGGCTCGACGCGTCGGCGCGGGCCTCGACGGCACGCTTCTGGCACGCGTGGAACGGCGCGGGCACGCCGGACTGGGCCGATTTCTGGCGTCATCGCCGGGCGCTCGAGGCGCGCGCCGCGAGCTGGGCCGGCGAACTGGCGGGCATCGGCGACCTGGCGGGCAATCTCGTCGAGCATGTGCTTGCGCGCCTGCCTCGCGCGTGAGGACCCTGCCGCCGCCTGAGCGCTGCCCCTTCGCATGCGTCATCCAACTGGCCCAACGGGCAAAAACTCAGTTAAAATAAGCGGTTATCTGAGGAAGCTGCGCAAGCAGGCACCGGACAGGCGGTGGCAAGTTCCGGCCAACGCACCGGCGTCCTGCGACAGTCAGCAGCAATGAGCAGCAATGAGCAGCAACGGCCGGCATGGCAGACGACGTTGCATGACAAGCCGCCTTCCTCATTAGCCAGCATTCACGCGTGGCGGCAGAGCGCCGCTGCCGGATCGAATCATCCAGGCATGTAGCCCTATCCATTCGTACAGGACCCAGTTTTATGAAGACCGCACAAGAACTCCGCGTCGGCAACGTCGTCATGGTCGGCAGCGATGCCATGGTGGTGCAGCGCGCCGAGTACAACAAGTCGGGCCGCAACGCCGCGGTCGTGAAGATGAAGTTCAAGAACCTGCTGACGAACTCCGGCATGGAAACCGTCTACAAGGCGGACGACAAGTTCGACGTCGTGCTGCTGGACCGCAAGGAAGTGACTTACTCCTACTTCGCCGACCCGATGTACGTCTTCATGGACGCCGACTACAACCAGTTCGAAGTCGAAGCCGAAATGATGGGCGACGCGCTCAACTACCTCGAAGACGGCATGGCGTGCGAAGTCGTGTTCTACAACGAGAAGGCCATCTCGGTCGAACTGCCCACCACGCTCGTGCGCGAAATCATCTACACGGAACCGGCCGTGAAGGGCGACACGTCGTCGGGCAAGGTGCTGAAGACCGCCAAGCTGAACACCGGTTTTGAGCTGCAAGTGCCGCTGTTCTGCAATATCGGCGACAAGATCGAAATCGACACGCGTACGAACGAGTACCGCAGCCGCGCTTAAGTTTCGCACTCGCACGGCTACGCTGGAGCCGCGGCACGAAGCAACGCGCCGCGACCGCTCCCCGAACAAGCGCCCTTCCACGGGCGCTTTTTCTTTTGCATGAATTTCTTGACAAATTCAGGCAAACTTTACCGCTCGGGCCCTCATTTGATGAGATCGCGCTCGACCGCGAAACCTCCGCAAAGGCTACGCCATCCGGCCACGATCGGAAAAATCACCCGCGTGGCACGGTTCCTGCTGAAAACTTTCGATAACGATTTCAGAGCCGACATGCACAAACCGCGTCCCCTTACGAGCCGGTTGTTGATTGTGGCGGCACTCGCCCTGCCGCCTTTCGCGTTGTCGGGATGTAAATCGACGCCGCCGTCCGCAGCGCCCGCTGCCGGCCAGCCGGCGACCGATGATGCAACCTTGGCCGCCCGCGTGAAGCAGGCATTGGCTGCGGATCCACAGCTGAGATCGTTGCCGGTAAGCGTCGCGACGTATCACGGCGTGGTGCAGGTTGCGGGTTACGTGGAATCGGATGCGCAGATCGAGCGCGCGCTGGCCGTGACCCGCGCCGTGCCGGGCGTGCAATCCGTCAGCAACGAATTGCATCTCAGGCCGCGCTGAGGCGTTCACCGAAAAACAGATGACACACGAGTAATGCAGGACGAGAACCGCAGCGGGGCGGCAGACGAAAGCAGCGCCACCCGCCCACGAAACACCGAACGCCCGTGCCGCGCCGTTGCGGCAGGCACGTAGCAACGGTGCATTACAGTCCACTTCGAGACATTGGTCCGCCATGCCACACGCCCTGATTGTCGAAGACGATCCCAATAGCCTCTCAGGTCTGTCCGCGATTCTGTCGGCGGACGGCTTTTCCGTCGATACGGCGACGACCCTCGCCGAGGCACGCTCCGCGCTTACGCGCTTCATCCCCGATGTCGTGCTGATCGACCTGAATCTGCCAGACGGCAGCGGCCTCGATCTGTTGCCGAGCCTGCCCTCGCAACCGCCGGACGGCGCGTTGCCGGTGATCGTGATGACCGGCAACGCGACCGTGGAAAGCGCGATCGAGGGCTTGCGGCACGGCATCTGGGATTACCTGCTGAAGCCGGTCAACATTCCGCGCCTGCGCAGCCTGCTGGCGCGCATCCCGCGTCCGTATGAACTCACCGAGGAAGTGCAGGCGTTGCGCTCCACCCTGCGCGACCTGGGCCACTTCGGCGACATGACCGGCCGCAGCGCGGCGATGCAGCACGTCTACGATCTCATCGAACACACGGCGCCGACCGAAGCGGCCGTGTTGATCTGCGGCGAACCGGGCACGGGCAAGAAGATCGCGGCGCGCACGATTCATCAGCTGAGCCGTCGCCGCAAAGGCCCGTTCGTGACCTTCGACTGCTCCGCGTACCGCCATTCCGGCACGGCCGGCGAGGCGCCCCAGCGCACGATGGAAAGCATCCTGTTCGGTCATGAGCGCAATGCCTACGCGGGCGCGGAGCATCGCGAACCGGGCCTGCTGGAACAGGCGGGCGGCGGCACGCTGTTCCTCGACCAGATCGATTCCCTGCCGTTGCCGCAGCAGGAAGCGCTGTTGCGCGCGCTCGATTCGCAGACCTTCATGCGGGTGGGCGGCAGCAACCGGATCATGACGGACTTCCGCCTGATCGCCGCGTCGCGCACGCCGATGCGCGAGGCCGTTGCGAGCGGCGCGATGCGCGAAGACCTGTTCCAGCGGCTGTCGGCCTCGTCGATCATGCTGCCGCCGCTAAGCGAACGCGACGACGACATCGCGCTCATCGCGGAAGCGCTCGTCGACGAACTCAACCGCGAGAATCACATCGCCGGCATCACGAGCGGATCGCCGAAACGCGTCAGCCCCGCGTTCATCCGCGAGTGCTTCGCGACCGAATGGCCGGGCAACGTTCGCGAGATGCGCGAGCGCGTGCGGCGCGCTTACCACGCGTCGGGTGAAACCATCGAGACTTTGCGCGTCGATGAACCGGGCGGACTCGGCGGACGCGGCCTGAACGGCAGCAGCGTGCAGGTGACGGTGGGCACGGCGCTGGCCGACGTCGAGGACATGCTGATCCGCGCGACGCTCGAAGCGGTGGGCGGCACGCGGCATCGGGCGGCGACGCTGCTGGGCATCAGTCCGAAGACGCTCTACAACAAGCTGCAACGGATGAAGCTCGAGCCGTCGTGATGCTTTAACTAAGCTGAAAAAAAACGCCACGATCGTGGCGTTTTTTTTCATCTGAATCGTCCGCTGAACCGTCCGGAAGCAATCAGCCCAGCGTGTCCTTGATGAGCGCGCGGGCCGCCCGATACTCCGCCTGTCCCTGCAGTTTGTCCCAGCGCAGCGCCTTGCCGCGCGGCCGCATCTGCCTGAGCCGCTGCACCGACGTCTTCGACGGCGCATGCCGCAATTGCTTCAGCACTCGTCCCGCCTCTTCCGGCTGATTGCAGATCAGCACCATGTCGCAACCTGCCGCAAGCGCGGCGCTCGCCGCTTCGGTGAGCGTGCCGCCGGCGCGGGCCGCTTCCATCGAGAGATCGTCGCTGAAGATCGCGCCGTTGAAGCCAAGCCTGCCGCGCAGGATGTCCTGCAGCCAGATGCGCGAAAAGCCGGCGGGCTTGTCGTCGATCTGCGTGTAGATGACATGCGCCGGGATCACCGACGCCAGCGACATGCCGAGCCAGTCATAGGGACGCACGTCGGCGGCGAGGATGTCGTCGAGCGCGCGGTCGTCGGTGGGCAGCGCCACGTGCGAATCGGCGGACGCGAAACCGTGACCCGGGAAATGCTTGCCGCAGTTCGCCATGCCTGCGAGCGCCAGGCCGTGATTCAGGCTCTTCGCGAGCATCGTCACGACGCGCGGATCGCCATGCAGCGCACGATCGCCGATCACCTTCGACTGCCCGTAGTTCAGATCCAGCACCGGCGTGAAGCTCATGTCGATGCCGCACGCGCGCAGTTCGGACGCCAGCACGTAGCCGAACGCGGTCGCCGTCTTCGTCGCGGCGAGCACGTCACGGTCCCACAGCTCGCCGAGCCGGCCGGGCGCGGGCAGCACCGTGAAGCCATCGGTGCGGAAGCGCTGCACGCGCCCGCCTTCGTGATCGACGGCGATCAGGATGTCCTCGCGCACATCGCGGATCGCATCGGTCAATGCGACCAGCTGCGCGCGGTTCTCGAAGTGCCGCGCGAACAAGATGATCCCGCCGGTCATCGGATGCGTGAGGCGGTCGATGTCGGCGTCGGACAACGTCGTGCCGGCGACATCGAGCATGACGGGGCCGGGAGTGCGTTTCATCGATTTCAATGGAAGCCCTGAATGGATGGAAAGAGTGTCAGACGCGCTCGGGCGTCTCGGCGATCACGAACGACACCGCGTAGTCGCGCTCGTCGCTGACCGTGATCTGCGCGGTGATGCCGCGCTGCGCGAGCCACTCGGCCAGTTCGCCGGACGCGACGCACACGGGCTTGCCGCTCGGCTCGTTGAGCGTTTGCAATGCGCGCCAGGTCATCGGCCAGCGCATGCCGAGGCCGATCGCCTTCGAAAACGCTTCCTTGGCCGAAAAGCGCGTGGCAAGGAACGCGAGGCCGCGCACTTCCGAGCGCGCGCGCCGGGCGTGATAGATGCGCAGTTCGTCCGGGCCGAGCACTTTCTCGGCGAAACGTCCCTTGGTGCGCGCCATGACCGCCGCGATGCGGCTGACCTGCGCGATGTCGGTGCCGATTCCGTAGATCGCCATGTGGATTCGCGTTAGCGTGCGTGACCGGCGGCGAGACGCGAGGCGACCATGATCGCCTTCATCTCGCGGACCGCGTTGTCCCAGCCGGCGAAGATCGCATGCGCGACGATCGCGTGACCGATGTTCAGTTCGACGATGCCCGGCAGCGCGGCGATCGCCTGCACGTTGGTGTAGTGCAGCCCGTGCCCGGCGTTGACCTTCAGACCCAGCGCATTGCCGAAGTCGACGCTCCGTGCCACGCGCTCGAATTCGTCCTGCTGCGCGGCTTCGTCGTGCGCCTCGGCATAGCGGCCGGTATGCAGTTCGATGACCGGCGCGCCCGCTTCCTGCGCCGCGCGAATCTGCGTCTCGTCCGGATCGATGAACAGCGACACGCGCGCGCCCGCGTCGGCCAGTTGCCGGCACGCGGCCTTCACTTCTTCGAAGCGGCCCGCGACATCGAGGCCGCCTTCGGTCGTGACTTCCTGACGCTTCTCCGGCACGAGACAGACATCGTGCGGCTGGATCTCGCACGCGATGTCGAGCATCTCGCGCGTCACCGCGCACTCCAGATTCATGCGCGTTTTCAGCAGCGGACGCAGCGTGCGCACGTCGGCATCGACGATATGGCGGCGGTCTTCGCGCAGATGCAGCGTGATGACGTCGGCGCCCGCTTCCTCGGCGGCCAGCGCCGCGCGGATCGGATCGGGATAGGACGTGCCGCGCGCATTGCGCAGCGTGGCGACGTGATCGATATTCACGCCCAGATCGATCACGTTCGCAGGCGACGAGAGAAAGAAGCTCATAGTTTTTGCAGGTCGATCAGTATCTGACGGGTGGCGAGCGGCGTGCCGCCCAGGTAATGATTCAGCAGGAAGCGCATCAGCGTCTTGCTCTGGGCCGCGGCCTGCGGGCTGGCGAAGTCGTCGCGCTCCATGTCGAGCAGCGTCTGTCCCGAGATCACCGGCCATTGCGGCGGAAGATCATCGGACGCTTCGCGCACGCCGCGGTCCGGATCGAACACGTAGCGGCCGTCGGGCGTCACGGGCTGGCGCGTCACGGTGCGCGTCAGGTTCATTGCATAGCCGGTTTCGCGCAACAGCACGCGCTCGAACGAACGCAGCACCTGCACGGCAGGTTCGTCGTGAGCCAGGCGCGAGAGCGTCAGCACGTAGTGATTGAAAAGCGCGGGATGCGCGTCCTCGCGGGCGCAGAACTTCACCAGCAACTCGTTGACGTAGAAGCCGCACAGCAGCGCGTCGCCCGCGAGCGGCAGCATGCCGCCGACCCATTCGGCCGTGGTCAGCGTGCGCACTTCGCCCTTGCCGGTCCACGACAGTCCGAGCGGCTGGAAGGTCTGCAACACGCCGCGCAGCGCGGAATGCGGGCGTTTCGCGCCTTTCGCGACGAGCGCGACACGGCCGTAATCGCGCGAAAACACGTCGATGATCAGGCTTGTCTCGCGATACGGATAGCTGTGCAGCACGAAGCCCGGTTGCTCGGCAATGCGGAAGTCCGAACGCGGCGCGGCGCGTGGACGCTTCTCCAGCTTCTCCGCGCCTTCGCTCGCGGACGCGCCGGCGCTGGTTGCCGCTCCGCGCGCGCGCTTTTTCGCGACGCGCGCGGCCGGACGCTCGGTCGCGTCGAAATCGTCGTCAGGACGATCGTCGGCGGACGGCGTCATCCACGCGTCATTCGTGCCGTCGTCCATGAGTGGTGGCTCATCCGTTTCGGTCGCTGTTTATTCGTAGCCGTAGGCGCGCAAGCCGGCTTCGTTGTCGGCCCAACCGCTCTTCACCTTGACGAAGGTTTCCAGATACACGGGGCCGTCGAACAGCTTCTCCATGTCGAGGCGCGCTTCGGTGCTGATCTGCTTCAGCTTCGCGCCCTTCTGGCCGATGATCATCGCCTTGTGGCCGTCACGGTCCACCATGATGGTCGCGAACACGCGACGCAGGCGGCCTTCGGTCTCGAACTTCTCGATCAGCACGGTGCTCGTGTACGGCAGTTCGTCGCCGGTCCAGCGGAACACTTTCTCGCGCAGGATTTCCGCCGCAAGGAAACGCTCGCTGCGGTCGGTGAGATCGTCTTCGCCGTAGATCGGCTCGCCTTCGGGCAGATACGGCTTGAGCACGGTGAGCAGACGCTTGATGTCTTCGGGCTGCTTCGCCGCCAGCGGCACGATCTCGCGGAAGTCACGCAACGCCGACATCTGCTGCATGAACGGGAACAGCGAATTCTTGTCGCCGACGCGGTCGAGCTTGTTGGCGATCAGCAGCGTGGGTGTGCCGGGCGGAATCAGATTGAGCACTTGCTGGTCGTCGGGACCGAAACGGCCAGCCTCGATGACGAACAGGATGGCGTCGACGGAGGTGAGCGTCGAGGTCACCGCGCGGTTCAGCGAGCGGTTGAGCGCGCCGCTGTGGCGCGTCTGGAAACCGGGGGTATCGACGAAGATGTACTGCGCGTCGCCGATGGTGTTGATGCCGGTGATGCGGTGGCGCGTGGTCTGCGCCTTGCGCGAGGTGATGCTCACCTTCTGGCCGACGAGCGCGTTCATCAGCGTCGATTTGCCGACGTTCGGCCGGCCGACGATGGCGATCATGCCGCAGCGGAAACCGGGGGATACAGAAGTGTTCATAGTCGTGTGCAGCAAGGTTTCGTTGGGGCGCGGCGGAGCAAGCCGGGCCCGGGCGCGCGGCGGCGCGTGTCAGTGACCGGCGTCGGCGGCGCGCGCGACGCGGCCCGCGGGCGCCTCGGCGGCGGTGCCTGCGTCCGCGGCCGGTTCGGCGTGCACGGCCTGCTCCGCCGTGGCCGCTTCGCTTTTCACGATTTTCTCGGGCTTGTGGATTACCGCGCGTTCGGGCTTGTCGGCGGCAGCATAGGCGCCCGCCGACGGTTCCACGTGCGTCGCCCGGATGACCGCGAGCGGCGGCGCGACTGCCGGACGTTCGTCGGCAACATGCGGCACGCCGTGGCTGCCATGCTGGCGCTCACGCCGGTCGGGCGAACGCAGGTCGAGCGCGGCCTGGATACCGGTGACGCCGGGCACCACTTCCAGCTCGGCCAGCTTGGCCGAACGCGCGCCCTTGCGCTTCGGCTTGACGCCGAGCGTGGGCGCGGCGGCCGCCACTTCGTCGAGCGCCTTCTTGGCCGCAGCCTGCTCGGCCGCGCGACGGCTGGCGCCGGAGCCGGACACCTTGACGTCGAGCTTGGGCACCGAGCATTCCACTTCGAACTGCTGGTTGTGCGCGGCGCCGTGCGTCGCGACGACGGTATAGGTCGGCAGCGCGATCTTGTGGCCTTGCAGATATTCCTGAAGCAGCGTCTTGGCGTCCTTGCCGATGGTGCGCGGATCGATGTGATCCAGCACCGGCGTGTAGAGGCGCTTGATGACGGTCGCGGCGGCGTCGAAACCGCCGTCGAGGAAGATGGCGCCGAAAATGGCTTCGAGCGTGTCCGCCAGAATGGACGGGCGACGGAAGCCGCCGCTGCGCAGTTCGCCTTCACCGAGCCGCAGCCCTTCCGAGACGTTCAGCGCCTGCGCGATTTCGTAGAGGGATTGTTGCTTGACCAGATTCGCGCGGACTCGGGAAAGATCGCCTTCGTCGAGTTTGCCGAATCGTTGAAACAAAAGCGCAGCCACCACGCAATTTAGAACGGAATCGCCGAGAAATTCGAGCCGTTCATTGTTCGTGGCACTGTGACTGCGGTGGGTCATCGCCTGGCGCAGCAATTCCGCATTGCGAAATTCGTACCGCAGCCGGCTTTCCAGCGGAGAAGAGGGCATGGAGAGAGTATAACGCGGGCGCGACGGGCGACGATTCCGTCATCCGCCGCCGGAAAACGCGCGCGGAGACGGTGTTAGCCGCGCTTCTTCACGCCGTTTCGAAGCTTTTGTTTTTGATGTTTTCGGAACGCCGGCTGCGTTGCATGACGAGCCGGCGCAGCACGCGTCATTCGAACGAGCCGATGCGTTTCAGATTACCGAAGTTCATCCAGATGAAGAACGCACGTCCGACGATGTTCTGATCCGGCACGAAACCCCAATAGCGGCTGTCCGCGCTGTTGTCGCGGTTGTCGCCCATCATGAAGTAATGGCCCGGCGGGACCTTGCAGGTCACGCCCTGTGCGTTGTAGTTGCAGTTGTCGCGAAACGGAAAGTCTTCGGCGCCCATGATGTACGGCGGCACTTGCGGATTGTTCAGGATCGCGTTCTTGCGACCGTTGCCGAGGTCTTCCATGAACTGCTTCGAATAGCCGATGCTCTCGCTGTCGAAATAATCGGGCATCGGCGTTTCGGGCACCGGCTTGCCGTTGATGGTGAGCTTCTTGTCTTCGTAGGCGACCGTGTCGCCCGGCAGGCCGATCACGCGCTTGATGTAGTCGACCGACTCGTCCTTCGGATAGCGGAACACGACCACGTCGCCCCGTTGCAGCGGACTGCCCTGCGTCATCTTGGTGTTGCTGATCGGCAGGCGCAGACCGTACTCGTACTTGTTGACGAGGATGAAGTCGCCGACGAGCAGTGTCGGGATCATGGAGCCGGACGGAATCTTGAACGGCTCGATGATGAACGAACGCACCACGAAGACCGCCAGGATCACCGGGAAGAAGCTCGCCGTGTATTCGAGCCACCACGGCTGGCGCAGCTTGTCGTCGCGCATGCGGGCGCGGGTCTGGTCGGCGTTCTCGTCGGCGAAACGCTCGCCCACACGCTCCTGCTGGCGGTCGAATTCGGCGACCGCGGCCTCGGCGGCGCGACGCCGTTGCGGCAGGAACACCAGTTTGTCGAACACCCACGCAATACCCGTCAGCACGACGAGAATCAAAAGAATCAATGCAAAATTCATCAATCGCTTCCGGTTGTTATCGTTGTTTGCCCGACGGACGCGCCGCCGGGCGGAACGGCGCGGACGTCAATCGTCCACGCGCAGGATGGCCAGGAAGGCTTCCTGCGGAATCTCGACCGAGCCGACCTGCTTCATGCGCTTCTTGCCGGCCTTCTGTTTCTCGAGCAGCTTCTTCTTGCGCGAGATGTCGCCGCCATAGCACTTCGCCAGCACGTTCTTGCGCAGCGCCTTGATATTCTCGCGCGCGATGATGTTCGAACCGATGGTCGCCTGGATGGCCACGTCGTACATCTGGCGCGGAATCAGCTCGCGCATCTTCGACGCCACTTCGCGCCCGCGATACTGGCTCTGCGAACGGTGCACGATGACGGACAGCGCATCGACCTTGTCGCCGTTGATGAGCATATCCACCTTAACCACGTCGGCCGCGCGATATTCCTTGAACTCGTAATCCATCGACGCATAACCGCGCGACGTGGACTTCAGGCGGTCGAAGAAGTCGAGCACGATTTCCGCCATCGGGATTTCGTACGTGAGCTGCACCTGGCGGCCGTGATACTGCATGTTGATCTGCGAGCCGCGCTTGGCCGTGCACAGCGTGATGACCGAGCCGACATATTCCTGCGGCATGTACAGGTTCACGGTGACGATCGGCTCGCGCACTTCATCGATCTTCGGCGGCTCCGGCATCTTGGCCGGATTCTCGACCATGATCGTGGTGCCGTCGCTTTGCAGGACTTCGTAGATCACGGTGGGCGCGGTCGTGATGAGGTCCATGTCGAACTCGCGCTCGAGGCGCTCCTGCACGATTTCCATGTGCAGCAGGCCGAGGAACCCGCAGCGGAAACCGAAGCCCAGCGCCTGCGACACTTCCGGCTCGAACTGCAGCGAGGCGTCGTTCAGCTTCAGCTTTTCGAGCGACTCGCGCAGCGCGTCGTACTGGTTGGCTTCGACCGGATAGAGGCCGGCGAACACCTGCGGCTTCACTTCCTTGAAGCCCGGCAGCGGTTCGCTTGCCGGACGGGTCGAAACGGTGACGGTATCGCCGACCTTCGCGGCCGTCAGTTCCTTGATGCCCGCGATCACGAAGCCCACCTGCCCCGCCGACAGCTCCGGAAGGTGCGTGGACTTCGGCGCGAACACGCCGACATGCTCGACCGGATACTGCGCGCCGGTCGCTATCATCTTGATCTTGTCTTTCGGCCTGAGCACGCCGTTGACGATGCGCACCAGCATCACGACGCCGACGTAATTGTCGAACCACGAGTCGATGATCAGCGCCTGCAGCGGGGCTTCCGGATCGCCCTTGGGCGGCGGCACTTTCGCGATCAGCGATTCGAGCACGTCCGCCACGCCGAGGCCGGTCTTCGCGCTGCAATGCACGGCGTCGGTGGCGTCGATGCCGATCACGTCCTCGATTTCGGTGATCGCATTTTCGGGATTCGCTGCCGGCAGATCGATCTTGTTCAGCACCGGCACCACTTCCACGCCCAGTTCGATGGCCGTGTAGCAGTTCGCGACGGTCTGCGCCTCGACGCCCTGGCTCGCGTCCACCACGAGCAGCGCGCCTTCGCAGGCGGACAGCGAACGGCTGACTTCATAAGAGAAGTCGACGTGTCCGGGGGTATCGATGAGATTCAGGTTGTAGGTCTTGCCGTCGCGCGCCTGGTAGGTCAGCGCCGCGGTCTGTGCTTTGATGGTGATGCCGCGCTCGCGTTCCAGGTCCATCGAATCGAGCACCTGCGCTTCCATCTCGCGGTCGGACAAGCCGCCGCACAGCTGGATGATGCGGTCGGCGAGCGTCGACTTGCCGTGGTCGATGTGCGCAATGATCGAGAAATTACGAATATGGTCCATTCAGTGCCGCAAGCAGAAAAAGCGAAAAAGGCGCGCCCTCAGCAACGCGGAGCACGCCTTGAAAATTTCGGGGAAAACTTCGGCATTTTAGCCGAAAACGGGTTTGACCCGCCGCTTTTCGGCGCGCCGCGAGCGCAAGCGCCGCGTCATGCCCGACGGGCGGACAGTGCGGCGTCCACGGCCCGGGCATCGAGCCGGTAGTGGCACAGCTCGACGCCGTCGAGCACCAGCACGGGAACCCGCTCGTCGTAGCGCGCCTCGAGCACCGGATCTTCGTCGATATCGATCCATTCGATTGCCGCGCCGTGCCGCGTCGCAATCGGCTCCAGCGCGGCGCGCATCTCTTCGCACAAATGGCACCAGGCACGGCCATAGAGCTTGAAGACCGACGCGGGCATCGACATCATGGCAGCGCTTACTTCTGCGCCGGCACGCGCGGACGCAGCGGCACGAACTGCGTGTTGTCGCCGCGCCGCACGAGCACCGCGATCATCTTGCTGGCGTCGAGATTCTGCGCGACTGCCTCGAACTGCTTGGCGCTCGTGATGTCGGTATCGCCCACGCGCAGGATGATGTCGCCCTTCTGGAAGCCCGCGCGCGCCGCCGGACCTTCCACTGCGTCCACCTGCACGCCGTTGTTCAGTTTGAGCGTCTTCTTCTGCTCGGCGGGAATGTCGCTCACGGCGAGCCCGAGCGAATTGCTCGCGCGTTCCTTAGGCTGCGGCGTCTTCTTTTGCTCGGTCTTCGCGACCTTGTCCGGCTGCATCTCGGTTACGGTGATCGGCAGATCGCGTGTCTGGCCCTTGCGCCAGATCGTGATCGTGGCCTTCGTGCCGGGCTTGGTGTCGCCGACCATGCGCGGCAAGTCCGTCGCGGTCTCGACGCTCTGGCCGTTGAAGCGCGTGATGATGTCGCCCGGCTGCACGCCGGCCTTGTCAGCCGGGCCGCCCGACTCGACGCTCGACACCAGCGCACCCTGCGCCTTCGGCAGCCCGAGCGAATCGGCGACATCCTTCGTCACCTCGCCGATCGCCACCGCGATGCGGCCGCGCGTCACCTTACCCGTGGTCTTGAGCTGATCGGCCACGCGCATGGCTTCGTCGATCGGAATCGCGAACGAAATGCCCATGAAACCGCCGGTGCGGCTGTAGATCTGCGAGTTGATGCCGATCACCTCGCCCGCCATGTTGATCAGCGGACCGCCCGAGTTGCCCGGATTCACCGCGACATCGGTCTGGATGAACGGCAGGTAATCGCCGGTATCGCGGCCCTTCGCGCTGACGATGCCCGCGGTCACGGTGTTGTCGAGGCCGAACGGCGAGCCGATCGCGAGCACCCACTCGCCGACGCGCACCTTGTTCGAATCGCCGATGGTGATGGCCGGCAGGTTCGTCGCGCTGATCTTCACCACGGCGACGTCCGTGCGTTCATCCACGCCGATGAGCCGCGCCTTGAATTCCCGCTTGTCGGTGAGCGTGACGTAGATGGTGTCGGCGTCATCGACGACGTGAGCGTTGGTCATCACGTAGCCGTCGGTGGACAGGATGAAGCCCGAGCCGACGCCGCTGCTCTGCTCGGAGTTGTCCTGGTTGTCGTCGGGCGCGTTGCGGCTGCCGCCCTTGCCCTGGTCGCCTTGACCACTGCCGCCGTTGTTGCCGCCGCCGTTATTGCCGCCTCCACCGCCGCCGCCATTATTGCCGCCTCCACCGCCGCCGCCGCCCCGAGGCGGCTGGCCGGGCATCGGAATGCCGAAGAAGCGGCGGAAGAATTCAGACATATCGCCTTCGTCCATGCCGGGCGGCAAGCCGCGCAGGTCACTGCCGGAACTGACGCGCGACGTGGTGCGGATGTTCACCACGGAAGGACCGACCTTGTCGACGAGCGTCGTGAAGTCCGGCAGATTCACCGTGGGCACCGCCGCCGCCGTTTGCGAGATGAACGGCAGGCACACGGCGAGCGCCGCGGCCGCGATGAACTTGCGCAGCGAGTAATGGCTCATGAGCGGGAGACCGGGGTCGGATTACTTGGAAGGCTTGTATTCTATGGTAGAAGCAAATTGCTGCAACGTGGCTTGCGGCACCTCGCCCAGCAAAGTGATCCAGAAATCTCCGCGCCGCTTCACCAGCACATGCGTGGCGCCACTATTTCCCGCCCCTTCCTTGCGCGTATTTTTCTCGACGGGCTCGACGAAGACCGAAATGGTCGCCAGTCCGTCCGAAAACACTGCCTGATCGACGGGGATCGGCGGCTGTCCCGGCTGGCTCGACGCCATCGGCCGGCGCAGTTCGCGAATCTTGCGGAACCCGGCGACGTTCGGCGTCAGTTGCCAGCCTTGCGCTTCCATATCGACCGGCTGCACCGGCGGGCGGACGACGGTCCAGCCAGACGTGCTGCGGATGCCGTTGGCGATCGGCGTCTTGTCGCCCGGACCGCCAATCTTCACCTGTGAAAACGACAGCTGTTCGAGCACCTGGCCGTCGGCGTCCAGCGTCTGGGCGCGCAGCAGCAGGCCGGTTTTGGCATCGGCCCAGAGCTTGTAGGCGAATCGATAGGCATCTTTCGGATCGAGTTCGAGCACCGTGGCGTCGAGCCCCGCGACGCGGTCGTTGCCGAGCATTTTCGGCTCGTAAGCGGCGAGCACCTGAGCGCCGCTCGAGGCGAGCAGGGCCGGGAAGGAATCGCGATTCTGCCGATGCTCGACCACCAGCAAATGACGCTCGGGCACGAACGTGAACATGTCGTCGTCGTGGCGCAGCATCTTGCGCGGCGCGCCGTCCAGACTTTCGAGCGATTCATATTCGCCGTCGCCGCGCGTGGCGACGTGCGTGATGCGCGACGACTGCACCGTCGCGCCACGCTGGTAGACAAACGTGCCTTCGTAATTCTGCTGCTGCGCCGCTTCGTGGATGCGGTCGAGCAGCGTGGCGGCTGATTTGCGCGCGGCGGCGGGATCATCTCCCTGGGCGAAACTGCCCGATGCCGCCGTCAACAACACGGCCGCGCAAAGCATGAATGCCGGCAGCCGTCCCCAATGGTTCGTTTTGTTCAACCGCACACTCGGCATCAAATTATTGGTCCTGCGAGGTAGCCGCCGCGCGAATCAAGGGCATCGAACCGGGCATTACAGGCTGTTGGGAAAACTGCTGATGCGCTTCCAGGTACTGATCCAGATTGGCGTCGCGAATGATGTTCGCCTCGACGATCGGCGAGCGTGTAGTAGCCGCCGGCACGGATGCCATGGCCACGCGCTGCATCGAATCCGCCGGCGCGACGCTGGCCATCTGCGCGCCACCGTGGCTGTCCACGCCCTGCAACTGCGGCACGACAATCCACGTCAGCGTGGCGGCCGCCGCGGCCACCGCAAAAGCCGGCATCACGCGACGGCGCAGCATGCCCCCGCGCGCTTTTGCCGCAGGCAGCGCAGCCGGGGCCAGCACATGCGCCTCGGCTTCGAAACGCTCGGAGAAGGCGGCCATGAACGCGCTGCTGCGCGCCGGGCTGACCGCGAGATCGTCGCAGCGCAGCGCGTCTCCGATCAGGTGATACGCCGACCACGCCGCGCGGTCGTCGTGTTTCAGTTCCGCGAGAAACTGGCCGAGGTTGCCCATTTCCTCGACGGACTCACCGTCGACGAATGCCGACATGCGTTCGCCGCGCGAACCTGCTTGCATCTGATTCTGCACCGAGACCGACCCCATGATGCTCCCCATCTCTTTGACCCACACCCGTAGTGACACCAACTGACCCAGAAATCGCGTCCTTGCCCCGTGGTTGAGCGCCGCTTACCAGCGCTTGCCTTCGGGAGTGTCCAACAACGGACGCAATTTTGCCGCAATGGCTTCGCGAGCACGAAAAATTCTCGATCTGACGGTGCCGATGGGGCAATTCATCATCTCGGCGATTTCCTCGTAACTCAACCCTTCGATTTCCCGGAGTGTGATGGCGGTGCGAAGCTCCTCGGGCAACAGCGCCATCGCAGCATTGACCGTCTGTGCGATCTGCTTGCTCATCAACATCGACTCGGGCGTGTTGATATCCCTTAGTTGGTCGGCGTCGGAGAAAGTTTCCGCTTCTTCGGCATCTGCTTCGGTAGAAGTGGGCGCCCGGCGCCCTTGCGTGGCAAGGTAGTTCTTTGCCGTATTGACGGCGATGCGATACAGCCAGGTGTAGAACGCCGATTCGCCCCGGAATTGCGGCAGCGCACGATAAGCCTTGATGAAGGCGTCCTGGGCGACGTCCTCGACCTCGGCGGGGTCGCGCACGAGGCGCGAGATCAGTCGAATGATCTTGCGGTGGTACTTGGCGACCAGCAGTTCGAACGCGGCCTTGTCACCCTTCTGCACCCGTTCGACCAGCAATTGGTCGATTTCTTTTTCGCTCACCTGGGAAATCCGTTTGACTTTGGGCTGTTGCGCGGAGGGCTATTGTAACGGCCCCGCTTGTAAGGCAACTGGAACGCTCATCAGACGTTACAGTCGTTACAGGTGGGAAGCCGCGCTGCGACGGGCCTGCACGGCGAGCTGGCGGAGAGTTTCGGCGTCGATGGAATCGGCCGCGACGAGCAGCGTTCCGGCTTTTCTGTGCGCGCTTGTCCAGCGCAGCGCGAGCAGCCAGCCGCCCCACTGCGCGCAGCGCACAATCCGCACGTGGCAGAGGATGCCGCCCGGACGCTGGAGCGTGAGGCCGTCGGCATGCAGGTGCAGGGCCTTGGGCTGCGCACGCATCCATCGGTACGACGCCAGTCCGAGCAGCGCCGCCGTCAGCGCGCACGCCACAGCCGCATGACCGGCGTGGCCCGTGTGAGCGAATACGCACTGGAACACCGCGCCACAGGCAACGGCCAGACAACCTGCATGAGCCGCGAGCAGAAAACGCGACGGCCGCAGCGGAATGCCCGGCGCGAAGCCGGTTTCCCGATGCGGCCGGATCACGCGGGCGCTCGTCATCTCAGTTGCCGTGACGGCGCGCGGCAGACTCAGTGACGCTTGAAGACGAGCGAACCGTTCGTGCCGCCAAAGCCGAACGAGTTCTTCACCGCCACGTCGATCTTCATGTCACGCGCGGTATTGGCGCAGTAATCCAGGTCGCACTTCGGATCCTGGTTGAAGATGTTGATGGTCGGCGGCGACACCTGGTTGTGAATGGCCAGCACCGTGAACACCGACTCCAGGCCGCCCGCGCCGCCCAGCAGGTGGCCGGTCATCGACTTGGTGGAATTCACGACGGCCTTCTTCGCCTGATCGCCGAGCGCACGCGTGATGCCGATGGTCTCGGCGATGTCGCCGAGCGGCGTGGACGTGCCGTGCGCGTTGACGTAGTTCACTTCGTCGGGGTTGACGCGCGCGTTCTTCATCGCGTTGACCATGGCGCGGCGGCCGCCGTCGCCGTCTTCCGGCGGCGCGGTCATGTGGTAAGCGTCGCCGCTCATGCCATAGCCCAGGACTTCAGCGTAGATCTTCGCGCCGCGCGCCTTCGCGTGTTCGTACTCTTCGAGCACCATCACGCCCGCGCCCTCGCCCAGCACGAAGCCATCGCGGTCCATGTCCCACGGACGGCTGGCGGTAGCGGGGTCGTCGTTGCGCTGCGACAGCGCGCGCGCCGCCGCGAAACCGCCGATGCCGAGCGGCGAAACGGTGGCTTCGGCACCGCCGGCGATCATGACGTCTGCGTCACCGTATTCGATCAGGCGCGACGCCTCGCCGATGCAGTGCAGGCCGGTCGTGCAGGCGGTGACCATCGAGAGATTCGGGCCCTTGAAGCCGAAGCGGATGGACAGATGGCCGGAGATCATGTTGATGATCGAGGCCGGCACGAAGAACGGCGAAATGCGGCGCGGGCCGCGATTGAGCAATTCGGTCTGCGTGACTTCGATCATCGGCAGGCCGCCGATGCCCGAGCCAACCACCACGCCCACGCGCTCCGCGTTGTCCTCGGTGATCTCGAGGCCGCTGTCCTGCATGGCCTGGACGCCTGCCGCGAAGCCGTAATGGATGAACGTATCCATATGGCGCGCTTCCTTGGCGGGCATGTAATCCTCGATGTTGAAGCCCTTCACTTCCCCTGCGAAACGCGTGGAGAAGTTCGTGGCGTCGAACTTCGTGATATTCGCGATACCCGACTTGCCCGCGACCAGATTGGCCCAGCCGTCGGCAACGGTATTGCCGACAGGCGAAACGAGCCCCAGGCCTGTAACAACAACTCGACGACGGCTCACGGTAACCCCTTATCCATAGAATGACGAAATACAAAAGCCACAGCGGCCACAGGAAACCGCCCTGTGTGCCCTGTGGCTTTCAAACTGGTCTTTGCAGCGACTGAGCATCTAGCTGATCAGCGATGCGCCGCTGGCCCTCAGTACCTCAGGCCTTGACGTTGGCGCGAGCGTAATCGATCGCTTGCTGAACCGTGGTGATCTTCTCGGCTTCTTCATCCGGAATTTCCATGCCGAATTCGTCTTCGAGCGCCATCACCAGTTCAACGGTATCGAGCGAGTCAGCGCCCAGATCGTTCACGAACGACGCTTCGTTCTTGATTTCGGCTTCCGCCACGCCCAGTTGTTCGGCGACGATCTTCTTCACGCGCTGTTCGATGTTGTCCATGCAGCCCTCCGAGGGGAAAAAAGTTCAAAAATACGAGTGCGCGCATTTTATCAGGTTTGGACCCGCAAAATACGGCGCTTCAGTTCCACGCTCCGCTGTCCGGCGCGCTGCTTCAAGCGGCCTGCCGGGGCTTTGCGATGATTTCTTGCCGCCGCGCGGCGGCGGCGCGCACGATGCCTTGCAGAGCATAGTGCGCGCCCGTCCGGCGCGGATATTAAGCGAAAACGGGCAAAATTCCTATTCAACCTTACATGTACATGCCGCCATTCACGTGCAGCGTCGTGCCCGTGATATAGCCGGCGTGCGGCGAGGCCAGGAATGCCACAGCATGCGCGATATCTTCCGGGCTGCCCAGTCGGCCAAGTGGTATGGATGCGGTGAGCGCCGCGCGCTGCTCTTCGGGCAGCACCTTGGTCATGTCGGTGTCGATGAAACCCGGCGCGATGCAGTTGACGGTAATCCCGCGGCTGCCGATCTCGCGCGCCAGCGCCCGCGTCATGCCCGCGACGCCGGCCTTGGCCGCCGCGTAGTTGGCCTGGCCGGGATTGCCCGACGAGCCGACCACCGACGTGATGTTGATGATGCGGCCGCCGCGCGCCTTCATCATCGGGCGCAGCACCGCGCGCGACAGACGGAAGACGGCGCGCAGGTTGGTGTCGATGACGGCATCGAACTCGTCGTCTTTCATGCGCATCGCGAGCTGGTCCTTCGTGATGCCCGCGTTGTTCACGAGCACGTTCAGGCCGCCAAATTCCTTCACGATGCCGTCGATGAACGCATCGCCCGCTGCGTCGTCATTGACGTTCAGCACCGCCCCGCGGCCCTTGCCGCCCGCCTGCGCCAGCGCCTCGCCGATGCTCGCCGCGCCGCTTTCGCTCGTGGCCGTGCCGATGACCGTCGCGCCCTGCTTCGCGAGTTCGAGCGCAATCGCCCGTCCGATGCCGCGCGACGCGCCCGTCACGACCGCTACTTGGTTTTCCAGGCTCATGGTGTCGTTCCTTATGTCGTTCAGCCAGCAATCAGTGTGCGCGTGTCGTCGAGCGAGGCTGGATCGAAGATGGAAGCGCCGGTCAGGTTGCCGTCAATGCGCTTCGTCAGGCCCGCGAGCACCTTGCCCGGGCCGCATTCGACGACGTGCGTGACGCCGTCGCGCGCCATGGCCTGCACGCATTCGACCCAGCGCACCGGGCCCGCGGCCTGGCGCACGAGCGCGTCCTTGATCGCGGCCGGATCGGAGACGATCGAGACATCGATGTTATTGATCAGCGGAATGTGCGGCGCCTTGATCTCGACCTGGGCGAGATAGTCGCGCAACTGGTCGGACGCGGGCTTGAGCAGCGACGAATGGAACGGCGCCGACACCGGCAGCGGCAGCGCGCGCTTGGCGCCCTTCGCCTTCGCGACTTCGCAGGCTTTCTCGACCGCCGCCTTCGAGCCGGCGATCACGACCTGCGCAGGCGCGTTGAAGTTCACCGCTTCCACCACGCCCGCCGACGCCGCTTCGACGCACACCGCGCGCACGGTGTCGTCATCGAGACCGAGGATCGCGGCCATGCCGCCCTCGCCCACCGGCACGGCGTTCTGCATTGCCTGCGCGCGGAAACGCACGAGCGGCACGGCATCCGCGAACGCCAGCGCGCCGGCCGCGACGAGCGCCGTGTATTCGCCCAGGCTATGGCCCGCGACGAGCGCCGGCTTGAGGCCGGTTTCCTGCTCCCACACGCGGTAGATTGCATACGCCGCCGTCAGCATGACCGGCTGGGTGTTGGTCGTCAGGTTCAGGTCTTCGGCGGGGCCTTCGGCGATCAGCTTGCCGAGATCCTGGCCGAGCGCGTCGGAGGCTTGCTGCAGCGTCTCGCGCACGATGGCGTGGTCAGCGAAGGCGTTGAGCATGCCGATCGACTGCGAACCCTGTCCGGGGAAAACGAATGCAAATTTCATCTCGTCCTCGTTGTCTGGAATGCGCCGCGATGCCTTCGCGGACCGCGCGCTGCATGGGCGCGCGGGGTCTGTCACGAAGGGCAATCAGCGGCGGATAGGTGAAGTGACTGGAGAAGCGCGGCCGGGGAATCAGTAGCGGATGACCGATGCGCCCCAGGTGAAGCCGCCGCCCACGCCTTCGATCAGCAGATGGTCGCCGCGCTTGATGCGGCCGTCGCGCACGGCGACGTCGAAGGCGAGCGGAATCGAGGCAGCCGACGTATTGCCATGCTCGCCGACCGTCACCACCATGCGCTCGGGCGGCAGATGCAGCTTGCGGGCCGTGCTCTGCATGATGCGGATGTTGGCCTGATGGGGAATCAGCCAGTCGATGTCTTCCGGCGTGAGCTGCGCACGCTCGAGCGCCTCGACGGCGACCTTCTCCAGCACGTTGACGGCGAGCTTGAAGACAGCCTGTCCATCCATGTGCAGGAACGCGCTGCCTTCGACCACGCCGCCGTTCACGTTGCCCGGCGTGCACAGGATGTCCGAATGGCTGCCGTCCGCGTGCAGCGCGCTCGACAGCACGCCCGGCTCTTCCGACGCCTGCAGGATGATGGCGCCGGCGCCGTCGCCGAACAGCACGCAGGTGGTGCGGTCCTTGAAGTCGAGGATGCGCGAGAAGGTTTCCGCGCCGATCACAAGCGCCGTGCGGGCAAGGCCGCTGCGAATGAAGCTGTCCGCGGTGGCGACGCCGTAGGCGAAGCCGGAGCAGACGGCCTGCACGTCGAAGGCCGCGCCGTGATTGCGGATGCCGAGCTTGTTCTGCAGCAGGCAGGCCGTGCTCGGGAACACGAAGTCCGGCGTGGAGGTGGCGACGATGATCAGATCGATCGACTGGGGATCGATACCCGCTGCCTCGATGGCCCGCTGCGAGGCGATCAGCGCGAGGTCGCTTGAGGTCTGGTTCGGCGCCGCGAAGTGGCGCGCGTGAATGCCGGTGCGGGCGACGATCCATTCGTCGCTCGTCTCGACGCCCTGTTTCGCGAGACGATCGGCCAAGTCCTGATTCGTGACGCGCTCGTCCGGCAGATAGCTGCCGGTGCCCAGCACGCGGGAGTAGAGATTGGTTTGAGCCATTATGCCTTCGAATGTAGCGCAGTTCCGGACTCGCCCGGCGGGTTCGGCTGCGAGTTGGGCTGTGTAGCGGGCTGTGTAGCTGGCTGCGAGTCTGCTGCGGCAGCAGCGGCGCTTGACGGCGTGCCTTCGGCGCCTGCGACAAGCGGCGCCTCGGGCGCGGACACGCCGGTCTCGCGCGCGGCGGGCGCGTTTTCTTCCATCGCGCGCACCAGGCGTTCGAGCACGCCATTTTTGACGGCATCATACCCGCGTTTGATCGCCCACTCAAAACCGAAGGCCTCGGCCGAGCCGTGGCTCTTGATGACGAGCCCGCGCAGGCCCAGCAAGGCTGCGCCGTTGTATTGCGCGGGATCGACGCGGCGCTTGAAACGCTTGAGCACCGGCAGCGCGACGAGCGCCATCAGCTTCGATGCGTACGAGCGGCTGAACTCTTCCTTGATGATGTCGGTGAGCATCTTCGCAAGCCCTTCCGACGTCTTCAGCGCGACATTGCCGACGAAGCCGTCGCACACGACGACATCCGTCGTGCCCTTGTAGATGTCGTTGCCTTCCACGTTGCCGTAGAAATTGAGCGTGCTCGCCCGCAGCAGTTCGCCTGCGCGCTTGATGGTCTCGTTGCCCTTGATGACTTCTTCGCCGATATTGAGCAGACCGATGGTCGGCCGCTCGCGGCCCTCGATGGCCGACACCAGCGCGTGGCCCATCTCGGCGAACTGCAGCAGATGCCCGGGCTCGCAATCGACGTTGGCGCCGAGATCGAGCACCGTGGTGTAGCCCTTCTGGCTCGGCATGGCAAACGCGATGGCGGGACGTTCGATGCCGGCGAGCGTCTTCAACACATAGCGCGAGACCGCCATGAGCGCGCCGGTGTTGCCAGCGGAAATGCAGGTCTGCGCCGCGCCTTCCTTCACGAGGTTGAGCGCGACACGCATCGACGAATCTTTCTTCTTGCGCAGCGCGACTTCGACCGGGTCGTCCATGGCGACGACTTCGCTCGCGGCGACGACGCTCAGGCGAGCTTCGTCGAGTGCCTTGCACTTCTTGAGCTGGGCGCGGATGGGCTGCTCGAGACCGACGAGCATGAGATGCGCGTCGGGATGCGAGCGCACGAAACTGACGGCAGCAGGAACGGTCACGGCCGGACCGTGGTCGCCCCCCATGCAGTCGATGGTGATCTTTACAGTCATGGAACGCGACGAATTTCGGACACAAAAAAGCGGCAGTGAAATGCCGCCTTCTTGTCGTACCGGGAAAGTGTCAAGAGCGAATTGCGCCCGGGCGCCCGCAGAATGGTTTCCGCGAGCCGGACGGGCGACGGGGAACGCTTAGTCGTTCTTCGTCTTGATGACTTTCTTGCCACGATAATAGCCATTCGGGCTCACGTGGTGGCGGAGGTGCACTTCACCCGTGCTCGGCTCGACAGCCAGCGGAGCCGTCGTGAGGAAGTCGTGGGAACGGTGCATGCCGCGCTTCGACGGCGACTTCTTGTTTTGCTGAACTGCCATGATTACTCCAGAAAAATTTTGCGAATTCTAACACAGCCCGATCCGCCGACAGCCCTCGGCCGTACGGCCATCGGGTGCGCACATCGCGCTACCTGTTTGTTGCTGCTACAAAACCGGTTCAGTGCGTTACTGCTTGCCGCCGCTGGAACCGCCCGGCTTGAGCTTTTCCAGCACCGCAAACGGATTCGGCTTGTCTGCTGCTTCCGCTGCACTGCTTTCTTCCGACTCGTCGTCGGCGCTGCCTTCAGCACTGCCTGAGAGCAGGCTTTCGTGCACCTCGGGACACACGGTGTGCTTGGGCACGAGCGGCAAGGACAACAACAACTCCTCTTCGATCAAGTCGACGAGATCGAACTGGCGCGAGCCCACGATCACTTCGACTTCATCGTCGTCGAGCGGAAATTCATCCGCTTCTTCCTCCGTCGCGACGATCCGATAAGTGGCATCGACATCGAGATGCTGCGAATACGGAGAAAGACAGCGTTGACACCTGAGCCATACCGAACCATGTACCGCGAGGCGCAGATACGGCTGCGGCGCTTCCACGCCATCGTCCTGCAATTCCGGCTGAGTCGAGCCCTCGGCCTGCCAGGTGAAGACGGTATCTTCTTCTCCCGCTGCCAGACCGCCCGACGCATCCGACACATCGGCCGGCACTTCGGCTAACATGCGCGGCATCTGCGATATGCGCAGTGCGCCGGCTGCCTGCGTGCCGCTGGTGGCGAATTCAAAAACGTCGAGCGCGCGCAGATCGGCGGGGCTCGCAGGTTTGCCAGGATTCCGGGTCATGTGCGCTCCTGCTGGTGTCTTGCTTGTGCCTTGTTTGGCGGGCGCTTCCGCGGAAGCTTCCGATGAGCGTCCAGTATGCACCGCGACGCCGCATCCGGTCAGGCGTGGCTTGCCCGAATTTGCATCAGGCTGGCTTTCATGCTTCCGCCGCTTGTGCCTGCTTGTGCCTGCTGCTGCCTGCTGCTGCCTGCTTCTGTACCTGCCGGAGCCTTACCCGGAAAGCGGCCCATCGGACTCATCGGCGTCGAGCGGGAAAGCCGCTTGCGCACCGACCGATGAAAAGCCCAAAATCATATCGGCTTTATTCTTTCGAGTCAAACACTTAAGCATCAAGCCGCGCACCATCGTTTTTTCCTTCTTTTTTACTGATTTCCCTTCATGTCCGACGCTTCAACTTCCCTTCCGCGCCTGATTCTGGCGTCGAGCTCACCGTACCGGCGCACGTTGCTGGAGCGCCTGCGGGTGCCCTTCGAGGTCGTCGTGCCGGCGATCGACGAAACGCCGCTCGAACACGAAACACCGCAGGCGACGGCGCTGCGCCTCTCCGCCGCCAAGGCGCGGGCGGCGGCGGCGCGTGTCGCGGAGCCTGACGGGCTGCTTGTGATCGGCTCGGATCAGGTCGCGACCTTCGACGGCCAGCAGATCGGCAAGCCCGGCACCCACGACAAAGCCGTCGAGCAACTGCGTGCGATGCGCGGCCGGAGCGTCGAGTTTCACAGCGCGCTGTGCGTCTTCGACAGCCGCACGAACGACACCCAGTCCGCCGATATCGTCACGCGGGTGCGCTTTCGCAACTATTCGGATGCGCAGATCGAAACCTATCTGCGCGCCGAAACGCCCTACGATTGCGCCGGCAGTGCGAAATCCGAGGGCCTGGGGATTGCGTTGCTGGACGCGATCGAGTCGGATGATCCCACCGCGCTGATCGGCCTGCCGCTGATCGCGCTGACGGGCATGCTGGCCCACGCCGGCTTGCCGGTACTGGGGGCGCGATGAGCGGCGTTCTCTACCTGATTCCGAACACCCTTGGCGAAGGCGACGCCGCCGCGCTCGCGCAGGTGCTGCCCGATCCGGTGCGCGCCCAGGCGGCCGCGCTGGGGTACTACATCGGCGAGAACGCCAAGACAACGCGCGCATTCCTGAAGAAAGTCGGCACCGAACGGCCGATCCAGGAGATTGATGTGCGCGAGCTGAACGTCAAAACGCCGCCCGGCGAGATCGACAGACTGCTCGCGCCGATCCTTGCGGGCGCCGATGCCGGACTGGTCTCCGAGGCGGGCTGCCCGGCGGTCGCCGACCCGGGCGCGCTGCTGGTGCGGCGTGCGCACGATCGCGGCGTGAAGGTGGTGCCGCTCGTCGGACCGAGCTCGATCCTGCTGGCGCTGATGGCCTCCGGCATGAACGGCCAGAGTTTTGCGTTCAACGGTTATCTGCCCGTCGATGCCGCCGAGCGCGGCAAGCGCCTGCGCGAACTCGAGCAACTGTCGCGCAAGGCCAGTCAGACGCAGATTTTCATCGAAACGCCCTATCGCAATCGCGCAATGCTCGACACGCTGATCGCCACCTGCGCGCCCTCGACGCTGATCTGCGTCGCCGTGGATCTCACCTTGCCCGGCGAAACCATCATCACGCGCACGGCGGCCGACTGGAAGAAGAAGGCCGCGCCGGACCTGCAAAAGCGTCCGGCAATCTTCCTGCTGCTCGCGGCCTGACGCTCAGCGCAACTGAAACCGGCCGCCGAGCGTCAGCGCGCGCACGGCTGCATCGCCCGCCGAGGCGCCGAAGCGCCGCACCACGCGCTCGCTGATGCTTTCCTTTTGGGTGTAGTCGACGATGTCCGGCTGCTTGATGACTTCACGCGCGACATAGCCGGCGTCGCCGAAATCGTCCGCGAGCCCGAGCGCGACGCTCTTCTCGCCGGTCCAGATCAGGCCCGAGAACATCTCCGGATCGTCTTTCAGACGCTTGCCGCGGCCCTGCTTCACCGCGTCGATGAACTGCGTGTGGATCTGGTCGAGCATGTCCTGCGCGTGGGCATTCATCGCGGGCGTTTCGGGCGAGAACGGATCGAACTCGCCCTTGTTGGCGCCCGCCGTGTGCAGGCGCCGCTGGACGCCGAGCTTGTCCATCAGGCCGGTGAAGCCGAAGCCGTCCATCAGCACGCCGATCGAGCCGACGACGCTCGCCTTGTTCACATAGATCTTGTCGGCCGCGGCGGCGACGTAATAGCCGCCCGACGCGCAGATGTCGTCGACGACCACGTACAGCGGCGTTTTCGGATATTTCGCGCGCAGTCGCTTGATCTCGCCGTACATGATGCCCGCCTGCACCGGACTGCCGCCCGGGCTGTTGATGCGCAGAATCACGCCGGCCGTGTTCTCGTCCTCAAAGGCGCTTTGCAGCGCGCCGTCGATGTTGTCGGCGCTGGCGTCGCCGGTGGCGGAAATCTCGCCCTGCAGGTCAATCAGCGCCGTGTGCTTGCCTGCCTTCGCGACCCGGTCGCCGGTGAAATCGAACACGCCCCAGGCAACCAGCCCGATGACGATCAGAAACAGAAAGCGGAAGAAGATGCGCCAGCGCCGGGCGGCGCGCTGCTCGCGAATCGCGGCCAGGGCGATGCGCTCGAGCGCTTCGCGCTCCCAGTTGTCGTTGCCGCGAGGAAGGTTGTCGGACATGCGTGATCTGGACAAGTGAATGGATTGGGGTGATTCAGGCGGGCTGCAAAGACGCGTCGGGAAGCCAGAAGACCGCGCGGCCCTCAGGCGTGTCGCGCTCTTCGACCGTCACGGCGCGCAGGCGTGCGCCGCGGCACGGACCGCCGACGCATTTGCCGGTGTCGGGCTGGTAGATCGCCCCGTGGGTCGCGCACATCAAGTATAGGCCCGAGCTCTCGAAGAACTGACCCTCGTTCCAGTCGAGCTCCATCGGCACGTGTGCGCAGCGGTTCAGATAGCCGTATGGCTTGCCGTCGTAGCGCACGAAGAAGACGACCGCCTCGCCGGCGGCGTCCGTCGCCGGCACGCGGACGCCCGCGCCGCCGTCGACGAGTGCGTCCGCCGCGCACACGCGCACCGCGTCCCGCGCCGCTTCGCTCATGCGTGCTCCCGGAGCCAGCCGGCCAGCGACGCGACGCTGTCCGCGCAGAAATGCGGCTTGAGCACCGCGAGCGAATCCGCCGGGTGCGCGCCGTAACCCACGCCGACGCCCGCCGCGCCTGCGTTGATGGCCATTTGCAGGTCGTGCGTCGTGTCGCCGATCATCACGGTGCGGGCGAGATCCTGGCCGAGTTCGCGCGTGAGTTCGTGCAGCATGGCGGGATGCGGCTTGGAGAAGGTTTCGTCGGCGCAGCGCGTGCCGTCGAAGGCGCTCGTCAGGCGCGACTGATCCAGCGCGCGATTCAGCCCGACGCGGCTCTTGCCCGTCGCGACCGCGAGAAAATAGCCTTCGTCGCGCAGCGCCTGCAACATGTCGCGCACGCCGGCGAACAGCTCGGTTTCCTGCCCTTTCGTCAGGAAATGGAAACGATAACGCTCGGCCAGGCGCGGATAGTCGGCGGGATCGAGCGTCGGCGCGCAGATTTGCAGCGCATCCTTGAGTCCGAGGCCGATCACATAACTGGCGGATTCGTCGGCGGGAACCGGCAGGCCGAGGTCGCGGCAGGCGGACTGGATGCTGCGCGTGATGTGGACGGTCGAATCCATCAGCGTGCCGTCCCAGTCGAAAACGATCAGATCGAATTGCTTCCGCGGCATTTACGGTGTCTCACGATTTTTGAGTTGTTCGATGAAGCGCCGGCACTCGGCGGGCAACGGCGCTTCGAACTGGATGGGTTCGCCGCTCGCCGGATGAGTGATCTTCAGCCGGTAAGCGTGCAGAAACATGCGTTTCAGCGACGCCTTCGCGCTCGGACGCGCCAAATCCTTGTTCAGCGCGAAGTCGCCGTACTTGGCGTCGCCGGCGATCGGCAGGCCGATGCTCGCCATGTGCACGCGGATCTGATGCGTGCGCCCGGTCTTCAGTTCCGCCTCGACCCACGCGTAGCCGTCCCAGCGTTCGATCAGATTGAACACCGTGTGCGACGGCAGTCCGTTTTCCTGGATGCGCACGCGGCGCTCGCCGTCGGCAGCGACATATTTGTGCAGCGGCGCCTTCACGACGCGCCGGCGGCCCCAGTCGGCGGGCCAGTCGCCGTGGCCGACCGCGTAATAGCGCTTGTCGAGGCGATTTTCCCGAATCTGCTCGTGCAGATTGACCAGCGCGGCGCGTTTCTTCGCGAGCATCAGCACGCCGGAGGTTTCCCGGTCCAGCCGATGCACCAGTTCGAGGAATTTGGCGTGCGGCCGGGCGTTGCGCAACTGCTCGATCACGCCGAACGCCACGCCGCTGCCGCCGTGCACGGCGACGCCCGAGGGTTTATCGATGACGATCAGATGGTCATCTTCGAAAAGAATGGGGAATTCGGCGGCCGGCGCGTTCGATGACACCGGCGTTTCGTCCGGCTGAGCCGTACGGATAGGCGGCACACGCACGAGATCGCCCATTTCGAGACGGTATGCGGCGTCGATGCGGCCCTTGTTCACGCGCACTTCGCCGCTGCGGAGAATCCGGTAAATATGGCTCTTTGGCACGCCTTTACAGACGCGCAGCAGGAAGTTGTCGATCCGCTGACCGGCGGCAGTCTCGTCGACTTCGATCATCGACACCTGTTCGCTTGCGACCTGTTTATGGGAAGTTTTGCCTAACTCATTCATTCTGAATATAATTTGCGAGCAGTCTGAAAAGGTTGATGCTTTAGATCAAGCAGGAACCGCGATTGAACAGACTGTACAGGTGCAAGCGATAAACCATCATTTTACTTGCGCCCAAGGTCGGTTGCTCACCCTGAAGACAGAGAGCAGCGAGTTGCACGCACGGCGATATCACCGGCAGGGACGAAGCCCACAGGCGCGTTCGGTCGAGTCGATCGCCGGTCGGTAACGGATTTCTGGTCAAAAAGAATTTTATCGGCGAGAAGCGAAGGCGCCCGGTGCAACAACCGGTCGCCGCCTGAATCGGTCCTGCGCGAAATTGCGCATGAGCAGGAGAAACAGGCAATCGACGCTCGCCGGTGTTGCGAACAACTGCCGGCGGAATTGCTGCTGCGCTGTAATCTGCGAAGCGCGATCACGCCGCCATGAGGCGAGACACACGGCAACCGGCCGACGGGCGCGATACAAGGCCCGCGGCGGCGCCGGCGCGGCCTGGCCGCAGGAAGGGACGGTCATGCAGCATCGCGCCGGTGTGCGCGAGACCGCTCTTCCGCGGCCTCCGTTGGGAGGATTCAGGCGCTGCAAAGCGCGTTGGGCGGGCAGTGCGTCGGGGCGTTTCGATCGTCCCGGACGTCCGTCCGCCACGCCGCCGTCCATCCTCGCCACGCGCCGCGCGGCTCGACTTCGCCTCGCCGTTGTTTCGCATGTGCCCTAGGGCACGGCCGCCGCGCTGGCGGCTGTCGCCTGCTTTCGGCAATTCTCCCGCCAGGAATCCCGCTCCAGCGTGCTTTGTGACAACACACAAAAAGCGCGGCTCGCCCGCCTTCCCGCCTCGCGCGCGTGACCTTCATCCGTCACTGACGCCGATTCGCCTGACGAGGGAGGACGAAAGCCGCTCTGGAGCCGTTCCATGAAACGCATGCTGTTTAACGCGACGCAGCAAGAAGAATTGCGCGTCGCCATCGTCGATGGGCAGAAACTCATCGACATCGACATCGAAACCGCCGGGCGCGAACAGCGCAAAGGCAACATCTACAAGGGAGTCGTCACCCGCATCGAGCCGTCGCTCGAAGCCTGCTTCGTCAACTACGGCGAAGACCGCCACGGCTTCCTGCCGTTCAAGGAAGTCGCCCGCCAGTATTTCCGCGACGGCGTCGACATGCGCTCCGCGCGCATCCAGGACGCACTGCGCGAAGGCCAGGAACTCATCGTCCAGGTCGAGAAGGAAGAGCGCGGCAACAAGGGCGCGGCGCTGACCACGTTCATCTCGCTGGCCGGCCGCTACCTCGTCCTGATGCCGAACAACCCGCGCGGCGGCGGCGTGTCGCGCCGCATCGAGGGCGACGAGCGTCAGGAACTGCGCGAAACCATGGCGCAGCTCGAACTGCCGGAAGGCATGAGCATCATCGCGCGCACGGCGGGCATCGGCCGTTCGGCTGAAGAGCTGCAGTGGGACCTGAACTACCTGATGCAGTTGTGGCGCGCGATCGAAGCCGCGTCGCAGAGCGGCGTCGGCGGCCAGCCGATGCTGATTTATCTCGAATCCAGCCTCGTCATCCGCGCGATCCGCGATTATTTCCAGCCGGACATCGGCGAAATCCTCATCGACACGACCGAAATCCATGATCAGGCGCGTGCCTTCATGGATATCGTGATGCCCGACAACGTCTCGAAGGTGAAGCGCTATCACGACGACGTGCCGCTGTTCTCGCGCTTCCAGATCGAGCATCAGATCGAGACCGCGTACTCGCGCACGGTGCCGCTGCCCTCGGGCGGCGCGATCGTGATCGATCACACCGAGGCGCTCGTCGCCATCGACGTGAACTCGGCGCGCGCGACCAAGGGCGCCGACATCGAGGAAACCGCGACACGCACCAATCTCGAAGCCGCCGACGAAGTCGCGCGCCAGCTTCGTCTGCGCGACCTGGGCGGCCTGATCGTGATCGATTTCATCGACATGGAATCGGCCAAGAGCCAGCGCGAAGTCGAGCAGCGTCTGAAGGACGCGCTCAAGCACGACCGTGCCCGCGTACAAATGGGCAAGATTTCGCGCTTCGGCCTGATGGAACTGTCGCGTCAGCGGCTGCGTCCGGCGCTGTCGGAAGGCAGCCATGTGACCTGCCCGCGCTGCAACGGCACGGGCCATATCCGCGACACCGAATCGTCCGCGCTGCAAGTGCTGCGGATCATTCAGGAAGAAGCAATGAAGGAGCACACCGCGGCAATTCATTGCCAGGTGCCGGTCGAGGTGACCGCCTTCCTGTTGAATGAAAAGCGCTCGGAAATCAACAAGATCGAATCGCGCTTCAAGGTCAACGTCGTCCTGATTCCGAACAAGCATCTGGAAACGCCGCACTACAAGCTGGAGCGTCTGCGTCACGACGACGCGCGCCTCGACGAGCCGCGCGCATCGTGGAAGATGGCCGTGGAAGCCGCGACGGAACTCGAGTCCGAGACCGGCTACAGCAAGCGCGCCGAAGACGTGAAGCCGAAGCAGGAAGCCGCGGTCAAGGGCATCACGCCCGAGAAGCCCGCGCCGAGCGCGCCGGTCAAGGCTGCTCCGGTCGAGGCCGCGCCCGTTGCGGCGCCGGTGCCGGCGAGCGGCGGATTCATCGCGTGGATCAAGAACCTGTTCGGCATCCAGACGGAGGTCAAGCCGGCCCCGGCTCCGGTCGAAGCACAACCCGCCGCGCGTCCGCAACGTGAGCGCAGCGAACGCTCGGGCAGCGGCGATCGCAACCGCAACCGGCGCAGCGGCGCCGGCGCGGGCCGCGACGGCGCGCAAGCAGGCAGCGCGAGCAGCACTAATGGCAGCACGAGCGGCAACGGCGCGGGCCGGCAAGGCGCCCGCCGTGAGGATCGCGAGGCCCGTGGCGGTCGTGAGGGACGCGAACTGCGTGAAGTGCGCGAGCCGCGTGAACCCCGCGAAGCACGCGAACCGCGCGAAGCTCGCGAGCCGCGCGAGGCCCGTGAGCCGCGTGAAGGCCGTGAGCGCAATGCCGAGCGCGCCGCGCGTCCGGAAGCCGGCGAACGCCAGGAACGTCGCGAACGTCCGGATCGTGGTGAACGCGGTGCCGAGCGCGCCGATCGTTCTGAACACGCTGATCGTCCCGAACGTGCGGAACGCGGGGAACGGCCGGACCGTGGCGAACGCCGCAAGCCGCAGCCGGAAGCCGCCGTCGAAGCACTGACGCAAGGCGAAACGGTGGTGTCGGAAATCGTCGAGTCGGCGCAGGTCGATGTGGACACCGCAGAATTCGACGCGGAATTCGCCGATCAGGCCAACAGTGCGCGTGACGGCGAGGAGCGTCGCCGCCGTCGTCGTGGCCGTCGTGGCGGCCGTCGCGAACGCGAGGAAGACGGCATCACCGTGAATCACGCGGCTGACGTCGCGGAAGCCGAAGGCGCCGCCGACAGCACCTCGGCGCAAGCCGGCGTGTTCGACGCCGAAGCCGCGCAGGAAGTATCCGCGCGTCGCGAAGCGCGTCCGGCGGTGGAAGCGGCAGAAGCAGCGGCACCGGCACCGGTCGAAGCCGTGGCCGCACAGCCGGTGGAAGCGCCGGTTCAAGCGCCGGTCGAATTGAAGCCGCAAGCGCCCGCGCCTGTCGTCGCTGAAACAGCGCCGGTGGCCAAGGCTCAGGACGCCGAGCCGGTGGAAACGAAGGCATCGACGCCCGCAGCAGCCGACTTCGACGTGTTCGCCAAGCCGGCTCCGGCGTCGTCGGTCGACAACCCGTTCGGTCCGACGCCGAAGGCTGCCGAAACGAAGTCTGTCGATCCGTTCGCACCCGTGGCCGACGAAGCCAGACCGGTCGAAGCTGCGCCCGCTCCGGTCGAACCGCCGGCTCACGTGGAAACGCCGGCTCCAGCCGCTGCCGAAGCCGCGCCTGAAGCGGTTCCGGCGCCTGTCTCCGTCGAAGCCGAAGTGGCTGAGCCGGTGAAGGTCGCCGCGGTCGCGCCGACGCCTGAGGCAACGGCCGTCGAACCCGTGCCGCCGATCGAACACGCCGAAGCGCAGGCGCCGGTCGCAGCGGAACCGGTGGAGGCAGCCGCGCCGGCCGCACCCGCTACCGCTAAAGCTGCTACGCCGATCGCCGCGGAAGCGCTCCAGCCGATCCTCGAGCGCGCCGGCCTCGTGTGGGTCAACACCGACGCGACCAAGCTGCGTGAAGCCGATGCCGTCGCTGCCCAGTTGCCCGCGCCGGTGCGCGTGCCGCGCGAGCGCAAGGCGCTGCCGCCGGCCGACACCACGCCGATGCAGCAGGTGGAAACCGGCAAGGGCGCTCATTAAAAGAGCGCTCTGACGCCCGGCACGGCTTCGTGCCGGGCGGGGCTGAACGGATGAAACGCCATCGATCCACATCGATGGCGTTTTTTTTCGCGCCGCCGCCGCGCAGCGCTGCCAGAAAAGCGGGAAAACCAGACTCCGCGCGGGTATCCCCCTTGCGACTCCGATGAGCACCTTCCGTTAAAATGGGACTGTCATAAAACGATTCGCAACCTCAAGACAAGACCGCCACGGTCGAGCCGAACCCCATTCATCATGTCCCGACGCATCATCCCCGTGACCGACATCAGCGCGATCCCGGCCTTCGCCGGCGTCGCTGCCGCGCCATCGGGGCTGCTTACGGACACGCTCGCGCGCCCGCTGCGCGACCTGCGCATCTCGGTGACCGACCGTTGCAACTTCCGCTGCGTGTACTGCATGCCGCGCGAGGTGTTCGACAAGGACTATCCATTTCTGCCGCACGCCGCCCTGCTCTCCTTCGAGGAAATCGAGCGGCTGGCGCGCGTGTTCGTCGCGCACGGCGTCGAGAAGATTCGCCTGACGGGCGGCGAGCCGCTCTTGCGCAAGAACATCGAATATCTGATCGAGCGGCTGGCGCTGCTGCGTACGCCCGAAGGCCGTCCGCTCGACCTCACCCTGACCACCAACGGCTCGCTGCTCGCCCGCAAGGCCCGCTCGCTGAAAGACGCGGGGCTGTCGCGCGTCACGGTCAGCCTCGACGCCCTCGACGACGCGCTGTTTCGCCGCATGAACGACGCCGACTTCGCGGTGAGCGACGTGCTCGAAGGCATCGCCACGGCGCAGGCAATCGGGCTCGCGCCGCTCAAGGTGAATATGGTCGTCAAGCGCGGCACCAACGACCAGGAAATCGTGCCGATGGCGCGTCACTTCAAGGGCAGCGGCGCCATCCTGCGGTTCATCGAATACATGGACGTGGGCGCGTCGAATGGCTGGAACATGAGCGAAGTGCTGCCGTCGGCGCAGGTGGTGGAGCGCATCGACGCGCACTTCCCGCTCGCGCCGCTCGAAGCTCATACCGACGCCGAAACCGCGCAACGCTGGGGCTATCGCGACGGCAGCGGCGAAATCGGCGTGATCTCCAGCGTCACGCGCGCGTTCTGCGGAACCTGTACGCGCGCACGCCTTTCGACGGAAGGCAAGCTGTACCTCTGTCTTTTCGCCGTGGCCGGACACGATCTGCGCGGCCTGATTCGCGGCGGCGCCAGCGACGAGGAAGTCGCCACCTCCATCGCGCGCATCTGGGAAGCGCGCGGCGACCGCTATTCGCAATTGCGCGGCAGCGCGTCGGCCCCGGCGCGGAGCGACGGACCGCGGGTCGAAATGTCGTACATCGGTGGCTGACGCAGGCGAATCGACCGTGCAGGCCACGCCCCAACCTCATGCTTTCCCCGACGTCACGGCGCTCGTGCTGGCGGGCGGACGCGGCTCGCGCATGGGCGGCATCGACAAGGGCATGCAGCCGTTTCGCGGCGAACCGCTCGCGCTGCACGTGATGCGGCGTCTCGCCCCGCAGGCCGGCGCGATGCTGATCAGCGCCAACCGCTCGCTCGACGACTACGCGCGTCTCGGCGCGCCCTTCGCCGCGCGCGTCATCGCCGATACACGCGCGGCTTACCCCGGACCGCTTGCCGGCATCGCGGCCGCGCTGCGCGAGGCGCGCACCGGCTTCGTGCTGACCGCGCCCTGCGACGCGCCGTTCGTCGACGAACACCTGTGCGTCGCGCTGATGCAGGCGCTCGAAACGAAGGGTGTCGACATCGCGTATGCGGCGACGGTCGAGGCATCCGGCGACGTGCAGGCGCATCCGGTGTTCGCGCTGCTGCGCACCTCGCTCGCCGACGATCTCGACGTCTGGCTGGACGCCGGCGAGCGCAAGGTGCGCGCGTGGTACGCGCGCCACACGGCGGCCGAAGTCCAATTTCACGATGTACGTGCGTTTTACAATGTCAACGATTTGCAGCAGCTGGCCGAGCTGGAACGCAACTGACTCCTCAACCCGCTGTTCGCTCGCGTCCGCCCATGCGGCCTGATCCTTCCGGGCTGCTCGTTCCCTCCGCCGCCGTGGCATGGCCTCACCGCCCGACGCAGGCCGCGATCCACTCCGATTCATGACCACGCCCAAGGAATTCTTCGCCTCCGTTGCTCAGTACGATCCGAATGCGCTGCCCGTCGCGGCCGCGCAGGAGATCGTGCGTCAATGGGCGATGCCGCGCGGCGCCGATGCGCCTGCGGAACGCGTGAGCCTGCACGACGCGCTCGGCCGCGTGCTGGCGGAGGACGTGATTTCGCCCATCGACGTCCCCGCCTTCGACAATTCCGCGATGGACGGCTACGCCTTTGCGGCCACGGCGGTGACGAGCGGCGGCGCAACGGTCGAACTTCCGGTGGCGGGCACGGCGTTCGCCGGCCGTCCTTTCGTGGCCACGTCCGGCGTGCGCGAATGCGTGCGCATCATGACCGGCGCACCGATGCCGCCGGGCTGCGACACGGTGGTGCCCCAGGAGCAGGTCACGCGCGAAGGCGACACCATTCGCTTCGCCACCACAGGCATCCGCGCGGGACAGAATCGCCGGCTGGCGGGCGAGGATCTCGCTCGCGGCAAGCCCGCGCTGGCGGCCGGGCGCGTCGTGCGGGCGTCGGACCTCGGGCTGCTCGCATCGCTCGGGATCGGCGACGTGGCGGTGCGCAAGCGGCTCGTCGTGGCCTTCTTCTCGACCGGCGACGAACTGCGCTCCATTGGCGAAACGCTGAGCGAAGGCAGCGTCTACGACAGCAATCGCTATACGCTGTTCGCGATGCTCCGGCGTCTGGGCGTCGAGACGCTCGATCTCGGCATCGTGCGCGACGACCGCGCCTCGCTCGAAACCGCGTTGCGTCACGCCACCCACAGCGCGGACGTCGTCATCAGTTCGGGCGGCGTCTCGGTGGGCGATGCGGACTTCACGCGCGACCTGCTGAATTCGCTCGGTGAAGTGGCCTTCTGGAAAATCGCGATGCGCCCCGGCCGGCCGTTGGCCTTCGGCCGCCTGTGGTCGGGCGAACGCGCCGGCGCGGGCCGCTCGGCGCTGTTCTTCGGCTTGCCGGGCAATCCGGTCGCCGTGATGGCGACCTTCTACTTCATCGTGCGCGAGGCCTTGCTCGCCATGTCGGGCGCGCAGCGGCACACGCTCACAGCCCTTCGCGCCCGCGCCGCCGAGCCGATGAAGAAACGCGCGGGCCGCACCGAATTCCAGCGCGGCATGGCGACACGCGAGGCCGACGGCGGCTGGCGCGTCGTCACGACCGGTCCGCAAGGCTCGGGCGTGCTCAGCTCGATGAGCGAAGCGAACTGCTTCATCGTGCTCGAGCATGCCCGCGGTGACATAGACGCCGGCGACGATGTCGAGATCGTGCCGTTCGACGGCCTGATCTGACGACTGCGCCGCGCGCGGGCATCGCCGGAACCCTCATTCCTATATCGACAGACGGGGCACCCTTCCATGAAAAAACAGATTTCGTTCATCGCACCGGGACAGACCGCCAAGGCGCTGATCCTCGTTTATCTGACCTTCAGCGTGCCGATCGTGCTGCTGGGCGTCGTGGTCGCGTTCGTGCGCTATGGCTCGGTGGAAGTGAGCACGGTCACGAGCGCCCTGCTGCTCAACGCGATCCTCGGCTTCATCCTGTTGTGGATTGCCTGTCATGCGTACAACTGGGTGGCGTCGCGTTTCGGCGGCATCGAGATCACGCTGTCCGACGCGCCGGAGGAAGCATGAGCGCCGCCCTCATCCGTGCGGCGACGCCCGCCGATGTCGGCGCCGTGTTCGCGCTGATGCTCGAGCTGGCCGAATTCGAGAAGCTGACGCATCTGTTCATCGCCACCGAGCAGGATGTGCACGATGCGTTGTTCGGCACGCGTCCGGCCGCCGAAGCGCTGGTTGCCGAGCAGGACGGCGAGATCGTCTCTTACGCGTTGTTCTTCCAGAACTTCTCGACCTTCCTGGGCAAGCGCGGCCTGTACCTCGAAGACCTCTACGTGCGCCCCTCGATGCGCGGCAGCGGCCTCGGCACGCAGATGCTGAAGAAGCTGGCCGCGCTCGCGGTGGCGCGTCAATGCGGCCGCTTCGAATGGTCGGTGCTCGACTGGAATCAGAACGCAATCGACTTCTACGAAAAGATGGGCGCGACCGTGCTGCCCGACTGGCGCATCGTGCGCGTCACGGGCGAGCCGCTCGAACGGCTGGCCGTGTCTTCGTAAGTCAACCCTCGTCATCGCCCTCGGGCGAGGAAAGTTCGCCAGACGCCTCGCCCAACAGTCCCGCCGCCCGCTCTCCCGGCAACGCTTCCACGTCGCGCAGACGCTTGTTCATCTGCCGCGTGCGCGTCTGCGCCGCCTCGATCGAACGCGTGACCGTTTCGAGCTGCGATTTGGTGCGCGCCAGCACGTCGCCGAATTTGCCGAACTCGGTCTTCACCGCGCCCAGCACCTGCCAGACCTCGCTGGAACGCTTCTCGATGGCCAGCGTGCGAAAGCCCATCTGCAAACTGTTGAGCAGCGCGGTCAGCGTGGTCGGCCCCGCTATGCTCACGCGATAGTCGCGCTGTAGCGCATCGCTCAGACCGGGGCGGCGCAGCGCTTCGGCGTACAGACCCTCGGTCGGCAGGAACAGCAGCGCGAAGTCGGTGGTATAGGGCGGCGCGACGTATTTCTGCGCGATCGCCTTCGCTTCGGCGCGCAGCCGGCCTTCGAGCGCGCGCGCAGCTTCTTCCACCGCGGCCGGATCGGCACGTTCCTGCGCATCGATCAAACGCTCGTAGTCCTCGCGCGGAAACTTTGCGTCGATGGGCAGCCACACGGGCGTGGCGGCTTCATCTGACGTTGCGGAAGCTCCCGGCGCGTCATGACGGCCCGGCAGCTTGATTGCGAATTCGACGCGTTCGTTGCTGTTCGGCACCGTCGCGACGTTCTTGGCGTACTGCTCCGGCGTGAGCAGTTGCTCCAGCAGCGCTTCGAGTTGCACTTCGCCCCAGGTGCCGCGCGTCTTCACGTTGGTCAGCACCTTCTTCAGATCGCCGACGCCCGCCGCGAGCGTCTGCATTTCGCCCAGCCCGCGATGCACCTGCTCCAGCCTGTCCGACACCAGCTTGAACGACTCGCCGAGCCGCTGCTCCAGCGTGGCGTGCAGCTTTTCGTCGACGGTGCGGCGCATTTCGTCGAGCTTCGTTGCGTTGTTCGCCTCGATGTCCTTGAGACGCGCCTCGAGCGTCGCGCGCACCTCGCCGAGCCGCCGCTCGTTCGCCTCCGACAGCTGCGCGAGATGTAGCGAGATCGAATCGCCAAAGCGCTTCAGCGCATTGCCCTGGTCCTCGCGCGCCTGTTGGCTCTGCTGCGCCAGTTGTTGCGCGAGCGCGTCAAACTGGGCGTTCTGCACGCTCGAGGTACTCGCCAGTTGCGTCGACAGCGTCTGATGGAACTGCGCGAAGCCGCTCTGCGCTTCCATGCGCGACACCCGCGCGCTTTCGGCGATATCGCCGCGCAGGCCGCGTTCGAGCCGTTCCTGCGCGCGCGCGTGCGCTTCGCCCATGTCGTTGACGCGATCGGTGAGCGCCTCGAACTCGTCGTGCATGCCGCCCCGCGACGCGCGCCGCAGCATCACGACCAGCGCAATGAGCGCGATGACCAGCGCAAGCGCCAGCACGGCGACCGCGCCTCCCAGCAGTTCCATCATTTCTTCAGTACGCCCGGGTTGATCGGATTCGGCGGATTGCCAGCGCGCAGACCTTCGCCGAGCCCGGCGATCAGATTGTCGGCGGCAAGATTCGCCATGGCGCGACGCGTGGCTTCGGTCGCGCTGGCGATGTGCGGCGTCAGCACGACGTTGTCGAGCACGAGGAAATCAGGATTGAAGTTCGGCTCGCCTTCGAAGACATCGAGCCCCGCTGCGGCGATGCGCTTGTCACGCAACGCGGCGATCAGCGCGGCATCGTCGACGATACCGCCGCGCGCGATGTTCGTGAGCGTCGCGGTCGGCTTCATCAGCGCGAGTTCGGCGGCGCCGATGGTGTGATGGCTCTCCTTCGAATACGGCACGACAAGCACTACATGGTCCGCGCGCTTCAGCAAGTCTTCCTTCGACGCGTACTCCGCATTCAGCGCGGCCTCGATCTCGGGCGCCACGCGCGAGCGGTTGTGATACATCACGCGCATGTTGAAGCCGCTCGCCCGCCGCGCGAGCGCCTGTCCGATACGTCCCATGCCGATCACGCCGAGCGTCGAGCCATACACGTCCGCGCCGAGGAAGGAATCAAACGACCATTTTTGCCACTTGCCCGCGCGCAGGAAATGCTCCGACTCGGTCACGCGGCGCGCGGCCGCCATCATCAGCGCCCAGCCGAAGTCTGCGGTGCTTTCGTTCAGCACGTCCGGTGTATTGGTGCCGAGCACACCGTGCGCGTCGAAGGCCTGCATGTCGAAGTTGTTGTAGCCCACCGCCATGTTCGCGACGACCTTCAGCTTCGGCGCGGCCGCGAGTTCGGCGTCGCCGACGCGCTCGCCGGCCGTGAACGCGCCGTCGCAATCGGCGAGACGCCGGACAAATTCGTCTTGCGGCAGGACATCGCCCAGATTGGCGTCCACCTCGAAATGCTGTTTCAGCCGCTCGATGACATCAGGGAACGTGGATCGCGCGACAAGCACTTTCTTCTTCATTGCCTACTCCCGGAAAAATAGCCAGCCCAACATGGCGAAAAGCGGCAGCAAGACGACGCCCGACCACGCCATATAGCCGAAGAAACCCGGCATGCGCACACCGCGCGACTCGGCGATCGCCTTGACCATGAAATTCGGCGCATTGCCGATATATGTGTTCGCGCCCATGAAGACCGCGCCCGCGGAAATGGCGGCGAGCGTGGTGGCGTCGGTGGTCATGAGCGTGCGGGCGTCGCCGCCCGCGAGATTGAAGAAGACGAGATAGGTGGGCGCGTTGTCGAGAAACGACGACAGCAGGCCTGTGGCCCAGAAGTACGCCAAATCCACCGGCTTGCCGTTCGCATCCGACACCACGTGAACGATGCCAGCGAATGCGCCGTCCGCGCCCGCGCGCAAGATGGTGATGACCGGCGCGATGGTGACGAAGATCGCGGCGAACAGTTTGGCCACTTCGGCGATGGGCGCCCAGTCGAACGCATTGCCTTCGCGCGCGCGCTTCGGCGTGAAGGCGAGCGACGCCAGCAGCACGCAGGCGAGCAGCACGTCGCGCACCAGGTTCTGCAACTGCACCTGCGTGCCAAACACATCGAACGTGATGCCGGGCTTCCACACGCCGCTCATCAGCACCAGCGCGACGATGGCTGCGAGCAACGCGAAGTTGATCTTGCCGTCCACGCCGAGCGACGGTGTGTCGGGCGTCGGATCGAGTGCCGGCCGTCCGGCATCGTGCTTGCGCCAGTAGTGGCTGTCGAGCAGATAAAACAGCGCGAGCAACGCGGCGCAGAGAACCAGCATGGGCAGCGCGAGATGCAGCGTGGTCCAGAAGAAGCCGACACCGTTGAGGAAGCCCAGGAACAGCGGCGGATCGCCCAGCGGCGTGAGCGAGCCGCCCGCATTCGCGACCAGAAAGATGAAGAACACGACCACATGCACGACGTGCTTGCGGTTGTCGTTGGCGCGCAGAAGCGGCCGGATCAGGAGCATGGCCGCGCCGGTCGTGCCCATGAGGCTCGCGAGCACCGTGCCCAGCGCGAGCAGTCCGGTATTGAGCCGCGCCGAGCCATGCAGGTTGCCGCGCACGCAGATGCCGCCCGCCACGGTATAGAGCGCGGCCAGCAGCATGATGAAGGGCAGATACTCTTCGAGCAGCGCGTGCAGCAGCACGCCGCCCGCGGCGCCGGCCCCGAACGCGACGGCGAACGGCACGAGAAACGCGAGCGCCCAAGCCGCCGCGATCTTGCCGTCATGCCGATGCCACAGCTTCGGCGCCACCAGCGGAAAGACCGCGATGGACAGCAGCACGCCGACGAACGGCAGGCCCCATGCCGCCGAGAGCGTTGCGCCGTCGAGCGTGGCCGCCGCCGCGGGATGCGTGACCGACGCCAACACAGCAAGCAGAACACCGCCAGCCAGAAGCCGCATTGGACTCAGGCTCCGCGCACGACAATGACATGCACGCGATACGGCCCGTGCGCGCCGAGCACGATGGTCTGTTCGATATCGCCGGTGCGCGACGGCCCCGAGACGAAATTGACCGCACGCGGCAGTTCGCCCCGTTCGGCGCGGATGAGCGCGAAGGCGTCTTCGTGCGCCGCGACGATGCGCGACGCCGGCACGATGGCAATGTGGGTAGCGGGCAGCAGCGCGCCGGACGCGGGCGTTTCGGCGCCGGACAGCAGCACGAGCGAGCCGGTCTCGGCGGTGGCGCAGAAACAGCCGGTGATGCCGACGAGATCGGCATCGACGGGCTTGCGCAACGACACGTGCAAGCCGGCTTCGGCAAACGGCAGGTCAGCGAGCGCGGGCCACGCGACGACCTCGGTCGGGAGATTCAGCGCATGAAGATAACGCGCGGCTTCGGCGGGAGTGTCAGCAAGCGATTCGACTTCGGCCACGGTGCTGGCCAGACGCTCGGCCTCCAGCCAGAAACGCGCGATGAGCTCTTCGCGCGTCTGCGGCAGCGGCGGACGCGGGCCCGCCGGATGCCGCCCGACATACTCCTGCGCCGCGGCGCGCTCGGCGTCCGTCGGCTCGCCGCGACGGCCCTGCGCACTGCGGATGCGCGCGAGAATGGTGCGGCGCGCGGCCGATGTATCCATGGTGCCGTCCTCTTCCCTCTGCAAAGCTGCGTGGGTGCGTAAATGCGTAGGTGCGTGAGCCGAATCGATCAGCGACGCGTCGAATTATAGCGAGCGGAGTTCGCGCGCGAACCTCGGCCGGACGGCATAGGCCGGGGCGCAAACCAGGCACGCAACAACGCACGCGTCAGAGTTCGTCCACCGGCTGCTCGATGCCGAATACCTGCCGCAAGTAAGCGAGATACGCGCGGTCGTCGCACATGTTCTTGCCCGGCGAATCCGACAGTTTCGCCACCGGCTGTCCGTTGCAGCGAACCATCTTGATGACGATCTGCAGCGGCTGATAGCCGAGGTCGTTGGTGAGATTCGTGCCGACGCCGAATGCCAGCTGGCAGCGGCCGCGGAAACGCTCGTAGAGCTGCAGCACCTTGGGGATATCGAGCGCGTCCGAGAACACGAGGATCTTGGTGCGCGGGTCGCAGCGGTTCTCTTCGTAATGGCGCAGCAGGCGCTCGCCCCAGTCGAACGGATCGCCCGAGTCGTGCCGCGCGCCGTCGAACAGCTTGCAGAAGTACATGTCGAAGTCGTTCAGGAACGCCTTCATGCCGTACACGTCCGACAGCGCGATGCCCAGGTCGCCGCGATATTCCTTGGCCCACATCTCGAAGCCGTAGATCTGCGAATCGCGCAGGCGCGGACCCAGCGCCTGACACGCCTGCAGGTATTCGTGCGCCATGGTGCCGAGCGGACGCTGGCCGTGCTTCATCGCGTAATAGACGTTGCTCGTGCCGGCGAACTGCGCGCCCAGGCGCTCCTTGAGCGTCAGCACCACTTCCTCGTGCCAGTGCTTGGAGAAACGTCGACGCGTGCCGTAGTCGGCGATCTTGCAGTCCGAATATTCAGGCGGCGTGGCGAGCAGCTTGATCTTCTCGCGCAGACGCTCGCGGCCGGTTTCGTACTCGGGCTTGCGCTGGGTGTTGCGGAAGTAGACCTCGTTGACGATCGCGAGCACCGGAATCTCGAAGAGAATCGTATGCAGCCAGGGACCTTCGATATCGATGTCGATCTCGCCGTTGTTCTTCGCCGACGGCGCGATGCGAATGGACTTCTCGTTCAGATGGAACAGCGCGAGGAAATCGATGAAGTCGCTCTTGATAAAGCGCATGTGCCGCAGATAGTCGAGCTCTTCTTCCTTGAAGCGCAGATTGCAGAGCTGCCGGACTTCGTCGCGAATTTCGTCGATGTACGGCACGAGATCGACATTCGGCGTGCGGCAGCGAAAGCGATATTCGACGTTCGCTGCCGGGAAATGATGCAGCACGACCTGCATCATCGTGAACTTATAGAGATCGGTGTCGAGCAGCGAAGTGATGATCATGGTTCTGGCTGAAACATCCACGCGAAAAGATGATGCATCGGTTCGAGCCACCTGCCCCGCTGTCCCGATGCTGTCCCGATGTGCATTGATGACGCACGGGCTTGCCTCGAAGAGACTCTGACCCGAATACGCATTGCAGGTCATGTTACCCGAATGTGCGCGCCGGCATGGGGCATGGCGGCCCTCTCCTGCCTGCTGCAAAGGCTTCCTCTGCCGCGCATACCCACATCACGAATTGATATAAGACAGGCGGCGCCGGCGCTCGCGTCCGTTTTTCCTATTACGCTACAATATGCGTTTCCGCAAGCGCACCTCCCGGCCCATGCAGCCGCCCAGGGCGCAGCCCCCACGAATTCCGCATGCAGGAGCCTGAATGACTCACGTTGTGACCGAAAGCTGCATCAAGTGCAAGTTCACCGATTGCGTGGACGTGTGCCCGGTGGATTGCTTCCGCGAAGGTCCCAACTTTCTCGCGATCGATCCGGACGAATGCATCGACTGCGCCGTGTGCGTCGCCGAATGCCCGGTCAATGCGATCTACGCCGAAGAAGATGTGCCCGGGGATCAGCAACACTTCACTGAACTGAACGCCGACCTCTCGCGCAACTGGCCGAGCATCACCAAGACGAAGGCGCCGCTGCCCGAGTCGGATGAGTTCAAGGACGTCAAGGAAAAGCTGAATCTGCTGGAGCGCTGATTTGCGTGGTTTGTGAGGCCCTCTCTTCAAGCTGCGAGAGCGCTTATCGAATGAAGATTGGGCGTTGACAGTAAAGCACCACCCCCCTATACTCTCGCTTCTCTGCTGTAGATGTTCCCCGATAGCTCAGTTGGTAGAGCGCCGGACTGTTAATCCGTAGGTCCCTGGTTCGAGCCCAGGTCGGGGAGCCAAGAGTTTCATCCAAAGCTCCAGCAAGCGTTGTTCAAAACCCAGTCTATCGGCTGGGTTTTTCATCTCAGCTTCACATGTTGTCAGTTGTTCCCCGATAGCTCAGTTGGTAGAGCGCCGGACTGTTAATCCGTAGGTCCCTGGTTCGAGCCCAGGTCGGGGAGCCAAAAAGGCTTCATCGCAGGATCCAGCAAAGCCCAGTCTTCGATTGGGCTTTTTGTTTTTGCGCGCCGGTTTTGTCTTCTCTATGCGTCGTCACCGTCCAGGCGGATCTCGTTTATCCGTTCGTCGATCTATTTCCGCGATAGACGATAGAGTGAGAAACGATGCGCTGGATCATCCTGTTGACCTTCATCGTCTGTGCGGTCTGCACATATTGTGCTTGGCAAGGTTCGAACGACTTTGTCGGCGGCGAATTGAATCACGCGTTCAAGTTTCTCTGTCCTATCCGGCTCGTCGGCAAGCGTGTGAAAGCGTGGAACCGGACCGTGTACACCATCGTCAAGTGGCTGGGTGGCGATCTTCTTCAGGTACCAAGACTTGACGAGCATCGGCCTCTTCACGCGAGCCACACCAGCGTGAGCGACCGCACGCCCTGCGCGCCGCGAATCAGCACGCCTTCGATATCCGCCGTCGCCGATGGCCCGGTCACGAGCACCGCATAACGCGCCGTCCTGAAATCGTCGCGCCGGTACACCTGCTGCAAGCCTTCGACGAGCTGCGCCGGATCGAGCAGCACGACCAGATGCTGGGCCAGATAGCCGATCGAGTTGACGACGTATTCCTGCTCGCTGAACCACACCGAGCCCGTTTCCGCGACGCCGAAGCGCCCCCTGACGACCGCGACATCGACGTCCTGGAGCGACGCCGGCACCGTATCCGCTGCGAGCGGCCGGTTGCCCGCGACACCCGGCACGGCCGAGGCGATCACCTGCGCCTCCGCAAAGCGCGTGGCGATCAGCGCGTTCACGTCCTCCAGGCTCGATGCATCGACACACGTGCCGCCCATCGCGGCAAGCGCCGTGCTGAAGCGCTCCTTCAGGTCGCCCGGCGGCGCCGGAAACAGCGGCACCTCCGGCCGCGGACGCGCGGCGGGTTGCGCCGCGCGGATCCTCGAGAGAAAGGCTTCGCGACTCGTCATTTGGCCGGCTTCCGGTTTTTCCTGTACCACTCGTGAAAGGTCTCGGCGGGCGCTTCGGGCAGTTCGCGCTGGCGTCCCCAGATGTTGAGCGGGTTATAGAGCACGAAGTTGGGCAGCCGCTTGAGCGCCCCGCCGAGCGATGCCACGCTCGCGCGATACAGCGTCGGGCTCGCCAGCAGCCGCCCCGCCATCTTCAGCACTTCCTGCTTGACGAAGGGCACCTCGTGCTTGTCCGCGATCACCTCGCGCCACTTGTAGATCTGCTCGTGAATGTTCACCTTCACCGGACACACGTTGGTGCAACTGCCGTTCATCGTCGAGGCGAACGGCAGCGCGCTGTAGCGCTTGAGATCGTGCGTCGGATTAATGATCGCGCCGATCGGTCCGGAATACGTACCGCCATACGACAGCCCGCCGCTCCTCCGATACACCGGACACGTGTTCATGCACGCGCCGCAGCGGATGCACTTGAGCGAGAACCAGAAGTCGTCCAACGCCAGGCGCTCGGAGCGGCCGTTGTCGACGAGGATGAAGTGCATCTTCGTGCCCGGCCGCGGCTGGCGGAAATGCGAGGTGTATTGCGTGATCGGCGAGCCGAGCGCGCTGCGCGACAGCATGCGCACGAACACACCGAGATCCGCGATGGTCGGAATGATCTTCTCGATGCCGATCGACGCGATATGCAGCGGCGGCACGTTCGCCGAGAGATCCGCGTTGCCCTCGTTCGTGCACACGACGACCGTCCCCGTCTCCGCAACCGCGAAGTTGCAGCCGGTCATGCCGGCGGTCTTCTCGCGCACGAAGTACGGCCGCGTGTTCATGCGCTGGCTCTCGGCGAGATAGTGGATGTCGCTGTTCGCGGGATCGGTGCCGATGGTGCGCCCGAACAGTTCCGCGACGTCCGCGCGCAGCTTGTGGACGGCCGGCACCACCATGTGACTCGGGTCCTGGTGATCGAGTTGCTGGATGCGCTCGCCGAGGTCGGTCTCCATCACCGTGATGCCGCGCGGCTCGAGATAGTCGCGCATATAGCATTCGTCGGTGAGCATCGACTTGCTCTTGACGAGGGCGGTCATGCCGCGCGCGCTCATCAATTGGTAGACGAGTTCGTTGTGTTCCTGCGCGTTCGCCGCGAAATGCACGGTCACGCCGTTCTTCTCCGCCTGATCCGCGAACTGCGCGAGATAGTCTGCAAGATGCGACAGCGTATGTTCCTTGATGCCCGACGCCAGATCGCGCATCGTTTCCCATTCGGCGATGCCGTGCGCCTGCGCGTCGCGCTTGGTGCGCAAGTCCCACAGACGCTTGTCGTGGAAGGCAACGTGATCCGGCTTTTGCAGGAACGCGCTGGCCGCCTTCGCGTGATCGATGCGGATGGTCTTGCTCATGCGCGCACTCCGTTCAGCACCTGCGCGATATGGATGAACTTCGCCTCGACCTTCATGCGTTCGGCGCAGCCCTGCTGGTGCATCAGGCACGACATGTCGCCCGACACGATGTACTCCGCGCCCGCGCCGACGTGATCGCTCACCTTGTCCTGCCCCATGCGCACGGAGACGGCCGCCTCGGTCACGGAGAACGTGCCGCCGAAGCCGCAGCATTCATCGGGACGCGCCGGCGCGACGAACTCGATGCCCTTCACGCCTTCCAGCAACGCGCGCGGCTTCGAGTACGGCGTGCCCGCGACTTCGGAATTCGACGTCTCGCGCAGATGCCGCACCGCGCTGCAACTGTTATGCAGCCCGACCCGGTGCGGGAACTCGGCCCACGGAAACTCGCGCACGCCGAGCACGTCGTGCAGGAATTCGACGAGTTCGAAGGTGCTGCGCCGCACTTTCTGAACGGCGCCGGTCTGTTCGATCGCGGTGAAGTGTTCGCGCACATGATGCGTACAACTCGCTGACGGTCCCACCACGTAGTCATAGTCCGCGAAATTGCGCGCGAACACGCGTTCCGCGCCGGCGGCGTCCTTGTGCGCGCCGCTGTTGGCCATCGGCTGGCCGCAACAGGTCTGGTCCTGCGGATAGTCGACATCGAGCCCGAGCCGTTCGAGCAGTTCCAGCGTGGCGACGCCGACTTGCGGATAGAAGGCGTCGATGAAACAGGGCACGAAAAGGGCGACTTTCATGAGGGCCGGTGGCGAATGTCGATTGCGGGAACGGGACGACTCTTTTTGGTCAGCTTGGTCTGACCAAGACTTTAAAGAGATGCGTGTTTCGTGTCAAACTCGGGCACCTTTCGAGTTTCCACGTCCCGTTCGCGTCAATCAATGACCTTCCAGCCCGTCCACTCGCATTCTTATGCCCGCGTGCGCATCTCGGACGTCGTGTCCGGACAGATTCGCGAGTTGATCTCGAACGGCACGCTGCTGCCCGGCCAGCGCCTGCCCGCCGAACGCGACTTGGCCGAGCAGCTGAACGTGTCGCGCCCATCGCTGCGCGAGGCGCTGATCCGGCTGGAATCCGATGGTTTCATCCGCGCAGCGGGGCGCGGAGGTTTCGTCGTATCGGACGTGACGGCGCCGCTGGTGTCGCGTCCGCTCGCCGCGTTGCTCGATCAGCAGCCGGATGCCAGCGCCGACGTGCTGGAATTGCGCCACGGGCTCGAAACGCTTTCCACCGCCTACGCGGCCGAGCGCGCCACCGAGGCCGATCTGGCGCGCATCGCCGCCGCTTTCGACGCGCTCGAGGCCGCGGTGGCAAGCAAGAGCACGCGCATCGCGGAGAAGGACGCGGCTTTCCATCTGGCGATCGCCGATGCAACGCACAACGTCGCGCTGACGCACGTCATGCATGGACTGAACGAACTGGTGCGCGAATCGATGCTCACGTCGCATCGGCTGGTGGATTACGACGACGAAGTCGAGGCGAACCTGATGGCGCAGCATCGCGCGATGTTCGACGCGATCGTCGCGCGCAACCCTGCACAGGCGCGCGAATGCGCGGGCGCGCATCTGGACTATGTGCGCACGCTGTACCGCGATCGTCCGGCGCGCAAGCGGGCGTGAACGTAATGATTATGTAAGCTCAAGATAGGACAAGACCTACACAGCTTTCGGACTTGCACGGCTAACGTGCATGCGCTGTCTTCGCGATACTGGAACTGTCAAAAACGATACGCGAAGGAGGTCAACATGCCTTACCTGCTCGGATGGCTGCTCGGCGTGCCGGTGGTGGTGCTGGTGATTCTTTATCTGATCTTCCACTGAACGGACCGGATGTGCGACACATCGAAAGAACTCAGGGGCGTCGATACAATACGACGCCCCTTCTCTTTTCCGGATGATGTCGATGAAGCGTCCCGCCCTCGCCTTTGCAGTGCTTGCCTCCCTCTACGGCGCCGGAATCGCGCATGCCGAGGAGATCGCCAGCGTCAATACCAACTTCCGTTTCACGGGCTCTGATCGCGTTACCGTCGATGCCTACGACGATCCGCTCGTGCAGGGCGTAACTTGCTACGTTTCGCGGGCGCGCACGGGCGGCGTGAAAGGCACACTGGGTATCGCGGAAGATCCGACCGAGGCGTCGATCGCCTGCCGGCAGGTCGGCCCGATCAAATTCTCCCAGCCGCTCAAGCAGAAAACCGATGTGTTCTCGGCGGGCATGTCGTTCATCTTCAAGACGCTGCACGTGGTGCGCGTGGTCGATACGAAGCGCAACACGCTCGTCTATCTCACGTACAGCGACCGCATCGCGACCGGCAGTCCGAAGAACAGTGTGACCGCCGTGCCGGTGCCGGAGGGCACGACGATACCGGTGAAGTGACAACGTTATAAACTTCCCGTTTCCCTTCTTCATCCGTCATTCCGCCATGAACGCCGACCATTTCCGCGATGCCGCACGCTACTGGCGCTCGCCGCTCGTGCCGGACGCGGACATGGTGACCGCGGAATACTACGACCATGAATTCACGCCGCACTGGCACGACGCCTACACGGTGCCGGTGATCGAGGCCGGCGCGGAATGCTTCGACTATCGCGGCGCGCATCATGTCGCGGAAACCGGCTCGGTGCCGGTGATCAATCCGGGCGAGGTGCATACGGGCGCACGGGCGGTCGATATCGGCTGGCGCTATCGCGTGTTCTACCTGCCGATGCCGTTCGTCGAGGACCTCGCGCACGATCTGTGCGGACAACGCGCTGCCGCGCCGCGGTTTCCGGATCACATCATCCGCGATGCCGATCTGGCACGTCGCCTCTTGCATGCGCACCGCGTGCTGGAGCGCGGCGCCGATCCACTCGAAGCCGAACTGGCGCTCGTCGATGCGGTCACGACGCTGATCGGCCGGCACGCACGGCAACACGCGGGTGCGCCGTCGCTCGCCGCCGACGCGCAGCGCGTCGAAACCATGAAGTCACGTCTCGCCGACGACCTGCTCGAACCCGTCACGCTCGCCGAATTGGCGCGCACGGTGGGCCTGTCGACCTTCCATGCCGCCCGGCTGTTCGCGCGCACGACCGGTCTCGCGCCGCACGCCTGGCGCAACCAGATGCGTATCGTGCGAGCGCTGCCCGCGCTGCGTTCGGGTGCGTCGGTCACTGACGTCGCGGCGGCGAGCGGCTTCACCGACCAGAGTCATTTCACCCGCCACTTCAAGCGCGCGTTCGGCGTGCCGCCGGGCCGCTGGCGCTGAGCGTCCGGAAAGAAGCGCCGGCAGCGCAAGAACGTACAAGCCATCCGGACACCGCGTTGCGTATCCTCGCTGTCACAGGAGGAAATCTTGAAGGCAACATCCGCACAATCGTCCGCCATGCAGTCCGCACGGCACTCGACCCGACCGTCCACGCCGCCATCCGGCCAGGCGTTGCGCGAATTCGCCGCCGGCGCCCGCGACACCCTTCCGATGATGATCGGCGCCGCGCCTTTCGGCGTGATCTTCGGCACGCTCGTCACGGCCAGCCCGCTCTCGCTGTGGCACGGCCAGTTGATGTCGCTCGCCGTGTTCGCCGGGTCGGCGCAATTCATCGCGGTCGGCCTGATCGCGTCGCATGCGAGCTTCGCCGTCATCTGGGCGACGACGCTCGTCGTCAATCTCCGTCATGTGCTCTATTCCGCGACGCTCGCGCCGTATGTCGCGCATCTGCCGCGACGCTGGCGCTGGGCGCTCGCGAGCGTGCTCACTGACGAAGTCTTCGCCGTCGCCTATGCGCACTATCAGAAGCGCAATCCCGGCGAAATCGGACCGCACTATTTCTTCGGTTCCGGCGTCGCGATGTATCTGAACTGGCAGGGGTGGACGCTCATCGGCCTGCTGTTTGGCGCAGCGTTTCCCGGCCTCAAGTCGCTCGGGCTCGACTTCGCCATGGTCGCCACCTTCATCGCGATCATCGTGCCGCAGCTCGTCGCGGTGCGCTTCGTCGCGGCGGCGCTGGCGTCGGGCGTGCTGTCGTTCGCATGGCAGGACTGGCCGTACAAGCTCGGCCTGCTGGCGGCGGTGCTCGTGGGCGTGGCGGTCGGCATGATGCTCACGCTGCGGGACCATCGCGCGCAGCGCAAGCAAGCTTCGAAGGAGCACGCGCAATGAGTGCCGCCTCGAACTACGTGCTGCTCATCCTCGGCATGGCCGTGGTCACGTTCACGATCCGCGCCGCCGTGTTCGTGCTCGGCGAGCGCCTGCCCTTTCCGCCCATCGTGCGCACCGCGCTCTCGTTCGTGCCCGTGACGGTGCTGACTGCCATCATCGTGCCGATGACCGTCTCGCCGCACGGCAACGGCGCCGAGATCACCTGGCGCAATCCGCAACTGGTGGCGGCGCTGGTCGCGGTCATCGTGTGCGCGCTCAGCAAGCGGCCGCTTCTGACCATTGCTGTCTCCCTGACCGTGTTCTTCGTCTGGCAACTGCTGGTTCTGCGCTAACGTTTTCCATCGATCGGCCCGCAATTGGCTTTCAAAAAGCACCAAAAAAGCCTCAAGTTCCCGGAACCCGCGCCGATATCAGAAACGAATGGCCTCCGCCCACAGAAGCGGCGCCACCAGCATTACCCGCTTCCGACGCATCCGGAAGCGGAACCGGGAACCAACATGCGCCAAATCACCCTTTCGCTCCGCGAAGAGACGATCGCTTCCTTGCAGCGCGACTTCGACGCCTTCCTGCGTCTGTCGCTGAAGCTGGATCCGCAGTTCGTCACACCGTCGTTCGAAGACTTCCTGCGGGCGATCCTGCTCGACAATCACACGCCGCTCACCGAGCAGGCCGTGCAGCGCATGCTCTCGCACGGCCAGTACGCGTGGGCCAAGCGCGCGCTCGACAAGGAGTTTCCGGATGTCGTCGAGATCCTGATCCGTCAGGCGGCCGAACATGGCTTCGCGTTCGCGATTCGCGCCGACTGGACCGCGGAAGATCTCGTCAAGGCGTCGCGCGAATGGGCGGCGGCCATCGTCACCGAAGCCAAGGGCGACGTATCGCAAGTGGACATGCTCGCGTCGCAGATCAAGTCCGCGGCGGCGGACATTCGCGAAGTGGAAGAGAAGATGCAGACGCCTGCGTGGCGGCTCGCGGATTCGCTGCGCCAGCGCGTCTACGAAATGAAAATTACGGTGGAAACGAGCGTCGGCTCGACAGCGCGCGAAAAACTCGGCGAACTGCGCTGCCTGCTGCGGCTCGGCATCGTGTATGGCTCGATCCAGAAGCAGGAAGCGCAGCAAGTGCTCGAAATCCTGCGCTCGCTGCGCCCGGAATTGTTCGTCGAAGAGCCTTACGACGGCTACACGCGCTTCGCCGCCTGGCTGCGCAGCATCTTCTCGCCGCCGCGCACGCCGCGCGCCTCGCGCGCACCGCGCTGAGCGCGCCTCTTACTCCCACATCCCCTTCAGGCGCGCCGCGATATCCAGCTTCGCCTTCGCGGCCGCCGCCAGCCCCGCGGCCGTCGGCGCCGTGGGCGCGATCACCGGCGGCCAGGCGGCCGTCTCGAATTGCGGCAGCAGATGCGGCGGAATGAAGCGTGTGCGCTGCGCCCATACGTGGCGGTCGCCGAGATGCGTCTGGTTGTGCACGTAGAAGCGCTGCGGCGTGATGACGTGCAGGTCTTCCTTCGCACGCGTCATCGCGACATACAACAGGCGCCGTTCTTCATCGATTTCCTCGTCGCTGCCCGTGCCCAGATCGGACGGAATGCAGCCGTCGACGCCATTCAGCACGAAAACATTGCGCCATTCCTGACCCTTGGCCGAATGAATGGTCGAGAGGATCAGATAGTCTTCGTCCAGCAGCGGCACGCCGGATTCGTCGCTGGTCGCGTCGGGCGGGTCGAGCGTGAGTTCGGTGAGGAAGCGCTCGCGCGTCGGATAGGTCGACGCGATGCTCTCCATCTGCATCACATCGCCGATGCGGATCGCCGCGTCCTCGTGATTGCGTTCGAGATGCGGTTCATACCAGCGGCGGATCATTTCGAACTCGGCGGGCCAGCCCGATTCGCGGCCGCACAGCTTCGCCATCAGCCCGACGAAACGCGGCCAGTCCTCGCTGGCGCGCGCGGGCGCCTGAAAACGGGCAATGGCCTGCGACGCCACCGCCTGCGGCGCGCTCACGCTGTCGAGCAGGCGCCCGGCCAGCGCCGGCCCGATGCCCGGCAGCAATTGCGCGACGCGAAAGCCCGCGACGCGGTCGCGCGGATTCTCGGCCCAGCGCAACACGGCGAGTACGTCCTTGACGTGGATCGAATCGAGAAACTTGAGGCCGCCGAACTTCACGAACGGAATATTGCGCCGCGTGAGTTCGATTTCGAGCGTGGCGCTGTGATGCGCCGCGCGGAACAGCACCGCCTGCGACTTGAGCTTCATGCCGCCTTCGCGCGCCTCGAGCACTTTCTCGACGACATAGCGCGCCTGATCCGCTTCATCAGCGACGCTGACGACGCGCGGCTTCTGCGCCGACGCCTTGTCCGTCCACAGGTTCTTCGTATAGCGCTCGGACGCGAGCCCGATCACCGCGTTCGACGCCTCGAGGATCGGTTGCGTCGAACGGTAGTTGCGATCCAGCGTGACACTGGCGGCGGGTGGGTTGAAGTGTCCGGGGAAGTCGAGAATGTTGCGCACCGTCGCGCCGCGAAACGAATAGATGGACTGCGCATCGTCGCCCACGACAGTCAGGCCGCGCCCGTCCGGTTTCATCGCGAGCAGGATGGACGCCTGCAGGCGGTTGGTGTCCTGGTATTCATCGACCAGCACGTGATCGAAACGGCTCGACAAGTCCGCCGCCACCGACGGCTCCGCAGCGAGATGCGACCAGTAGAGCAGCAGGTCGTCGTAGTCGAGCACGCTTTGCGACTGCTTGGCGTTCACATATGCGGCGAACAGGCGCTTCAGGTCGGATTCCCACTCGCGGCACCAGGGAAACGACTGGTCGAGCACCGTGGCGAGCGACGCGCCGGTGTTCACGACGCGCGAGTAGATCGAGAAGCAAGTGGACTTGGCCGGAAAGCGCTTTTCCTTCGATGACAGCCCGAGCTCGTGCCGCACGAGGTTCATCAGGTCGGCGGAATCTTCGCGGTCGTTGATGGTGAACGACGGCGCGAGGCCGACGAGATCGGCGTAATCGCGCAGCAGTCGCGCGCCGACGCTGTGGAACGTGCCGGACCACGTCAATCCCTGCGCGATGGCGCTGCGCGCACCGAGCGCCTGAGTGGCGATGCGGGTCACGCGCCGGGTCATTTCGAGCGCCGCGCGGCGCGAAAAGGTGAGCAGCAGGATGCGATGCGGATCGGCGCCTTTCACCAGCAGGTGCGCGACGCGATGCGCAAGCGTATTGGTCTTGCCGGATCCCGCACCCGCGATGACAAGCAGCGGCCCGCCACGACGATCGGGTTCATCGACGCCAAATTCGACCGCCTGGCGTTGTGCCTCGTTAAGCTTCGCGAGGTAGTCCGCGACTTGTCTGGCGGTGGAATCGGCAGCGGTGTCGGCGGTATCGGGGAGCGTGAGCACGGGTACAGGGACGGGCGGGAAAAGAGTGACGCACACTGTATATCCATACAAGCTTTGCACGCAAGTCTTTGCCTGGACTCAGCTTTTGACCCCGAAAAAGAAACAAGCCCGATCCGTTGGGGAACCGGGCTTGCGGCGTCGATCGACGCGCGTTCAGACGTTCAGTCCGCCTTCTTCGCGTTTTTCAGCTTCGCGTCCGCAGCGGCTTCGTTGGCTTCGGACTGGGCTTCGGTCTTCTTCTTGTCGGCCTTGGCCTGCGCCACGGCGGCGTCCTTGTCGGCCGATGCCTGCTTCTTTGCCGCCTTCTGATCGGCCTTCGTCATCGGCGCGTCGCTGGTGGTCTGCGCGATCGACGCCGCGCTCGCGCTGGCCAGCGTTGCCGCGACAAGCGCGGCCAGGAATGCCTTCGATCCTTGCTTCATATGTCCTCCCTGGAACGATTTCGCCGGGACAGCGACATGCTTAGTGCTGCAGTCCCGTGTCCTTCGGCGCGTTCGGCTCGGTGGCGTTCAGTTCTGCCTTCGCGGCGTCCTTGTCGGCCTTGCGATTGATCTTCGCGTTCTTCACCTCTTCCTTGTACTGCGCGTTGGCCTGCTGGCTCTGCGCCTTCAGTTCGGCCTTCGACGACTTCTTCGACGCGCGGTATTCAGCGTTGGCCTGCGCGTTGGCATTGCGGCGCTGGACGAGCGGATCGGTCGGCGCGGGCGCGACGAGGTTCTGCTGCGGCGGCGTCACGGGCTGCTGGGCCTGCGCGGGCATGGCGTTGCCGGGCATCGGATTCGACATCTGGCCCGGCGCCGGCTGCATCGTCTGCGCCTGTGCGGGCGCCGGCGTCATGGGGGCCGGCTGCGTGCTTTGCGCAAAGGCGCTCGACGCAGCAAAGGTGGCGATGGCGGTGCCGATCAACAGAATGCGAGCTTGAGTCATGAGCATGTCCTCTCTCTGATTTGTGTGCCGTCGGATCGTTGTCCGCACGGCGTTTGTCGATTTGGAAAGATGACCGAAGCTGTTTCAGTCAAACCGTCGGACCCGCCGGCGCGCGATCGAGTTCTGCAAAACCCGTCATTGTTACCGACGGTTTCATCTGGCTACATTTGCCAACCAGACTGCTTTCGAACCGGTTACCGGGGTCTCGCTTGTAGGGAGCACGTCGCATGCCCGGCGCGTGCTCGCCGGTGGTTTATGATGGACCCCTCCTTCCCGCAATCCCGCTTCGCCCGTCCATGCCGTCACTACAATTCACCCTCACGGGCGACTTCGTCGAACTTCACAACCTGCTCAAGCTGATGGGTCTCGCGGACAGCGGCGGCTCGGCGAAAGCGCGGGTCGCCATGGGCGACGTGACCGTCGACGGCCACGTGGAGATGCGCAAGACATGCAAGATCCGCGCGGGCCAGGTCGTGAAGCTCGACGGCCAGACCATCCGCGTGCGCGCGCCCGAATGACCGTCGCGGAGTTTGAGTGCAGGCGTCACGCGCTTGCCAAAAGCCCGGCATAAGCCGGCGCGTCATCGACACGCCGCACGCGAGGCAATAAGCTTGTCATCTTCCGTTTTCGACGCCCCTGCATCCCGGAAGGGCGCGGAATAATCCCGGTGTCGGTACGGTCAGGACGCTTGCGGACCCGCGCCACGCCGCCGCACCTGAAGCGCCGCCGAAGACGCGCCCGCCCCTGCTCCGTTTGATTCGCTCTCGACCATGCAAGCCCAAACCCCGCGCGCGCAACGCGCGCATCAAGGACCACCGAGCCTCACCCGTCACGCCGCCGACACCGCGCGCCTCGCGGCGCCGCTCGCGATCGCGCAACTCTCGCAGATGGCGATGGGCGTCACGGACACCATCCTGCTCGGCTCGCTCGGTCCCGATGCCCTCGCCGCCGGTGGCCTCGGCGCAAATCTTTTCTTCGTCGTCGTGACGCTGCTGCAGGGCGTGCTGACGTCGGTGTCGGTGTCCGTGGCGCACGCGCGCGGCGCCAACGCCGACGAGCGCGTGCCAGGCATCTACTGGACCGGTTTCGTGCTCTCGCTGCTGCTCGCGGTGCCCGCCTTCGTGCTGCTGTCCTATGCCGAAGCCATCCTGCTCGCGTTCCACGAACCGGCGCTGCTGGCGAAGAACGTCGGCGAATACTGCGCGGTGCTGCGCTGGGGCACGCCGGCCAGCCTGATCGGCGTCGGCATGATGCGCGCGTTCCTGCCGGCCATCGGCGCGGCGCGCCGGCTGCTGTGGGTGTCGATCGGCGGCGTGTTCGTCAACGGCTTCCTCAACTACGGCCTCATTCACGGCGCCTACGGCCTGCCGCGCGAAGGCTTTCTCGGCTCCGCGGCGGCGACCACCATCACCGTCTGGCTGATCGCGCTCGCGCTCGTCGCCTTCCTGCATCTGCGGCCGCGCTACCGGCATTTCGTCACGCGGACGCGGCCGCGTCTGCCGCTGATGAGCGAACTGTTCAGCATCGGCTGGCCGGTCGCGATCACCTATGGCGTCGAATCCACGCTTTTCCTCGCCACCGGCATGATGGTCGGTTTGCTCGGCGAAGCGCCGCTCGCCGCGCATCAGATCGCGCTCAATGTGGCCTCCGTGGCGTTCATGGTGCCGCTCGCCATCGGTCAGGCGGCGAATGTGCGCGTCGGCTACTGGGTCGGCGCGGGCGTGCCGCTCGCCGCGCGCCATGCGGGTTTCGTCGCGCTGGCGCTGGGCGTCGGCTTCATGATGTGCTCCGGCCTCGTGCTGATCACAGCGCCGCATGCGATCGTCGGCCTGTATCTGAAACTCGACGATCCCGCCAACGCCCGCACCGTCGCGCTCGCCGCCTCGCTGCTCGGCGTGGCGGCGGTGTTCCAGATCGTCGACGGCATGCAGACGGTCGGCTCGGGCTGCCTGCGCGGCCTGCGCGACACTCGCGTGCCGATGCTCGCGGCCGCGTTCGGCTACTGGGGCGTCGGCTTTCCGACCGGCTATGTCCTCGCGTTTCATTTCGAACTAGGCGCGAAGGGACTGTGGTGGGGACTGGCGGCCGGGCTCGCGAGCGTCGCAGCGTTGATGACGCTGCGTTTTCACCGCATCAGCCGACGGTTCATCGAGACCGGCATGGCTCCAGATCCGGACACCGCAGATTCCAACGCCGCGCCGCACGGCCACGCTTGAACCTTGATACCTGATAAGCAAATGAGCCGCGCAACGAAATGCATGGCACGAATGCTTGGTTGGTGCGCCGCTCGCGCATGGTTAGGATGAATCCGTCTCCTCCTTGAGACATCTGTGACAGGGGTTGTCAGCCCGCCTTCGACCAGGCGGGCTTTTTTTCGTCCGGCGCTTTTGCCGCCCTCCTCGTTCGCTTGACCACCGACGTCGGCAGGCCTGCCCTGCAAATCCCCTTAAAATCGTTTCGATGGCGTGGCGGGAGAACGCTTCTTGCTACGACGCTTCGTCCGCCGCCCACACCAGAACGCAAGCAGCGGACGAGCGGAAACAACGAGAACGAGGAATCGAAGTGTCGGAAAGTCGGGGAATGCAGCAAGTCGCACGGCGTGACGCGCCGGGCGCGCGAAAGAATCGGCGCGTTGCGCCGCGAGGAATGAAGGCCGGCGTGCGCGGCCTGGGTACGGCGCTGCTGGCTGCCACGCTGCTCGCCGCCTGCGCCACGCGCCCGCCCGCGACGGCGTTCGACCGTCCGGCGAGCCACGCGCTCCCGCCCGACGCCGCGACGCCGCTCGAAGCCGCACTGACGCCGCTCGAAAAGCAGCATCCGGAGCAGTCCGCGGTGCGCCTGCTGCCGACCGGCACCGACGCGCTCCAGGCCCGCATCGCGCTCGCCCGCGCGGCGACGAAGACGCTGGACATGCAGTACTACATCGCCGAGGAAGACAACACCGGCAAGCTGCTGCTGGGCGCGGCGCTGTATGCGGCGGATCGCGGCGTGCGCGTGCGCATGCTGGTCGATGATCTGAATTTCAAGGACATCGACCGGATCATGGCGGCGCTCAACTCGCACGACAAGATCGAGATCCGCGTCTTCAACCCTTACGGCAGCGCGCAGCGCAGCTTCGCCGAACGCACGCAGAATTTCTTCACGAACCTGAATCACTTCACGCGCCGGATGCACAACAAGGCGATGATCGCGGACAATCAGATCGCGATTGTCGGCGGCCGCAATCTCGGCGACGAATACTTCAGCGCGAGCCCGACGCTGCAGTTCCGCGACCTGGACGTGTTTGCCGCCGGCCCGGTGACGCAGAAGATCTCCGCCAGTTTCGACGACTACTGGAACAGCCCGCTCTCCTACCCCTTGCGCGCGCTGAACAAGCAAAAGTTCGACGCGTCCGAGCTCGACAAGACCCGCGACGACCTGCGTGCGCACTGGCGCGCCCAGGCGGACCCGCTGAACGCCAAGCCGCTCAACGCGACGCCGCTCGCACGGCAGATCGCGCGCGGGGAAATGGGCCTGGTCTGGGCGCCGACGGAATTCTGGGTCGATTCGCCGTCGAAGATCGAGCATCCGAGCGACGACTACCAAAGCCCGCCCATGAACCGCCTCGCGGAACTGCTCAAAGAAGCGCAGCGGGAGTTCCTGATCATTTCGCCCTATTTCGTGCCGCACGACGCCGGCGTGGACATCCTCTCCGATGTGACGAAGCGCCGCGTGCGCGTCGCGGTGCTGACCAATTCGCTTGCCGCCACCGATGCCGTCGCGGTCCAGGCAGGCTACGCGCCGTATCGGATTCCGCTGTTGCAGCACGGCGTCGAGCTGTACGAGTTCAAGCCGCTGCAGGTGGCCGGCGAAGGTAGCCCGCGCGCGGGCCTGTTCGGCTCGCAGTCGCGCGCCAGCCTGCATGCGAAGGCCTATGTGATCGATCGGAGTATCCTCGTGATCGGCTCAATGAATCTCGATCCGCGCTCGGCGAAACTGAACACCGAACTCGCGCTCGTGATCCACGACGCGTCCATCGCCAGCCAAGCCGCCCAGCTGTTCGACCACGGCACCGATCCGAAGGTCAGCTGGCGGGTCCAGCTCGCCAGCGCGGCCGTCACCGAGGAGCTGCGGCGCACGGGAGCACCGCAATCGGGGCTCATGTGGACCGCCGAACAGGACGGCAGCCTCGTCACCTGGAATTTCGATCCCGAAGCAGGGTTATATCGCAATGCGATGACCGGCCTGTTTATGCTGTTGCCCGTCGACAAGCAGCTTTGATCCAACTTCGTAAGGACTTTCGAGCCATGACACAGAACGCGCAAGGCGACGTACGGATGGAGAAGGACACGTTCGGCGAGATCGCCGTGCCGAACGCCAAACTCTGGGGCGCGCAGACGCAGCGCTCGTTGCAGAACTTCAAGATTTCGACGGAAAAGCAGTCGCCCGAACTGATCACGGCGCTTGCCGTCATCAAGCATGCCGCCGCCGAGGTGAACGACGAGCTGAAACAGCTCGATTCGAAGAAGGCGAAGGCGATCATGCAGGCCGCGCAGGAGATCATCGACGGCAAGCATCCCGACGAATTCCCGCTCGCCGTGTGGCAGACCGGCTCGGGCACACAGACCAACATGAACCTCAACGAGGTCATCGCGAACCGCGCGAGCGAGATTCTCGGCGGTGCGCGCGGTGAAGAGCGTCTCGTGCATCCGAACGACGACGTCAACCGCGGCCAGTCGTCCAACGACGTCTTCCCGACCGCGATGCATGTCGCCGCCGCCTACGGCATCGTCAAGCATCTGGTGCCGGCGCTCAAGACGCTGCGCAACACGCTCGACGAGAAGTCGAAGGCGTTTGCCAAGATCGTGAAGATTGGCCGCACGCACTTGCAGGACGCGACGCCGCTTACGCTCGGACAGGAATTCTCGGGCTATGTCGCGCAGCTCGACCAGGGCATCCGCCACGTCGAGGCGACGCTGCCGCATCTGTATCAACTGGCGCAAGGCGGCACGGCGGTCGGCACGGGCCTGAACGCGCATCCGCAGTTCGCGGGCAAGGTGGCGGCGGCAATCGGCAAGCTGACCGGCCTGCCCTTTGAAACCGCGCCGAACAAGTTCGAGGTGATGGCCGCCGCCGACGCGCTCGTCGCCGCGCATGGCGCGCTCAAGACCATCGCCGCGAGCCTGATGAAGATCGCTAACGACGTGCGCTGGCTCGCGAGCGGCCCGCGCTGTGGCTTGGGCGAACTATCGATTCCCGAGAACGAGCCGGGCAGCTCGATCATGCCGGGCAAGGTCAACCCGACGCAGTCCGAAGCCGTGACCATGCTGTGCTGTCAGGTGTTCGGCAATGACGTCGCGGTGAATTTCGGCGGCGCGAGCGGCAACTTCGAGCTGAACGTGTTCCGGCCGATGATCGCGCACAACGTGCTGCAATCCATCCGCCTGCTCGCCGACGGCGCGCACAGCTTCAACGACAACTGCGCGGTGGGCATCGAGCCGAACGAGAAGCGCATCGACAGCCTGCTCAACGAATCGCTGATGCTGGTGACGGCGCTGAATCCGCATATCGGCTACGACAAGGCCGCGAAGATCGCGAAGAAGGCGCACAAGGAAGGCACGACGCTGAAGGCGTCCGCGCTGGCGCTCGGCTTCGTGACCGAGCAGCAGTTCGACGAATGGGTCAAGCCGGGCGATATGGTCGGCGAGAAGTAAGCGTCGTCGTTTCGTCAGTGCGGCGGGTTCAGACCTTGCCCGCCGCGACTTCCTCCGGCTTCAACTCGACGATCGCATCCAGCGCGTCCTTCACGTCCATCGCATAGCGGGCGAGGCGCTGTTCCTCGTCGGTCTCCGGCACGAACGCGGGGACCGGCGTCGGGCTGCCTTTTTCATCGACGGCGACGAACACCATCAGACAGTCGGTCGTCTGCTGCAACTCGCCGACTTTCGGATCGCCCGCGTGCACGGAGATATGGATGTGCATGCTGGTGCGCCCCGTTGCGACCACGCGCGCCCGCAGTTCCACCAGGTTGCCGACCAGAATGGGCCGCCGGAAGCGGATATTGCCCACGCTCACCGTCACCGCGTAACGCCCGGACCACATGGCCGCGCAGGCGTAGGCGGTTTCGTCGATCCATTTCATCAGCGCGCCGCCGTGCACCTTGCCGCCGAAATTCACGGACGTCGGCTCGGCAAGAAAGCGGAAGGTGGTTTCGGCGCGGCTCTTCGGGGCGGCGGGAACGGGCGTTACGGCGGGCGTGTTCATGGGCGTCATCACTGGAAGCATGTGACGCCGATTATACGAAGCGAAAATGCGGCTAGTCGTGGACGGTGATGCCCTGGTCGACGGTGCCGTACATCGTGATGCTGCCGCCTCCGCCCGCCGATGACGACGGCCCGCCCGCACAGCCCGCGCACAGCATCGCGACGCCGAGAATGCTCGCGAGAATCAGTCTGGTCATGAAATGTCTCCTGCCGCTTCGAAGTGCCAGTGGCCATTCTAGCGCTGCCCGCATGCATCGACATTTCGGGATGCGGTGAAACATCGGATGCGAAGTCGCGCTAGAGTGAACCGATCCGGTCACCGGTTTTGAATCCACGCCATGAATACCGCACTCGATGACACCGACGCCCGCACGCGCCATTTCCCCGGTCTGTCGCGCATCGGCGCGCTACTTGCCGATCCGGGCCGCGCCGCGATGCTCTGGTCGCTGATGGACGGCACCGCGCGTCCTGCGGGCGAACTGACGATGATCGCGGGCCTGTCGCCCTCGACGGCAAGCGGCCATCTCGCGCGCCTCACTGAAGGCGGGTTGCTGGCGCTCGAAGTGAGCGGGCGGCATCGCTACTATCGGATCGCGACGCCGGATATCGCCGCGGCCATCGAAGCGCTCGCCAATCTCGCGCGGGCGAGCGCGCCGCAGCGCACGCCCGAACGGCCGCCGTCCGCCGTGCCGCTCGAAATGCGCTACGCGCGCACCTGCTACGACCATCTGGCGGGCGAACTGGCCGTGCAGCTGTTCGACGGCATGCTCGCGCGCCGTTGGCTCGCCGCCGCGGCCGGCCCGACCCAGGCGCCCGGTCCTACCGCCCTCGAGGCCACGTCTGACGGAGCCGAGGCGTTCGCGGCGCTCGGCATCGACCTGACGGCGCAGCGGGCGCGCAGAAGGCGCTTTGCCTGCACCTGCATCGACTGGAGCGAGCGGCGGCCGCATCTGGGCGGTGCGCTCGGCGCGGCGTTTCTCTCGGCCTGTGAAACGCGCGGCTGGATCGAACCGACCGCGAAGCGTCGCGTGCTGCGCGTGACGCCGTCCGGCCAGCGTCACTTCGAAGACTTCCTCTCGCGCCGATAAGCTTTGTTACGCACGCCTGTGCGCCGTTACAAACCGCATCGTACGGATACACGGCCCGGCGATACATTGATCCGACAGGCCGCGCGCCCGGAGGGCGCCCGCATGGCGCACGGCGCGGCTGGCGGAGAAAACAATGAAAACCAGGACCATTGCAGCCGCGACGCTCGCGGCGTGCGTGCTGTTGTCGCAACCGGGGATAAGCGCGTTCGCGCAGACGCCATCCGTGGCCGCCGCGCCGCAGAGCGACTCCGGCGATCCGCCGGGACGCATCGCGCGCCTCAACTACATGGCCGGCACCGTGACCACCGAACCCGCCGGCGCGTCCGACTGGTCCTACGCGCAGATCAATCGCCCGCTCACGACCGGCGATCAGCTCTGGAACGACGAGAACGCACGCTCGGAGCTGCATGTCGGCTCGACGGCGGTGCGGCTGGGATCGTCCACCGCGTTGGCGGTGCTCGCGCTCGACGACAACACCGCGCAGCTCAAGATCGCGCAGGGCACGCTGTCGACGCGCGTGCGCGAAGTGCCGCCCGGCTCGAATTATGAGATCGACACGCCCAACCTCGCGCTGAGCGTGACGACGCCCGGCGACCTGCGCGTGGACGTCGCGCCCGATGGCCGCGCCACGACCGTCACGGTGCGCAGCGGCGGCGTGACCGTGTATGGCGACGGCGGCGCGGTGCAGCTCGGCGGTGGCCAGCAGATCACATTCGAAGGGACGAGTCTCACGCAGACGGCGGCGAACGCGGCGCCCGCGCCCGATGCCTTCGATCAATGGGCCGCGGGCCGCGATGCCGCCGAGGATCGCTCGATTTCGGCTCGCTATGTGTCGCGCGACATGCCCGGCTATCAGGATCTCGACGCCAACGGCACCTGGCGCACGGATCCGTCGTATGGGCCGGTGTGGGTGCCGAATGCCGTGTCCGCCGACTGGGCGCCGTATCGGCAGGGACACTGGGCGTGGCAGGACCCGTGGGGCTGGACCTGGATCGACGATGCACCGTGGGGCTTCGCGCCCTATCACTATGGCCGCTGGGCGTTTGTCGGGTCGCAGTGGGCGTGGGTGCCGGGGCCGGATGCCGTCGCCGCGCCGCCGGCCTATGCGCCGGCGCTGGTCGGCTTCGTCGGCGATGGCGACAGCGGCGTCGACTGGAATGTCGCGCTGACCGTTGGCGGCGTTGCGGCAGCGGGGCTCGCGTGGTTCCCGCTCGGGCCGGGCGAGTCGTGGCATCCGCATCGCGACGGGTGGAGCCCGCGCTATTACGAGCGTGTGAATCGACATGTGTACGTCGATCGCTCGGTTCATATCAACAACACGTACATCAACTACCGCGAGCGGCGCGGACTCACCGCCGCGCCGGCGAATATCTTCGTGCGTGGGCAGCCGGTCGGGCGCCAGCCCTATGCCGTCGATCCGGCGCGTCTGCGCAATCCGCACTTTTTCGCGGGTGCGCCGGGCATCGCGCCGACCCGCGACAGCTTCGCGCCGGGCGCCCGGCGCGCGGACTACCGGCCGCCGCAGGGCGGTTACACACGTCCCGTCGTAGCGACGCGCGCGCCGGTTGCGCCGCCCGCGTTTCAGGGGCGTTTTCCGCAGCATGGTGTTGCGCAGGCTGCCGCGCCGCGAAATGAACCGGTGCATCTCGTCGCGACGCATGGGCCAGCTCGGCAGGTGATCGCCGACGGGGCTGCGTTCAATGCGGCGCATGCAATCAATGCACCGAATGCAGCGCATGTGCCGAATGCAACGAATGCGCCGCCGCCCGGCGCGCCGCAGCGGCCGGGATTCGCCGCTGCCCCGGGCGTCGGACCGCTCGCTCAGCCGCATGGCAATGGCGTGCCGCACCCGCCGCAACAGGCACAGTTCGGTGCCGCCCCGCACGGATCACGCGGCGATGTCGCGCCAGGACACCCGGTCATGAACGCGCCTCACGCGCCGACGCCTCAGCAAGCACAAGTGGCTGCGCCGCACGCGCCGCAGGTTTATCGCGGCGCGCCTCAAGCGCCGATGCAGCCGCAAGGGGAATTCGCTCAACACATGCCGACGCAAGCGCAGCCTCAGCCGCCACAAGCAGGCTTCGCTCAGCACATACCGACGCAAGCGCAGCCTCAGCCGCCACAAGCGGGCTTCGCCCAGCACGCGCCGACGCAAGCACAGCCTCAGCCGCCGCAAGCAGGCTTCGCTCAGCACATACCGCAGCCGCCGCAAGCACCCGTGGCTCAGCACGCACCGCAACCGCAGCCACAGGCTTATCACCAGCCTCACGTCGAGCAGCCGCACGCGCCGACGCCCATGCCGCAGCAGCAAGCTCAGCGGCGGCCGGAGTTCCGTCCCGCGCCCCAGCGTCAACCGATGCATCAGGAGGCGCACCAGGCACCACCGCAGATGCAGCAGCCGCCGCAGCAGCCCCATCCGCAGCCGCAGCAAGCCCAGCAGCCTCAACACGGCGGCGGCAACGATCATCATCGAAGCTGAGCGTCGTCTGAAATGAAAAACGCGCGGCCGAAGCCGCGCGTTTTTCAAACATCAGGCACTTCAGAACAACCGCTTACACGGCCATCGGCGCGGTGAGCGGCTCGTGGTGCCGGTAGCCTTCGAGCGCGAAGTCCGTCGGCTCGATCTTCTCCAGCCATTCCGGCTCGTATCGCCTGGTGACTGCATAGTCCGGCACACGGTCCGAAATGATCAGCTGCGGCGATGGATACGGCTCGCGCTTCAGTTGCTCCTGCAGCATGTCGAGCTGGTTTTCATAGATGTGCGCGTCGCCGATGAAATAGCTGAACCAGCGCGGCGTATAGCCCGTCAGCCGCCCAACCAGATGCAGCAGCGCCGCGCCCTCGGTCAGGTTGAACGGCGTGCCGAGGCCGACGTCATTGCTGCGGATATACAGGCACAGCGAGATCTCGCGCGTCGTCGCGTTCGGGATGAACTGGTACAGCAAGTGGCACGCGGGCAGCGCGATTTCGTCGAGCTTGGCGGGATTCCATGCGTGAAACAGGATGCGCCGGTCGGTTGGACGCTCGATGATCGTGTCGAGGCACTGGCGCAACTGATCGATCGCCTTGTACAGCAGCACCTGCTCGCGCCCGTTCTCGACAAAGCTCGTGACGAGCTGATAGCCGCGATTGGTGGCATCGGCGATCTGGTCACCGGAACGCGCATCGACCAGCTTGTAGGCGGGCCATTTGCGCCACTGCACGCCGTAGACATCGCCGAGATCGTCCGGGCCCTGGCGATAGGGATTCTCTAGCCACTGCGGATTGTCGTTCGCGTTGGCGTCCCAGACCTTGCAGCCGAGCGCGCGAAAATCCGCCGCGCTCTTCGACGCGCGCAGGAAACCGACCAGCTCGCCGATCGCCGACTTGAACGCCAGCTTTTTGGTGGTGACGGCGGGAAAGCCTTGTTGCAGGTCGTAGCGCAGCATGGCGCCGGGGATGCTGATCGTGCGAATGCCCGTGCGATTTTCCTGCCACGTGCCGGTATCGAGGATCGTCTGGACGAGCTCGAGATACTGTTTCATTCGATGTTCCTTGGGAATGCCGCACGCCCTCGCGAACGGAAGGCGGAAAAAGCGATTCTACCAAGCGCGCTGGCGCCACGCTTACGATGCCATGCCGACGGCGCGGCAATGAAAAAGGGCGCCATCGGCGCCCGTTCTCAAGCAGGATCTGACAACCAGATTCATCCGCGTGTCGCGTGTTCCGGCGGCGCGTCGACTTCGATATGGCGCATGCCGTGCGCGCTCAGCAGGCGATACAGCGTCACGCGCGAAATGCCCAGTTCATGCGCCGCATCGCCGAGACGCCCGCGATGCCGCAACAGCGCGAGTTCGATCGCCTGACGCTCGGCCGCCTCGCGGGCCTGCGCCAGCGAGACGGGCGCGACTTCGACATATTCGCCGAGTTCGAGATCACGCGCGGTGATCTGGCGCCCTTCCGACATGACGATCGCCCGCCGCACGCGATTGATCAGCTCGCGCACGTTGCCCGGCCAGCCGTAGTTGTGGATCGCGGCGATGGCGTCGGGCGAGAAGCCGCGCAGACGACGGCTCGCGTCCTTCTTGAAGCGGTCGAGCATGCGCTTCGCCAGCAGTTCGATGTCCTTGCCACGCGCCCTGAGCGGCGGCTCGTCGATCTGCAGCACGCACAGCCGATGATACAAGTCGGCGCGAAAACGCCCTTCGATCATCGCCGTCTGCATGTCGACGTGCGTCGCCGAGATGATGCGCACGTCCACCGGCGTCGAGCCGTGGCCGCCCAGGCGTTCGACCTTGCGTTCCTGCAGGAAGCGCAACAGGCTGGCCTGGCTTTCGAGCGGCAGGTCGCCGATTTCATCGAGGAACAGCGTGCCGCCGTTGGCTGCTTCCACCCGGCCGATCTTGCGCTGATTCGCACCGGTAAAGGCGCCGCGTTCGTAGCCGAACAGTTCCGATTGCAGCAGATGCGCGGGAATCGCGCCGCAGTTGATCGCGACGAACGGCTGGTCGCGGCGTGCGGAACGTTCATGGATGGCAACAGCGGTGAGTTCCTTGCCGGTGCCCGATTCACCGGAGATGAAGACGGGTGCGTCGGTCATTGCGACCTTGCGGATGGAGCGGAACAGCGCCAGCATCGCGTCGCACGAGCCGACCATCTCGCCTTCCGCGCGGCCTTCGGTGCGCGCATCGTTCGACGCCGCGTCATGCAGCGCGACCATGCCGTAGGCATGCCCGACGGAATCGACGACGCGGTCGTTCGATGTCGGCAGCGTGACGTAATCGAAACAATAATCGCGAATCAGGCGCCGTACGGCGGAGTCTTCCAGCTGGCCTGCGACAGTCGCCGCCACCCAGCCCACGTTGGTCATGGTCAGCGACGATTCGAACGCCGCCAGTTCATGCGATTCGAAATGGCTCGACAGGTCGAGCAGGCCGCCTGTTGCCACGTCATTGCGCAAGGCCTTGCGCGTGTCGCGTGCGCTCGCGACGATTTCGATGTGCCAGCCGCGCTCCTCGAAACGCGCGCACAGCGTCTCGCTTGGATCGCGAGTCACGTATATGAGTTGCCGCCGAGCGACGTCCATTATTCAGATCCTTAGTTCAACGTTCGTTGAAAAGGTCGCGTAGTCAAGGCTCGCGCTACATCGCAGACTTCGTTGTCCTCGCATGTTTGCCAGTGCATTTACAGCAGCACTTGCAGTTCGATACGTCGCCCCCGGGACATGGCGCGGAACCCCTTGCACCCTTCCACGAAACCCTTTATGTCTGATTCTGTGCTGTTTTTGAGAGACTACTATAACCCAGAAACTCCGAAAACAAATATCGCCGGAGGCGAACGAAACCGCCACAAAACCCTGATAGGACGGGCTTGGCAAGAATTTCTCACATATTTATTAAAAGCTTTGCGCACAATTTGATACGACAAAATCTTATACCGGAATCGCACGGAGTTCAGGTTTTTCTGCCGTGACGTTTCACCATTGAAACGTTTTCGCCCGTTATTCAGACCGCCTTTCCCGCAATATTTCCAACCTGCTTTACCCCTCAACGGATGCGCGCGGATGGCATGCATCTCGCTAAAGTCGTGCAATGTCGGAGCGTAAAAACGACTTATTAGCCGAACGTGCGTACAAAACTCATACGACACTCATCGTTCGCATAATCGCCTTTACCGCCGCGATGATTACTTTATTTCCAGATGTTTTTCCGGTCCGGGAATAGTTACCTTGGGTTATGTCGTCAAGATGGCACTCGATAGTTCATTCCAGCGCGCCGATTCCCGCGATACACGTTCAAGCGACCCGTTCGAGGACGACGATCCCTTCTCGCTGTGCGCCGTCCTCCGGCCGGGCGGCGCCGGCATCAGCGTGACCCTGTGGGACGAAGCCCCTCCCGCGCCGGAAGCCCCTTCGGCGCCGCTCGCGCCCGTGGCATTCGACGACGACCCGTCACCATCATGAGGTCCAAGGTCCGCGCGGGATCCGTCGGTTAGAATCGAAGCCCCGGCGGCGTGGACTGCGCGCGCCGTTTGCCCGAACTCCGACCTTCCCATGACGACGCTGACCCTGATCGTCGCCCGCGCACGCAACGGCGTGATCGGCCGCGACAACCAATTGCCCTGGCGCCTGCCCGAAGATCTCGCCTTCTTCAAGCGCACGACGATGGGCGCGCCCATCATCATGGGCCGCAAGACGCATGAATCGATCGGCCGGCCGTTGCCCGGACGGCGCAATATCGTGGTGTCGCGTGATGCCACGCGGCGCTACGCAGGCTGCGACGTCGTCACGAACCTGGAAGCCGCGCTCGCGCTCGAACCGGCGCAGGAAGCGTTTCTGATCGGCGGCGCGCAGCTTTACCAGGACGCCGTCGCGCGCGCGGACAAGCTGATCGTCACCGAGATCGACGCCGATTTCGACGGCGACACCCGCTTTCCCGCACCGGATCCCGAGCTGTGGCGGGAAGTGTCGCGTGAGCCGCACCACGCGGCGGCGCCGAATGACTTCGCGTTTGCGTTCGTGACCTACGAGCGCATCGCGCCGTCGGAATGACAAAATGACAAAAGCCCCGGCATGACCGGGGCTTTGTCTTTGCCGTGCCGAAGCCGGATAGCTTACTGACCGGCCACCGTCATCCGCTCGATCAGCACCGAACCGATCTCCTTCGTACCGCGCACGACCGTGTCCGCGCCGATCGCCTCGATGTGGCGGAACATCTCCTGCAGCGTGCTCGCCACGGTGATTTCCTCGACGGCATGCACGATCTTGCCGTTCTCGACCCAGAAGCCCGACGCGCCGCGCGAATAATCGCCGGTCACGTAGTTCACGCCCTGCCCCATCAGTTCGGTCAGCAGCAAGCCCGTGTCGAGTTTCTTGAGCATCGCTTCAAAGTCGTCTTCCGGCTTCGTGTACGTGCTGCGCATGCTCAGGTTGTGCGAGCCGCCGGCGTTGCCGGTGGTCCGCATGCCGAGCTTGCGGGCCGAATACGTCGACAGGAAATAGCCCTGCACGACGCCGTCGTCCACGACGTTGCGGCGCTGCGTACGCACGCCTTCCTCGTCGAACGGCGCGCTGCCCATGCCGCCCTTCACGTGTGGGTCCTCGACGATCTGGATATGCGGCGCGAACACCGGCTTGCCGAGGCTGTCGACCAGGAACGTGGTCTTTCGATACAGCGCGCCGCCGCTCACCGCCTGCACGAACGCGCCGAGAATGCCGGCCGCGAGCGGCGCCTCGAACAGCACGCGGCATTTGCGCGTATCGAGACTCTTCGCGCCCAGACGCGCGAGCGCGCGTTCCGCCGCGTAGCGGCCCACCCCTTCCGGCGCGGCGAGGCTGGCTGCGTCGCGCTTCGACGTGTACCAGTCGTCGCGCTGCATGTCGCGGCCCGCTGCCGCGATCGGCGCGCACGCAATGTAGTGCCGCGAGTACGGATAGCCCGCCATGAAGCCGCGCGACGTGGCGAGCACGAACTGCGAGTGCTGCGCGGAGACGCTCGCGCCTTCCGAGTTGGTCACGCGACGGTCAACCGCGAAGGCCGCAGCTTCGGCGCGGCGGGCGATGTCGGCGGCCTCTTCGGCGTCGACGTCCCACGGGTGATAGAGATCGAGATCCTGCGGCGCCTGCTCGAGCAGTTCCTCTTCGGCGAGACCCGCCGCGCTGTCCTCGGCCGTGAAGCGCGCGATGTTGTACGCGGCGGCAACCGTGTCGCGCAGCGCGTCGCGCGTGAAGTCGGCGGTGCTCGCATTGCCGCGCTTCTTGCCGATGAACACCGTCACGCCGACCATCTTGTCGCGATTGTGTTCGATGGTTTCGACTTCGCCGCGACGCACGCTGACCGAAAGACCGTCGCCTTCGGAGATTTCGGTGGCGGCATCGCTTGCGCCGAGCTCTTTCGCGTAGCGCAGGATGTCGGAGGCGATCTCCTTCAGCTCGTCCTGCGTATGCGGGAAATAGCGTTGCTTGACGTCCATGTCTGCTGCCATGTTGGTTGCCTTTGGAAGTCGGGCGCCGCGCGCCCGCGCATGTCGTGGTTGCTTCGGATTTCCCGGTTCGGCGCGCCTTCAGGCGGACGTCGAACAGCGGGACTGGCGTATCCCGCGATCATAGCAAGGAGCGCGCGCATTCACCCGTAGCTATCGCGGCCGAAGGGTGCGTGCACCCCGGACGGCGCACGGCTGCAAGCTACAATGTCGGGATGAACCGTAAAACCCGCATTCAACCGATCGATGCCGGCCGCGACGACGCGCCCGACGCCGACGATCACGGCTACGACCGTCCGAGCAAATCCCAGCTGAAGCGCGACATGCACGAGCTGCAGGAGCTGGGCGCGGCGCTCATTGCATTGCCGAAAGACGCACTGAAACGCATGCCGATGCCCGAGGCGCTCGGCGACGCCGTGCGCGAGGCGCGCCGCATCACCGATCACGAAGGCAAGCGCCGTCAGTTGCAGTATGTCGGCAAGCTGATGCGTTCGCTGCACGAAGACGAAACCGCTGCGCTGCGCACCGCGCTGGACACGTTCCGCGGCGTGAACAAGAGCGAGACCGCGCGCCTGCACTGGATCGAGCGCACGCGCGAGCAACTGCTCGCCGACGACGCCGCCTTGACCGAATTCATTAGCAAACATCCGGGTGTCGATCCGCAGGAAGGCCGCACGCTGATCCGCAATGCCCGCAAGGAGCGCGAGCAGCAGAAGCCGCCGCGCTATTACCGCGAGCTGTTCCAGTGGATCAAGACCGCGGGCGGCGTGGCAGACGATGACGACGACAGCGAAGGCCACGAGGACGACCGTGACGACGACATCGAAGCGTAATCATCCGGACGAGCTGATCGTCGGACTCGTGTCAATCAGCGACCGCGCGTCGCAGGGCGTTTATGAGGACAAGGGCTTGCCGTCGCTGGAGGCATGGCTCGGCGAAGCGCTTGCAACACCCTTCCGCGCTGAAACCCGCCTGATCCACGACGACGCCGCGACCATCTCGGCAACGCTCGTCGAACTCGTCGATACGCTCGGCTGCGACCTCGTTCTGACCACCGGTGGCACCGGCCCGTCGCGGCGCGATGTCACGCCGGAAGCCACGCTTGCGGTCGCCACGAAGCCAATGCCCGGATTCGGCGAACAAATGCGTCAGATCAGTCTGAATTTCGTGCCTACGGCGATACTGTCGCGCCAGGTTGCGGTGATCCGTGAGACGGCGGATCACGCCGCGCTGATCATCAACCTGCCGGGCCAGCCGAAGTCGATCCGCGAGACGCTCGAAGGTTTGAAGGACGCCGAAGGCACGCAGAAAGTGCCGGGCATTTTCGCGGCGGTACCGTATTGCATCGATCTGATTGGCGGGCCGTACATCGAGACGCGGCCCGACGTGGTGACCGCCTTCCGTCCGAAAAGCGCGCGGCGCGCGCCGCAGGCGTGATTACGGCGTGCCGGCCGCGGACGTGGACGCCGCCGGAATCAGAAAGTGCTGGCGGTAGTACTTGAGTTCGTCGATGGACTCGTGGATGTCGGCGAGCGCCGTGTGCATCGCGCGCTTCTGGAAGCCCTTGTAGATGGCCGGCTGCCAGCGGCGGCACAGTTCCTTGAGCGTGCTGACGTCCAGGTTGCGGTAATGGAAGAACGTCTCCAGCTCGGGCATCCAGCGCGCCATGAAGCGGCGATCCTGACAGATGGAATTGCCGCACATTGGCGACTTGCCCGGCGGCACGTACTGGCCGAGGAACTCACGAATTTGCCGCGTGGCTTCGGCTTCATCGACCGTCGACGCCTTGACGCGCTCGATCAGCCCCGAGCGGCCATGCGTGTTGCGGTTCCACTCGTCCATGCGGCCCAGCGTTTCGTCCGACTGATGGATGGCAAGCACCGGTCCTTCCACCAGCTTGTCGAGCGTCGAATTCGTCACGACCACCGCGATCTCGATGATCTTGTCGTTGTCGGGATCGAGGCCGGTCATCTCCATGTCCAGCCACACGAGATTCATGTCGCTGCGCACGAGCGTGGTGTCATCGGCGGGCTTCGCGGAGTCTGGAGCGGCGGAGAGTTCGGTCATGAAGGCGGCCTGAAGGAAAGAAAGCCACAACGGAGCGGCATCGGAATCCTTGCAGGATGTGACAACGCCGGCGCGGCCAAGAACCTATAATTCTCGCATAGTTCAATCGGAATTCCCGGATGGCCAACCTCACTCTCGCTTTCTCGACGCTGTTCGTCGTCGCCCTGGTCGGCATGGTCGCGACCAAGCTCTGGCTGGCGTCGCGCCAGATCCGCTACGTCGCCGGGCATCGCGAGAGCGTGCCGGCGCAATTCTCGGGAACCATACCGCTCGCGGCGCACCAGCGCGCAGCGGATTACACGGTCGAACGCACCCGCCTCACGATCATCGAAGTCGTCACGAGCGCGGTCGTGCTGGTCGCGCTGACGCTGCTCGGCGGCGTGCAGGCGCTCGATCTCGCGATCTCCGGCTGGCTCGGCCGCGGCTATCTCGGGCAGATCGCGCTGGTGGCGTCCGTGATCGCGATCACAAGTCTCATCGACCTGCCCTTCGACTACATCCGTCACTTCGTGGTCGAGGAAAAGTTCGGCTTCAACCGCATGTCGAAGAAACTGTTCTTCGTCGATCTCGTGAAGGGTACGGTGCTCGCCGTCGTGATCGGCGCGCCGCTGCTGCTGCTCACGCTCTGGCTGATGGATCGCGCCGGCGCCTACTGGTGGCTCTGGACCTGGATGGTCTGGGTGGCCTTCCAGCTGCTCGCGATGATCATCTATCCGAGCTTCATCGCCCCGCTGTTCAACAAGTTCGAACCGCTGAAGGACGAAGCGTTGGTCGCGCGCATCACCAACCTGATGTCGCGCACCGGCTTCGCCGCCAAGGGCCTTTTCGTGATGGACGGCAGCCGCCGTTCGGCGCACGGCAACGCGTATTTCACGGGCTTCGGCGCGGCCAAGCGCATCGTCTTCTTCGATACCCTGCTCGCGCGCCTGTCCGGCAGCGAGATCGAGGCGGTGCTCGCGCACGAGCTCGGCCACTTCAAGCGCCGTCACGTGCTGAAGCTGATGATCGTGATGTTCGGCATCAGCCTCGCCATGCTCGCGCTGCTCGGCTGGCTCGTGCAGACGGTCTGGTTCTATGAAGGGCTTGGCGTACGGCCGTCGCTCGTCGGCAGCAACAACGGCCTCGCGCTCGTGCTGTTCATGCTCGTGCTGCCCGTGTTCATGTTCTTCATCACGCCGCTCGGTAGCCTGACTTCGCGCAAGAACGAGTTCGAAGCCGATGCCTTCGCCGCCAGCCAGACCGATCCGAAAGACCTCGTGAACGCGCTCGTCAAACTCTACGAGGACAACGCCTCGACGCTCACGCCCGATCCGCTCTACACCGCGTTCTACTATTCCCATCCGCCCGCATCGCAACGCATCGACCGTCTGATGCAGCACGCCGCATGACGCGCGGCTCCGGGCGCCCGGACGTGGGCGCGCGCTTCGAAGGCACGGTGATCGCGGCGCACGGCCGTCACTATCTGGTGATGCCCGATGACGGGGGCGCCCTGTTGCAGTGCTTTCCGCGTGGCAAGAAGAGCGAAGTGGCAGTCGGCGATCACGTGATCTGCGAGCAGTCGTCGGCGGATCAGGGCGTGATCGTCGAGATCGGCGAGCGGCGCAATCTGCTGTATCGCTCGGATCAGTTCAAGTCGAAGCTGTTCGCGGCCAATCTCGATCAACTCATGATCGTGCTCGCCACCGAACCGCACTTCAGCGGCGACCTGCTCGGCCGCGCACTGGTCGCTGCGGAGGCGCACGGGCTGGAAGCGCTGATCGTGCTCAACAAGATCGATGTGGAAGGCGCGCTGCCGCTCGCGCGCGAACGGCTCGCGCCGTATCGCGAACTCGGTTACGCGGTGGTCGAACTGTCCGCGAAGCACACGCCTGGCAACGTGCATCCATTGCTCGACGCGCGCCTGAAAGACCGCTCGACGATCCTGCTCGGCCAGTCCGGCATGGGCAAATCCACTTTGGTCAACCTGCTCGTGCCCGATGCCGACGCCGCCACGCGCGAAATCTCCTCCGCGCTCAACAGCGGCCGCCACACGACCACCTTCACGCGGCTCTATAAGCTGCCCGGCGGCGGCGCGCTGATCGACTCGCCCGGCTTTCAGGAATTCGGTCTGCATCACTTGAGCGAAGGCCAGCTCGAACGCGCCTTCGCGGACTTCCGGCCGTATCTCGGCGAGTGCCGCTTCTACAACTGCCATCATCTGCATGAGCCGGGCTGTGCGGTACTCGAAGCAGTGGAAGCCGGGAAGATCCGGCCCGAACGTCACGCGCTCTACGCGCAACTGGTGCACGAAGCGAGTCAGATCGTTCGATGAAGCGTCTCACGCGCGCCCCGAACCTCATTACGGCGCAGCACTGGGTGAACGTGCTGGCGACCGCGGGCGTGCCGTGCGAATTGCACAACCGTTATCTGAATGGCGCGATGGGAGAGATCCCGGCGGATCAGTGCGCGCCGGAAATCTGGATCACCGACGACCGCGACGAAGCGCTGGCGCTGCGGCTTTTGGAGCGCGCACGAAAAGGGCCGGACGCGAACGCCCGGCCCTGGAGATGCAAGCCATGCGGTGAATGGCTGGAGCCGCAATTCACGGTGTGCTGGCAGTGCCAGACGCCACGCGATCCGCTCGACGATTGACTAGGCCAGCCAGACGGCGATGGTCAGCATGAGCAGCAACAGCATCCACAGGATCACCGCGCGCCATACGAGCCCAACCGCCGATTGCAGCGTGCGCGGCGTGCAGTCGTCGCCGACGGGCAGCGGACCGGCCTCGCCCACGGCCAGCGCTTCGACCGAAAGCGGTTCGGCGAGCGGGCCTGCGAGCCTTGCGCCGAGCGCGCCGCTGCCTGCCGCGAGCAGGACGCCTTCGTTCGCATCCGGCCATTGGCGGGCGTGATTGCGCCACGCGTAGATCGCGTCCTCGAAGTTGCCGACGATCGCAAAGCCCAGCGACGTCAACCGCGCCGGCACCCAGTCGATCACGAAGAACGCGCGCTGCGCGAACGACGAGAACTCGGCGGTACGCTCAGGATCAGGCTTCGACCACGCCCGCGCCAGATACTCGGCGATGCGATACAGCACGGCGCCTGCCGGGCCGATCGGAATCAGGAACCAGAAGAACACGCCGAATACATGCCGATGCGACGCCACGACCGCATGCACGAGCGTATGACGCACGATTTCGCTGACGGGCATGTCGACCGTATCGATGCCGGTCCACTCGGTCAGCACTTCGCGCGCGCGCGGCACGTCGTCGTTGTTGAGCGCGAGATGGATGTCGGTGAAATAGTGGCTGAACTGGCGAAAGCCCAGCGTGAAGTAGACGATGACCACGTTCCACAGGAACGCGAGCACGAAGTTGATGTGGTACAGGACGTAATAGACCAGTCCGACGACGAGCGTCCACGGCAGCACGACCACCAGCCACGCGACGATGCCGTGCTTCTGCTTGCCGGCATCGAAGCCATGTGCGGTGGATTCCGCATGGTATTGGAGCAACGCCGCGACCGGATTGTGCGGCTTGAGCGCGCGCACTTGCTCGAGGATGAGAGCCAGCAATACGGAGAAAAAAGTCATGCCAAGCGCCGAAACAGTCGGTTAGTTCGAGTTTCGCGTAACGATAGCACAGCGTTTGCGGCCTTCCACGCGCGACGTCATTGCGCGCACTGGCGCTGCGCCTGCTTGTCGTGTGCGTTGACGTTCAGGCCGCGAGGAAGCGGTAGAAATTGCGCAACATGCCAGCCGTTGCGCCCCAGATGAAATAGGTCGCCTTTCCTTCGCCCGGCACGTAGGGCATGGCAAAAAAACGACGCTCGCCGCCTTCCCAGCGGAAAACACGCACTTCGTGGTTGGCGGGATTCATCAGCCAGGCGAGCGGGACTTCGAAGATGTCGGCCACTTCGCACGTGTCGGCCTGCAGCGTGAACGGCGGCGAGACGAGTGCGACCACCGGCGTCACCTTGAAGCCCGTGCCCGTCAGGTACTCGGGCATCGCGCCGATGACCTCGCAATGTTCAGCGTCCAGTCCGACCTCTTCCTTCGCCTCGCGCAACGCCGTGGCGGCGGCATCGATGTCTTCCGGCTCGCGGCGGCCGCCCGGAAAACTGATCTGGCCAGCATGGTCCGACAGGTGATCGGCGCGTTGCGTCAGCAGCACGGTCAGGCCGCCTTCGCGCTTGACCAGCGCCACCAGCACGGAGGCCACGCGCGGGTCGCCGCCGATCGCCTTGATGCGCTGTTCGCGTTCCTCCTGCTGCCAGTCGAGTTGCACGGCGAAGCGCGCGCGCAAGCCTTCCGGCGTGAGGCGCTCGGGTGCGATGGGCGGGAGGGCTTCACCCGTCGCCGCGACAGGCATTTTTTCGGGTTCGAGGATGCGCGGAGTCGAAGTCTTGCCGGTGGACACGGATCGGTTACGGGTAAGAGACGGAAAGGAGACGGGACAGCCGAAGTCCTGATTTGAACACACCAAAGAAAAAAGCACCCGCGAGGGTGCTTTTTTCGGAGGACTCGTGCGCGGTCTTGCTGCGACGACTTACTCGGCAGCAGGCGCCGACTTGCCCTTGAAGACCAGCTTTTCCTTGATTCGAGCCGACTTGCCCGAACGCTCGCGGAGGTAGTACAGCTTTGCGCGGCGAACATCACCACGACGCTTCACGACGATGCTCGCGAGCAGCGGCGAGTAGGTCTGGAACGTACGCTCGACGCCTTCGCCCGACGAGATCTTGCGGACGATGAAGTTCGAGTTCAGGCCACGGTTGCGCTTCGCAATGACGACGCCTTCGTAAGCCTGGACACGCTTGCGCGTGCCTTCGACCACGTTCACGTTGACGATGACGGTATCGCCCGGCGCGAAGTCGGGGATGCTCTTCTCGCCCAGAACGCGTGCGATCTCTTCCTTCTCGAGTTGTTCAATCAGATTCATTACTGACTCCTTGTGCCATCTTGCCGGAGTTGTGTGCCTCAAATGGAGGCCCCGGTAGAGGATGGGTTTGCTTCAGGCGCCGATGCGACTCGACGCCCCCTGTGTCCCGCTCGTCGGCCCGAAACCTAGGCCGGTTTCGATGCTTCCTTTGCGAGTTCTGCGAGCCATGCCTCGTCGGCACGGCTCAACATCTTGCCTTTGCGCGCCCGCGCGATCAGATCGGGCCGCTTGGCGAGCGTATTGCGCAATGCTTCGCGCCTGCGCCACGCCTCGATTTCCTTGTGATGGCCGCCGAGCAGCACATCCGGGACACGCACGCCGTCGTACTCTTCAGGCCGCGTGTAGTGCGGACAATCCAGCAAAGTGTCCACGAAACTGTCCTGCACCGCCGATTGCGCGTCATTCAGCACGCCGGGCAGATGCCGGACCACGGCGTCCATCAGCGCCATGGCAGGAAGTTCACCGCCGGACAGCACGAAGTCGCCGAGGCTCACTTCTTCGTCCACTTCGCGATCGATCAGACGCTGGTCGATGGCTTCGTAACGGCCGCACAGCAACACCAGACCGGGCTCTTGAGCGAACTGCATCACGCGTTCATGGTCAAGCGTGGCGCCTTGCGGCGACAACATCACGACGCGCGTCGCCGCGATGCCCTGCTCGCGCTGCGCGGCTTTCGCCGCGTGCAGCGCGGCTTCCAGCGGACGCGCCAGCATGACCATGCCGGGGCCGCCGCCATAGGGGCGATCGTCGACGGTGCGGTAGTTGTCGGTCGTGAAATCACGTGGATTCCACGTGCGCAGACCGAACCGCTCCTGCTTGACCGCCCGGCTGGTGATGCCCCAGTCGGTCAGCGCGCGAAACATTTCGGGAAAGAGCGTCACGACATCGAACTGCATCGCTCTCTCCGTAACGTGCCGAGGTTCAAAAGTCGGCGTCCCAGTCCACGACGATACGCTTCGCCGCGCGGTCCACCGTCTTCACATACACGCCGACAAACGGAATCAACCGCTCGCCGGTGATGGGCGTGCCATCCTTGCTGGTGTCCGGATACTCGATCCGCAGGATGGAATGTGCGCCGTTGTCGATCAGATCTGCGACGCGGCCCAAGGCCACGCCGGCTTCATTTTCGACATCCAGGCCGAGCAGGTCGACCCAGTAGAATTCGTCTTCGCTGGCGAGCTTCGGGAAATCGCTGCGCGCGATATGCACCGTATGCCCTTTCAGCGACATGGCCAGATCGCGGTCATCACACCCGTCCAGGCGCGCGACGATGGTGTCGGCGTGCACCTTGGACTGCATGCAGCGTGCGGACTTGCGTTCGCGGCCCTTCACGAGCCACCAGCGCTTCGCGCTCAGCAAGGCATCGCCGCCCTGCTTGCCGCCGGCGTGCGGGACGATCTTGACCCAGCCCTTGAGACCGTAGGCGTCGGCAATGAAACCGACTTCAACGGCGTCTTCAGGCAAAGCCTCGACCGGCTCGATTGCGCCGTCGGTCTGGGTACCACTCGAAACTCTGCCACTCGAAACGTCGGTCGCCACGCGGCGCCCGCCCGGCTTGCGGACGAATGCACCAAACGTGGCGGAACCTTCATCTTGCCCCGGCTGCGGCTGACCGATGCTTCCAGCAGCGCGTCCGGATTTTGAATCGCGCGTGGACATCGGCGAGCCTTTGGGCAGGTTTCGAGCGTTGTGTTGCGTGGTCTAAGTCAGCGTGCGCAGCGACTTAGGCAGCCGGCTGAGCTTGCTGAGCCTGCTTGACCAGGCGCTCGACCGTCGGCGACAGTTGTGCGCCGACTTCCTTCCAGTACGTCAGGCGGTCCTGAGCGATACGGAGCGATTCGCCCTTCGTGGCGACCGGGTTGTAGAAACCCACGCGCTCGATGAAGCGGCCGTCACGACGGCTACGCGAGTCAGTTGCGACGATGTTGTAGAACGGGCGCTTCTTCGAGCCGCCACGAGCCAAGCGGATGATGACCATGCTGAAATCCTTGAAAACCGGGGTTCGGAACAACGAGAACAGGCGATTATAGCCGGATTTCACTGCGCCACCAAACACTTGAAGCATTTTTTGAATGCAGGGCTGTGCGAAGGATCGCTTCGCGAGTTTCACGGATACCGGGAATCGGTCCTGTGCGGCATCGTGGCATCGGCGTCCGGGGCGCGCGCGGGCGTAAAATGAGGCCCGCACTCCCGCCGCATTCTCCTTTACCACCGCCTTCGCTGATGACTTCCTCGTCCGTCGCCACGCCCTCCGGCTCGAAGCCTGCCGGCAAGCAAGTCCCGCCCTATTTCCGTTCGAAGACGCTCACCGCGGCGCTCGCCTTCCTGTTCGGCTCGATCGGCCTGCATCGTTTTTATCTGTATGGACTGCGCGACAAATATGGTTGGGCGCATATCGTCGGCATCGTGCTGGGGGCGTTCGGCTATCTGCTACTGAAGGAAACCGAGCGCGCCTCACTGCTCGGCTGGGCGCTGGCCTTTCCAGGAGCCGTTTCGCTGCTGGCGGCGTTTCTCTCGGCCATCGTCTACGGACTGCGCCCCGATGCCAAATGGGATGCGCAGTTCAACGCGCACACCGGACGCCAAAGCCGCTCCGGCTGGACCGTGATCTTCATCGTGATTTTTTCGCTGCTGATCGGCGCGTTCCTGCTGATGACCGGCCTCGCACTGACCTTCCAGACATACTTCGAAGGCCAGGTCCAGGCGGCCAAGACGCTGTCGCAATAAGCTTCAGAACAGGTCGAACTGAGGATTCGGCGGGACCGCTGTCGCCTTCGCGGCTGCGGTCTGGTTTTCCGGGCGCCGGAACTCGGACATATCAAGAATGCCGCGCTGCCGCGCGTTCAGTCCAAGCCGCCGGGTTGCCTGGCGAAAACGCTGCCGCAGCATGTCGGCCCATAGGCCCTCGCCTTTCATGCGCGTCGAGAAGTTCGAGTCGTAGTCCTTGCCGCCGCGCATGTCGCGCACGCGGCCCATCACGCGATCCGCGCGATCCGGAAAGTGCGCCGCGAGCCAGTCCTTGAACAGCGGCGCGACTTCCCACGGCAAGCGCAGCACGATGTAGCTCGCGCTCGTCGCACCGGCCTCCGCACAAGCCTCCAGCACGCGCTCCAGGTCCGGCTCCGTGACGAACGGAATCACCGGTGCGATGCTGACGCCCACCGGAATGCCCGCATCGGCGAGCGCGCGCACCGTGCGCAAACGCCGCGAAGGCGTCGATGCACGCGGCTCCAGCGTGCGCGCGATCTCCGCGTCCAGCGTCGTGATGGTGATGGCGGCCATGAATTGCCCGCGCTCCGCCATGGGTGCGAGCAGGTCGATGTCGCGTTCGATCAGCGAGTTCTTCGTGATGGCCGCGAATGGATGGCCGCAGTCGTGCAGCACTTCGATCACGCGCCGCGTCAGCCGCAAGTCGCGCTCGACGGGCTGATAGGCATCCGTATTCACGCCGAGCGCGATAGGCTCGGGTTCGTAATTCCGCTTCGCGAGTTCGCGCTTGAGCAGTTCGGGCGCGTTGATCTTTGCGTAGATGCGGCTCTCGAAATCGAGCCCGGGCGACAGCCCGAGATAACTGTGCGTAGGCCGCGCGAAGCAGTAGATACATCCGTGCTCACACCCCCGGTAAGGGTTGAGCGAGACTGAAAACGGGATGTCCGGCGAGCTGTTGCGGGTGAGGATGCTTTTCGCGCGCTCTTCGAAAATCTGCGTGCGCAGCGGCGGCGCGCCGTTTTCCTCGCCTTCGACGCTATGCAGCCAGCCGTCGTCGACACGCTCGCGCTCGTCCTTCTCGTAACGCCCCTGAAGGTTCGTGACCGCACCGCGCCCTTTCAGCGGCGCGGGCGGCGCGACAGGATATTCACGGTCGGGCGATGACATTGCAGCAAATCCGTCAAACAATACTGTACAAATATACAGTAGTCGGACGGCAACGCAAGCGAAGAATCACACCTCGACGAGGATCTTCAACGTCTCCTTGATTTCCTCCATCACGACATAGCTCTTCGACTGCACCGCGCCCGGCAATTGCAGCAGGATGTCGCCGAGCAGCTTGCGGTAGTCGGCCATCTCGCCGATACGCGCCTTGATCAGATAGTCGAAGTCGCCGGAGACGAGATGGCATTCGAGCACCTCGGGAATCTTCTGCACCTCGCGGCGAAATTTCTCGAACATGTTGCCGCTCTTGTGATCGAGCGTGATTTCCACGAACACCAGCAGCGCCGCGCCCAGTTCAGCGGGATTCACGCGCGCGTAATAGCCGGTGATGACGCCATCGCGCTCCATGCGCCTGACGCGCTCGATGCACGGCGTCACCGAAAGCCCCACACGCTCCGCGAGGTCCTTCATCGCGATGCGGCCGTCCTCCTGAAGGAGGTTCAGGATCTTGTGATCGAGCTTGTCGAGCGTGCGCACGGGATTTCGCTGCGTTCTCATGTGTTTTTCCTGAAAACCGTCTAAATACAATAACTAAAACTGCCTCGATATCCATACCATAGTCGATAACACTATACGAGCTTCAGATAGCCGCGTCGATCCACTTAAAGCACGCGCATTCGGAAGCGTCACCGAATCGGGTCGGAGTTCTCATGCGAATCGTTATTCTCGGAAGCGGCGTCGTTGGCGTGACGAGCGCCTATTACCTCGCACGCGCGGGCCACGACGTCACGGTTATCGACCGCGAAGCGGGCCCCGCGCTCGAAACGAGTTTTGCGAACGCCGGACAGATTTCGCCGGGTTATGCGTCGCCGTGGGCCGCGCCAGGCGTGCCGCTCAAGGCGGTGAAATGGATGTTCGAGAAGCACGCGCCGCTCGCCATCCGTCTCGACGGCACGATGAACCAGCTGCAATGGATGTGGCAGATGCTGCGCAACTGCACGCAGGATCGCTACACGGTCAACAAGGGCCGCATGGTGCGCCTCGCCGAATACAGCCGCGACTGCCTGCAGGCGCTGCGCGCCGACACCGGCATCCAGTACGAAGGCCGCACCGGCGGCACGCTGCAGCTGTTCCGCTCGCAACAACAGTTCGATGGCGCCGGCAAGGACATCAACGTGCTGAAGGAAGCCAACGTGCCGTTCGAACTGCTGACCGCGGACGAATTGAAGAAAGCCGAGCCCGCGCTCGCCGCCGTGTCGCACAAGCTGACAGGCGGGCTGCGTCTGCCGAACGACGAAACCGGCGACTGCCAGATGTTCACGACGCGTCTCGCCGCGATGGCCGAGGCGCTCGGCGTCAAGTTCCGCTACAACACGTCCATCGACGCGCTGCTCGTCGCCAACGGCCGCATCGCGGGCGTGCAGTGCGGCCAGGAAAGGGTGACGGCTGATTCGTATGTCGTCGCGCTCGGTTCCTATTCGCCGAAGCTGCTCCGCGATCTCGTGAAGATTCCGGTCTATCCGCTGAAGGGCTATTCGCTCACCGCGCCGATCGTCGATGCCGAGCGTGCGCCGGTCTCCACTGTGCTCGACGAAACCTACAAGATCGCCATCACGCGTTTCGACGACCGCATCCGCGTCGGCGGCATGGCGGAGATTGTCGGTTACAGCAAGGAACTGAAGCAGGCGCGCCGCGAGACGCTGAAAATGTGCGTGAACGACCTGTTCCCCGGCGGCGGCGATACCGCGAAGGCCAGCTTCTGGACCGGCCTGCGCCCGATGACGCCGGACGGCACGCCGATCGTCGGCCGTACCCGCGTGCCGAACCTGTTCCTCAACACGGGTCACGGCACACTGGGCTGGACGATGTCGTGCGGTTCGGGCCAGTTGCTGGCGGATCTGATGTCGGGCAAACAGCCCGCCATCCGTGCCGATGACCTCTCGGTGCATCGCTATGAAGGCGACGTCGGCGTGAACGGCCGGCCGGGCTACGCGAACGCGTGAGCTTTCGAAGCATCAAACAAAAACGGCGCCTTCAACGGCGCCGTTTGTCTTTCCTAGAACTGGTCTTCGCTCAAGGCGAGCACACCTTCACGGCCATTCGCGCTGACGATCGACGCCTCGATGCCCGGCGCCAGCGACAGGATATGCTCCGCGAAAAATTCCGCCGTCGCGATCTTCGCTGTATGGAAACGTTCGTCCTCCGACCGCTTCGCGTGCGAGACGAGCATCGCGCGCGCCAACTGCCATCCGCACAGCACGACGCCCGCCAGCCGCAGATATGGCACGCTGCCTGCGAACACCGCGTTCGGATCGCTCTTGACCTTCGCGATGACAAACTCGATCGCGCGCGCCAGCGACAGCGATCCCGCGCTCAGATGCCGATGCATCGACTTGAACGGCTGGCCCTCGATCTCCGCGAGCGCCGCGATGGTCTGGTCGATCTGCGCGAGCAATGCTTGCGCGGTGCGGCCGCCGTCGCGCACGGTCTTGCGGCCGACGAGATCGTTCGCCTGGATCGCAGTCGTGCCTTCGTAGATCGGCAGGATGCGGGCATCGCGATAATGCTGTGCCGCGCCCGTTTCCTCGATGAAACCCATGCCGCCATGCACCTGCACGCCGAGGCTCGCGACATCGACGGACATCTCCGTGCTGAAACCCTTCACGATCGGCACGAGATACTCGTAGATGGCTTGATGACTCTGGCGCGCGGCGTCATCGGCATGAGCGTGGGCCAGATCGCTATGCGACGCCGCCACATACGCCAGCGCGCGAGCGCCTTCGGTATAGGCGCGCATCGTCGAGAGCATGCGGCGCACGTCCGGATGATGAATGATGGTCACCGGCGCCCGTGCGCTGCCGTCCACGGGACGGCTCTGCACGCGTTCCTTCGCGTAGGCCACGGCCTGTTGGTACGCGCGTTCCGCCACCGCGATGCCCTGCATGCCCACCGCGAAACGCGCCGCGTTCATCATGATGAACATGTATTCGAGCCCGCGATTCTCCTCGCCGATCAGATGTCCTTCCGCCCCGCCGTGATCGCCGTACTGCAGCACCGCGGTCGGGCTCGCCTTGATGCCCAGCTTGTGCTCGATCGACACGCAGTGCACGTCGTTGCGCGCGCCGAGCGAGCCGTCGTCGTTGACGAGGAACTTCGGCACGACGAACAGCGAGATGCCCTTCACGCCTTCGGGCGCGTCGGGCGTGCGTGCGAGCACGAGATGCACGATGTTCTCCGCCATGTCGTGCTCGCCGTACGTGATGAAGATCTTCGTGCCGAACAGCTTGTACGTGCCGTCGCCCTGCGGTTCGGCGCGCGTGCGCACCAGCGCGAGATCGGAACCGGCCTGCGGCTCGGTCAGGTTCATCGTGCCGGTCCATTCACCCGAGATGAACTTCGGCAGATAGCGCGCCTTCTGTGCGTCGCTTCCAGCCGTGAGCAATGCTTCGATGGCGCCATCGGTCAGGAGCGGACACAGCGCGAAGGAGAGATTCGCCGAGTTGAGCATTTCGATGCATGGCGTGGCGATCAGCTTCGGCAAGCCCTGCCCGCCGAAGTCCGCCGGATGCACCACGCCCTGCCAGCCGCCCTCCGCGAACTGCCGGAAGGCCTGTTTGAAACCGGGCGTCGTGGTGACTTCGCCGTTGGCCCACGCGCTGGGTTCGCGGTCGCCTGCGACGTTCAGCGGCGCAATCACCTCGCCGCAAAAGCGCGCCGCTTCCTCGACGACCGCCTGCGCGGTCTCGAAGCCTGCGTCTTCGTGACCGGGCAGCGCGGCGATGCCGTCGAGATCGGCCAACTCCTTCATCACGAACAACATGTCCTTGAGCGGGGCGTGGTAGCTCATCGTCCTGTCTCCTCCCTTACCTCGATAGCCGAAAAAAAGGGCGCAACATCCGTCGCGCCCTCGTTCGTGTCATGGCGAATGCGATTCACCCAGCGCGGCTTCAGCCCAGCTCTTTCACCAGTTCCGGCACGACCGCGAAGAGATCGCCGACGAGACCGTAATCGGCCACGCTGAAGATCGGCGCTTCCGCGTCCTTGTTGATCGCGACGATCACCTTGCTGTCCTTCATGCCCGCCAAGTGCTGGATCGCACCCGAGATGCCCACTGCCACGTACAACTGCGGCGCGACGATCTTGCCCGTCTGGCCCACCTGGAAGTCGTTCGGCACGTAGCCGGCATCGACCGCCGCGCGCGATGCGCCCAGCGCCGCGCCCAG
>NZ_JARUXV010000001.1:2480054-2498649 GCF_031450975.1 Caballeronia sp. LZ065
GCCGTAAGCCGTAGCCGGAGCCAGGATGTGCGAATAATCCTTCGCGATGTTCAGCACCGTGCCTTCGACATTTTCCGCGAGGCCGTCGGCGAGTTGAGGCGCATCGGCGAGCAGGACTTTAGCCACGCCCGCGATCTTCGCCGCGGCATCGGCTGCGCCTTGCGCGTTCAAACCCGCGACCAGCACATGCACGTCGCCGCCGATCTTCGTGGCCGCTGCAACCGTATTGAGCGTCGCTGCCTTGATCGACGCGTTGTCGTGTTCCGCAATTACCAGAATCGTCATTTTTCCGCGTCTCCTTTACAGCACCTTGGCTTCGTTCTTCAGCTTCTCGACCAGCGTCTTCACGTCCGGCACCGTGATACCGGCGCTGCGCTTCGGCGGCTCGACGACCTTCAGCGTCTTCAGGCGCGGCGCGACATCCACGCCCAGATCCGCCGGTTTCACCGTGGTGAGCGGCTTCTTCTTTGCCTTCATGATGTTCGGCAGCGTGACATAACGCGGCTCGTTGAGACGCAGGTCGGTGGTCACGACAGCCGGCAGCTTCAGCGACAGCGTTTCCGCGCCGCCATCCACTTCGCGCGAGACGGTGGCTTTGCCATCGGCGATCACGACCTTCGACGCGAACGTCGCTTGCGGCAGACCCGCCAATGCAGCCAGCATCTGGCCGGTCTGATTCGAATCGTCGTCAATAGCCTGTTTGCCGAGAATGACGAGCTCAGGCTTTTCCTGATCGACCAGCGCTTTCAGGATCTTCGCGACGGCGAGCGGCTGAAGCTCATCGGCCGATTCGACCAGAATGCCGCGATCCGCGCCAATGGCCATGGCCGTGCGCAGCGTTTCCTGACATTGCGTCACGCCGCACGACACCGCGATCACTTCGGTTGCAACGCCCGCTTCCCTCAGACGCACCGCCTCTTCCACGGCGATCTCGTCGAACGGGTTCATCGACATCTTCACGTTGGCGATATCGACGCCCGTGTTGTCCGATTTCACGCGGACCTTCACGTTGTAGTCGACCACGCGCTTGACTGGCACCAGAATTTTCATCCACACGCTCCAAAGTTACGATTACGTCAACCCAGCGTCATTATACGAGCGACGCGGCGGCTCACTTCCCCGCAATCGGGCAGGCCGAGTCATCGTGCAATAGGATTTTCCCTATTTTTATCGAACGATCGTTCTATTCAAATCCACGAAAACCCGTACTCGTCACCTTTTCATGCTGTTTACCACGCGGTGATGACCGCACCCGCATACTTGCCTTCGACGAACTGCTTCACTTCCGGCGAGTGATACGCCGCCACCAGCTTGGCGACCCACGGCTTGTCCTTGTCGGCGGCGCGGATCGCGATGATGTTCACGTAGGGGCCGTGCGGATCCTCGATGGCAATCGCATCCGACTTCGGCTTCAGACCCGCTTCCATCGCGAAGTTCGTGTTGATGGCGGCGGCGTCGACGTCGTCGAGCGAGCGCGGGATTTGCGCCGCGTCCAGTTCGACGATCTTCAGCTTCTTCGGGTTTTCCGCGATGTCGAGCGGCGTGGCTTTCAGTCCCGCGTCGGCGCGCAGCTTGATGAGACCTTGCTTCTGCAACAGCAGCAGCGCGCGGCCGCCGTTGGTCGGATCGTTCGGCACCGCGACGCGCGCGCCGTTCGGCAGCGCCGCGAGCGACTTCAGCTTCTTCGAGTAGATGCCCATCGGGAAGGTCACGGTATCCGCGATCCGGACGAGCTTGTAGCCGCGGTCCTTCACTTGCGCATCGAGATACGGCAGATGCTGGTAGCTGTTCGCGTCGAGATCGCCGGCGGCAAGTGCGGCATTCGGCTGCACGTAGTCGGAGAACTCAATCACCGTGATCTTGAGGCCGTTCTTCGCGGCGACCTGCTTCACCACGTCCATGATCTGCGCGTGCGGGCCGCCCGTCACGCCCATCTTGATGGCGTCCTCGGCGTGAGCAAGGTTGAACAGCGATGCGCTCAGGAGCGCGGCGGCGAACTTCAGGATGAATCGACGTTGCATGGTGTGGTCTCTTGGGATGATTTCTTGGGATGATTTATTTGTGGCTGAGGCGCCGCACGAGCCAGTCGCCGAACGACTGCACGAGTTGCACGAACACGATGAGAATCACGACGACGGTGATCATCACCTCGGGCAGGAAGCGCTGATAGCCGTAGCGGATGCCGAGATCGCCGAGGCCGCCGCCGCCGATCGCGCCCGCCATCGCCGAATAGCCGACCAGCGAGACGAACGTGATGGTCAGCCCGGCGACGACGCCCGGCAGCGATTCCGGCAGCAGCACCTTGAAGACGATCTGGCGGGTCGACGCGCCCATGGCCTGTGCAGCCTCGATGAGTCCGCGATCCACTTCGCGCAGCGCCGTCTCGACGAGGCGCGCGACGAACGGCGCCGCGGCGATGGTCAGCGGCACGACGGCGGCCGCCGTGCCGATCGACGAGCCGACGATCAGGCGCGTGAACGGAATCACGGCGACCAGCAGGATGATGAACGGCGTGGAGCGCACCGCATTGACGACGCCGCCGAGCACGCGATTCACCGCGAGGTTGGGCAATACGCTGTCGCGGTCGGTCAGATAGAGCAGCACGCCGAGCGGCAGGCCCACGGCCGCGCCCACGAGTCCCGAGATGCCGACCATGACCAGCGTTTCCCAGAACGACTGCACGAACATGTCGAACATTTCACTCAACATGGGACAGCTCCTCCACCACGACGCCCTGCGAGCGCAGATAGTCGATCGCTTCCGCGACCTTCACCGGTTGCCCGCCCGCCAGCACCGCGAGCGAGCCGAACGCCTGGCCCTGGATCTCGTCGATCTGGCCATGCAGGATGTTGAAATCGAGCTCATAGCGGCGAATGGTCTCCGAGAGAATCGGCTGATCGACGCCTGAGCCCGTGAACGCGAGCCGCAGCAGATGCCCGCTGCCGGTCTTGAGGCGCTCGCTCACGCGGGCCTTCAGCGCGGGCGGGAGTTCGTGCGCGATGACATCGCCGATCAGCGCGCGCGTCACCTCGTGATGCGGCCGCATGAAAACATCGACGACCTTGCCCTCTTCCACCACGCGTCCCGCCTCCAGCACCGCGACGCGGTCGCACACCTGCTTGATCACTTCCATCTGGTGCGTGATGAGGACGATGGTCAGGCCGAGCTCGCGGTTGATCCGGCGCAGCAGGTCGAGAATGGCGCGCGTGGTTTCGGGATCAAGTGCGGAGGTGGCTTCGTCGGAGAGCAGCACCTGCGGCTTGCTCGCGAGCGCCCGCGCGATGCCCACGCGCTGCTTCTGGCCGCCGCTGATCTGCGCGGGGTACTTGTCCTTGTGCTGCGTCAGGCCGACCAGTTCGAGCAGCGGCAGCACGGCCGCTTCGATCTCGCCGCGCTTCTTGCCGGAGAGTTCGAGCGGCAGCGCGACGTTGCCGTACACGGTGCGCGAACTGAGCAGGTTGAAATGCTGGAAGATCATGCCGATGTCGCGGCGCGCCGCCCGCAGGTCGTCGCGCGAGAGCGTCATGAGGTCGCGGCCGCCCACCACGACGCTGCCTTCGCTCGGCCGCGTCAGCAGGTTGATGGTGCGCACCAGCGTGCTCTTGCCGGCGCCGCTGCGCCCGATGATGCCGAACACTTCGCCGGCGGGGATCGTCAGATTGACGTTGTGCAACGCCTCGACCCAGCCCCGGGGGCCAGCGAAACGTTGTGACAGATTGTGGATTTCGATCATGGAAATGCAAACGGCGGAAGGCCTCGCCAAGTGCATGCACTCGCGCAGCCGCCGCCGCTTGATCAAGCTGAAGCTGGTTTGTCCTGTTCGCCCGCGATTTTACAGGAGCGGCTTCATTCTGTTTAATAATGATTTCAGATCACCTAATAACTCATCGAAATGACAGGCAAGGCACGCACGCTCTATTCGACGAGCACGGTCACGACGCGTCATGGCGTCGATTTGCTGCTGCATCGCTGGCAGCCCGCGCGGGACGGCGAGACACAGGCGGTGCTCGCGCGCGTGGCGCTCGTGCATGGGCTGGGCGAGCATGCGGGCCGGTATGACGCACTGGCGCTCGCGTTGAACGCGGCGGGGATCGAACTGATTGCAGTCGATCTGCGCGGGCACGGCAAGTCGTCGGGGCCGCGCGTGCGGGTGCGCGTCTTCAACGACTATCTGCGCGATACCGAGGTGCTGCTCGAAGCCTGCGCCGCCACGCCGCCGGCCGCCACGCCGCTGTTCCTGATGGGCCACAGCATGGGCGGGACGATCGCGGCGCTGTACGCCATCGAGCGCGCGCAGGAAAGGAAGCTGGCCGGGCTGATCCTGTCGAGCCCCGCGCTGAAGCCTGCGCCTGGCACGCCGGGCTGGAAAGCTGCATTGACCCGCGCGGCCGGGCTGATCGCGCCGCGCATGGCCGCGTTCAGCATCGACCCCGCGTTGTTGTCGCGTGCAAGCGGTGTGGTGAGCGCGTATCAGCGCGATCCGCTCGTGCATCATGGTCCGGTGCCCGCGCGCACGGCCGCGCAGATTCTCGCCGGCATGGAGCGCGTGGCGGCGAAGCGCGCCGCGCTCAATTTGCCGCTGCGGATATTCCACGGCACCGCCGACGCCATCTGCGATCCCGCCGGCAGCCGTGAATTTGAAGCGAACGTCGGCTCGACCGACAGCACCCTCGCCATGATTCAGGACGGCATGCACGAGACGCTCAACGACCTGGATCGCGATCGCGTGATCCGTGAACTCATCGACTGGATTCTCGTGCGCGCCGATCATGCGCGCACGCATGCGTCCCGCTAGATCTCCGCGAGCGCGCGCAGATGCGCGACCACGCTGCGGCCGAGCGCCGAGAGGTTGTAGCCGCCTTCCAGGCAGCTCACGATGCGCCCTTGCGCGTGACGCTCGGCCACACGGCGAATCTGCTCGGTGATCCACGCGTAGTCGTCCTCGACGAGGCCCATGTTGGCCATGTCGTCTTCGCGATGGGCGTCGAACCCGGCGGAGAAGAAAATCATCTGCGGCTTGAATGCCTCGAGCCGCGGCAGCCACATCATGTCGACCACTTCGCGCACTTCCATGCCCTTGGTGCGCGCGGCGAGCGGCACGTTGACCATGTTGTCCGCGTGATTGCCCGCGCCGCTGAACGGATAGAACGGATGCTGGAAGAAGCTGCACATCAGCACGCGCGAGTCGCCGCTGAAGGCGGCTTCGGTGCCGTTGCCGTGATGCACGTCGAAATCGACGATCGCGACGCGCTGCAATCCATGCACGTCGAGCGCATGCCGCGCCGCGATCGCGACGTTGTTGAAGAGACAGAAGCCCATTGCGCGCGCGGGCTCCGCGTGATGGCCCGGCGGACGCACGCTGCAGAACGCGTTGTCATAGCGCCCTTCGATGACCGCATCGGTGGCCGCGACCGCCGCGCCCGCCGCGCGCAACGCGGCCTGATAGGACGCCGGACACATCGAGGTATCGGGGTCCAGTTCGCTGCGTCCCTGCTCGGGCGTGCGGCTCTTGATGTAGTCGATATGCGCCTGCGTATGCACGCGCGCAAGCTCGGTTTCGTCGGCGAGCGGGGCTTCCTCGCGTTCGATCAGCGCGTCGATGCGGCTCGCGATCAGTTGATCTTCAATGGCCTGCAAGCGTGCCGGGCATTCGGGATGCCATTGGCCGTTGTCGTGCTGGAGGCAGTCGGGATGGGAGTAGAAGCCGGTCGCCATGATGTCTCGCAATGCCGCTTTCGTCGGCTCTCGTCTCGTCTTTTTTCGTCATACACGACCACGGGCCGCGCCTTTGACGCTAAGTTACCACACCGTTACCACAGCGTTCCCGATGACGGCCGCGCCCGCGGACTTGGCCGGTACGGGCGCAAGGCGTCGGTTATACTGCCCCGACGCCTTGCCGGCCGTGCCACTGCGCGCGGCCCGTCGCAGGCCGTTGCGTCCCGTTGAGAATCGTTGCGGATCGATCCCGGTCGATCCAGATCAAAGGCCGGCTCGAGCCACCGAAGCACCTGAAGCACCGCGGCAGATTCAAGGCCAACTCGAGACCGGCTCCATGAGCGTCGTGCCGTCCGAACATCCGGCATCGCCCCAACCGCCCCAACCACGCACACCATGACTTTTCAGTTTGCTCCGTCCGACCTCGCGGCCCCGTTCAAGCCGACTCCACGCGCGTTCCTCGCTGCACTCGTCTGCGCGCTCGGCTGCCTCAGCGCGACCGGCGCCCTCGCCCAGTCTCAGCAACCCCAGACCGCGACGCCGCAAGGCCAGATGTTCGAAGAAGAGATCGTGCCGCAGCGTTACGCGAACAATGCGAATGTCGAGGCGTTCATCAACGACATGGTGGCGCGCTACGACTTCGATTCCTCCGCGCTGCACGACCTGTTCGCGCGCGTCAGCTATTCGGCCACGGCGGCGAAGCTGGTGCTGCCCTCGCCCACGCCCGCGACCAAGAACTGGCGCGCATACCAGGCGCGCTTCATCGAGCCGGTGCGCATCAATGCGGGCGTGAAGTTCTGGCGCGCCAACCAGGCGACGCTCAAGCGCGCGGCCGAGCAGTTCGGGGTGCCGCCGGAAATCATCGTGGGCATCATCGGCGTGGAGACGATCTACGGCCGCTACATGGGCAACTTCCGCGCGCTCGACGCGCTGACCACGCTCACCTTCGATTACCCGAACACGCCGAACCGCGCCGAGCGCATGGCGACCTTCCGCAAGAACCTCGAAGACCTGCTTGTCTGGACGCGCGATTCGCAGATCGACCCGACCACGGTGCTCGGCTCCTACACGGGCGCGATCGGCATTCCGCAGTTCCTGCCGAGCAGCATCGTGCAGTACGCGGTGGACTACGACGGCAACAGCCGCATCGACTTGCGCACGAGTCCGGCGGATGCCATCGGCAGCGTGGCGAATTATCTGAAGCAGAACGGCTGGGAAGCGGGCCGTCCGGTGGTGTGGCGCATTGCCGGCGACGAAGGCAGCCAGGGCATTGCACAGGCGGCGGCGGATGGCGCGCCGGAGCCGAAGTGGTCGCTCGCGCAGCTGACCAAGGCCGGCATGCTGCTCAACGAGCCGGGGTTGAATCTCGCGGCCGAGGCTGCCACGCCGCTCACGGTCGTCGACTTGCCCACGCCCGGGCGCGCAACCGAGTACACGCTCGGGCTGAAGAACTTCTATGTGCTGACGCGCTACAACCGCAGCTTCTTCTACGCGCTCGCTGTGTATCAGCTGGGCGAGGCGGTGAAGGCGCGCATGATCGCGGGCGATACGGGCGCGAACTCGCAATAGCGCGCGGTCCGCTCGAACATGAAGAAAACCCCGGCGCGCCGGGGTTTTCTTATTGAGCGCTGCCAGCCGCCAAGGCCTCAGGCGGGAAACACGCCCGTCGACAGATACCGGTCGCCGCGATCGCAGACGATGAACACGATGGTCGCGTTCTCGACCTGACGCGCGATGCGCAGCGCGACTTCGCATGCGCCGCCCGACGAGATGCCCGCGAAGATGCCTTCGACGGAAGCCAGACGCCGCGCCATGGCTTCCGATGCGGCCTGGCTCACGTTCTCGACGCGATCCACGCGGCTGCGATCGAAGATCTTCGGCAGATACGCTTCCGGCCATTTGCGAATGCCCGGAATGCGCGAGCCTTCTTCCGGCTGCGCGCCGATGATCTCGATCTTCTCGTTCTGCTCTTTCAGATACTTCGACACGCCCATGATCGTGCCGGTCGTGCCCATGGACGACACGAAGTGCGTAATGCGTCCTTCGGTCTGCTTCCAGAGTTCCGGGCCGGTGGCTTCGTAATGCGCGAGCGGGTTGTCCGGATTGGCGAACTGGTCGAGGATGATGCCGCGGCCGTCGCGCTGCATCTGGTCGGCGAGGTCGCGCGCGTATTCCATGCCGCCCTTCACCGGCGTCATGATGATCTCCGCGCCATACGCCGCCATGCTCTGGCGACGCTCCACCGAGAGATCCTCGGGCATCAGCAGGACCATCTTGTAGCCGCGCATGGCGGCAGCCATGGCAAGCGCGATGCCGGTATTGCCGCTCGTGGCTTCGATCAGCGTGTCGCCCGGCTTGATGCGGCCGCGTTCCTCGGCCTTGCGGATCATCGAGGCCGCCGGGCGGTCCTTCACCGAACCCGCCGGATTGTTGCCTTCGAGCTTGCCCAGCACGACGTTGTTGCGGCTGCGGATTTCATCGTCCACGACGCGGACGAGTTGCACGAGCGGCGTGTTGCCGATCGTGTCTTCGATAGTCATGTAAGCCATATGCGGAGCGGAATCGAGTTTTCACGCGCGAGTGCGTCTGGCGTGGAAACAGAGGTAAGGGGGATGGTCGATTGTAGCCCAGCGGTTCTTCCGACGCCCACGCAGCCCTGCCGCGCGGATGGTCTGCCGTCCGAAGGCGTAAGCGCTTCGACAGCTTCAGCAACCCATCATGCATGCAAAAAACCCCGCGGGAGGCACACCGCGGGGAGCCCAAACGCTCTACAGGCTGAAGGAGTCCAAAAGCCAAGGCCCGGTCACGCGCCGCGCACCAGAGCGCGCCCGGAGCAATTCAACGACGCTGCCGGTTATTTCTTGACGACCACCGGCTTGGCCGAGGCGGACGTCGACACCGGCGTGGCGACCGCCGAGTTGGCCGCGCCGGGCGGTGCCGCATTACCTGGCGGTGCGGCCGCCGTTTGAGTGGAGGCGCCGATGGTCAGCCCTTCCGCTTCCAGACGCTGGACGGTCTTGCCGCCCATGCCCTTCACGCGCGTGCTGAGATCGCCGGCGTCCTTGAATGGGCCGTGCGCCTGGCGTTCGTCGAGAATGGCCTTCGCCTTGGCCGGGCCGATGCCCTTGATGCCGCGCAGCGCATCGACATTCGCGGTATTGACGTCGACGGCCGCGAACGCCGAGCCAAGCGAAAGGATCAGCGCGAACGCGGCAAGGGACGAGAGTGCGTGCTTGAACATGACTGAGTCTCCGTGAGGAACCGGCCGGCGACCTGCCGACCGTGAGACCCATGTAGAGAGGGACTGCGCGCGTTTATAGCTGGCCGAACAGCCAGCGCACGTAGCGGTCGACGCCTTCCTGAACCGTCAGGAACGGCGCGTCGTAGCCGGCTGCGCGCAGCTTCGACTGGTCGGCCTGCGTGAAGCACTGATACTTGCCGCGCAGCGCGTCCGGAAACGCGATGTACTCCAGCAAGCCGCGCTGCACGAGTTCCGCGAGCGACAAAGAGGCTTCGCCGTCGAGCGCACGCAAGGAGTTCACGACGGTCGAGGCGATATCGTTGAACGGCTGCGCGCGGCCCGTGCCGAGGTTGAAGATGCCTGACTTCTCCGGATGATCGAAGAAGAACAGGTTCACCTTCACCACGTCTTCCACCGAGATGAAATCGCGCGTCTGCTCGCCCGCCGCATAGCCGTTGTATTCGCCGAACAGCTTGACCTTGCCTTCCGAGCGGAACTGGTTGAAGTTGTGGAACGCGACCGACGCCATGCGGCCCTTGTGCGTCTCACGCGGACCGTACACGTTGAAATAGCGGAAGCCGACGATCTGGCTCTTCGCCTGCGGCAACACCTGGCGCACGATCTGGTCGAACAGCAGCTTCGAGTAGCCGTAGACGTTGAGCGGCTTCTCGTACGCGCGTTCCTCGACGAACTTGCTCGATCCGCCGTAAGTAGCCGCCGACGACGCATACAGGAACTGCGCCCCTTGCGCGAGGCACGTGTCCATCACGTCGCGGCTGTAGCGGAAGTTGTTGTCCATCATGTAGCGGCCGTCGGTTTCCATCGTGTCCGAACAGGCGCCTTCATGGAACACCGCGCGCACCTTGCCGAAATCGCCGCGCTTGAAGCGCTCGACGAATTCGGTCTTGTCGAGGTAATCGTCGATGTCGCAATCGACGAGATTCTTGAACTTGTCGGCGCGCGTGAGGTTGTCGACTGCGATCACGCGCTGTTCGCCGCGCTCATTGAGCGCCTTGACGATGTTGCTGCCGATGAATCCGGCCGCACCGGTAACGATGATGGTCATGGCGGTTTATCAGAGAGAGGGGAATCAGGCGAAGAGTTCGTTGTAGTCGACGGTGGCCGTGCCGAGCTTGCCGACCACGATGCCCGCCGCGCGGTTCGCATACACGATGGAGTCGACCAGCGGCACGCCCGCGCCCAGCATGGTTGCGACCGTCGCGATGACGGTGTCGCCGGCGCCCGAGACATCATACACTTCGCGTGCTTCGGCCGACGTATGCACCACCTGGCCTTCGGTGAAGAGCGTCATGCCTTCTTCCGAACGCGTCAGCAGCAGCGCGCCGAACTCGAGTTCACGGCGCAGCTTCGCCACGCGCTCGTGCAGGTCTTCTTCCGACTTCCATTGGCCGACGACCTCGCGCAGTTCCGCGCGGTTCGGCGTAATGAGCGTCGCGCCGCGATAACGGTCCCAGTCGTCGCCTTTCGGATCGACCAGCACCGGCTTGCCGGCGCGCCGGGCGTCGGCGATCATCTGCGTGACGTGCGTCAGGCCGCCCTTCGCGTAGTCGGACATGAGGATCACGTCGTGCTGCGGCAGGATGTCGGCAAAGCGTTCGAGGCACGCGCGCAGCACTTCGTGATTCGGCGTGTTCTCGAAGTCCACGCGCAGCAATTGCTGCTGACGCGACAACACGCGCAGCTTGATGGTCGTGAGCAGTTCGGGATCGCGTTCCAGATGCGCCGCGACCTTGCTTTCGCCGAGCAGCTCGACCAGGCGTTCACCCGGTTCGTCGTGTCCGACGACACACAACAAACCCGCCTGCGCGCCGAGCGCCGCCGCATTGCGCGCGACGTTGGCCGCGCCGCCAAGACGGTCTTCCTTTTTCTGCACATGCACGACCGGCACGGGCGCTTCGGGCGAGATGCGGTTGACGTCGCCGAACCAGTAGCGGTCGAGCATCACGTCGCCGACCACCAGCACGCGCGCCGCCGCGACGCGCGCGCGCGGCACGACGGGAATCTCGGGCTGGCTGTCGTGCTTAATGTCGTGAGCCGTTGGAGTCGAGTTCGACATGGGGACGTCCTATTGCGTAGTAGTCGATGCCCAGTTCGGCCATCGCTTCCGGTTCGTACAGATTGCGGCCATCGAAAATCACCGGCGCCTTCAGCGCGCCTTTCAGATGAGCGAAGTCGGGGCTCTTGAATTCCTTCCATTCGGTCACGATGACGAGCGCATCCGCATTCGTCAGCGCATCCTGTTGCGTTTTCACGAAGTGCAGGCGCTTCATGTCGTCCGCACGGTCCGCGAGATCGAGCGCGAAGACGCGTTCGGCCTCGTCGCGCGCGACCGGATCGTAGGCCTGCACCGACGCGCCGCGCTTCAGCAGCGCCTCGATCATGCGACGGCTCGACGCCTCGCGCATATCGTCCGTGTTCGGCTTGAACGCCAGGCCCCAGACGGCGAACGTGCGGCCGCGCAGATCCTCGCCCATGCGCCGCACGATCTTGTTGACAAGCACTTCCTTCTGGTCGTCATTGACGGCTTCCACGGCTTCGAGGATGCGCAGCGTGTGACCGTTTTCGCGGGCCGTTTGCGCGAGCGCCTGCACGTCCTTCGGGAAACACGAACCGCCATAGCCGCAGCCCGCATACAGAAAGTGATAACCGATGCGCGGATCCGAGCCGATGCCGCGCCGCACCGCTTCGATATCGGCGCCGACGGTATCCGCGAGATTCGACAGGTCGTTCATGAACGAGATGCGCGTGGCGAGCATCGCGTTGGCCGCGTACTTCGTGAACTCCGCCGAGCGCACGTCCATGTAGAGCGTGCGTTCGTGATTGCGGTTGAACGGCGCGTACAGGCGCTTCATCTTCTCGCGCGCGATCTGGCCGGCGTGATCGTCGTCGATGCCGATCACGATGCGGTCGGGCCGCATGAAGTCATCGACGGCCGCGCCCTCTTTCAGGAACTCCGGGTTCGATACGACCGAAACGCCGTGCTTGTCCGAGCCTTCAAGCCCTCGCGCCTTGAGTTCCTCGGCAACGACGCGGCGCACCTGAAGCGCCGTGCCGACCGGCACCGTCGACTTGTCGACAATCACCTTGAAGCCGTTCGAATACTTGCCGATATTGCGCGCCGCCGCGAGCACGTATTGCAGGTCGGCGGAGCCGTCCTCGTCGGGCGGGGTGCCGACGGCGATGAACTGGATGTCGCCGTGCTCGACGCTCGCTTTCACGTCGGTGGAAAACTGGATGCGGCCCGCGGCACGCGTGCGCCTGAGCATTTCCTGCAGGCCCGGCTCGTGGATCGGCACGCCGCCGCTGTTGAGAATCTCGATCTTGCGCGGATCGACATCCACGCAAAACACGTCATTGCCGATTTCGGCGAGACACGCGCCAGTCACTAGACCGACATAACCCGTGCCGACGATGGTCACTTTCATACGCTTTCCAGTGAGGTCTGAATTGCCGGGGCGCGCGCGGCGCCCGCTTTCACGACTGATTCGACTTTGCTTGCGCGGCTCAGGCCGAACTCGTGATCGGCTCGACGCGGCGCGGCGCGTAGGTCTCCCAGCCGCTGCAGCCGGGACACTGCCAATAGAATAGCCGCGCACGGAAACCGCAGGTCTGGCACGTGTAACGCGGCAGATTCTTGGTGCGCTGCTTCACCAGATTGCGCATCAGTTCGAGTTCGCCGCGGCGCGGTTCCTCGGCCGTCGCTTCCTGCGCTTCGAGCAGACGCGTCATGCCCGCGAGATTCGGCGCGCTTTGCATCTGCTTGCGCGCCAGCGCGTGCGCCGCTTCCAGTCCGCGCAGTTCCTGCACGTGCTTGTACGCGACATCGAGCAGATCGTTCGACGGATAGCGGGTCGCGTACTCGGTCAGCAGCGCGACGCCGTCTTCCTTGCGTTCGAGCGCGCTGTAGGCCTTCATCAGCTTCTCGGCGACGAGCGGCAGATACGCCTCGTTCTGCTCCTCGACGCGCTTCCAGTGCGCGATCGCGTCGTCCAGATTGCCCGCGGCCGCTTCCACGTCGCCGCCGAGGATGGTCGCACGCACGTTGTCCGGATTCGACGCCAGCGCGAGCTTCAGCTCCGCGCGCGCGCCGTCGGGATTCTTGCGCTGCAACGCTTCCTGCGCGAGCTCGCAATGAAAATGCGCGATCTCCATGTGCAGCGACGGCGCGCCCATCTTTTCGATCTGCTCGGCCGTCGTGATCGACTTCGGCCAGTCCTTCTCAATCTCGTAGATGGTCAGCAGCGCGCGTTTCGCGCCGAGCGAGTATTCGCCGGAATCGAGCGAGCGGAAGGTTTCCTCGGCGCGGTCCAGCAGGCCGGCCTTCAGGAAGTCCTGGCCCAGCTCGTAGAGCGCGTGATCGCGCTCCGCGACCGGCAGATCGGCACGGCTCAGCAGGTTCTGGTGCACGCGGATCGCGCGATCGGTCTCGCCCCGGCGGCGGAACAGGTTGCCGAGCGCGAAGTGCAGTTCGATGGTTTCAGGGTCCAGCTTGGCAACTTCGATGAAGGCATCGATGGCCTTGTCGTGTTGCTCGTTGAGAAGGAAGTTGAGGCCGCGGAAGTACGAGCGCGGCAGGTTCGCATTCTCGGACAGCAGCGTTTTCAGGTCATAGCGGGACGTCATCCAGCCCAGCGCGAACGCGACGGGAATGACGAGCAGCCACCAGAAGTCTAGATCCATGCGATTAGTCGAGATGAGTGAGGTGTCTGCCGGCCGCGGGCGTCATAGTCAGATGAGCGGCGGCATCGGCGGTTCTTCCTTCACCACCGGCGTCTCGCGCGCCACGCGCAACTCGCGCTTGAGGCGGCCGTTCTCCATGCGCAGGCGCACCCGCGCGGGCAACGCGGAAACGAGCCCCGCCAGCAATCCAACGACGAAAAACGCCAGGCCGATCAGGATCAGCGGCGCTTGCCAGGCATAGCCGGCGAGGAAATTCAGCGTCGCCGTCTGGGTGTTGGCCAGGGCCAGCACCAGAAGCAGCACGAAAACCAGGACGCGGATCAGCCAGACAATGAATTTCATACGGGGTCTCGCGGGAGCGGTTGCGGGTGGTGCACGTGGCGCATGCAGCGGTGCAGGATGCGGCCGTTTCTTGTGGAACGGCGAGCGAAGCATGTTACGAGGTCAAAGTGACCGGTATTGTAATTGATGCTTATGCGCACCGGCAGTCGTCGGCGCTTTGCTCGTCTTTCAGCAAGCCACGCACCCGTCGCGTGCATATCGCGTGCAAATGCAGCGCCCATGAAAAAAGCACCCCGAAGGGTGCTTTCTCTGGTCGAGGGCCCGCTGGCCGACGAACCCGGCCGATCAGAGATCGTCCGCGTCGTCGTCATTCGACATCTTCAGCGGCTCGCCCGAGCGGCCGTCAACGCGTTCGCGCAATTCCTTGCCCGGCTTGAAGTGCGGCACGAATTTCTCCGGCACCAGCACTTTCTCACCCGACTTGGGATTGCGCCCGACGCGCGACGGACGACGGTTGAGCCCGAAGCTGCCGAAGCCGCGAATCTCGATGCGGTGACCGTTGGCCAAGGCCTCCGACATCGCATCGAGCATCGTCTTCACCGCGAAATCCGCATCCTTGAGGACAAGTTGCGGAAATCGCGACGCCAACTGGGCGACCAATTCCGATTTGGTCATTCTGCAGCCGTGCCGTTAAGGGCTTAGCTGTTCTGGCCGTCGAGCTTGGCCTTGAGCAGCGCGCCGAGGTTGGTCGTGCCGGTCGCGGCGGCGTTCGAGTCGCCCTGCAGGCTGCGCATGGCTTCCTGCTGTTCGGCCGAATCCTTCGCCTTGATCGACAGGTTGATGCCACGCGACTTGCGATCGATGTTGATGATCATCGCGTTGACCTTGTCGCCTTCCTTCAGCACGTTGCGCGCATCTTCCACGCGGTCCTGAGCGATTTCGGAAGCACGCAGGTAGCCTTCGACGTCCGCGTTCAGCGTAATGACAGCACCCTTCGGATCCACCGACTTCACGACGCCGTCGACGATGGCGCCCTTGTCGTTGATCGCGACGAAGTTGCTGAACGGGTCGCCTTCCAGCTGCTTGATGCCCAGCGAGATGCGTTCCTTCTCGACGTCGATGCCCAGAACCACGGCTTCGACTTCGTCGCCCTTCTTGTACTTGCGGACAGCTTCTTCGCCGGTTTCCGACCACGACAGGTCCGACAGGTGAACCAGACCGTCGATGCCGCCAGGCAGACCGATGAACACGCCGAAGTCGGTGATCGACTTGATGGCGCCTTGCAGCTTGTCGCCCTTCTTGTAGTTGCGGCTGAAGTCATCCCACGGATTCGGCTTGCACTGCTTCATGCCGAGCGAGATACGGCGGCGGTCTTCGTCGATTTCGAGAACCATGACTTCGACTTCGTCGCCCAGCTGGACAACCTTCGACGGCGCAACGTTCTTGTTGGTCCAGTCCATTTCCGACACGTGAACCAAGCCTTCGATGCCCGATTCCACTTCGACGAATGCGCCGTAGTCGGTGATGTTGGTGACCTTGCCGAACAGGCGCGTGCCCGACGGGTAACGGCGCGAGATGCCTTCCCACGGATCGTCGCCCAGTTGCTTGATGCCGAGCGAAACGCGGTTCTTCTCTTGGTCGAACTTGAGGATCTTGGCGGTGACTTCCTGGCCAACCGACAGAACTTCCGACGGGTGACGCACGCGACGCCATGCGATGTCGGTGATGTGCAGCAGGCCGTCGATGCCGCCGAGGTCCACGAACGCGCCGTAGTCGGTGATGTTCTTGACCACGCCTTCGACGATCGCGCCTTCCTTCAGCGTCTCGAGCAGCTTGGCGCGCTCTTCGCCTTGCGTGGCTTCGATCACCGCGCGGCGCGACAGCACCACGTTGTTACGCTTGCGGTCGAGCTTGATGACGCGGAATTCGAGCGTCTTGCCTTCGTACGGGGTCGTGTCCTTGACCGGACGGGTGTCGACGAGCGAACCCGGCAGGAACGCGCGGATGCCGTTGACCATCACGGTCATGCCGCCCTTGACCTTGCCGGTAATCGTGCCGGTCACGAGTTCGTTGTTGTCCAGCGCTTTTTCCAGCGACAGCCAAGAAGCGAGGCGCTTCGCCTTGTCGCGCGACAGGATGGTGTCGCCATAGCCGTTTTCCAGCGCGTCGATCGCGACGGAAACGAAGTCGCCCGCCTGCACTTCCACTTCACCCGCGTCGTTCAGGAATTCTTCGAGCGGAATATAGGCTTCGGACTTGAGACCAGCGTTGACGACCACGAAGTTGTGGTCGACGCGCACGACTTCGGCGGAGATCACTTCGCCCGCGCGCATGTCCTGCTTGGTCAGCGACTCTTCGAACAGAGCCGCGAAAGATTCGGTATTCGGGGTGGAGGTTTGCAGGTCGGACATAAAAATCTGTATTTGCACAGCCCTTGCGCGGTGGTCCCGGGACAATCCCATGCTGGACCGGTGAAACGCAAAGCCGTACGGGGTTAAGGGGTTTAACACACGCCCCGCCTCGTGGCGGAGCACCTTGCTGCTTGCTTTTACTGCCTTACTTTTCCTGCACTACGCGAATCCCGCTGTACCAGCCGATGATCTGCTCGACCGCCTGGTCGATGGACAGACCGGAGGTGTCCAGCGTCTTCGCATCCGCCGCAGGCTTGAGCGGCGCGACACTCCGGTTTATGTCCCGGGCGTCCCGTTCGCGCAAATCACGCAGCAGGTCATCTATGCTAGCAGAAAAACCTTTTTGCATCAATTGCTTATGCCGTCTGGCGGCGCGCGCCTCGACGCTTGCCGTCAGAAACACCTTCAACGTGGCATCCGGGAAGATCACGGTGCCCATGTCGCGGCCGTCGGCGACCAGTCCCGGGCGCTTGCGGAAGGCCCGCTGGCGCGCGACCAGCGCCTGACGCACCTCATGATGAACCGCGATGGCGGACGCGCGGTTGCCCACTTCTTCCTGACGAATCTCGCCGGAGACATCCACGCCATCGAGCTGGGCGCAGCCTTCGCGGAAGGTGATATGGAGCGACTCGATCAGCTTTGCAAGGCCGGCCGCGTCGTCCGTCGCGATCTGGTAGCGCACGCTGGCGAGCGCCGCCAGCCGGTACAACGCGCCGCTGTCGAGCAGGTGAAAGCCGAGCGTCGCCGCGACGACCGCGGCGACCGTGCCCTTGCCCGAAGCGGTCGGCCCGTCGATGGTGATCACTGGAATGGGGTCGAATGGACGGGTCGGTTTCATCGAATCTGGCCGTACTGGCCCGTTAGGGTTGCCGTTGAAATCAAAGTCATCGCGCTTCACGGTACAGCACGCCGGTCACGCCTTCACGAGCGCCGCGAAGCGCTCGAAGTAATCCGGAAACGTCTTGTTCACGCATGTCGGATCGTTGATGCGCACCGGCACGCCGCCCAGGCTCACCAGCGAGAAGCACATGGCCATGCGGTGATCGTCGTAAGTGTCGATCGCGGCGCCCGCCGTGAGTGTCGCGGGCGGCGTGACCACCAGATAGTCCGCGCCCTCTTCCACCGTCGCGCCCACCTTGCGCAGTTCTGTCGCCATCGCGGCGATGCGGTCGGTTTCCTTCACGCGCCAGCTCGCGATGTTGCGCAGCGTCGTCGTGCCGTTCGCGAACAGCGCGGCCACCGCGATGGTCATCGCGGCGTCGGGAATCAGGTTGAAATCCATGTCGATGGCGGCGAGCTTGCCGTCGTCGGACTCGACGCCCCGCACCTCGATCCAGTCCTCGCCCATCATGATGTTCGCGCCCATGCGGTTGAGCGCATCGGCGAAACCGACATCGCCCTGGATGCTCGAACGCCCGACGCCTTCCACGCGCACCGGACCATGGCCGATCGCGCCCGCCGCGAGAAAATACGAGGCCGACGACGCATCGCCTTCCACCATGATCGCGCCCGGCGAACGATAGCCGGCGCCGGCCGGAATCGTGAAGCGCGCCCAGCCGTCGCGCTCGACGCTCACGCCGAAGCGCTCCATCAGGCGAATGGTGATGTCGATATAGGGCTTCGAAATCAGTTCGCCTTCGATCTCGATCGTCACCGGCCCGCTGCGCCCTTCGGCCACCGGCAGGCTCATCAGCAGCGCCGTGAGGAACTGGCTCGACACGTCGCCGCGCACGCGCACGGGACGGTCCACCGCGATCTTCGCCGGATGGATCCTGAGCGGCGGAAAGCCGTCGTTGAGTTCGTAGTCGATATGCGCGCCGATCTGGCGCAGCCCGTCGACGAGATCGCCGATAGGTCGTTCGTGCATGCGCGGCACGCCGTGCACGCGGTATTCGCCGCCGTTGACGGCCAGGGCCGCCGTCAGCGGACGTACCGCCGTGCCGGCGTTGCCGAGAAACAGCTCCGCCGCCTTCGACGGAAACGCGCCGCCCGTGCCGGCCACGACGATCCGCTCGCCGTCCTCCCGGACGCCGACGCCGAGCGTCTTGAGCGCGGCGATCATCACGCGCGTGTCGTCGGAATCGAGCAGATTGGTGATCGAAGTTTCGCCGCTCGACAATGCCGCGAGCAGCAGCACGCGGTTCGAGATGCTCTTCGACCCGGGCAAGCGCACCGTGCCGGACGCGCGTGCGAAGGGTCCGAGATCCAGATGTTCCATAGTGTGTCCTTGTTGTGCTGCGTGCTT
>NZ_JARUXV010000001.1:2498749-2542807 GCF_031450975.1 Caballeronia sp. LZ065
CTTCGCGGCGTGCTTCTTCGCGGCGTGCTTCTTCGCGGCGTGCTTCTTCGCGGCGTGCTTCTTCGCGGCGTGCTTCTTCGCGGCGTGCTTCTTCGCGGCGTGCTTCTTCGCGGCTTGCTTTTCCGCGTCTTACTTCTCAGCGCTTTCACCGGCCGGCCTGACGCCGCCGCGCTCCTGCCATTCCCGGCGGGCCACGCGCGAGCGGGCGAACGCTTCTTCGAGCGCCGCACCGTCCGATGCTTCGATCGCCGCGCGAAAGCGCGCGAGCACGGCCGTGTAATCGTCCAGTTCGGCGAGCAGCGCGGCGCGGTTCGCCAGACAGATGTCGCGCCACATTTCCGGACTCGACGCCGCGATGCGCGTGAAGTCGCGAAACCCGCCCGCCGCGAATGAGAATTTCAGCTCGGCGTCCGGCGTCGCGAGGATCTGGTCGACGAGCGCGAACGACAGCACATGCGGCAGATGGCTCACCGAAGCGAACACGCGATCGTGCTGTGCCTCGCTCATCTCGCGCACGCAGGCGCCGGTGGCACGCCACATCGACGCGATGCGTTCAACGTCAGCGGGTGCGTTCTCCGCCAGCGGAGTCAGCACGACATTGCGTCCGACATACAGCTCCGGCAATGCCGCATCGACGCCGCTCGACTCGCGGCCCGCGATCGGATGCCCCGGCACAAATTGCGCGATCCGCGCGCCCAGCGCCTGCCGCGCGGCCGCGACGACGTCGCTCTTGGTACTGCCGGCATCGGTGACGATGGCGTGCGGGTCCAGCAACGGCGCAACGCGCGCGAGCAGCGGTCCCGTCTGCGCGACGGGCGCGGCGAGCAGCACGAGATCGGCGCCCTCGAGCGCGCGCGTCAGCGCGGGAGTGTCGTCGAGGGCGACGGCTTCGTCGATCACGCCGAGTTCGAGCGCCCGCGCCACCGACTGCGCCGACCGCCCCACGCCGACGATCCGCCCTGCAAGACCCGCGCGTTCACGCAGCGCGCGCGCGAGCGATCCGCCGATCAGGCCGACGCCGAGGATAACGAGTTTATTGAAAGAGAACGCAGCCACGGGGGACATCGATAAAAACGCGTCGTGCGACGCAGGAAACCGGACCGCCGCGCACGCGCGACGGCAACGAAGCCGTCAGCGGGCGCGCGGATACGAACCGAGAATCTTGAGGAACGCGGCCTTGTGCCCGAGTTCGTCGAGGGCGGCGGCGACGGACGGATCATCGCGATGGCCTTCGATGTCGATATAGAAGTAGTACTCCCACGTGCCGGCACGCGCCGGTCGCGACTCGAAGCGGTTCATCGACACGCCGTGCGCCGCGAGCGGCTCCAGCAGCTTGAACACCGCGCCCGACTCGTTCTTCACCGTGACGATCAGCGAAGTCTGATCGTGGCCGCTCGAACCCGTCGGCTCCCGCCCGATGATCACGAAGCGCGTGCGATTGTGCGGATCGTCCTGGATCATCGAGAACACGACGCCGAGGCCGTAATGGGTCGCCGCGCGGTCGCCTGCGATGGCCGCGACCGTCGCATCTTCGACCGCCATGCGCGCCGCCTCGGCGTTGCTCGATACCGCCTGCCGCTCCAGATGCGGCGCATTGGCGGCGAGCCAGCGCTGGCACTGCGCGAGCGCCTGCGGATGCGCGCACACGCGCTTGACGCCGTCGAGCGTGCCGGACGCCGTCAGCAGGTTGTGATGGATCGGCAAGGCCAGTTCGCCGCCGATCAGCAACGACGTGGACAGCAGCAGGTCGAGCGTGCGCGACACGGCGCCTTCGGCCGAATTCTCGACCGGCACGACGCCGTACTGGGCCGCGCCGGCTTCGACCGCGCGGAACACTTCGTCGATCGACGGACACGGCACGCCATGAATGGAATGTCCGAAATACTCGAACATCGCCTGTTCGCTATAGGTGCCGACCGGGCCCAGGAATGCCGCGCTGATGCTCTGTTCGAGCGCGCGGCTCGCGGCCATGATCTCGCGCCAGATCGACGCGATGTGGTCGTCCGCGAGCGGACCCTGGCTCATGGCCTGAAGCCGCGCGATGACCTGCAATTCGCGCTCGGGACGAAACACCGGTGCGTTGAAATGCTTCTTCACCTCGCCCACTTCGAGCGCGACGGAGGCACGCTGGTTCAGCAGCGCGATGAGTTGCGCGTCGAGCGCGTCGATGCGCTCACGCAGGGGTTTGAGTTGCGAATTGAGATCGTCGTCCATGCGGTGCTAGATGTGTGATGCCGGTTTAAGCGCTGGCGCGCTCGAATTCCTTCATGTATTCGACGAGCGCCTTGACGCCCTCGACCGGCACCGCGTTGTAGATCGATGCCCGCATGCCGCCGACGGACTTGTGGCCCTTCAGTTGCAACAGCCCGCGCGCCTTGGCGCCGGCCAGGAAATCCGCGTTGCGCGATTCGTCGGCGAGAAAGAACGGCACGTTCATGCGTGAACGGTTCTGCCGCTCCACCTTGTTGACATAGAAAGCACTGGAATCGATGGTGTCATAAAGCAGCTTCGCCTTCTCGACGTTGCGCGCTTCGATCGCTTCCAGTCCGCCCTGCTTCTTCAGCCATTTGAAGACGAGCCCCGCAATGTAGATCGCATAGGTGGGCGGCGTGTTGTACATCGAGTTGTTTTCGGCGACGGTCTTCCACTCGAACGCCGACGGACAGATGGGCAGCGCCCGGTCGAGCAGATCCTCGCGCACGATCACGACCGTCACGCCCGCCATGCCGATGTTCTTCTGCGCGCCGCCAAAGAGCACGCCGTACTTGGCGATGTCCATAGGGCGCGAGAGGATGTGCGAGGAAGCATCGGCGACGAGCGGGATATCGCCGAGATCCGGAATCTCGAAGGCCTCGACGCCGTCGATGGTTTCATTCGAGCACAGATGCACGTAGGCCGGATCGTCGGACAACTGCCATTCGTCGAAGGCCGGCACGCGCGTGAAGCCCGCTTCCGTCTTGCCGCTGGCCGCGAGATGGGCCGTGCCGTATTTCTGCGCTTCCTTGAATGACTTGGTAGACCATGAACCGGTCACGATGAAATCGACCGTGTGCTTACCGGCGAGCAGGTTCATCGGCACGATGGCGTTCTCGCCAAGCCCCCCGCCCTGCAGGAACAAGATGCGATGCGATGCCGGCACCTGCAGCAGTTCGCGCAGGTCGGTGAGCGCCGCTTCGTGGATCGACATGAACTCGGCGCCGCGGTGGCTCATTTCCATCACGCTCATGCCGCTGCCTTGCCAATCGAGCATTTCGTCGGCTGCTTGCTGGAGCACTTCTTCTGGCATCGCCGCGGGGCCGGCGGAGAAATTGAACACGCGCATCTGAGAAAGTCCGGATGGCAGGCGCGAAACGAACAGCGGCCAGGTGATTACCGCGTGTTCACGCCCAAAAAAGAAATGGCTGCTTGCGCTCGCGCGCAAACAGCCATTATCGCACTGTCCAGGAAACGCGCCAACGAAAGGGGCCGTGAGCCCCTTCGCATGGTCCGTCCGGACGATGCCGCCGTGCTTACTTACCCGGCTTGACGCTCGCCACTTCCTGATCGGCTTGCGTGCGCGTTGCCTTGATGGCTTGCGGCATGTACTTCTGCATCAGGCCGTTGACCACATCGCGGCCAACCTGGTCTTGCACCTGAATGAACTTGCGGCCGGTCGGGCTCTTGTAGAACGTGGTCAGATCCTTGATCTCGTCCGTCGTGTAGTACTTCGCGTACGCCTCGTACTGAGCCTGCATGGCGTCCTTGCGGAACGAGTCGGTCGCGAAGACCTGGCCCGCGGAGTCGACCAGCTTCGGCACTGCGTTCTTCTGCAGCGTCGGGACAGCAGCCTGCTTTTGCTTGTCGTTCAGCGACTTGTTTTCCGACAGCGCGTCCGAGAGGATGGCCGGGACGAGTTGCTTCGACTGCATCTGCGCGCTGTTGCCGATTGCGCCCACCAGCTTCTGCGCGTCGATGGCGTCGAGCAGGTCCTTGATCGCGGCTTGCTTGGCCGGATCAACCGGTGCTGCTGCCGGCGCCGGAGCTGCCGACGTGGCCGGCGCCTGGTTCTGAAGCGACTGAGCCATTGCGAAAGTCGGCACGAATGCGGCCAGCAACATCCACTGCTTGAAACGTCCTTGCATCATTACTCCCTGTAGAAATTATCCAGTTCAGCACTGGCCACGAGCGTTCGCGTTATCTGAAGCCGATCCGGTCATCCGCGCGGATGACCGCAATCCACCTCTTTACGCGCTGCGTCGCGCAGCTTAACCAATCCAAGCTTACAAATGCTATAACCGCGGCTAAAACGAGGTAGAACCGAGAATCGCCAACTACGCGATATCAGGCATCCTCATCGCCCGGAGCAGATTCATTGCCCGACGCATTGCCCGACGCATTGCCATTCAGCGGCGCATCGGCTTCGTCGAGTTCCGCTTCGGCTTCCGCCTCGGCGATGTGCTGCAATCCGGACAGCTTGGTTCCCTCGTCAAGGCTGATGAGTGTAACACCTTGGGTTGCGCGGCCCATCTCACGGATTTCGGACACTCGCGTGCGAATCAGCACGCCCGAATTCGTGATCAGCATGATCTCGCTTTCCGGCTCGACGAGCGTTGCCGCCACCACGCGGCCGTTGCGCTCCGACGTCTGGATCGCGATCATGCCCTTCGTGCCGCGGCCATGACGCGTGTACTCATTGATCGGCGTGCGCTTGCCGTAGCCGTTCTCAGTTGCGGTCAGCACCGACTGGTTTTCACCGCCCGCCACCAGCAGCGCGATAACCTGCTGCCCGTCTTCCAGCTGCATGCCCCGCACGCCGCGTGCCTCCCGGCCCATCGCGCGCACGTCGTTCTCGTCGAAACGCACGGCCTTGCCGGAATCGGAGAACAGCATGACGTCGTGTTGACCGTCGGTGATCGCGGCGCCGATCAGGTAATCGCCCTCGTCCAGACCCACCGCGATGATGCCCTTCTTCAACGGGCGGCTGAACGCCTCGAGCGGCGTCTTCTTGACGGTGCCGAGCGAGGTGGCCATGAACACGTACTTGTCCGCCGAGAATTCCTTGATCGGCAGCACGACGTTGATCTTCTCGCCGTCCTGCAGCGGGAACATGTTAACGATCGGCCGGCCGCGCGAGTTGCGCGAGCCCTGCGGCACTTCGTACACCTTGATCCAGTACACGCGGCCGCGATTCGAGAAGCACAGCATGTGATCGTGCGTGTTCGCGATGAACAACGTGTCGATCCAGTCGTCTTCCTTCATCTGCGTCGCCTGCTTGCCGCGCCCGCCACGCTTCTGTGCGCGATACTCGGACAGCGGCTGCGACTTCACATAGCCCGCGTGCGACATGGTGACGACCATGTCCGTCGGCGTGATCAGGTCTTCGGTGTTCAGCTCGGTCGCGTTCATCTCGATGCGCGAACGGCGGTCGTCGCCGAACTCCGCGCGGATCTGACCGAGCTCGTCGACGATCATCTGGCGAATCCGTTCCGGACGCGCGAGGATGTCGAGCAGGTCGGCGATCTGCGCCATCACCTCGCGGTATTCGCCGACGATCTTGTCCTGTTCCAGACCGGTGAGGCGTTGCAGACGCATCTGCAGGATTTCCTGCGCCTGCACGTCGGACAGGCGGTACAGCCCGTCTTCCTGCAGGCCGTACGCCAGATTAAGCCCTTCCGGCCGATAGGCCGCACGGCCACCCGAGGCTTCGGTCTCGGTGCGCGTGAGCATCTCGCGCACGAGCGACGAGTCCCAGGGACGCGCCATCAGTTCCTGACGCGCGATGGGCGGCGTGGGCGCGGCCTTGATGATGGCGATGAATTCGTCGATGTTCGCGAGCGCCACCGCCAGACCTTCGAGCACGTGGCCGCGATCGCGCGCCTTGCGCAGTTCATAGACCGTGCGCCGCGTCAGCACTTCCCGTCGATGCGACAGGAAGCATTCGATCATTTCCTTCAGGTTCAGGAGCTTCGGCTGGCCGTCGACGAGCGCGACCAGGTTCATGCCGAACGTGTCCTGCAACTGCGTCTGCTTGTACAGGTTGTTCAGGATGACTTCGGGCACTTCGCCGCGCTTCAGCTCGATCACGACGCGCATGCCACTCTTGTCGGATTCGTCGCGGATGTCGGAGATGCCTTCCAGCTTCTTCTCGTTGACGAGTTCGGCGATGCGCTCGAGCAGCGTGCGCTTGTTCACCTGATACGGGATTTCGTCGACGATGATCGCCATGCGCTGGCCGCGGTCGATCTCTTCGAAGTGCGTGGTCGCGCGCATCACGACGCGCCCGCGGCCCGTGCGATAGCCGTCGCGAACGCCGGCGACGCCGTAGATGATGCCGGCGGTCGGGAAGTCGGGCGCGGGCACGATCTCGATCAGTTCGTCGACCGTGGCTTCCGGCGTATTCAGCAGATGCAGGCAGGCGTCGACGATTTCGCGCAGGTTGTGCGGCGGAATGTTGGTGGCCATGCCGACCGCGATACCCGCCGAACCGTTGATCAGCAAATTCGGGATTCGGGCCGGCAGGACGAGCGGCTCGTTTTCGCTGCCGTCGTAGTTCGGACCGAAGTCGACGGTTTCCTTGTCGATGTCGGCCAGCAGCTCGTGGCCGATCTTCGCCATGCGGATTTCGGTGTAGCGCATGGCGGCGGCGTTGTCGCCGTCGACCGAACCGAAATTGCCCTGGCCGTCCACCAGCATGTAGCGCAGCGAGAAAGGCTGCGCCATGCGCACGATGGTCTCGTAGACGGAGGCGTCGCCGTGAGGATGGTATTTACCGATGACGTCGCCGACGATACGCGCAGACTTCTTGTACGCGCGGTTCCAGTCGTTATTCAGCTCGTGCATCGAATACAGCGCCCGGCGATGCACCGGCTTGAGGCCATCGCGGACATCGGGAAGCGCACGTCCGACGATCACGCTCATCGCGTAATCGAGATACGAACGGCGCATTTCCTCCTCGAGGGAGATTGGCAGAGTCTCTTTGGCGAATTGATCCATTATCCGTGTCTTGAACTGTGCAGCGGCGACACGGCAGCGCGTTCGTGAGCGTCGAATTCGGGTTCGAATGCTCGTTACGCGCCCGCCAGCCGCGTGACATGCGCCGCGCGGCGGCCTTTCTTATAGGGCCGACGTCCGCTGCATGCCTCGCTGTATGCCTCGCTTAATGGCTTTGCTTCATGGCTTTTCACACGCTGCGAACGCAACGCATCAGGAAATTCTACCATGCGCACCCTGCCCGACCGGACGCCCTGCGTATACATAGTGTGTGTATCCAGATCCGCCGACATTACCCGGATGGCGAATCCGAAGTTCGCAATGCGCAATGCTGTTCCAAACATTTACAAAATCGCGGGAACGCGTATCGTCGGTTCGTCATGTCGGCGGGCTATGATGCCGCCTCGCCGTTTTATCCGCGGCAACGAATTCGACGAGTAAATCCCGCACAAAATGGCACTCAGGCACGTAATGTGCGCAGGTTTTGCGCCTTCTTTGGCGTGCGCCGCTTCCTGTCCCTTTCATGTTGCGGAAGCACCACATAAGGTTGCGGGGCTTGAGGGTGCGGGGATATTTTTATCGTTGCAAGGGAACGATATGGCAAAATGCCAACGCACAAAGTTAGACACTGCTCGAAGTCTACACAGCGCGTTTTGTTCCGTAGGGAATGTTATACTTCGAGCAATGTATGACTTGTCTTCGTCTACAGGCTCGCAGTAAACCTGCGGTAATCTCAATTTCGAGAGGAGAAATATGAATAAACTTTCAAAGCTCGCGTTCATTGCAGCTACCGCAGTTATGGCTGCATCGGCCTCGGCGCAGTCGGTGCCGGCCTCGCGACAAGCAGTGAATGATAACTGGGTGAACGGCACGGGCGAATATGTGTGGATGAACGGCACGAACGAACTGTGCTGGCGCGATGCGTTCTGGACCCCGGCTACGGCAAACGCGAAGTGCGATGGCGCGCTGGTCGCGCAAGCACCGACGCCGCCGGCACCGGTTGCTCCGCCGCCGCCGGTCATCCAGTCGCAAAAGGTTACCTACCAGGCTGACGCCCTGTTCGACTTCGACAAGGCCGTCCTGAAGCCGGCTGGCAAGCAGCAACTCGACGATCTGGCATCGAAGATCGGCGCGCTGAACCTCGAAGTTGTGGTTGCAACGGGTTACACGGACCGTATCGGTTCGGACAAGTACAACGATCGTCTGTCGCTGCGCCGCGCGCAAGCTGTGAAGGCTTACCTGGTCAGCAAGGGCATCGAAGCCAACCGTGTCTACACGGAAGGCAAGGGCAAGCGCGACCCGGTTACGGGCGGCAAGTGCCAGCAGAAGAACCGCAAGCAACTGATCGCCTGCCTCGCACCGGATCGTCGCGTGGAAGTCGAAGTTGTCGGCACGACGCGTCAGCCGCAGCAGTAATCGCGAGTTGGATTGCCGCAGATCAAACCCCCGCTTCGGCGGGGGTTTTTTTATGCCTTTCTTCAGGCTTGCAGCTTGTCCTGAACACGCTGGGCCCACACTCCCCCGGCAATCCGGGCCGGCGCCTTTTTGCCCGCCTCCGGAGACGCCTATATACTCGGCCTAATCGATAACCGAGCGCATGACGACTCAATCCAAGGCAATTCCCAACATGACCAATGTCGATCCCCACGAACTACAAAAATTCAGCGAGCTGGCGCATCGCTGGTGGGACCCGAACGCCGAGTTCAAGCCGCTGCACGAACTCAACCCGGTTCGTCTCGACTGGATCGACGCCCACGCCCACCTGATGAGCAAGCGCGTGGTGGACATCGGCTGCGGCGGCGGCATCCTGTCGGAATCGATGGCCACGCGCGGCGCCAGCGTCAAGGGCATCGATCTCTCGTCGAGCGCGTTGGGCGTTGCGGATCTGCATAGCCTCGAGAGCGGTGTCGAAGTCGCCTACGAGGAGATTTCGGCGGAAGCGCTCGCCGCGCGCGAGCCCGCGTCCTACGACGTCGTCACCTGCATGGAAATGCTCGAACACGTGCCGAATCCCGCCGGCACCGTCGCCGCATGCGCCACGCTCGTGAAACCGGGCGGCTGGGTATTCTTCTCCACGCTGAACCGCAACGCGAAGGCCTATTTGTTCGCCGTCATCGGGGCCGAGTACATCGCGCGCATGCTGCCGCGCGGCACGCACGATTACGCGCGCTTCATCAAGCCGTCGGAACTCGCGACCTTCGCGCGCACGGCATCGCTGCTGCCCGTGGATATCAAGGGCATCACCTATCGGCCGATCTCGAAGCGCTTCGGATTGTCGAACGACACGAGCATCAACTACATGATGGCTTGCCGTCGCGAAGCCTGACGCCATGAACCCAGAAGATCCCCTCGTTACGGGCACCCTCGACACCCAGCCATTGCCGGACGACCCCACGCCCCTGCCCCAGCGCGTCGCCGAACGGGACGGTCTCGGGCTCTGCCAGGCCGTGCTGTTCGATCTCGACGGTACCCTCGCCGACACCGCGCCCGACCTCGTCGCGGCGGTGAACAAGATGCGTCACGACCGTGGCCTCGAAATGCGGCCGCTGGAACTGCTGCGGCCGTTTGCGTCGGCGGGTGCGCGCGGGCTGCTGGGCGGCGCTTTCGAGATTGGCCCGGAACATCATGACTTCGCGGCGATGCGCGACGAATTCCTCGCCAATTACGAAGCCGATTTGTGTATCGAGACGACGCTCTTTCCCGGCATCCTCGAACTGCTCGACCAGCTCGATGCCCGCGGCGTGCGCTGGGGCATCGTGACGAACAAGGTGACGCGGCTGTCCGAGCCGCTCGTCGCGCTGCTTGGACTGGACGCGCGCGCCGGCTGTCTCGTCTGCGGCGACACGACGCCGCATTCGAAGCCCCATCCGGCGCCGCTGCTGCACGCGGCTGAGTTGCTCGATGTCGCACCGGAGCGCATCGTCTATGTCGGCGACGATCTCCGCGACGTGCAAGCGGGTTTCGCGGCCGGCATGATCACGGTCGCAGCCGCCTATGGCTATTGCGGCGACGACATTCCGCCGCGTCGCTGGCATGCCACCCATGTGGTGGACACGCCGGAGGAGCTGCAGCAGCTGCTGCGTGACATCGGTTGAGAAGCTGCTGAAATGATGGCTTGAGAATCCCGCAGTTCGCCCCATCTGGCGTTTCGTGGGATAATCATCGTTCAGTTTTGGGGGCGACCTGGTTTCGACAGGGGTTGTGAAGCGGTCAGGGCATACCGAGGACCCGTCACCTCGTTAATCAATGGGAAAAACGTAACTGCAAACGACGAAACGTTCGCACTGGCTGCCTAAGGGCTAGCCGTCCTCTCACTAATTCGCTGACGGGTTAGGGTAGCAATACCACGAGAGGTCATATACGTCAGATAAGCCTTTGCGGCGTCGCGACGCCAAGGTCGAAAATTTAGTGAATCGCCGTCACGCAGCGTGTTCGTCCGCGTCGTGGCAGTTAAATCAAAAGACAGAACTAAGTATGTAGAACTGTTCGTAGAGCGCTTCTGGACGCGGGTTCGATTCCCGCCGCCTCCACCAGAATCCTCCAGAAAACCCGCATAAGGTCATCGCCTTACGCGGGTTTTTTTTCGCCTTCAGTCTCGCCCTTTGCGTCCATGGTCTTGGCAGCGGCAACCGTTCGCTACAGCGACGGCGCGTTTCAACCTCCTCTATTTCAGATTTTTCTAGTAGCGCGCATCGCGGTTTTTTTCGAGACTCTCATCTGATCGCCACAGTACTTTTCGGGCGAGCAGTTCGCAAACGTTCGAGCGCCCCGACCCCGTTCGCTGGGCACCGTGAGCGTTTCGTCGGTGTTGCACGCGACAGGGTCCAGGCGAGTGAGTTCGCGCAATCAAATCATCTTCGCGGCTGGCTCGGACGTTTTCATTTTGTTCACGCCCCGAAATGACTCGAAACCGTCCCGTGCGGCCCAGTCCCGGAACAATTAAGTGAACGGAAAGGAGAAGCATGATGAGCGGGCAAGCGCCTGTGAAGCCGCGTGCGGCGCGTCGCGTTCCTCTCGAAACCGTGTGCTTTTCCGACACGCGCGGACAGGTGAAGGGGTTTGCGCACGGCTGGTTCTTCTGGGTCCATGAGGCATTCAAGGGAGCGCTGGACATACGCTTCGTCGAACGAATCGACGCAAATATCACCTTGGCATTGCGCGAGAGGAACGCTCAGGAAAGGTTCGAATTGTCGCTTTCAGACTTGCGTCGCCGAAGACGCGAAAGCGTCGAGATGAAGAGCAACTTCCAGGAGATCATGAAAATCTCGAGGAAGGTCATGCTGGAAACAGAGACATCCTCGCCGGCGTACACGTTTCGAGCAGGCGATTCGTTCGAGAGCCGGTGCGGCGAGTGGTACCTGCAAGTGACGCACGAAACTGTCGAGAAGATCGTAGGTATCGGCGACGATACGTTGATCAGCCATGAAGTACTCGGCGTCACGCTCTATCGTCGTGCTGATGGCTCCGACACGCGCTGGATCAGGCAACGGTCCGTCGAGCTGCATCAATCCGATCTTGCCGCGCTTCTCAAAACCGGCTCGGCCGCGTCCATCGATCTCATCGCTGTGAGCGTCGAGCCAGCCTCTGCAACACAGATCGCCTTGTTCTGAACCGGCTGGGATAAGGCGTGTGGCGAACGCCGCCGACAATTCGCTCGCCTCTCACGCGATTTCATCATGATGAATCGCCCGATTTTCATACATGCAATCGCTTAGCCAACAAGACCGCGTTTTCTTGCTGACGCTCGTTGACTTTCTTTTCCAGATCATATTTTTCGGACTTATCGCTTATGCGATATCGGTAGTAACGAAAAATGAGGATTGGTAGTCGGCCGCGCTCGCACTCCAGCAAAAGTTCAAAGAGGTTTTTCCCGGCTCATCTGCAAAGCCTGATCGAAGTCATGCCCGCGGATGCGCAACGATTAGAAAAGGCCGTGGCAAACGAAGAGGCCGTACAGCGCCTGATCCAGTATTTTGGCGTGTCGAGTTTGACAGAACTCACGGATGAACTGACTCGCATGGCACCCGTCGAGCAATTGCGTGTCGCCAGCACGCTAGTGAAGAAGGCAGGAGGCATCGCGCGCGCCAACGACGCAATCGACCGAACCGTTAAAAATGGCATGGGCAAACCGGCGTGTCTTCTCGTGGACGGCTCGACCAGCCGGGCAAAGCCGCTGGCAACCGTGATCGGCTACGAGACCCGCCTCGAATTTCAGACCGAGACACCCGAGCTGTCAGCCGTGCTGACCAGGATGGGCATTGAATACGCGTCCGTGCGGTCGCTGCGACTGGCTGAGTTCAAGCAAGTCTTCAGCAGACTGGGCGCGCTCTATCCGGATTGCATGTACGCATTCAACCTGATCGAGAAGACGCGCTATGTCGAGCCGCGCGATGCGGCCACCGCCAACGGGAACGTGCGCGTCGTTCCGAGGCGCGGCTGAACCCGCGACACCCATCCGACCTGAATTTCGAAAATCAACACAGTCACCGCCACTATTCAATTATTCAACCTGTCACATTAACCAAAACATGCAGTTCGCATGATCCGAACGATTTTCATCAAATGACCGCCCGATTTTTTGATATTAATCATAAAAACTCCGTCGTAACGTGAAACGATACTTGAACCAGAACATGTAGTTCGCACAAGTCGAACCATTTTCACGACATGACCGCCCGAGTTTTTGATATTAACCAGAAGCACTCAATCGCCACACGAAACAATGCAAGTCAAGAACTCTGAACGATGGGCCTCGCGAGGCCGTAGACGCTGGATCATCGCCGCTGCGGCTCTCTTCACCGCGCTTTTTGTCCGCCTGATGCTGCACCCGCTGCTCGGCCCGATCATGCCGCAAATCACCTTCCTCCTGGCCGCCGTGCTCGTGGAATACTTCTGCGGCCTCGCCCCTGCCGTCATCGTCATGCTGACGGGACTGTTCATCTCGATCTACATGTTCGTCCCGCCCTACGGCAGTATCGGCCCTATCGATCAACCGCTAGTCGGCCTGATGCTTTCCTACTTGCTCATTGCCATTCTCGTAATCACGCTGATCGAACACCTGAAGCGCGCACAATATCGCGGCGAACTGCTGGCGTCCGTCGCGCACTCCCGCTATGAAATGCTATTGCGCGGCGACAACGAACGCCTCCTCACGCGTCGCGCCAACGATGAAATGCATCGCATGCTGCATCACATCTCGCATTTCAACCAGTCGCTGATTCTCATCAAGGCGCTCGATCCCGCGACTGGCGCCCGCACGCGCGGCAGCGTTGCGGCAACACCCGTTCCCGCAACCGGTGATGACGTCGACGACGCACTGTTTTCCTTCGGCATGACGTTTGGCTCGAAGCATTCGCAAGTGCATCAGGAGGATCTCGCACGCGTGAGTGATCGCCTGACGCCGGGTCACTATCGCCTGCGTTTCATGAGCGGACCCGACTGGCAAACAGGCGACTGCGTGTGCGAGCGCTTCGCTACGCCGACCGGCGAATTCCTGGTCCTTCGAACGGACGACTGACCATGCGCGCCTCTCTGATCTTCCCCACGCCACGCGACGATCACGCCGTTCTCCTGTTGCATGGCCTGTCGAGCACCCCGGTGGAGCTGCGCTATCTTTCCCGCGCGCTCGCAGAGGAAGGCATCACCACTCACGCGCCGACCCTCGACGGTTACAGCGCCGGCATGGGGCACGCGCCGATGGGGCAGTGGATCGACGCGGCGCTTGCCGAGTTCGACGCACTCGCGGCACGGCACGAGCACGTCTCGGTGTGCGGCCTGTCGATGGGCGCGACGCTGGCGGCCGCGGTCGCGCAGCAGCGCCCGAACGTGCGCGCGTTGCTGCTGCTGTCGATCACTTTGAACTACGACGGCTGGGCGATACCGTGGTACCGCTTCCTGCTCGACGCCGTGTATTTCACGCCGTGGCGCTCGCGCTACCGTTACCGCGAGCACACGCCGTACGGCGTGCGCAATGAGGCGCTGCGCGAGAAGATCGCCCGCGCGATGCAGAGAGGCGACATCAGCGAAGTGGGGCCTGCGTTCATTACGATGCCTGCGATTCACGAGGCCAGCCGGCTTGCCGAAGCGGTAAACCGGAAGCTGAACTGCATCGGTGCCGACTGCCTCATCATTCACGCCATCGACGATGAAACCTCCAGCCCTCACAACGCGCGCCTCGTCGCGGCCAGCATCAAGGCGCCGTTTCTCCGCACCATCTGGCTCGACGACTCGTACCACATGATCGCCTCCGACAACGAACGGGAGGTCGTCGCGCGCGAATGCACGCTGTTTCTGCGCGAGAGCGCCGCGTCTTCCGCGTCCTGCGCCACGCCGACCCCGGTCGTCTCGCGAGCGCTGGCCCGACGTCTGCGACAGTTGAGCGCCGTGGCGCGGAAGCCATGATGTTCGAAGCAACGGCTGCGAGGCGTGCAGCGGCGCTTGCCGCGTTCGCCGTATGCGGCACGACAAGCGTCGCATACGCCGATGAACCCGAAACGCCAGGCGACTGGAAAGTCTCGATCGGACCCGGCCTGTACGTCTTCCCGAAGTTCCCCGGCTCCTCGCAGCTTCAGGTGCTGCCCTTCCCCATGCAGGATATCTCCTGGAAAGACCGGGTCTTCTCGCAAGGACCGGACGTGCTCGGCGTCAACGCGCTGCAGGGCGACAACTATCACCTGGGGATGTCGGTGAGCTTTGACTTCCAGTCGCGCTCGTCGTCCGATTCCCCACGGCTCAGCGGCTTGCCCAATGTTCACTATGGCCCGAAGCTGCGTCTGTTCGGCGACTACACCGTGTGGGCGTTCACCGGCGCGGCGGCGGTGTATCAGGACATCGCGGGGACCGGCCAGGGTCTGACGGCGACGGGCGATCTGCTGGTATCGGCGCCCGTCGGCAAGTGGCTGTTCTCGATAGGTCCGGGCCTCACGTGGGCCAACGGCGAATACACGCGAACCTTCTTCGGCATCACGCCACAGGAAAGCGCGGCATCCGGCTTGCCGCGTTACGACACAGGTTCCGGCCTGCGCGACGTTCATTTCAACGTCAGTGCGACCGGCACGCTCAACCGGCACTGGTCGGTGAATATCGCGGCCGTCGTGGGCCGCCTCGAGCACAACGCAGCTGGCAGCCCCATCACCGAGCGCCGCCTCGACCTCAACGGCACGGCCTCACTGCTTTATCGCTTCTGAAACTTTCGCCGAAGCACTCCCGCACCCCATCCAAAAAAGACCCCGCACGAAGCGGGGTGAAGATCCTTGAGAGACGTGGCAAGAGCCTCCACGATCCCGCCTACGCAGAAATGAATCGGCGCGCAACCCTTGCCTTCGAATCGGAGCGGTCCGCCAACCCCGCCTGAGGCCGTTTGCGACACCACACCGCATCACCGCTCCGCACACATGTTCGTTCGACCACCGACCGCCTGACTCGCGCAAGCGCATTCTCCTGCTTTATCCTGTGAACCAACGGGCGCGCCGGCGTCGCTGACGGGGACAGCATGGGCAAAGGCATATCGGTGAGTCGCAGCGTGACCGCGTGGCTGTCCCTGGCGCGTGCCGCGCTGCTCGCGATCCTCGCGCTGTCCCCGCTTACGGCAAGCGCCGCCGCGCCCTCCGCCGATTGCAGCGCCGGCACGCTCGTCACCGTGGTCGCGCATCTCGACGACGACCTGCTGTTCGTCAACCCCGGCATCAGCGACAAGCTCAAGGCGGGCTGGTGCGTCACCGTCGTCCATCTGATCGGCGGCTCGAACGACGCGAAGTTCGACTACGTCGTGCTGCGCGAGACCGGCACCCAGCTCGCCTATGCCCGCATGGCCGGCGTCGCCGATGAATGGGACGAATCGACCGTCATGTTCGCGGGCAAGCCGGTTCATCAGATCGTGCTCAAACCCCAGCCGAAAGTGAAGCTGCTGGAGCTGCGCCTGCCCGGCGGACACGTGCGCGGCGGCAAGGTGCCGCTCGGCCTGCTCTGGGATCGCGGCGAGACTCTCACCACCCATCCGATGAACGCCGACGGCAGCGGCGCAACCCGCTACGATCGCGCCTCGCTGAGCGCGACGCTGCGCGAGATCCTGTCGCCCGCCACGGACATCTACACGCTCAATCCGGATACGGTCGCCTTCATGGAGCACCCGGACCATATCTACGCTGCCCGCATCACTCGCGCGGTCGCGCAGAGCCTGAAGCGCAGCGTACCGATCAGCTATCACATCACGTATCCGACCGGCGGCCTGCCCAAGAACCTGAGCGCCGACGAGATCCAGACGAAGCGCGATGTCGTCGGCAGCTATTTTGCGATCGATGGCAACGAGGCAGGCCACGTCTTCGGCGAATACATGTGGGACGGCAACTGGGTGGCGCGGCGCTATCGCACCACGGCCCGCTCGAACGATCCCGGCCCGGATTTCCAGTTGCGACCGTTCCAGCTCGTCAACGAGTATTCGAGCCGCTGCATCGATTCGTCCGGCACCGGCCGCGCGCCACGGCTGGCGGCGTGCTCGGGCGCGCCGTCGCAGAACTGGTTCTGGCAGCAGTTGCCGGTCATGCCGGGCGACAAGAACGACGCCCTGCTCGTCAACGCCGCGACGCGCGGCTGCATCGCGGAACGCGATGCGGGCTTCGTCGAACAAGCCTGCAGCCCGTCGAGCCCGGCGCAACGCTGGACGCCGTGGGACTTCGGCTTCGTCTACACGCCGCTCGATCACTGCCTCGGCGAAAAGGACGGCCTGCTGGACGCCGGCCGCTGCTCGATGTCCACGGCGCAGTACCGCTGGTCGCCCTCGCCGCAGACCGTCTGGACCGACGCGCGCCAGGAAGGCGCCCTCTATGGCGACGTGAAAGGCGCGGGCCGGGACAGCGTCGTGTACGTGCAGCGTCGCAAGGACGGGCCGGGCTTCAACGTGTGGGTGGCGGAGATGTCGCGCATGGACCAGGCGTCGCCGTGGTACCTGAATGCCGTGCCGTTCGATCCGCACGCGACGCTCACGCCCACCTGCACCGGCGACGTACTCTGCTTCGACAGCGCGCGCTTCCTGCTCGCGGATGTCGACGGCGACGGCCGCGCCGACCTGATGGTCATCACGCCGCGCAACGGCGGCACGGCTTTCTGGCTGCTGAAAAGCACGGGCGCGCACTTCGCGGCGCCGCGCCTCTGGTACCAGACAAGCGCCGACTGGACGCCCGCCGACGCGCAGCAATACGTTGCCGGCGACTTCAACGGCGATGGCCGCGCCGACGTGCTGATTGCCCGCAAGCGCCACGACGCGGGACTCGATCTCGACGTGCTGACGGCGGGTCCGGCGGGCGGCAACGCGCCTGTGCGCTGGCTGACGGCGCCCGAACTCGACGCGGGCGCGCGCTTCATGCCCGCGCGCGTCGCGGGCGCGGCTGACGCGCGCCGTGCGGGACTCGTCGCGCTGGAGGACGTGAACGGCGCGCTCACGCTGTCGCAGTTCACGAGCAGCGGGAGCGGCTTCACGCCGGCCTATCGCACGAACGTCTGGCCGCAGTTCCGGGCGCCGTTCGTGAAAGTGGTGGCGGGCGATATCGACGGCGACGGCATCGACGATCTCGTCGTGCTCGAACCGCGCGGCGACGCAACCGGCACCCGCGTCTTCACGATGAAGGGCGGCAAGGTGTTCGGCGCGGCCCGCGAAAGCGCAACGCTCGCCGATACGTCCTACGCCGACTCGATGCCCGCGCTGATCCGCCGCGACGAGCACGACAATCACGCGACGCTGGTGTTCTTCAGACGCGCCAACGCGCGTCTCGGCGAGTTCTACTACACGGGCGGGCCGCCGAGCGTCGCGGGCCGCGACTTCGACACGGGCTTCAATCTCGGCCCCGTGCAGTTGTGGGGCGATCTGCCGGGGCTGTTCTCCGAGTCGTTGTGGCTCAAGACACTCGGCTATTGGGGCCGATGAGAACGACCCCAATCCGAATTCAGCCCAGACCAACCCGCAGGTTCAGTACATCGCGCGCGATCGCCAGATAACGGTCCGCCGTGCCCTGCAAGGTGAGACCGTTGAGCGGACGTTCGGCGCGCGGCTGTGTGAGCGCGTCGAGGAGCCCGCGCGCATAGGCGTCGATGTCGGCGGTATCGAGCAACTGCACGCCGGCAAAATTGCTCGCGAAGCCGAACGCGGCAATCGCACTCGCCACCACCGGAATGCCCGACGCAAGCGCCTCCAGAAAGCTGATGCCCTGCGACTCGAAGCTCGACGGCATCGCGAACACCGACGACGCACGCAGGATCTGCGCGACCTGCATCTGCGGCCCGTCGATCGCCACGCGCTCGGTGAGCCCCAGTTGCGCAACGCGTTGGACCACGGCCTTGTGATACGCGACATTCTCGATCACGCCGCACAGCCGCAGGCGCGCATCGGGATGCACGCGGGCCACGTGTGCGAAGGCTTCGACCGTCTGCAACTGGTTCTTCTCGGGAATGTAGCGGCCTACCTGCACGATCTGCTTGTGCGCAACCGGCGCGGCGGGCAGCGTTGCGTCCGTGAAGTGCGAGACATCGACGCCGTTCGGCACGACGATCATCGACGGATGCGAGCCGATCTCCCGCACGTACTCGTCGATGTTCTTCTGCGACACGCCGATCACCGCTTTCGCGCGCCCCGAGAGCAAGCGTTCCGCGCGCAGCAGCAGGCCGTTCGCGAAATCGTTCACGCCGGAATGCATGACCCACACGATCGGCACGCGTGTCGGCAAGGCGCGGACGTAGAGCGCGGGAATCGTCGCGTGCGCAAAGATGATATCGGGCTTGAAGGTGCGGATCGCCCGCTGCAGGAACAGCAGACGTCCGAGCCGGCCCAGCGGCCGTTTCGGAAACCGGCGGATCACGTCATGGGCCTGAAGTTCGGCGCTGATGTGAGCGAAATCGTCGTGCTCCGGCATCAGCGACGCAATGCAGACGCTGTGTCCTCCTTGCTGATGACCGATCGCCACGCCCTTCGCGATCACCTCCGCCCCTGAGAGGCGAGGCGCCAGTATGACCTGGAGAATTCGCATGTATGCTGTCCCTCGGCTATTCCGAAGCGCCCGGAGCCCGATCCGTCCTGCCAACGTAGGGTGTCCTCGTTGCCGCCGGCCGCACGCGCGATGAATCGCGTCACCGGCCAGTCAGCGCACTTCCTGTTTTTATCGTTATGAGAATCAAGGCGCCCGCCGGGAAAATCGCAGAGCACCGCGCACGGTTAACGTACTCCTGACGTCATATCAAACGCACGCCATCAGGTAGTGTTTTTCGGTCGCGGCAGAAAAGTGCGTCGAACGGTACGGCGGCGCGTCAATCGGACGCGGTTGCACGGGGACAAGCGGCGGGAGGAGAGACGCGGCGCGAGAACACGCGCCGCGGTAATACAGGCGCTGAAAATCAGTTCGAGCCGTCTTTCGGGCACTTCAGGTTACAGCCGTTCGGGTCGCCGGAATCGCCGCGGCGGCGCATCGCGGACTTGCCGTTCTGATACTTCTCCGACGGCGCGGAGGCGGCGAACTGCATCTGCGGATGTTCGTTGAGACGGAACTGGTCTTGCAGGATGCCGCCTGGCATGCCAGGCGAATTCTGGGCAAAGGCGACAGGAACCAGATAAGCGGCGCCGGCGACGAGCGCGGCAGCGGAACAGGCAAGCAACGAGAGTTTCATGGCAATAGTCGCGCGGCGAAACCGCGTCTTGAACGAAGAGGCTGACAGCAAAGCGTTAGGTTAACCCAATTCGCCGCCCATGGCAGTTCCGAAACCGGTTCAACCTCTTACCGCGCATTGCGGCGCATTACCCGCGCAGCCCTTCATCGACATCGACCACCGTGCCGCAGCGCGCCGGATCGTAGCCTTCGAGGTGCGCGACGCTATCGGTGAAGCCGGGGCTGCGCAAAGTGCGCAGGACCGAGGCCAGACGCGCCTCGTCGAGCCGAGCGCGTTCGCAGGCGAAGAAGTAGTCCTCGTCGATGATCGGAATGAAGTCGAGCGCGAAATGCTGCGCCGCAGGCTGCACGCCAAAGCCGAGATCCGCCATGCCGCTCGCGACGAACGCGGCAATCGCCGAATGCGTGAGTTCCGTGGTCGCATAGCCGTTGATCTGGTCCGGATCGACCCCTACGCTCCGCAACGACAGATCCAGCAGCATGCGCGTGCCCGAACCGGGCTGCCGGTTCACGAAGCGCACGTCGTGGCGCGCGAGATCGCGCAGGCCCATGATCCGCTTCGGATTGCCCTTCGGCAGAAACAGACCCTGCGTGCGACGCGTGAGACGGATCAGCTGATGCTTGCGCTGATCCAGCCAGGGACGATAGATGTCGGCGCAGGTCGAACGAAACTCGCCGATCGGCAGATGGAAGCCCGCCAGTTCGCACTCGCCGCGCGCCAGCGCGCTGACCGCCTCCGCACTTTCCCGATACTTGATGTCGACCGGCACGCGCTGCTCGCCAAGCGCACGCACGAGTGTCGCGACCGCGTAGCCGTGCGACGCGTGGATCCGCACCTGCATGACATCGCCCGCAAGGCGCCGGTTCAGTTCTCCCGCTACTTCGCTCGCCACGGCTTCCAGTGGCGCTGCAAGCCGGTCTCCGCAGACCCGCTGCGCACGCAGCACGGACTCGCCCAGTTCGGACAGCACCGAGCCCCGTCCGCGTGACTTAGTGATGAGCGCGCCGCCGAGACGCGCTTCGATATCCCGCAATAAACCCCACGCATGCCGATAGGACAAACCCTTAGCGTTCGCGGCATTCGCGATGCTGCCTGTTTGCGCGACCAGCTGCAGCAGCGGCACAACCGCGCTGAGACTGGTTTCCCGGCCATCGGCGTCCCGCAGCACCAGCTCCGCACGGCATTCGACATCAACCATATGTACTCCCCCCTCCTATTGCCAGGATATATCACGACGCCTATTGTTCTTTTACAGGCTCGGCACCTGAAATTATATCGACTCAAATATGTACCACAAAACATATGCCGAGCGTTGGAGGAGCCCCCCATGACACCTACGCAGCCGAATGCCGCTGCATCTGAAGAGCTGGTGCGTCGTCACGCCGTGCAAGGCGCCACCTTGATGACCATCCTGCATGCCATCCAGGACGAAGTCGGCCATGTGCCGGAGACGGCCATTGCGCCGCTTGCACGGACCTTGTCGCTGTCGCGCGCCGAAGTGCATGGCGTCATCACCTACTATCACCATTTCCGTTCCGCGCCGCCCGCGCGCGTCACCGTGCAGCTGTGCCGCGCCGAAGCCTGCCGCAGCATGGGCACGGAAGCGCTGAAGGACCACATCGAAGGCCATACGGGCTGCCGCTTCGACAGCGGTCACGCCGAAGACACCGAGCTCGAATCGGTGTTCTGCCTCGGCCAGTGCGCGCTGTCGCCGGCGATGATGATCAACGGCGAACTGCACGCGCGCGTGACCCCCGCGAAGTTCGACCGTCTCCTTGCCGCCGCACAGACCAAAGTGTCGGAGGTGACGGCATGACGCGCATCTATGTTCCCGTCGATTCCGCCGCGCTCGCGCTGGGCGCGGAAGCCGTCGCCGAAGCCGTCGCGCGCGAGGCGCAGCAACGCGGCCTCGACGTGCAGATCGTGCGCAACGGCTCGCGCGGCCTCTTCTATCTCGAACCGCTGGTCGAAGTCGAAACACCCGAAGGCCGCATCGGCTATGCGAACGTCGAGGCCGAAGACATCGCCGCGCTGTTCGATGCCGCTTTCCACGAAGGCGGCGCGCATGCGAAGCGCGTCGGCGTCGTCGACGAGATTCCGTATCTCAAGAACCAGCAACGCCTGACCTTTGCGCGCATCGGCATCACGGATCCGCTGTCGATCGACGATTACGTCGCGCTCGGCGGACTGCAGGGCCTGCGCAACGCGCTCGACATGAATGGCGACGCCGTGGTCGAGTCGCTGATCGATTCCGGTCTGCGCGGACGCGGCGGCGCCGCCTTCCCGGCCGGCATCAAGTGGAAGACGGTGCGCGCGGCGCATGCGGACCAGAAGTACATCGTCTGCAACGCGGACGAAGGCGACTCGGGCACGTTCTCCGACCGTCTCGTGATGGAAAGCGATCCGTACATGCTGATCGAAGGCATGATCATCGCGGGCGTGACATGCGGCGCCACGAAGGGCTACATCTACGTGCGCAGCGAGTATCCGCATTCGATCACGACGCTCAACCGCGCGATCGATCGTGCCCGCGACGCCGGCTGGCTCGGCGCGAGCGTGCTGGGTTCGTCGCATGCGTTCGAGCTCCATGTCGCGAAAGGCGCCGGCGCGTATGTGTGCGGCGAGGAAACGGCGCTGCTCGAATCGCTCGAAGGCAAGCGCGGCATCGTTCGCGCGAAGCCGCCGGTGCCCGCGCTGGTCGGCCTGTACGGCAAGCCGACCGTCATCAACAACGTCATCACGCTCGCCACCGTGCCGATCATCTTCGCGAAGGGCGCGGCGTTCTATCGCGACTTCGGCATGGGCCGCTCGCGCGGCACGCTGCCGTTCCAGATCGCGGGCAACGTGAAGCAAGGCGGACTCGTCGAACTGGCGTTCGGCGTGACGCTGCGCGAACTGATCTACGAATATGGCGGCGGCACCGCGAGCGGCCGTCCGGCGCGCGCGGTGCAGGTCGGCGGCCCGCTCGGCACCTATCTGCCGGAAAGCCAGTGGGACATCCCGCTCGACTACGAGGAATACGCGAAGGTCGGCGCGGTGGTGGGTCACGGCGGTCTCGTGATCCACGACGACACCTCGAACCTCGCCGAACTCGCGCAATACGCGATGCACTTCTGCGCGCTCGAATCGTGCGGCAAGTGCACGCCCTGCCGCATCGGCTCGACGCGCGGCGAGGAAGTCATCGCGAAAATCCGTGAAGGCGATACCTCGGTGAAGCAGATCACCCTGCTGCGCGAACTGTGCGACACGATGGTGTCCGGTTCGCTCTGCGCAATGGGCGGCATGACGCCGTTCCCGGTGATGTCCGCACTCGATCACTTCCCGGAAGATTTCGGTCTGCCCCGTACGCCCGCACAGAAGGCGGCCTGAGCACGCGACTGAGCGAACAGAAGGAGACAAAGACAATGTCCAATACCATCAACGGCTGCGGTTCCGGCAATTGCGCGTGCAAGAGCGCGGCATCGGTGCAGCGCCGCGACCCGTTCGACGAAACCGACTACGGCACGCCGCTGCGTCATGCCGATGTCGACGTGACGCTGGAAATCGACGGTGAAAGCGTGACGGTGCCCGCAGGCACGTCGGTGATGCGCGCGGCGATCGAAGCCGGCGTCAACGTGCCGAAGCTGTGCGCTACCGATTCGCTCGAACCGTGGGGTTCGTGCCGCCTGTGCCTGGTCGAGATCGAAGGCAAGCGCGGTTATCCCGCCTCGTGCACGACGCCCGTGGAAGCCGGCATGAAGGTCCGCACGCAAAGCGACAAGCTGCAATCGCTGCGCCGCAACGTGATGGAGCTTTATATCTCCGATCACCCGCTCGACTGCCTCACCTGCCCCGCCAACGGCGACTGCGAACTGCAAGACATGGCAGGCGTGGTCGGACTGCGCGAAGTGCGCTACGGCTATGAAGGCGCGAATCACCTGAAGGACAAGAAGGACGAATCGAACCCGTACTTCACCTACGATCCGTCGAAGTGCATCGTCTGCAACCGCTGCGTGCGGGCGTGCGAAGAGACGCAAGGCACCTTTGCGCTGACCATCGCCGGACGCGGCTTCGAGTCGCGCGTCGCGGCGAGCGAGAACGTGCCGTTCATGGAGTCCGAATGCGTGTCGTGCGGTGCCTGCGTGGCCGCCTGCCCCACCGCGACGCTGCAGGAAAAGACCGTCATCATGCTGGGCCAGGCCGAACATTCAGCGATCACGACGTGCGCGTATTGCGGCGTCGGCTGCTCGCTGAAGGCGGAGATGAAGGGCAACACCGTCGTGCGCATGACGCCGAACAAGAACGGCCAGGCCAACGAAGGACACGCCTGCGTGAAAGGCCGCTTCGCCTGGGGCTACGCGACGCACAAGGACCGCATCAAGAAGCCGATGATCCGCGCGAAGATCACCGATCCATGGCGCGAAGTCTCGTGGGAGGAAGCGCTCAACTACGCGGCGCGCGAATTCCGCCGCATCCAGGACAAGTACGGGCGCGATTCCATCGGCGGGATTACGTCTTCGCGCTGCACGAACGAGGAAACCTATCTCGTGCAGAAGCTCGTGCGCGCCGCGTTCGGCAACAACAACGTGGACACCTGCGCGCGCGTCTGCCACTCGCCGACGGGCTATGGTCTCAAGTCCACGCTCGGCGAATCCGCCGGCACGCAGACCTTTGCGTCGGTCGAGCAGTCGGATGTGATCATCGTGATGGGCGCGAATCCGACCGACGGCCATCCGGTATTCGGCTCGCGTCTGAAGCGCCGCGTGCGTGAAGGCGCGAAGCTGATCGTGATCGATCCGCGCCGCATCGACATCGTCGATACGCCGCACGTGAAGGCGCAGTATCACTTGCAACTGCGTCCGGGCACGAACGTCGCGATGGTCAACTCGCTGGCTCACGTGATCGTCACCGAGGGCCTGCTGAAGGAAGACTTCATCGCGGAACGCTGCGAGCCGCGCGCGTTCGATCAATGGCGTGACTTCGTCTCGCGCGAAGAGAATTCGCCCGAAGCCATGGAAGCGACCACCGGCGTGCCCGCGCAGCAGGTCCGCGAAGCCGCGCGCATCTATGCGCTCGGCGGCAACGGCGCGATCTACTACGGCCTCGGCGTCACCGAGCACGCGCAAGGCTCGACGACCGTCATGGGCATCGCGAACCTCGCGATGGCGACGGGCAATATCGGCCGGGAAGGTGTCGGCGTGAATCCGCTGCGCGGCCAGAACAACGTGCAGGGCTCCTGCGACATGGGTTCATTCCCGCACGAGCTGCCGGGCTATCGCCATATCGGCGATGCCGCCACGCGCGCGCTGTTCGAGGAAGCCTGGAACGTGAAGCTGCAGGACGAACCGGGCCTTCGCATTCCCAACATGTTCGACGCCGCGATGCACGGCACCTTCATGGGCCTGTACTGCCAGGGCGAGGACATCGTGCAGTCGGATCCGAACACGCAGCATGTGGCGAACGCGCTCTCGTCGATGGAATGCATCGTCGTGCAGGACATCTTCCTCAACGAAACCGCCAAGTACGCGCACGTGCTGCTGCCGGGCTCGACCTTCCTGGAAAAGGACGGCACCTTCACCAACGCGGAACGCCGCATCTCGCGCGTGCGCAAGGTGATGCCGCCGCTCGCCGGTTTCTCGGACTGGGAAGTCACGATCAAGCTGTCGCGCGCGCTCGGCTACGAGATGAACTACGCGAATCCGTCCGAGATCATGGACGAAATCGCGCGTCTCACCCCGACCTTCCACGGTGTGTCCTACGAACGCCTCGACGAGCTGGGCAGCATCCAGTGGCCGTGCAACGAACGCGCGCCGGACGGCACGCCGACGATGCACATCGACGAGTTCGTGCGCGGCAAAGGCCGTTTCGTCATCACGAAGTTCGTCGCGACGCCGGAGAAGGTCACGCGCAAATATCCGCTGCTGCTGACCACGGGGCGCATCCTGTCGCAGTACAACGTCGGCGCGCAGACGCGGCGCACCGAGAACTCGCAGTGGCACGACGAGGACCGGCTCGAGATCCATCCGGTGGACGCGGAAGATCGCGGCATCCGGGAAGACGACTGGGTCGGCATCGAATCGCGCGCGGGACAGACCGTGTTGCGCGCGAAGATCTCGGAGCGCATGCAGCCGGGCGTGGTGTACACGACCTTCCACTTCCCGGAATCGGGCGCGAACGTCATCACGACGGACTCCTCCGACTGGGCCACCAACTGTCCGGAGTACAAGGTGACGGCGGTGCAGGTGATGCCGGTCGAGCAGCCGTCGCAATGGCAGAAGGATTATTCGCGCTTCAACACGCAACAGCTCGAACTGCTGAACCTTGCCACCACATCAGGAAAATAACGCATGGACGTCGACAACCTGATCGAGATGGCGAACCGGATCGGCGAATTTTTCGATTCGATGCCGGATCGTGCCGAAGCCATCGATGGCGTGGCGGATCACATCCGCCGTTTCTGGGAGCCGCGCATGCGGCTCGCGATTCTCGCCGCGCTGGACAACCCGGAAGCAAGCGCCACGATGGAGCCGATCCTGCACGAGGCTTTGACACTGCACAGGTCGGACTTGCAGCCCAAGACCGCGCCGGCCTGACCTTGAACGCCTGACCCCACAAGCCCTGCATCGCAGGGCTTTTTTTAATCCTCGCGCGGCGCCGGCCGCTCGACGCTCGTGTCCTGCGCGCCAAACCAGGTTTCGCAGTGACGCAGCAACGCGGGCACATCGGACGGCGCGCGGCCGCGCGCGGCGATATAACCGTCCGGACGCATCAGGTAGAACGCGGGACGCGTGCGCCCGTACTGGTCGGTGAGCGATTGCGCGCCCTCGCCGCTCGTGTCGGTGATGCGCCACACGCGCACGGCGTTCGGCAGGATCGCGTCGATGGCTTTCGCCAGGCCGTCGAGGTCGGGGTCGCGCATCGCGTGCGCGACGGTGATCGTGGCGGGCGCCAGCGCAATGTCGTCCCCGCCGCTCGGATTCACGAGCAGGAACAACGAGAAGCAGCCGGGATCGTGCAGGTCGAACAGACAGCCGACGCCCGGCAGACGTCCGAGCGGCCCGTCGATCACATGCACGCGCGCATCGGGCGCACGCTCGCCCGCGCGCGGACCGCCATCGAGCAGACGCTCCAGCGTCAGCGGACTCTTGCGATAGTTGATGGACAGCTCGCTCACCGTGCGCCGCATCGCGTCGCGCAACGGGCCGATCGCGGCAAGCGCAGGCATCACGTGATCGCGCATCAGCTTCATCGGACCGTGTTCCGCGCCGGCCATCTGCGTGAGCAGATTCGATTGCCGCAGCACGTCGCGCTCGATCGGATGACGCTCCGTGTGATAGCTGTCCAGCAGCCGCTCGGGCGCGCCGCCCGCGAGCATCCGCGCGATCTTCCAGCCGAGATTGAGCGCTTCCTGGATGCCGGTGTTCATGCCTTGCGCGCCGGCCGGACTGTGGACGTGCGCTGCGTCGCCGGCGAGAAACACGCGCTCCACGCGGAGACGGTCGACCATCCGGCTGTTCAAATGAAAGTACGACGACCACGTCAGGTTCGAGAGCGTCATCTTGTGATGCACGCGACGCTTGACGAGCGCGCGGCATTCGTCGAGCGTTGGACCGGTCTTGGTGCTGTCGGCCTTGACGGCATCCGCGGCGGCCGTTGGCAGGTCGGCGATCAGGCGCGCGCGCTCGCCGCCCATCGGGAAGAGCGCGGCGAGTCCTTCGCCCGAGGCGAAGATATGGAACTCGTCGTCGGGCCAGTCGACGTCCACCTGGAGATCCGCCAGCAGGTAAGTCTGGTCGAAGGTCTTGCCGTCGAAGCCGATGCCCAGCCGGTGCCGCACGAAGCTGTGCGCGCCGTCGGCCGCGATCAGGTAGGACGGGCGCAGCAGTTCGTCGCGTCCGTTGGGATGCCGCAGCGTGGCCTGCACGCCTGCCGAGCCCTGCGAAAAGTCGATGAGTTCCACACCGCGTTCGATCTCGACGTGAAAGCCTTTCAGATGCTCGGTGAGCAGGCGCTCGGTTTCGGTCTGGTCGAGGAACAGCAGATACGGATAGCGAGTCTGCAACGGATCGAAGTCGAGGCGCGCGAGGCGCTGCCCGTTCGAATAGAGATTGGCGACGCGTGCGCGATGGCCGAGTTCAAGGAACGGCGCAACGGTTCGATGTTGCTCGAAGAGTTCGAGCGTGCGGGCCTGGATGCCGATGGCGCGCGAATACGGCAGCGGGTGCTTCGCCTTGTCGACGAGCCTGACCGGTATGTGCGCGCGCGAAAGACTCATGGCGGCGGCGAGGCCCGTCGGACCGGCGCCCGCGATCAGGACGGGCGCCACGTCCAGCTTGTCGTTCGGATTCAGCTTTGGCGCGTACATGCGGTCCTCCGTGAAACGTCACGGCGTCTAGTGTACGCCCGCCTCCTTTACGTCCGCAGTGGGTTGCGTCACGCGCATGCTCAATGCACGTGCCCGCGTTCCTGAAGAATGCACGCGTGGCAGGCCATCCCGAACTCCACCTGCACGGTCGCATGATGCATCGAATAGTCGCGGCGCAAGGTGGTAACGATGCCCTGCACGAACGCATCGCCGGGATGGCCCTCCGGCATCACGAGATGCACGGTCAACGCGTTCTCGGTCGTGGAGAGCGCCCACACGTGGAGATCGTGCACGTCGCTCACGCCCGGCAGTTGCACCAGATAGGTCCGGATGCGCGTCACGTCGACGCCCGGCGGCACGGCGGCCATGGCGAGCCGCATGGCGTCGCGTCCGAGGCCCCAGGTGCCGTAGACGATCACCGCGACCACGATCAGGCTCATCAGCGGGTCGAGCCAGCTCCAGCCGGTGAACAGGATGACGAGGCCGCTCACCGCGACAGCGGCGGAAATGGCGGCATCGGCGGCCATGTGCATGAAGGCGCCGCGCACGTTGAGGTCGTCCTTGCTGCCGCGCATGAAGAGCCACGCCGAGAAGCCGTTGACGACCATGCCGAGCGTCGCGACGATGAACACGTCGAGGCCCGCGACGGGCGCCGGATGGATGAGCCGCTGAATGGCTTCCAGCACGATCGCGCCACACGCGAACAACAGCAGCGCCGCATTGGCGAGCGACGCGAGGATCGACGAGCTGCCGAGTCCGAAGGTATAGCGCGCGCTGGGCTGGCGCGTGCCGAGCCAGACGGCGCCCCACGCGAGCAGCAGACCGAGGACATCGGAGAGATTGTGGCCGGCGTCGGCGAGCAGCGCGGTGGAGTGCGCGAGAAAGCCATAGATCGCCTGCACGACGACGATCAACACGTTCAGCCCGACCGCCAGCGCGAAGCTGCGCCCCTGCCCCGCCTGCGGCGCGTGGTGATGATGGTGACCGCCCGGACCATGGGCATGTCCGTGGCCGTGCCCTTCGTGCTTGTGGTCATGCTTGTGGTCATGCTTGTGTTCGTGCTTGTGTTCGTGATCTTCGTGTCGATGCGTGTCCATCTCGATGCTCTTCGTTGGTTGATTCAGTCGAGGTCGGGGGCTTCCGGCTGCGGCTCGGCGACGTGTTCCAGCAATTCGCCCAGCATCGCGCTGATGTGGCGGTCGGCGGCTACATAGAAGACCTGCTTGCCCTGACGTTCGGCCCGCACGATGCGCGCCGCGCGCAACAGCCGCAAATGGTGGCTCACCAAGGACGCCGACAGCCCCAGCCCCTGCGCGATGGCCCCCACCGCCCGTTTCTGCTCGACGCACGCCAGCACGATGCGCAACCGCGTGGGATCGCCCAGCAGGCGGAACAGGTCGGCCAAGGGCACGACGCGTTCGTCTGAAGTCATTTCGCCGGGAGCAACGAACGGTGCGGACATGGCAAATTCGAACAAACATATGAACAGGTATTCATATGTTAGACGCCATTATCGCCGAAGGTCAACCGTGCTTTTGGAAAGCCGGAGCTGCCGGTGTGGGAAAATACGAGGTTTGTATTTCCGGCCTGTGTCTCTTTCCGTCATGGACACCGTTTTTGCCCGCGGTTTCGCGGCCCATCGTGACGGCCGCCTGACCGACGCGGAGCGCGACTATCAAGCCGCGCTCGCCGCCGAACCCCATCACGTCGATGCGCTCCACTACCTCGGCGTGCTGCGCCATCAGCAAGGCCAGCACGCGGAGGCGGCCGAGCTCGTGCGCCGCGCCGTGGACCTGCGCCCGACCGACGCGGGCCTGCAGCTGAACCTCGGCAACGCGCTGAAGGCGCTCGGCCGGCTCGACGACGCCATCGAGCGTTTCCGCAATGCGCTGACGCTTGCGCCCGGCTTTCCGCTCGCGCAGTACAACCTGGGCAACGCCTACACGGCGGCGGGCCGTCATGAAGACGCCGCCGATGCCTTCGAGAAGGCCCTGCGCCTGCGCCCCGACGACCCCGCCGCCTGGAACAACTTCGGCAACGCGCTCTCCGCGCTGCGGCGCTTCAAGGACGCGGCGCAGGCGTTCCGGCGCGCGCTCGTCCTGCGTCCGCGCCATGCGGGGGCGCACAACAATCTTGGCATGGCGCTGAATGCGCTCGGTGATACGCCCGGGGCCATCGAACACTTTCGCGCGGCGCTCGATGTCGAGCCGAACTACGTCGCCGCGCACTTCAATCTCGGCAATCTGCTGGATGCGAACGGCAATCCCGCCGATGCGCTGCCCGTCTTGCGTCAGGCCGTCGGCTTGCAGCCGCGCTTCGCGCCCGGACATTTCGGACTGGGTCATGCGCTTGCCCGCCTCGGGTTTCATGAGGAAGCCGTGCCGCACTTCGAGCGCGCAGTCGGGCTCGATCCGAAATACGGCGTCGCGTGGCTGTCGCTCGGCAATGCACATCTGGCGCGCGGCGCGCATCAGGCGGCATTGCGTGCCTTCGATCAGGCGTTGCGGCTCGACGCCGGCATGCCCGCCGCGCAACTGAATCGCGCGCTCGCCTTGCTGGCAACGGGCGACTATGCGCGCGGCCTGCCCGCCTACGAAGCGCGTCTGGAAACGGCCGGCAGCGAGCCCGCGCCGGCGTTGCCGCGCTGGCATGGCGAACCGCTGCCGGGGCGCACGCTGCTGGTTCGCGCCGAGCAGGGTTTCGGCGACACGCTGCAGTTCGTGCGCTTCGTGCCGTTCGCGGCGCAGCGCGTCGGCCGGCTCGTGCTGGAGGTGCAGCCCGCGCTCGCGCCGCTGCTGGCACCCGCGGCGAAGGCCGCCCGCGTCGAGTTGAAAAGCCGCGCCGACGACGCGCCATCACGCGCGGACGCCTTCTGTCCGCTGTTGAGCCTGCCGCATGCGCTCGGCGTCACGTCGCCCGATGCGGTGCCGGCGCGCACGCCCTATCTCGTCGTGCCGGCGGACTACCGGCGCACATGGCGCGGCTCGCTCGGCGGGCAGCACAAGCGCAAGATCGGCATTGCGTGGTCCGGACGGATGCAGCCGGGCGAAACGCGCTCGGCGCCGGTGGAAGCGCTCGCGCCGCTGTTCGCGCTCGCGGATGTCGACTGGATCGTGTTGCAGCCGTTCCTCACCGCGCATGAGCGCGCCGTGCTGCGCGCGCATCCGAATGCGAAAGCCATTCACGACTTCGAAGGTCGCCTGACGAATTTTGCGGACACCGGCGCGGTCGTCGACCGGCTGGACGCGGTGGTGTCCGTCGATACCTCGGTGGCCCACCTCGCGGGCGCGCTCGGCAAGCCGCTGTGGGTGATGCTGGCGCATGCCGCCGACTGGCGCTGGGGCATCGATTCCGACCGCTGTCCGTGGTATCCCGCCGCGCGGCTGGTGCGCCAGCGTGCGCCGGGCGCGTGGCGCGAGGTGATCGAAGACGTGGCGGCGGCGCTGCGGGACTGACCACGCACCGGAACATCAGCCATGGATGAGATTCTCGACGAAGTCTGGACCCTGCTCGACTCCGGCGCGAACGCCGGCGCGCAGCGCTCGCCCTTCACGATGCTCCAGGCCGCGACGCACGGGCTGGACGACGCGCCCGCCGTGCGCACCGTGGTGCTGCGGCGCTCGTGTCGCGCGCAGCGTTCGCTCATGTTTCACACGGACTTGCGTTCGACCAAAGTCGCCGAGCTGCGACGCGATGCGCGTATTGCGATCATGGGTTGCGACATGGACGCCGGCAAGCAGCTGCGGCTGACGGGCACGGCGCGCATCGTCGAGGATCCGCGCGACACGCGGCCCATATGGGAAGCGAGCCGGCCGCGGACGCTGATTGTCTATCGCACGCCGATCGCGCCCGGCACGCCGGTGTCCACGCCCGCCGAAGCGCATCCCCACCCCGCCGCGACGGACGGCTTCGAGCACTTCTGCCTGATCGAGATCACCGTGTCAGGGATCGACTATCTTCATCTGGCGCCGGAAGGACACGTCCGGGCGCGCTTCCACTCCGACGAAGCAGGAAGCTGGCGCGGCCAGTGGCTCGCGCCCTGACTGCTGCACGGCAGACGGCGCCAAGCCGGGCCGCGTGCCGCGCCAAGGCGGTCTTGCCCAGACGGCCTCACTCACGCGGCCGCACTCAGGCCGTCTTGTACTGGTTGCGCGCTTCCGGCGAGCGATACAGCACGCACGTCGCGATCAGCCCGCACACGGCGGCGAGTCCCATCCACAGACCCGGCGCGGCCTTGTTGCCGGTGGCATGGATCAGATACGTGGAGATGGCCGGCGTGAAGCCGCCGATGGTCGTCGCGAGGCTGTAGGCCATCGAGAAGCCCGTGGTGCGCACTTCGACCGGCATGACTTCGGTGAGCGCGACGACCATTGCGCCGTTGTAGCTGCCGTACAGGAACGAGAGCCACAGTTCGCATAGCAAGAGGCGCATGAAGGACGGATCCGCGACCAGCCATTGCACGATCGGATACGACGTGAGAATCGTGAGGATCGTGAACACCAGCAGCACCGGCCGGCGTCCCACGCGATCCGACAGCGCGCCCATCAACGGCAGCCAGACCAGGTTCGAAAGGCCGACGCACACAGTCACGACGAGCGCATCGACCGACGACAGCTTCAGCACTTCCTTGCCGAAGGTCGGCGTGTAGGCCGTGATCATGTAGAACGACACGGTGGTCATGATGACCATGCCCATGCCGGCCAGCACGATGCCCCAGTTCTGCGCGATCGAACGGGCGATCTGGCCCATGCTCGGACGATGCTTGCGCGCGAGGAACTCGTCCGTTTCGCGCAGCGAACGGCGAATGATGAACAGGAACGGCACGATCAGGCAGCCGATCAGGAACGGCACGCGCCAGCCCCATGCGGTCATCTGGTCGGCGGGCAGCAGCCGGTTCATGATCACGCCAATGAGCGCGGCGAACACCACCGCGACCTGCTGGCTGCCGGACTGCCAGGAGCAATAGAAGCCCTTGTTGCCCTTGGTCGCGATCTCGGACAGGTACACCGACACCCCGCCCAGTTCCACGCCGGCCGAGAAGCCTTGCAGCAAGCGCCCGCCGAGCACGATGATCGGCGCCAGCGCGCCGATGGTGGCGTAGCCCGGCACCAGCGCGACGCAGGCGGTACCGACCGCCATCAGCCCGAGCGTCAGGATCAGGCCCTTGCGGCGGCCATGATGGTCGATGTACGCGCCGAGCACGATGGCGCCGAACGGACGCATCAGGAAACCCGCCCCGAACACGGACAGCGCGAGCATCAGCGAGGCGAACTCGTTGCCGCTCGGAAAATAGGTCTTGGCGATCGCCGAAGCGTAATAGCCATAGACCATGAAGTCATACATTTCGAGGAAGTTTCCGCTGACGACGCGAAACACCGACTTGAACTTTGATTCGTTGGCTGGAGCGACGTGGGCTGTGGACATGAACGTTCTCGAGAATCGTGAGATGAGCGCGACGGGCCTCGCGGTGCGCGGTTCAGCGACCTGCGCAAAATCCGTACTTGAACGGATGGCGGCGCGCCGCGCTGACCGGCAGGAACAGGCTTCGTTGTTATGGTTGCGGCGACCTCAATCTTAACGCCTGCGCCTTGACCGCTGCACAGAACAGCGTCTAATTTCGTTCAAATTTCATTAAAATTAGCTTACATATGCCTAACGTAAAACCGACAATCGAGACGCCCGGCAGTCTGCTCGTCCTGCGCGACGCCACGCCCGGCGACCGCGACCTCATCGTGTCGATGCACGTGCGCAGCTGGACGTCGGCTTATCGCGGCATCTTGCCGGACCGCTATCTCGATCGCGACATTCACGCGGAACGTGCAGCGCACTGGGCCGCGCGACTGCCGGAACTGGCTCGCGGCGCGGGCCGTGTGGTCATCGCCCTGCATGACGACGAGGCGGTCGGCTTCACCTGTCTGATCGAACCCGACGAACACGGCAGCGTGCTGGTCGACAACCTGCACGCGCTGCCGCGGCACAAGGGCCTCGGCGCGGGCACCGCGATGCTCGCCGAAGCCATCCGCTGGGCGCGCGAGCGCGGCGCGCGGCAACTGCATTTGTCCGTGCTGGAGGAGAATGCCGCGGCCATCGGCTTCTACGAATCGCGCGGCTGGCGACGCGAGGCGCGCGAAGCCGATCACATGGCGGGCATCGATCTGTTCTCCTTGCGCTACGTTTTGCCGCTCGACTGAGCCCGGCGGCGCCGCACGCCGAACGCACGCGTCTTTTCACCAGCGCCGATGAAATTAGGAATGCTCTGGTCGCGGGAAGGAAAACCGTTTCGTATGATTGCCGGTCGAAAATTCGGCTTGTCCGCCCGCGCGACGAGACCGTTTTCCGCGCCATCAGGGTCGATGCATTCCGCTGCTGCCCGCGTGCGGCGCGTGTCTGTGGAATCTCGATGAGCGAACCGTTGATCGTTGTGGAAGGCGAACTGCGTCTGCCGACGGTGCGCCCGCTGCCGGACCTCGCGCTGGATTTCGGAAACGCATGGGCGCTCGCCCGCGCGCGTCCGGTTCAGTCGCCGTTCGAAATTGCGCTGTACGCGGCACGGTTCAAGACCGCCTATCTGCCGGCCTTCCGTTTGTCCGATTCCACTTCGCGCTATCGCGCGGTGAGCCTGTGGAGCGTGTTCGCGCACGGCGAACTGCCGCGCACCATGCTCGACCTGCTCGACAGCCATCGCGCCCGCACGCGCCTGGAAGAAGCGCCGGTGGATCCGCTGCGCCTGAGCGCGCCGATTCATGCGGGGCTTGGAGCCGCACGCCGCGGCATGTCGCGCCTCGCGCAGATCCTGACGGGCGCGGCCATCTCCGCCGGCGCGCTGTTGTTGCTGTGGCTTTTGTTCGGCAACGAGCCGGGCGTGCCGGGCGTTCAGCCAGCGGCCCCTTTCACGGAAGCCACGCGATCCGGGCCGACCGGGAAACCGCCCACTCCTTCCGCCCTTGCACCGCCGGCGGTGGTCGAGCCAGCCGTGGCCGCCCCTGCACGCGCAACCGAGCCGGAAGCGCTCGCCGACGTCTCCAAGCCCGGCCGGGAGGATCCGCCGCAAGATCCGGCGGCATCGGTTCCCGGCCGCATCACCGTCGCACCGGAAGCCGATCGGGCGCGTGCCGTCACGGTGAATCGTTCGCGGCATGAGCGCACGGAAGCACGTCGCAAGACAGCGCAGGTGAAGTCCGCCCGACCCGGCCCGATGAATGTGCACACGCTCTATGCCTTGCTGCAGCACTCGCCGACGCTCGACAGCAATGCGCCCGCGCCTGACGCACGCGATGCCGGCGAGGGAGGCGCAACCGCGGATTAACCGCGCCGAACAGCCCAGCCCGGGATGCACGTCAAAACGCAGCGAACCCGTCCGATCCACCTTTTCGGCCCGAACGCCAACATGAAGTCATCGAGACCCATCCGTCACACGACGCTCACGCTCGCGCTGTCTCTCTTCCTCTGCGGGACGCTCACGCCGTTCGCGCTTGCGTCCGCTGCTTCGAGCCAACCCAGAACCGCGCCCACTGCGCCGCGGCCGAGCCCGGACACCCGCAACGCGGACGACACCGCCGACGACGCTTCCAGCCCGGCCAGCGATCCGCGCGCGCCGCGTGCCGAAGGCAACATCGCCGAACTGCAAAGCCTGGTGCAGGCAGGAGGCCTCACCGAGCTGCGCGCCACCCGCAACGGCAGCTACGGCGCGAAGCTCTTCTTCCTTGCTCAGGAGATGCTGTACTACGTGGCGTTGTCGCAGGACGACCGCTGGTGGCGAGTGGTGAAGACGCAGGACGCCGGGCGCGCCGATTCCGTCTATGCGGACTTCGCGCGCAAGAGCTTCTCGCTCGCGGAAGGCGAAATCCGCCGCATCCAGCTGACGGCGCAAAAGGTGCTGCTCGACCGGGTGATCGCCAAGTCGGCGGATCGCGCGAACCGGCTGTCCGCCGATCTCGCGCTCGCGCAACAGCAGGACTCGCAGGTGTCGCAGCATCAGCAGCAATTGCAGGTCGAAGCCGCGACCTTGCAGAGCGACAAGCTCGACGCCGAACGCAAGCTGCGCGCATTGCAGATGCAGGTGGACCAGTTGCAGCGCGCGACGGAAGCCGGGCTCGGCACGTCGAATACGGCGGCTGCGCGTCGATGGTCGGATAAGGCGGCGGACTGAACGTCGGGTTCATCCGCCGATAAAACACAAAGCCCGCTCGATTCGAGCGGGCTTTGTCTGGCAGGAATGGAACCGTTGCGCCGGCTCAGAAGCGCGTTTCTCGCGCCACGCGCAGGAAGGTATCGAGCAGCGGCGTGCAATCGAGTAGCTCCGCACCGCCCGATCGATGAAACTCCGGATGCCACTGCACGCCCACGACAAACGGCGCCCGCCGATAGCGCACCGCTTCGATGATGCCGTCCGACGCCGACACCGCCTCGATGTTCAGGTCGCGGCCGAGCGTCCTGACCGCCTGATGGTGGATCGAATTGACGAGAGCGTCGCGCTGGTTCGGGAACATGTTGGCGAGCGTCGAGCCGTCCGGAAAGCGGATGGCGTGCCGATGCTGGTCGTACTGCTCGTTGACGTGTACGCCGGCCATCGGGACATCGGTGGCGATATCGCCGTAGAGCGTGCCGCCGAACGCCACGTTGATCAACTGGCAACCCCGGCACACGCCCAGCACCGGCTTGCCCGACTCGACGAACTCATGCAGCAGTTCGAGCTCGTACATGTCGCGCACGCGGTCGCCGGGCCATTCGGGACGGGTCGTGACTTCCTCGTAGGACTGCGGCGAGACATCGGCGCCGCCTTGCAGCAGCAGGCCGTCGAGATGCTTCGCGTAGTCGCGCAGACGGATATTGCTCGTATGCAGCATGCCCTGGTTGCCGACGGTCGGAATCATGAAGACCAGCACGTCGCGCGACATCACCCAATGGGCGATGGATTCCTCCAGGTATTGCAGCGTCTTGCCGCGCAGTCCCTTGGCGCCGGGCTCCGGATGGAAGATCCGTGCCGACACGCCAATGCGCAAGGTGCGCTGCGTGACCCGCTGCCCGGCCCGGTCGAAGATTTGGCGCGCGCGCGCCGCGATGATGCGTCCAAACACCGACCACGCCGAATCCGACTGCTTCAGATACGCAGGCTGCGGCGGCACGGGGGCCGCTTCGGCCACGTGCGGAACATTGAGCTTGCCGAAATCCGGCGCTTCGGCGATGCCGGAGGGGAAACCGGCTGTGGCCGGCGGCGCGGTGCGGCCGGTGGGAGAGTCCGACGCCGCAGACCGGGCGTTCGTGGTGCGTGTGACTTCGGCTTCGGCTTCCGCTTCCGCCTCTGTCGCCGCTTCGAGGTTCTGCGCAAGACTCGACCTGGGATTCGCAGGTGCAGGTTTCACTGGAATCGCGGCCGCCTGCGCGGCCGTGGCACGAGCCGCCGATTCGCGGGCTTCGCTTGCGGCCTGCTGCGCGTCATCGCGGCGCGCCTGCTGGGTATCGACGGGTTCGACGTTCGCCGCGCTGGAAGGCGCATCCGTCGACGCGCGTTCGGTCGCGCTGGCGGCCGGCCCGGGCGCCGCGGCGGCCGCCGCAGCTTCCGGTGGCGCCGTGGGATTCGCGCTGCGCGGCGCGTCGTGCTGCGAGCCGCCCGCCGTTGAAGAACCCGCGCCGCTCGTGCGCCCGTCGGGAGTGGTGCTGCCTTTGGAGGTGTTGTTATCGCTCATTCCGATGTCGGACGCCCGCGCGCCTTGAAAGAATGGACAAGCCCCAATTATCCGCCTGCGGACGATCTGCCGCAAACCGGCACACAATTGGTCACATTGACTCACATTCTCGCGGAAAGCGGTAATACTCCGCCGGACGAAACCGCTTCAGTGTTCGCGCGGTTCCTCGAAGGTCTCACGCAGCGCGATCTGCATCGTCGCGTGAATCTTCACGCACCAGCGCCACAGCACCGTCAGCAGGAGCGCCGCGCACAGCAGCACGCCGACCATCAGCCCGAACGGCGGCAGAATCGCGCCCGACAACGCGGCCACCAGCAAAAATACGCCGAACATCGCGACGATCGGAATCAGTCCCGAGATCGCCGAGCGGATCGCGCGCGTGAAGCGCCCCGCCTTGGCCGGCTGCACGCTCACTTCGGCCAGCAGCAGCGCGAGCGATTCGAGCTTGCGATACACCGCCACGAGGAACGGCAGCGCCACCACCAGCGCCGCGCTCCACAATACGACGCGCCGCGCATTGTCGGAGTCGAGCCAGCGCGCGAGCTGCGCGAACGCAAAGGGCGCCGCATACGACGCGCTGATGAAAATCGCCGCGACGAGCGCAAGATTGACCGCGATCTGCAACACGATGCGCTTGGTCATCGAGAACAGCGTCGGGCCGCCGGAGCCGGTCGTGAGGCTCGCGAGCCATTGCGAGTACAGCCCGAACGTGTTCGACAGCGGTGCGGGCATCGCGCGGGCGACGCGCATCGTCAACGGATCGGCGGCGCGGATCAGATACGGCGTGAACAGCGTGGTGAGCGCGGACACGGCCACCGCGATCGGATACAGGAAGCCGCTCGTGACCTTGAGCGACAACCCCAGCGACGCGATGATGAACGAGAACTCGCCGATCTGCGCGACGCTCATGCCGACGCGCATCGACGTGCGGCCGTCCTTGCCCGCGAGAAAGGTGCCGAGCCCGCACGAGATGATCTTGCCGAACACCACCGCGACCGTGATGACGGCGATGGGCCATGCGTAGTCGACCAGCACGGTCGGATTCAGCAGCAGGCCGATGGTGACGAAGAAGATGGCCGAGAACATGTCGCGCACCGGCGCGATCAGATGCTCGATGCGTGCAAGGTGCTTCGATTCCGCCATGATCGCGCCGATCAGGAAGGCGCCGAGCGCGATCGAATAATCCAGCTTCACGACCAGCAGACAGAAGCCGAAACAGAAGCCGAGCACGGTGACGAGCAGCATCTCGTCGCTCTTCGCGCGCGCTACGTAGTTGAGCGCGCGCGGCACCGTCAGGATGCCGACCACCAGCGACACCGTCATGAACAGCAGCAGCTTGCCGAGCGTCACGAACGCGATGCCGGCGCTCACCGAACCCGTCTGCGCGATGCCCGACAGCAGCACGAGCATGGCAATGGCGAGAATATCCTCGACGATCAGAATGCCGAACACGAGCTGCGCGAAGCCCTCGCGTTTCATGTTCAGCTCGGACAGCGCCTTCACGATGATGGTCGTCGACGAGATGGCGAGCATCGCGCCGAGGAACAGCGAGTCCATCGCGTTCCAGCCGAACCAGCGGCCGATCTCGTAGCCGATCCAGATCATCAGCACGATTTCCGAGAGCGCCGCGACGAATGCCGTTGCACCGACCTTGAACAGCTTGCGCAGACTGAACTCGAGACCGAGCGAAAACATCAGGAAGACCACGCCGAGCTCGCCGAGCGTCTGGATGGTGGCTTCGTCGTGAATGAGATTGAACGGCGGCGTGTACGGCCCAATGATCACGCCCGCCACGATGTAACCGAGCACGACCGGCTGCCGCATGCGGTGGAACAGCACCGTCACGACGCCCGCGATGGCCATGATCACCGCGAGATCCTGAATGAATCCGATCGCATGATGCATTCAGCAAACCCTTTCAAATATGTAATCGATCACCGATGTTACCGCACGGACCGTGAAATCCTGCGGTCGGGCAATAAATTGGGATGAACAGCGGAAGACGGCGCGCGTTCGGCGAGCGTGCGCCAAACGGCTGAAGGAGAGCTCGCGCGGACGGCGAGCCCTGAAACCGGCAGCAGACCCGCGGCGCTCAGACTGCCGCTTCGTTTTCCTCGCCGGTGCGAATACGAATCACGCGTTCGACTTCGGCGACAAAAATCTTGCCGTCGCCGATCTTGCCGGTGCGCGCGGCGCCGATGATCGCGTCGATGACCTGGTCGGTCTGGTCGTTCGCGACGACCACTTCAATCTTCACCTTCGGCAGAAAGTCCACCACATACTCTGCACCGCGATAGAGCTCCGTGTGTCCCTTCTGACGGCCGAAGCCCTTCACTTCCGTGACCGTGAGACCGGTGAGGCCCACTTCGGCGAGCGCTTCACGCACTTCGTCGAGCTTGAACGGTTTGATGATGGCGGTGATGCGTTTCATGGCGTGCCTCGCATGGAGTTCGGTTCAATGGATTCGAAAGAGGTCGTGTCCCGCGCGGGACAGATGGTTTCGATTCTAGCTGCGTTTCAGCGCGCAAGCGGTCCGGTAAACCGCGAGGTCCTCAAAAACGCGTCGCCCGCTATTCGGTGACAGGCACGCGCTCCAGATCCTTGAGCCAGACGGTGGCCTGCGAATCGCTGGGCGCGCGCCAGTCGCCGCGCGGCGAAAGCGAGCCGCCCGAGCCGACCTTCGGCGCATTCGGCACGCACGACCGCTTGAACTGGCTGGTGCGGAAGAAGCGGTCCAGAAAGATCTTCAGGTTCTTGCGAATGTCGCCGATGCTGTACTGATTGCGCACCACCGCGGGGCCTTCAGGCCAGGTGCCGGCATCGCGGTCGCGCCATGCATGCAGCGCGAGGAAGGCCACTTTCGTGGGCGCGAAGCCAAAACGCAGCGTGTAGTACAGATTGAAGTCCTGCAACTCGTACGGGCCGATCACGCTCTCGGTCTTCTGCTCCACCACGCCGCTCGTCTTGCCGGGGATCAACTCGGGACTGATGTCGGTGGCGAGGACGTTTTCGAGCACGTCGCTACCCGTGCTGCCGATCTGTCCCGACTCCGCCACCCAGCGCACCAGATGCGTGATCAGCGTCTTTGGCACACTGGCGTTGACGTTGTAGTGCGACATGTGATCGCCGACGCCGTAGGTGCACCATCCGAGTGCCAGCTCGCTCAGATCACCGGTCCCGATGACGATCGCCTGGTTGAAGTTGGCAAGTCTGAACAGATGACTCGTGCGTTCGCCGGCCTGCACGTTTTCATAGGTGATGTCGTACTGCTCGGCGCCGGTGCTGTGCGGATGACCGATGTCGGACAGCATCTGCACGCAGCTCGGCCGAATGTCGATTTCATGCGCCGTGCAGCCGATCACGTTCACCAGTTCGCGCGCCTGGCTCAAGGTGCGTTCGCTGGTGGCGAAGCCCGGCATCGTGTACGCGAGGATGTTCGCGCGCGGCAGGCCGAGCCGGTCCATCGCCTTCGCGCACACCAGCAGTGCATGAGTCGAATCGAGTCCGCCCGAAATGCCGATCACCACCTTCGACATTCCCGATGACTGCAAGCGTTGCAGCAACGCCTGCACCTGGATGTTGTAGACCTCGTTGCAGCGTTCGTCGCGGCGCGCGGCATCGGACGGAACGTAGGGGAAGCGCTCGACGTGCCGGTCGAGCGGCAGCTTGCTGTCGGCGGGAATGGCGAGCGGAAATTCGATCACGTCGAAGCGCGCGACTTCGTCCGCATGCCGCTGCGTCGAGCGGCCGAAGGTGGTCTGGCGCATGCGTTCGCGCGAGAGCCGTTCGAGATCGACGTCGGCGAAGATCAGGTGCGAGTCGCGCGCGAAGCGCTCCGACTCGGCCAGCAACGCGCCGTTTTCGTAGATGAGGCCCTGGCCGTCCCAGGCGAGATCGGTGGACGACTCGCCGTCGCCCGCCGACGTGTACAGATACGCCGCCACGCAACGCGCCGACTGCTGGCTGACGAGCTGATGCCGGTACGCCGACTTGCCCACCACGATATTCGACGCCGACAGGTTCACGAGCACGGTCGCGCCCGCGAGCGCCGCGAAGCACGACGGCGGCACCGGCACCCAGACATCCTCGCAGATTTCCACATGGAAGCGGAACAGCGGCAGGTCCCTGATCTGGAACAGCAGCGACGCGCCGAACGGCACGTCCTGGCCGCACAGCCGGAGCGTGGTGGTGGTCGCGGCATCGGCGGGACTGAACTGGCGCGCCTCGTAGAACTCGCCGTAGTTCGGCAGATAGCTTTTCGGCACGACGCCGCGAATGAAGCCATCGGCGATGACGATCGCGCAGTTGAACAGCTTGTGCTCCACGCGCAGTGGCGCGCCGACGATCATCGCGAGATTGAGGCCCTTCGAGGCGTAGAGCAGCGTCTGCAACGCGTCTTCGCAGGCATCGAGCAGCGCGCGCTGATGAAACAGGTCGTCGCAGGTATAGGCGGAGAGGCCCAGTTCCGGAAACGCGACCAGCACCGCGCCGCGCGCCGCCGCCTGTCTGGCGAGTTCGAGGGTCTGCGCGGCGTTGAATTCCGGATCCGCGACTTTGCAGGCCGGCACGCCCACCGCGACGCGCGCGAAGTCGTGGCTATACAGATTGAAGAAGTTTCTGTTCATGGTGATCTGAACGGGTGGGATGCCGGACGCCGGACGCGAGTTGTCCGGCCGATTATCGCATCAGGTCTTTTTTCTGAACGGCGTATGCGCCTCCAGCTCCTCGATGTGCTGGGTCATCGCTTCGGTTTCGGTGTCGAGAAACTCGGAGATTGCATGGGCGAATCGCTGGTCAGCGATCCAGTGCGCGGACCACGTGGGCGTCGGCAGCAGCCCGCGCGACATCTTGTGCACGCCCTGCGCGCCGCCTTCGAAACGCGCCAGCCGATGCTCGATGCAATACGCGATGCCCTGCATGTAGCAGGTCTCGAAATGCAGCCCCGAGATGAACTCGCGCGTGCCCCAGTAGCGGCCGTACATCGTGTCGCCGCCGATCATGTTGAGCGCGCACGCGAGCCGCTGGCCGTCCGCTTCGGCGATCACGAGCAACATGCTGTCGGGCGCGTCGGCGTGGATGCGGCCGAAGAACTCGCGCGTCAGATATGGCGCGTTCCAGTGCTCGCGATAGGTGTTGTCGTAGCAGTCGTAGAAGAAGTCGAGCGCGCCCTGATCGATCTGCGCGCCGCGCAGCCAGGTGTACGTCACGCCCGCCTCCGTCACGCGGCGACGATCCTGCTTGATCTTCTTGCGCTTGTCGTGGCTCATCGTCGCGAGGAACGCGTCGAAGTCTGCGTAGCCATCGCCGGGCGCGTTCTCCCAGTGGAACTGCACGCCTTCGCGCAGCATGTAGCCCGCATCGGTCAGCGCCTCGACGTCTTGTGCCTCCGGAAACAGCACATGCAGCGAGGAGAGTTCGAGCTGGCGCGTCAGTTCGATCGCGCCGCGCGCCAGCATCACGCGTTCGTCGTGATGCGCCGCGATCAGGCGCGGCCCCGTCACCGGCGAGAACGGCACCGCGGACAGCGCCTTCGGGTAATAGCGCAGGCCGTGGCGCTCGAAGGCGTCGGCCCAGGCGTGATCGAACACATATTCGCCGCGCGAGTGCGACTTGAGGTACAGCGGCATGACGCCCGCGAGGGTGTCGCCGCGCTTCAGTAACAGATGATGCGCGCGCCAGCCGGTGCGCTTGACCGCGCAGCCCGTGTCCTGCAACGCGGCAATGAACGCGTGGCGCACGAAGGGATTGTCGCCGGCGAGCCGGTTCCAGTCGTCCGCCGGGATGTCTTCGAGCGTATCGACCACATGAATTTCGACTTCGCGATTCAACAGGCTACCTCGCTGGAATATCGATGAGCGCGCGCCACGCGGCCGCGCGCGCCCGAAAGCGGCTATTCTCGCGCAACTCGCCACGCCTCGCCGAAGCCGGCCGAAGCGTTGCAGCGCCCCGCCCCGACGCTTTCAGCCATAATGCGCGGCACACACCCTCCCGCCCGGCGAACGCAATGCCCTGGTTCCTGTATCTGATCGAATGCGCTGACGGCAGTCTCTACACCGGCATCGCCACCGATGTCGAGGCGCGCTTCGCCGCGCACCTGAGCGGCAAGGGCGCGCGCTATACGCGGGCAAGAAAGCCGTTGCGCGTGATGGCGTCGTTCGAACTGACGGGGCGCTCGGAGGCGTCGCGCGCGGAATACTTCGTCAAGCGGCTGACGCCGCGGCAGAAGCGCGAATTGATCGAAGGCGGGCGCACGCTGGCATCGGTGGTGCCGTGCGCCGAGGCGGCCGTCGATCTGCAAGACGGCGGCTGAAATGCAGACGGGCGGCGCCGGGGGGGGGCCCGCCGGCGGGGGTAGGAGCGCACGCCCGCGGGATGGGCGGAGTGTGCAAATGCGCCCCGGGGGTGCGGTTG
>NZ_JARUXV010000001.1:2542817-2583639 GCF_031450975.1 Caballeronia sp. LZ065
TCTCCATGCCGGCGTCTTAATGGTACCGGGGCGGGGGCTGTGGGGCGCCGGCCGTCGTTTCTCGCAGGAAAGGCGCGCTTACTTGCCGTAGTTAGCAATGCCTTCCGAGATTTCCTTGTGAGCGGCTTCAATGCCGTCCCAGCCCTCGACCTTCACCCACTTGCCTTTTTCGAGCGCCTTGTAGTTTTCGAAGAAGTGCTTGATCTGGTCGCGCAGATACTCGGGCACGTCTTCGATCGACTTGATGTTCGCCGTCATCGGGCAGACCTTGTCGTGCGGCACGGCGAGCAACTTGGCGTCGACGCCGGATTCGTCCGTCATCTTCAGCATGCCCAGCGCGCGCGAGCGGACCACGGAACCGGCCAGCAGCGGGAACGGCGTGATGACCAGCACGTCGACGGGATCGCCGTCGCCCGAGAGCGTCTGCGGAATGAAACCGTAGTTCACCGGGTAGCGCATGCCGGTGCCGACGAAACGGTCGACGACGAGCAGGCCCATGTCCTTGTCGGCTTCATATTTGACCGGATCGCTCTGCGCGGGAATTTCGATGATGACGTTGAAATCCTGCGGAAGATCCTTGCCGGGAGGTACGTTGTTGAAGCTCATGAGCACTCTCTGGAGAAGTTGAGGTCGCAAAAAGGAAAATGCGGGAATCGCATGGACGGCCGGGATAACGGTCCGCTGCGCTTGCCACGCATGGCCGCGCATGGCGGCGTGTGATCGCCTCATTATAGCCAATCGGGCATCGCGGCCCGGCCGGTCCGGGTTGGCGCGATAATCGGTTACGGCATTGCAGGAAGCATCGGATTCCATTCACGACACGAACACCCATCGGGAGACACGCATGGAAGAAGCGAAGCATTTCATCAACAACCGCTTTGTCGCGCCGTCGGTTGGCGAGACGATTCCCGTGGTCGATCCGTCCGACGGCCAGATCTTCGCGCAGATCGCGCGCGGCACGCCCGCCGACATCGATCGCGCGGTGGCCGCCGCCCGCGCCGCCTACGAAGGCTCGTGGGGCGCGATGAGCGCGGCCGAACGCGGCCGAATTCTCGCGCGGCTGTCCATGCTGATTGCCACCTGCCACGAGGAGATCGCGCAGATCGAGGCGCGCGACACCGGCAAGCCGCTCAAGCAGGCGCGCGCCGACGCTACCGGCATCGCGCGCTATTTCGAGTTCTACGCCGGCGCCGCCGACAAGCTCCACGGCGAAACCCTGCCCTACCAGTCCGGCTACACCGTGCTGACGATCCGCGAGGCGCATGGCGTCACCGGGCACATCGTGCCGTGGAACTATCCGCTGCAGATCTTCGGACGCAGCGTCGGCGCGGCGCTCGCGACGGGCAACGCGTGCGTCGTGAAGCCGGCGGAGGACGCGTGCCTGTCGGTGCTGCGCGTGGCGGAACTGGCGGCGGAAGCGGGCTTGCCGGACGGCGCGCTGAACATCGTCACCGGCTACGGACACGAGGCCGGCGCGGCGCTCGCGCGGCATCCGGGCATCGATCACATTTCCTTCACCGGCTCGCCCGCGACGGGCGCGGCCGTCACGAAGATGGCCGCCGACAACCATGTGCCTGTCACGCTGGAGCTCGGCGGCAAGTCGCCGCAGATCGTCTTCGCCGACGCCGATTTCGACGCCGCGCTGCCCGTGCTCGTCGCCGCGATCGTGCAGAACGCCGGGCAGACGTGTTCGGCGGGCAGCCGCGTGCTGATCGAGCGCGCGGCCTACGAGCCGCTGCTCGAACGGCTGGCGCGGGCCTTCGCGGCGCTGCGGGTCGGGCCGAGCAAGCTCGATCTCGACTGCGGCCCGCTGATCAGCGCGAAGCAGCAACAGCGCGTGTGGGATTTTCTCTCCGATGCGCAGCACGACGGCATCGCGATGGCCGCGCACGGAGAAGTGGTCGGCGACGCGCCGGAGGCCGGCTTCTATCAGGCGCCGACGCTGCTGCGCGACGTCCCGCCGAGCCACCGCCTCGCACGCGAGGAAGTGTTCGGCCCGGTGCTGGCCGCCATGCCCTTCGACGACGAAGCCGACGCGCTCCGCCTTGCCAACGGCACCGACTACGGTCTCGTGGCCGGCATCTGGACCCGCGACGGCGCGCGCCAGATGCGGCTTGCGCGGCGCGTGCGCTCGGGTCAGGTGTTCATCAACAACTATGGCGCGGGCGGCGGTATCGAGTTGCCGTTCGGCGGCGTGAAGCATTCGGGACACGGCCGCGAGAAAGGCTTCGAGGCGCTGTACGGCTTCACGACGCTGAAGACCATCGCGATCAGGCACGGCTGAGGTTGGCATCCTTTGCAGGGTTCACATCGGGAGACAAGGACATGCGACTGCAAGGCAAGACAGTGATCGTGACGGGCGGCGGCTCGGGATTCGGCGAAGGCATCGCGAAGACGTTCGCGCGCGAAGGCGCGAACGTGGTCATCAACGACCTCAACGGTCCCGCCGCCGAGCGCGTGGCCAGCGAGATCGCGCTGACGCCGTCGCTGGCGGGCGCGCATGGCCGGGCGATCGCCGTGCAAGGCGACGTGACGAAACGGCAGGACTGGCAGGCGCTGCACGACGCGGCCATTCAGGACTTCGGCAGCGTGCAGGTGGTCGTCAACAACGCGGGCACCACGCATCGCAACAAGCCCGTGCTCGACGTCACCGAAGCCGAGTTCGACCGCGTCTATGCCGTCAACGTGAAGAGCATCTACTGGAGCGTCGAACAGTTCGTGCCGTACTTTCGCGATCAGGGCGGCGGCGCGTTCATCAACGTGGCATCGACGGCAGGCGTGCGGCCGCGTCCCGGGCTCGTCTGGTACAACGGCAGCAAGGCGGCGGTGATCATCGCCAGCAAGTCGCTTGCGGTCGAACTGGGCCCGGACCGCATCCGCGTGAACTGCATCAATCCGGTGATCGGCGAAACCGCGCTGCTCTCCGAGTTCATGGGCATGGAAGACACGCCGGAGAACCGCCGCAAGTTCCTCGCCACGATTCCGCTGGGCCGGTTCTCGACGCCGCAGGACATCGCCAACGCAGCGCTCTACCTCGCTTCCGACGACGCCGAATTCATCACCGGCGTCGCGCTTGAAGTGGACGGCGGACGCTGCGTGTAGACGCGCGATGCGCGCGCCGCGGCGGGCTTCTATACGCCGGGGCGCGCGTTGCGAATCTCTCTCGAATGGACGGCGGACGCTGCGTGTAGAAGCTCGTTGCGCGTGCCGCGGCGGGCTTCTATACGCCGGGGCGCGCGTCGCGAATCTCTCTCGAAATGGACGGCGGACGCTGCGTGTAGAAGCTCGTTGCGCGTGCCGTGGCGGGCTTCTTTACGCCGGGGCGCGCGTCGCGAATCTCTCTCGAAACGGACGGCGGACGCTGCGCGTAAAAACCCGATGCTGGCGCCGCTCCATGCCTTCGCCAGACGCTTCGCGCCCCGCGAACCTCCGTGCTTTCCCTAGCGAAAACAAGCCCTTGGCGCGCAGGCCGAAGGGCTAGAATCCTTACGCGCCTGTAATCGCGGGCGGGCCGGTTCCGCACCGTGCTCCGCGCGCCAGAAAACCATAAAGGAGACAAGCACCATGGCCAGCACCGCCAATCCGATGCCTCGCCCCGGCGCCGGCGCGCCGTCCGCCTTCGAGGAGGCAACCTATCGCAAGGTGGCATGGCGGCTCTCGCCCCTGCTGTTGCTTTGCTACGTGGTCGCCTATCTGGACCGCGTGAACGTGGGCTTCGCCAAGCTCCAGATGGCCGCCGACCTGCAACTCTCGGACGCCGTGTACGGCTTCGGCGCGGGCATCTTCTTTTTCGGTTACTTCATCTTCGAGATTCCGAGCAACGTCATCCTGCATCGTGTGGGCGCGCGCGTGTGGATCGCGCGGATCATGATCTCGTGGGGCATCATCTCGGCGCTCACGATGTTCGTCACCACCCCGGCCATGTTCTACGTCATGCGCTTCCTGCTGGGCGCGGCCGAAGCGGGCTTCTTCCCCGGCATCATTCTCTATCTGACCTACTGGTTTCCGGCGCGCCGGCGCGGCCGCATGACGACGCTGTTCATGACGGCGATCGCGCTGTCGGGGCTGATTGGCGGGCCGGTCAGCGGCTGGATCATGACGCACTTCGACGGCATGCACGGCTGGCATGGCTGGCAATGGCTGCTGCTGCTCGAAGGCATTCCGTCGGTGCTGGTCGGACTGCTGGTGCTCGCGAAGCTCGATGACCGCATCGCGAAGGCGCGCTGGCTCAGCGCGGAAGAGCGCGAACTGCTCGAACGCAACATCGCCGCGGACAATGTCGAGAAGGAGGACATGCCGCTCGGCAAGATCCTGTCGAGCCCGAAGGTGTGGCTGATGAGCCTGATCTACTTTTCGTTCGTGATGGGTCTGTACGGCGTGAGCTTCTGGCTGCCGACCATCATCAAGTCGATGGGCGTGTCCGATGCGCTGAATGTCGGCCTGCTCTCGGCGATTCCGTACGGCGCGGCGGTGATCGGCATGCTGTATGCGGCCCGCAGCGCGGATCGCACCGGCGAGCGCCGCTGGCATATCGCGATTCCGGCGCTGCTTGGGGCGCTCGGGCTGGTGTTGTCGGTGATGTGGACCGGCAATACGACGCTCGCGATGCTCGGACTCACGCTCGCCACGATGGGCATCCTCACGACGCTGCCGCTGTTCTGGAGCCTGCCGACGGCGTTCCTCGCCGGCACGGGCGCGGCGGCGGGCATCGCGATGATCAATTCGCTCGGCAACCTGGCGGGCTTTCTGAGTCCGTATCTGGTGGGCTGGCTCAGGCAGGCGACGGCGTCGAACGCGAGCGGGATGTTCATGCTCGCCGGCTTCATGGTGCTGGGCGCGGCGCTGGCGTTGAGCGTGCCGGCGCGGATGGTGAATCGCTAGGGGCGCGGGGCAGCGCGGCGGACTTACGGTTCAAATGGTCGTCTGCGTCAGGCGGCCTTCGCCGGAGAAATTGAAAGGCACCCTGAAACCCGCGCTTCCCGCCGTGTAACCTGATTCTTCGATGATACGCGGCAGCCATCTAACCAGATTGCAAGCTTTGTCCAATAGGCATGATTCACCCAGGCCTTATCCAGAAAGAAGACGATCAGACGGGCACGGCGAAGGATCTCACGCTCCATTCCCTTGTTCCGTCTGTCATGGGTAATCACAGACCATCCGCCCTGATCCGACAGCACGTTGATCCAGTCTGCATCTGCGACGTTCGGCGCAAACATCTGTTTGAGATGACGGGTCTCGAGCCCGAAAGGTTCGCACAGCGCATGCATGGCTTGTGCAAACGCCGGCGGCAGATTGTGTCGACGAAAAACCTCACGCGGCCACCCCTTCTTCGAATGCAACCGCGGCGTTCACCGCAGCAAGCGGAACTTCATAGAGTGCCGCCACCGTGCTCTTGTTGCCTTCCGCAACGAATGCATCGTGCAGTATCGACGTCCTGACGTTGACGCCTGTCACGATTGGCTTCCCGAACGCGACTTTTGGGTCCAGCACGATCGCCTTGTCGGGCGTCGGATACCAGCGCATGGCCGCGTCGTGCTGATCAAACTCGATGCCGCAATAGAGCGAAGGCTCGATCAAACGGTTGAAGGCATATCGTTGCCCGGCTTGCCCGGGTGCGGAGGCAAAGAGGGTGCGCCCGTCGGTCTGGAACCGGCGTGAGGTAAAGGGATAAGGCATGCCGAAAAGCTCTCTTGCTCGACGGCTGGCAGCGCGAATCGCCTGAAGACTCACGCCATGCCGACGGAACGCCTGCACGAAACGACTCTCCAGCAGATCGTGAAAGCTCATGCCGCTCAATTCTCCGGCAAGTTCGGAGGTCCATAGCGGCGGCGAGTAAACGCTCGTTCCTCGCGTGCCGTGCCGTTCCGCATGCCCTTCCAGCCAGCGACGTAAATTTCTCACCGGGATTCTGGTGAGCTTCGATGCTTCGCCAAAGGTATAAAGTCCGATGCCCGTCAGTTCCACTTGCTTGCCTGCGAATCGTTCGATGGTGTCGACCGGTCGTTGATTGACCGGCGCTTCGGAGTGTCGAGTCCGTCGAGGATTCTAACGATTCGCCAAACGGAGATTTCCGAAAAGTCGTCTTCACGGCCACCCGGCGATCGCGACTGAAACCACCCGCGCTTCACCCGCATCCCATCACAGACTCGCATCCGCGCACCGCAACGATGCACGCCACCCCACCCGTGCACCAAAACCCCGCCCCGATCGCCACCCCAGCCGCGTAAAAGCTGCCCCGCAAATCCGCTGGAGGCCCGCCGCCCGGGCATTTCGCCCTGATTGGCATAGCCCTTGCAAATTGCGGCGGGCAATCGACATTGCGCACACAACCATATCGGCAAGGGGAACACACTCATGAAACGTCGCAGTCTGCTGAAGCTCGGTTCCATGTCGGGCGCGCTCGCCCTCGCAGGTCAGCTTCCCATTTCGAAAGCCCAGGCCGCGCAGGGAGACACCGGTCCGATCAAGGTCGGCATTCTGCATTCGCTCTCGGGCACCATGGCGATCTCCGAGACGTCGCTGAAGGACACGGCGCTGATGACCATCGCCGACATCAACAAGAGCGGCGGCGTGATGGGCCGCCAGCTCCAGCCGGTGGTGGTCGATCCGGCCTCGAACTGGCCGCTGTTCGCCGAGAAAGCGCGCCAGCTGCTGACCCAGGACAAGTGCGCCGTCGTGTTCGGCTGCTGGACTTCGGTGTCGCGCAAGTCGGTGCTGCCGGTGTTCGAGGAGCTGAATGGCCTGCTCTTCTACCCGGTGCAGTACGAAGGCGAGGAGATGTCGCGCAACGTGTTCTACACGGGCGCCGCGCCGAACCAGCAGGCGATCCCTGCCGTCGAGTACCTGATGGGACCGGAAGGCGGCAACGCCAAGCGCTTCTTCCTGCTCGGCACTGACTACGTGTATCCGCGCACGACCAACAAGATCCTGCGTGCGTTCCTCCACTCCAAGGGCGTCAAGGATGCGGACATACAAGAGGTCTACACACCGTTCGGACATAGCGACTATCAGACCATCGTCGCGAACATCAAGACCTTTGCCCAGGGGGGAAAGACGACGGTTGTCTCTACGATCAACGGCGATTCCAACGTACCGTTCTACAAGGAGCTCGGCAACCAGGGCCTGAAGGCGACCGACGTGCCGGTCGTCGCGTTCTCGGTGGGAGAAGAGGAATTGCGGGGCATCGACACCAAGCCGCTCGTCGGCCACCTCGCCGCCTGGAACTACTTCATGTCGGTGAAGAACCCGAACAACTCGAAGTTCGAGAAGGAATTCTTCGCGTATGCGCAAGCGCAGAACCTGCCGGGCGGAAACAAGCGCGTGACGAACGATCCGATGGAAGCGACCTTCGTCGGCATCCACATGTGGAAGCAGGCCGTCGAGAAGGCGAAGAGCGCCGATGTCGACAAGGTGCGCGTCGCGATGATCGGCCAGACCTTCCCCGCGCCTTCCGGCTTCACGCTGACGATGGACGGCAATCATCACCTGCACAAGCCGGTGATGATCGGCGAGATTCGCGGCGACGGTCAGTTCAACGTCGTGTGGAAGACCAAGACTGCGGTCCGCGCGCAGCCGTGGAGCCCGTTCATTGCCGGCAACGAAGGCAAGCCGGACGTGGTCAGTTCGATCCCGTCGTTCCTGCGCCGCCAGCGCGTGCGCGCCGCCTGACGCTTGGCATGTTGATGGCGTGAAGCAGGACGATTGAAGCAGGTCGTCTGAAGCACAGGCCGCGCGTGCCCGCCTCGCGCGGCCCTCGAAGTCTCATTAGAAAGGCCATCATGACCGGTTCCCTCGTGCGCATGTTGTGCGCGCTGTGCATCGCGCTTACGCCGTTCGCGGCGCATGCGCTCACTCAAGACGATCTCGCGCCGCTCGCGGGCGACGACTTCGAAGCCAAGGCCGCCGCGATCGACAAGCTCATCGCCAACGCCGACACGCCTTCGGTTGCTGTGCTGAATGCATTGTCGGACGGCTCCGCCGTCGCGACCGACGACGGTCACGTCTATCTCCAGACCGACGACGGCAACAAGGACCCGCTCACGGGCAAGGTGGTCGAAGCGCCCGATGCGCAGCCGATCACGCTCAGCAACATCCTGCGCAGCAAGGTATCGGGCGCGCTGTCCGGCCTGCAGCTCGCCTCCCCCGATACCGCGAAGCGCCGCGATGCCATCGCCGCGTTGTTGAAGAGCCCGGACCCGGCGATGAAGCCGTTGATCGACCGCGCCCGCGCCATCGAGAAGGATCCTGAATTGAAGAAGCGCCTCGACACGCTCTGGGCGATGACCGCGCTGCACGATCCCGACGTGAACAAGCGTCTGGAGGCGGCGCAGCTCGTCGCGGCGCGGCACGACCTCGACATGTACGAGCTGCTGCGCCCGATCGTCGCGAAGAAGGCCGACGGCAGCTGGAACGAGCCCGATGAGCGCGTGCGCGGCGCGGCGCAGGCAGGCATTTACGCGCTGGACTCCATCCAGCGCCGCAGCGAGATTTTCGGCACGCTGTTCGCGGGGCTGTCGCTCGGCAGCGTGCTGCTGCTCGCGGCGCTGGGACTGGCGATCACGTACGGGCTGATTGGCGTGATCAACATGGCGCACGGCGAGTTTCTGATGATCGGCGCCTATGCGACCTATGTGGTGCAGAACCTCGTGCAGCATTACGCGCCCGCCGCGTTCAACTGGTATCCGTTGTTTGCGGTGCCGGTGTCGTTTGCGGCGGCGGCACTGGTCGGCATCGTGCTCGAACGGCTGGTGCTGAAGCATCTCTATGGCCGTCCGCTCGAAACGCTGCTGACGACCTTCGGCATCAGCCTGATCCTGATCCAGGCCGTGCGCACCCTGTTTGGCGCGCAGAACGTGCAGGTGACCAATCCGTCGTGGATGAGCGGCGGCGTCGCCGTGATGCAGAACCTGATCCTGCCGTACAACCGCCTGACGATCCTCGCCTTCTCGCTGGCCGTGGTGCTGATTGCATGGGCGGTCCTGACCAAGACGCGTCTTGGGTTGTTCGTGCGCGCGGTGACGCAGAACCGCCGCATGGCTGCGTGCGTCGGCGTGAAGACGGCGCGTGTGGATTCCTACGCGTTCGCGTTCGGCGCGGGCATTGCGGGCCTCGGCGGCTGTGCGCTCTCGCAGATCGGCAATGTCGGTCCGGATCTGGGCCAGAGCTACATCATCGATTCGTTCATGGCGGTGGTGCTGGGCGGCGTCGGCCAGTTGGCGGGCACGGTGATCGGCGGCTTCGGTCTCGGGCTGGTCAGCAAGGCGGCGGAGCCGTTCTGGGGTGCGGTGCTCGCGAAGATCGCGGTGCTCGTGCTGATCGTGTTGTTCATCCAGAAGCGTCCGCAGGGCATGTTTGCCCTGAAGGGCCGCAGCGCGGAGGCCTGAGTCATGAACGCCACGACCAATCTGTCCGCCAATCTCGACGTCGCGCCGCAACCCGACGCCGACGCTGCCCGCGCCGGTTTCGCGCTGGGCCTGCCGCCACGCGCTGCGCTGTTGCCGCGTCGCGGCTGGATCGCGCTGCTGGCGCTCGTCATCGCGATGGGCATTGTCGTGCCTGTGTCGGCGCTGGTGCTGCCGGAGACGAGCGCGTTCCACTTGTCCGCATATGGGATGACGCTGGTTGGCAAGCTGATGTGCTATGCGATCGGCGCGCTCGCGCTGGATCTCGTGTGGGGTTACTGCGGCATCCTGAGCCTGGGCCATGCGCTGTTCTTCGCGCTGGGCGGCTATGCGATGGGCATGTACCTGATGCGCTCGATTGGCCGCGAGGGTGTGTACAAGAGCGACCTGCCCGACTTCATGGTGTTTCTCGACTGGCACAAGCTGCCGTGGTACTGGGAGGGCACGGAGCATCTCTGGTATGCGCTGCTGCTGGTGGTGCTGGTGCCCGGTGTGCTGGCGTGGGTGTTCGGCTTCTTTACCTTTCGATCGCGCGTGAAGGGTGTGTATTTGTCGATCATCACGCAGGCGATGACATTCGCAGCGATGCTGCTGTTCTATCGCAACGAGACGGGCTTTGGCGGCAACAATGGCTTTACCGACTTCAAGCGTATTGCGGGCTTTCCGGTCGTGCATGCGGGCACGCGGACGGCGTTGTTTTTGATTACGTTCGCGGTACTGGTGCTGGCGTTTCTCGCGGCGCGCTGGATCGTTACGTCGAAGTTGGGGCGCGTTGTGACCGGCGTGCGCGATGGCGAGACGCGCCTGATGTTTCTCGGCTATAGCCCGCTTGCGTACAAGTTGTTCATCTGGACGGTATCGGCGGTGCTGTGCGGGATTGCGGGGGCGTTGTATGTGCCGCAGGTGGGCATCATCAATCCGAGTGAGATGTCGCCGGCGAATTCGATCGAGATGGCGATCTGGGTGGCGGTGGGCGGACGCGGCACGTTGATCGGGCCGATCATCGGCGCGTTTGCGGTGAATGGTGCGAAGAGCTTTTTCACGGCGTATTTCGCGGAATACTGGCTGTTTTTCCTTGGACTGATTTTCACGCTGGTGCCCTTGTTGCTGCCCAACGGCATCATGGGGCTGATTGAACTGGTGCGCCGCAGGAAGGCGCATGGCGGGGCGCATACGGAGGCAGCGGAATGACCGCGCACAATGCATTGATCGTGGATCTTCCGCCGCTGCCGCAGCTCGACGAGCGCACGGGTTTGAATGGGATTGCGGGGCTGGGGCATGTGCTTGCGCCGGGGGAGATTGACGTATCGCACGGGACGATTCTGTATCTGGAGGACGTGACGGTGAGCTTCGACGGCTTTCGTGCGTTGAACAAGCTGACGTTGTCCATTGATGTGGGTGAGTTGCGCTGTGTGATCGGGCCGAATGGTGCGGGCAAGACGACGATGATGGACGTCATCACGGGCAAGACGCGACCTGACGATGGCCGCGTGTTTCTGGGACAGACGCTGGATCTGACGCGTTTGTCGGAGCCGGTGATTGCGCGTACGGGGATTGGTCGCAAGTTCCAGAAGCCGACGGTGTTCGAGAATCACCCGGTGTGGGAGAACCTTGAACTGGCGATGAAGACGGACAAGCGCTGGTTTGCTTCGCTGCGGGCGCGGCTGGACCGGCAGGCGCAGGCACGGATTGAGGAAACGCTGGAGTTGATACGCTTGCAGCATCAGGCGACGCGGCTGGCGGGGGAATTGTCGCATGGGCAGAAGCAGCGGCTGGAGATTGGTATGTTGCTGATGCAGCAGCCGGCGTTGTTGCTGCTCGATGAGCCGGCGGCGGGGATGACCGATCATGAAACGATGGAACTAGCCGAGTTGTTGAACACGCTGCGCGGTTCATGTTCGATGATGGTTGTTGAGCATGATATGGAGTTTGTTGCTGCGCTTGCTGGGGACCATGGGAAGGTTACTGTCATGGCCGAAGGCAGTGTTTTGGCCGAAGGGACGCTGGATTCCGTCAAGCGGGATGAGGCGGTGATTGAGTCGTACTTGGGGAGGTGAAGGTTTTCTTTTGCTTGCGCTCGGTTGTCGTTCGCTTGCGCTCAGGTGTCGTTCGCTTGCGCTTCTATGGACTTCCCGTGTTCGCGTCGGTCTGTTGGCATTGCCCCTCCCCGGGGCGGGGGTAACTTTCTTTGCGGCTGCAAAGAAAGTCACCAAAGAAAGCAGCTTTCTTACCGCCCAGCGTAGTCACACGGACGCAGCACAGAACCCGGTTTCTGGCCCGGCAGTAGCAAGTGCCCTCATAGGCCCCACCGGGCTTGGATCGCGGACCCACTGTGACTACGCGCCGTTTAACGAACTGGTGCAGCACCTAAAAGTTCCGGCCCAGCGCTACGCGCTGCCGCAGGGTATGCAAGGGAAACCGAGGGAAGGCACAGGCGGCGAGATGGGCGCATTAGCAAGGGAGCACCGGCAGACCCGATTGACCGGTCGGCGGCGCGTAGCGCTGCGCCGGAGCATTCAAGGGCTGCACCAGTTCGTCAAACGGCGCGTTGTCACAGTGGGTCCGCGATCCACGCCCCGTGGGGCCTATGAGGGCACTCGCTAGTGCCGGGCCAGTGAGGTATTTCTGTGTCGCGCCGCTAGGTGGCCCTTGGGCGGGAAGAAAAGCTGCTTTCTTTGGTGACTTTCTTTGCAGCCGCAAAGAAAGTTACCCCCGCCCCGGGGAGGGGCAGTGCCAACAGACCGACGCGAATACAGGAAGTCCATAGAAGCGCAAGCAGACAACAAACAAGCGCAAGCAAAGCAAAACCGAACCAACCGCAAGGCCAAAACCCATGTTGGAAATAGAAAACCTGAACCAATACTACGGCGGCAGCCACATCCTCCGCGAAGTGCGGATGACCGTGCCGGAAGGCAAGCTGACCGTCCTGCTAGGCCGCAACGGCGTAGGCAAAACGACGCTTCTCCGCTGCCTGATGGGCGTGGTGCCGACCAAAACCGGCACCGTAACCTGGCGAGGCACCACGATCTCAACCATGCCGACCCACACCCGCGTGGCGAGCGGCCTCGCCTACGTCCCGCAAGGCCGGGACATTTTCGGCCGCCTGACAGTAGAAGAAAATCTGCTGGTCGGCGCCGCCAGCCGCAAGGCCCCCTCAAAAATCCCCGACCGCATCTACGAGCTCTTCCCCGTGCTACGGGAAATGAAACACCGCCGCGGCGGCGACCTCTCCGGCGGGCAGCAGCAACAACTCGCCATCGGCCGCGCCCTCATGAGCGAACCCCAACTCCTGATCCTCGACGAACCCACCGAAGGCATCCAGCCATCCATCATCCGCGATATCGGCCGCACACTCCGCCAGCTCGTCGATGAAATGGGCATGACCGTCCTGCTCGTCGAGCAATACTACGACTTCGCCCGCGAACTCGCCGACCACTACTGGGTCATGAGCCGCGGCGAAATCATCGCAGGCGGCGCCGGCAATGAAATGGACCAGCATGGAGTGCGCGAGCTGATCGCCGTATGATCCCGACTCACCCCTGACCCGCATCGCCCATGCACCACGAATCTCACGCCGCGCTCGCCGATCCCCACGTATGGCGCGGCCGCCTCGAACTCGGCTTCACGCATCAGCACGGCCGCACCGTCTGCTCACATCGCAAGCACGAAGGACCGCTGCGGCTGCAACGCCCGCTCTATCCCGAAGCCGACATCTGCCACACCGTGATCGTGCATCCGCCCGGCGGCGTCGCGGGCGGCGACCGCCTCTCCATCGACATCCGCCTCCACGAACACACCCACGCCGTCATCACGACGCCCGGCGCCACCAAGTGGTACAAGGCCAACGGCCGGCTCGCCACGCAACGCATCGACATCACGCTCGCCGCCGGCGCAAAGCTCGACTGGCTGCCGCAAAACAACATCGTGTTCGAGTCGTCCAATATCGAGCTCGACTTCGACCTGACACTCGACGACGACGCCACCGCCATCGGCTGGGACGCCATGCTGCTCGGCCGCGCCGCCGCCGGCGAGAAGTGGACGCAAGGCCATATCCGCGCGCTATCGCGCATCGGGCATCGCGACGGCACCACGCGCTGGCTCGAACGCACGCTGCTCGCCGCCGACGACCCGCTGCGCGATTCACCCCAGGGCCTCGCCGGTTTTCCGGCCTACGGCACGCTGTGGGCCATCGGCCCCGCCTGCGACGACGCGCTCGCCGAAACCCTCACCGCCGCCCTGCCGTTCGACGCCGAACTGCGCGCCGCCGCCTCCTGCGTCGCGCCGGGCGTGCTGATCGTGCGCGCCGTCAGCCGCTCGATGGAACCGCTGCAGAACGCCCTCGCCGCATGCTGGATGCAGCTTCGTCCCATCGTGCATGGCGTCGAAGCGCGCCCGCTTCGCCTGTGGACTACCTAGTACGCACCACAATGGCGCATCACGCTGCCCTGCAAGGGGGCGCGGCAACGCGCCCATGAACCGGGAAGCTCGACAGGACAAGACCGTCGCCCCGATGGCACGACTCTCGCTTTAAGCCTTCGCTCAAGAGCCGCACTTCCCACGCGGCCGCCAAGACCGATCAAGACCGAAGGATCATCGATGCACACCCCGTTCTCCCGCGCCCGCCGCACGGCGCTCGCCGCCCTTGCCGTCTCCCTCGCCGCCTTCACGCCCCTCGCCGCCCACGCGGATGCGCTCGACACCATCGCGAAGAACGGCACACTGCGCGTGGCCGTGCCCGAGGACTATCCGCCGTTCGGCTCGGTCGGCGCGGACATGAAGCCGCAAGGCTATGACGTCGACATGGCCGCCTTGCTCGCCAAGTCGCTGAACGTGAAGCTCGAACTCGTGCCCGTCAACAGCGCCAACCGCATCCCCTATCTGACGACCAACAAGGTGGACCTCGTGATCTCGTCGCTCGGCAAGACGCCCGAGCGCGAGAAGGTGCTGGACTTCTCGACCGCCTACGCGCCCTACTTCCAGGGCGTGTTCGGCCCCGCCGACATCAAGGTTGCCGGCCCCGCGGATCTCACCGGCAAGACCGTCGGCGCCACGCGCGGCGCGCTCGAAGAGATCGCGCTCTCGCAGATGGCCCCGAACGCCACCATCAAGCGCTTCGAAGACAACAACGCGACCATCTCCGCCTTCCTCTCCGGACAAGTGCAGCTGATCGCGGCGGGCAACATCGTCGCGGCCGCGATCCTCGCGAAGAACCCGCCGCGCCGCCCCGAAGCCAAGTTCGTCATCAAGGATTCGCCGTGCTTCGTCGGCATGAACAAGAACGAGCCGCGTCTGCTCGCCAAGGTCGACGGCGCGATCGCACAGGCAAAGAAGGACGGCACGCTCGACACCCTGTCGAAGAAGTGGTTCAGGCAGCCGCTGCCCGCCACCCTGTGACCGGGAGCGGGGCATAGCATGGCCTACGAACTTGAGTTCTCCGATCTCGCGCAATACGCGGGCATGTTCGCGAGCGGCGCGGCGACGACGCTTGCGCTCACCGCCGTCTCGACCGCGCTGGGCGTCTCGCTCGGCGTGCTCGGCGCGGCCGGGCGCGACAGTCCGCGCCCGTCGCTGAATGCCCTCGTCGGCGCGTATGTCGAGGCAATCCGCAACACGCCGTTCATCGTGCAGCTGTTCTTCGTGTTCTTCGGCTTGCCGGCGCTCGGCATCCACCTGAGCGAGTACGTCGCCGCCATTCTCGCGATGACGCTCAACCTCGGCGCCTATTCCACCGAGATCATCCGCGCGGGCATCGCGGCCGTGCCGAAGGGACATCACGAAGCGGCGGCGTCGCTGGCGCTGTCGCGCGGCGAGACCTTCCGCCATGTCGTGCTGCCGCAGGCGCTCGCCAAGGTGTTTCCCGCGCTGACGAGCCAGATCGTCATCACGATGCTCGGCTCAGCGGTCGTCTCGCAGATCTCCGTGCCCGATCTCACCTACGCGGCGAGCTATATCCAGTCACGCAATTTCCGCGCGTTCGAGACGTGCTTCTTCATCACCGGCGCGTATCTCGTGATGGCCCTCGTGTTGCGCACCGTCCTCAACGTGGCCGGCAAGCGTTTCCTCACCGCCAGCCGGAGCCACGCGCGATGATCGAATTCACCCTCGCGCAGATCGTCGAGAACCTGTTGCTCGCGGCGCGCTGGACCATCGTGCTGTCCATCGTGTCGTTCGTGCTGGGCGGCATCGTCGGCTTCGCGCTGCTCGTCATGCGCGTGTCGAAGTCCCAGGTCCTGCGCATGCTCGTCAAGGGCTATATCCAGATTTTCCAGGGCACGCCGCTGCTGATGCAGTTGTTCCTCGTGTTCTTCGGCCTGCCGTTGCTCGGCGTCGATGTCGCGCCGTGGTTCGCGGCGACCATCGGCCTCACGCTTTTCACCAGCGCCTATCTCGCGGAGATCTGGCGCGGCGCCGTGGAAGCCGTGCCGATGGGCCAGTGGGAAGCGTCGTCATCGCTCGCGATGAGCTACTTCGAGCAGCTGCGCCACGTGATCCTGCCGCAGGCGCTGCGCATCGCCGTCGGTCCCACGGTGGGCTTCGCCGTGCAGGCGGTCAAGGACACGGCGCTGGTTTCGATCATCGGCTTCACCGAGCTCACCAAGGCCGGCACGATGATTTCGAATGCAACTTTCCGGCCCTTCCTCGTGTATGGACTCGTGGCCGTGATCTATTTCGTGCTCTGCTATCCGCTCACGCGCTATGCACGCACGCTTCAAAGGAAATGGCATGCCGCTCGTTGAAACCCGCAATCTCCAGAAGCAGTTCGGCACCAACCCGGTGCTGAGGGGCATCGACTTTTCCGTCGAGCGCGGCCAGGTCGTGTCGATCATCGGGCGCAGCGGCTCGGGCAAGAGCACCCTGCTGCGCACGCTGAACGGGTTGGAAAGCATCGACGAAGGGTCGATCGAAATCGACGGCGAGCACATGGACGCGCGCCACGCCGACCTGCGCGCGCTGCGCCTCAAGGTGGGCATGGTGTTCCAGCAGTACAACCTGTTCCCGCATCTCACCGCCGGCCAGAACGTGATGCTCGCGCAGACGGTGGTCAAGAAGATCCACAAGGCCAAGGCCCGCGCCACCGCGCATTCGGTGCTCGAACGCGTGGGCCTCGGCGACAAGTTCGACGCCTTTCCCGACCAGTTGTCCGGCGGCCAGCAGCAGCGCGTGGCCATCGCCCGCGCGCTTGCGATGAAGCCCACCGTGCTGCTGTGCGACGAGATCACCTCGGCGCTCGATCCCGAACTCGTCGGCGAAGTGCTGGCCGTGGTGGAAGACCTCGCCCGCGACGGCATGACGCTCATCATGGTCACGCACGAGATGCGCTTCGCGCGCAAGGTGAGCGACAAGGTCGTGTTCATGCATCAGGGACGCGTGTGGGAATCCGGCGCGCCGGACGCGATCTTCGAGCGGCCCTCGACCGTGGAGTTGCAGCGCTTCATCCAGTGAGCCGCAAGCCGTCCGTAAGAACGGAAGCAGGCTAACGAAACAAGACGTTCCGGTGCTAGCATGGCGCGGCCCGTCACGCCTTACTGCCCAAGAAGCTCATGAAACTGACACCCAGAGAAAAGGACAAGCTGCTGATCTTCACCGCGGCGCTGCTCGCGGAACGCCGCCGCGCACGCGGCCTGAAGCTCAACTATCCCGAGGCCGTGGCGTTCATCTCGGCCGCGCTGATGGAAGCGGCGCGCGACGGCCAGACCGTCGCCGAGGTCATGCACTACGGCACCACGCTGCTCACCCGCGACGACGTGATGGAAGGCGTCCCCGAGATGATCCCGGACATCCAGATCGAAGCGACCTTCCCCGACGGCACGAAGCTTGTGACCGTCCATCATCCGATTCCCTGAGCAGAGCGACGCTGATGATTCCCGGCGAATATTTCATCGATGACGGCGAGCACGAACTCAACGTGGGCCGCGAGACCGTGACGGTCGTCGTCGCGAATCATGGCGACCGGCCGGTGCAGGTCGGCTCGCATTATCATTTCTACGAAGTCAATGCGGCGCTCAAGTTCGAGCGCGAGCAGGCGCGCGGCTTCCGGCTGAACATCGCGGCGGGCACCGCCGTGCGCTTCGAGCCGGGCCAGGAACGCACGGTCGAGCTCGTGGCGCTCGCGGGCGACCGCCATGTGTACGGCTTCAACGGCCTCGTCATGGGTCCGCTCTAAATCATTCCCGCAAAAGGACGCTGAGAATATGACGCTACGCATCGGCCGCCGCGCTTATGCGGAAATGTTCGGCCCGACCACCGGCGACCGCGTGCGCCTTGCCGACACCGAACTCATCATCGAAGTCGAGCGCGACTTCACCACCTACGGCGAAGAAGTGAAGTTCGGCGGCGGCAAGGTGATCCGCGACGGCATGGGCCAGTCGCAGCGCGCCGCCGCGGACGTGGTCGATACCGTCGTGACCAACGCGCTGATCCTCGATCACTGGGGCATCGTGAAGGCCGACATCGGCATCAAGGGCGGGCGCATCTTCGCCGTCGGCAAGGCCGGCAATCCGGATATCCAGCCGAACGTGAACATCGCCATCGGCGCTGCCACCGAAGTGATCGCGGGCGAAGGGCTGATCGTCACGGCGGGCGGCGTGGATACGCACATCCACTTCATCAGCCCGCAGCAGATCGACGAAGCGCTCGCGAGCGGCGTCACCACCATGCTCGGCGGCGGCACCGGCCCCGCGACCGGCACCAACGCAACCACTTGCACGCCGGGACCGTGGCACATGGAGCGCATGCTCCAGGCCGCCGACGGCTGGCCGATGAACCTCGGCTTCCTCGGCAAGGGCAACGCGAGCCTGCCGGCGCCGCTGATCGAACAGGTGAAGGCCGGCGCGATCGGCCTGAAGCTGCATGAGGACTGGGGCACGACGCCCGCGGCCATCGACAACTGCCTCTCGGTGGCCGACGACACCGACACGCAAGTCGCCATCCACACGGACACGCTGAACGAGGCGGGCTTCGTCGAGACGACCATCGCCGCGTTCAAGGGCCGCACGATCCACACGTATCACACGGAAGGTGCGGGCGGCGGGCATGCGCCGGACATCATCAAGGTGGCGGGCGAATCGAACGTGCTGCCCTCCTCCACCAACCCGACGCGCCCCTACACCATCAACACGCTCGACGAACACCTCGACATGCTGATGGTGTGTCATCACCTGGATCCGTCGATTGCGGAGGACATCGCGTTCGCCGAGTCGCGCATCCGCCGCGAGACCATCGCGGCCGAAGACATCCTGCACGATCTGGGCGCGCTTTCGATGCTGTCGTCGGATTCGCAGGCGATGGGCCGGGTCGGCGAAGTCATCATCCGCACTTGGCAGACGGCGCACAAGATGAAGGTGCAGCGCGGCGCGCTGCCGGAGGACGCCGGACGCAACGACAACTTCCGCGCCAAGCGCTACGTCGCCAAGTACACGATCAATCCGGCGATCACGCACGGCATCGCGCATGAAGTGGGCTCCATCGAGCCGGGCAAGTGGGCGGACCTCGTGTTCTGGGAGCCCGCGTTCTTCGGCGTGAAGCCTTCGCTGATCGTCAAGGGCGGCATGATCGCGCTGGCGCAGATGGGCGACCCGAACGCCTCGATTCCGACGCCGCAGCCGGTGCATTACCGCGAGATGTTCGCCACGCGCGGCGGCGCGCTCGGCAAGACCTCGCTCACGTTCGTCTCGCAGATGGCGATGGAAGCGCGCATCGCGGATCGCTACGGACTGTCCAAGCAGGTGGTCGCGGTAAGGAATTGCCGCAATGTGAAGAAGGCCGACATGATTCACAATGCATGGCAACCGTCCATCAGCGTCGATCCGCAGACCTATCAGGTGATCGCCGACGGACAATTGCTCACTTGCGACCCCGCCACCGTCCTGCCGATGGCGCAGCGCTATTTCCTGTTCTGATGCCATGCCGAATGCCATGCGTACGATCGACAAACGCCTGACCGCGAAACTCGCGCCCGTGCTCGTGAAGCGCGCGCCCACCCTGACGCTGCCGTTCGATGCGCGCTGCAAGAGCCGCCTCGCCGCGACACTCGACAGCGGCGAGGAAGTCGCGCTCGTCATGCCGCGCGGCACCGTGCTCGCGGACGGCGACATGCTGGTCGCGGACGACGGCGGCTTCGTGCGCGTCGTCGCGGCTGCGGAAGACGTGCTCGTCGTGCGCGCGCCGAGCGTGCGTCTGTTGACGCGGGCCGCCTATCATCTCGGCAACCGTCATACGCCGGTGGAAGTCGGCGCGGACTATCTGAAGCTCGAAGCGGATGCCGTGCTCGAAGACATGCTGAAGCGCCTGGGCGTGCTGGTGGCGCATGAAACGCAGCCGTTCCAGCCCGAGACCGGCGCGTATGGCGGCGGCCACAAGCATGGTCACGACGAAACCTTCAGCGAGGACTATGCGCTCGCCCAGAAGGTGTTCGACGAGCATCACGGGCATGCGCATGATCACGCGCACGACCACGCACATGATCAGTCGTCGTGCGGCCACGATCATTCGCATGACCACGATCACTCGTCATGCGGTCATGATCACCCGCATGACCACGATCACGGCCACAAGCACCACGGCCATGCGCATCGCTGAACTCACGGCGCTGCTGCATCTCGCGTCGCCGGCACTGCCGATCGGCGCGTTCAGCTACTCGCAAGGGCTTGAAGCGGCCATCGAGCACGGCCTGATCCACGATGGCGACAGCGCGCGCCAGTGGATCGAAAGCGGTCTCTCGACGGTGCTCGCGCGCGGCGAATTGCCCTTGCTCGCGCATCAGATCGATTCCTGGCGCACGCATGATGCCGCCGCGCTCCGCGCCGCCAACGATTCCTACCTCGCCAGCCGCGAGTCGGCCGAGTTGCGGCGCGAAACCGAGCAGATGGGCTGGTCGCTGGCGCAGTTGTGCACGTCGCTCGAATGGGGCGATGCCGCGCGCCGCGAAACGCTCGCATTGCTCAAGCCGGTTGCGCAGCCCACGGCCTTCGCCTTTGCCGCCTTCGCGCACGACGCCGCCTCCGACGCCGCGCTCGCCGCTTACGCGTTCAGCTGGGTCGAGAACCAGGCGGCCGCCGCGCTCAAGGCCGTGCCGCTCGGCCAGCTCGCGGGGCAGCGCATCATCGTCGCGTTGCGCGGACCCATCGACGACGCCGTGCGCCGCGCGCTCGCCACGCCCCCCGAGCGGATCAACACCTTCGCGCCGCAACTGGGCATCCTGTCCGCGCGGCACGAATCCCAATACTCACGACTCTTTCGTTCCTAGCCCGACTCATGAACGCTCCCGCCTATTCCGCCGCCGCCCGTCGAACCAAAAAACTGCCGCCCTTGCGGGTCGGCGTCGGCGGGCCGGTCGGTTCCGGCAAGACGACGCTGCTCGAAATGCTCTGCAAGGCGATGCGCGAGCGCTACGATCTCGTCGCCATCACCAACGACATCTACACCAAGGAAGATCAGCGCCTGCTCACCGTGGCGGGCGCGCTGCCGGCCGAGCGCATCATGGGCGTGGAGACGGGCGGCTGCCCGCACACGGCCATCCGCGAGGACGCGTCGATCAACCTCGAAGCGGTGGATCGCATGGTGTCGAAGTTTCCGGACGCGGACATCGTGTTCATCGAATCGGGCGGCGACAATCTCGCGGCAACCTTCAGCCCGGAACTCTCTGATCTCACGATTTACGTGATCGACGTCGCGGGCGGCGAGAAGATTCCGCGCAAGGGCGGCCCGGGCATCACGAAATCGGATCTGCTGGTGATCAACAAGACCGATCTCGCGCCGCACGTCGGCGCGAACCTGGACATCATGGCAAGCGACGCCCGCAAGATGCGCGGCGAACGCCCCTTCGTCATGTGCAATCTGAAGGCGCAGGAAGGGCTGGTCCAGGTGATCGCGTTCATCGAGAAAAAGGGCTTGCTGGTTTCGTGAATTGATGTCGCAGCGCCCGCCGCTTTCACGGGAGCGGCACGCGCATGCGGTAGCATGACGACTTCGCAATCATTCCACGCCCGCGCTGTGCGGCGGGCGCTGCACGGTGTCCATCGCTGCCCTGTCCCCTCGCTCGCCCGCGCATTTCCCGGCCGGCCGCATTCCGGTGCTGTTTCATATCGTCGACTTCGGCAACGGCGGCATCGAGTCATCGTTGATGCAATGGCTGCACGTGTTCGACCGCAACCGCTTCACGGTCACGCTGTCGGTCATGCATCCGTCACCCGCTTTCGAGGAGCGCTTTCGCCCGCTCGTGCCGGCCGATGTCGCCATCGAAATCCTCGCCGATCAGGACTGGCTCAATCACTTCCAGAAACGCCGCTATGCGCAGAACCTGAGCAAGCTCGGGCGCGTCGGGCGTGACGTGTTCAACACGCTCGCTGTGCGTCCGTACGTGAAACGCCGCGTGGCCGAGCTTGCGCGCCGCCATGCGCTGATCGTCGACTACGACATGTCGTTGCGCCGTCTCGCCGGACAGTTCGGCGTGGCGTGGCTCGGCGTGAATCATTTCAGTTTCGATGCGCGCCTCGCCAACCGGCCGCGCAAGCAGCGCCGGCTCGCGACGCAGTTCGCCCGCTACGATGGCGTCGGCGCGCTCAACCAGCACATGGCCGACGAGGCCCGCGCCATGTTCGGCGACACGCTGCAACGGCTGTTCACGCTGCCCAATGCCATCGACATCGAGCGGATTCGCAGCAACGGCGCCGCGGCGCAGACGCCGCCCTGTGATGCGCCGTATATCGTGTCGGTCGCGCGTCTCGATGAAATCCAGAAGGACCATCGCACCTTGCTGCGGGCCTATGCGCAACTGATCCGCGATCCGGCCATTCGCGAGCATCTCGTGATCGTCGGCGACGGCGCGTTTCGCGGCGAGCTGGAAGGGTTGTCGAAGGAACTGGGTGTTGATGGGCGCGTGCACTTCATGGGTCAGCTCGACAATCCGCATGCGCTGGCAGCGGGCGCGCGGCTACAGGTGTTGAGCTCGCGCTATGAAGGCATGCCGATGGTGCTGCTGGAAGCGCTTGCGCTCGGCAAGCCGGTGATCGCCAGCGACTGCCCGACCGGACCGCGCGAGATTCTCGGCGACGGGCGCTTCGGCATTTTGTTTCCGGTCGGTTCCGTCGATGAACTCGCGCAGGCGCTGCATCGCGTGCTGACGGACGACGCGCTGCGCGCCAGCATGCAGCAGCGCGCGTCGGAACGCGCCGAGGAGTATGGGATCGCTGCGAGCAACGAGCGCTTCGCGCGCTGCGTGACGGAACTGCTCTCCCGCAAGCCGCACTGACCTTTATTCGGCGAGCGACGCGGCCTCACGCGCCGCCTCGCTTTCCTCCAGCAGCGCGCCCAGCACGCTCACCGTGCGCGCCGTTGCGCCGCGATGCGCCGCCGCGAAGGCCGAGGCCGCCGCGCTCATCGCCAGCCGCCGGGCGCGATCCTGAAAAATCTCGCGCAGGCCTTGCCCCAGTTCCTGCGGATCCTGGACGCGCAGCGCAGCGCCGGCGGCAATGGCGTCGCGGGTGGCCTGCGTGAAATTGAAAGTGTGCGGGCCGATCAGCACCGGCACGCCCGCCGCGCACGCTTCGATCAGATTCTGCCCGCCGAGCGGCAACAAACTGCCGCCGATGAACGCCACATCCGCGGCGGCGTAGTACGCGCCGAGTTCGCCCATCGAATCGCCGAGCAGGACCTGCACGTTGGCCGAAAGGGGCTCAGGGGTGTCGGCGCCGGAACCCGCCGCGGCCGGTTTGGGCGCCCAGACCGAACGGCGCGCGCTCGTCAGCCCATGACTCGACAGCAGCGCGGAGACTTCGTCGAAACGTTGCGGATGACGCGGCACGAGAATCAGCAGCGCATGCGGCATGTCCAGCGCCGCGAACGCGCGCAGCACGAGCGTTTCCTCGCCTTCGCGGGTGCTCGCCGCGACCCACACCGGGCGGTCACCGATTGCCGTGCGCCATGCCTGGCCCCGCGCGATCAGTTCGGGCGGCGCGCTCATGTCGAACTTCAGATTGCCGAGCACCGCGACATTGCGGGCGCCGAGCGCGGTGAGCCGTTCGGCATCGGAAGGCGTCTGGGCGAGCACGCGCGAGAAGCCGCCGAACACCTCGCGCACCGCGCGGCCGAACTTCGCCGCGCGCCGGTACGAACGCTGCGACATGCGCGCGTTGGTCAGCACGAGCGGCACGTCGGCGCGCTTGCATTCGTCGATGAGCGTCGGCCAGACCTCGGTTTCCATCACGATGCCGAGCGACGGCCGCCATGCGCGCAGGAAGCGCCGCACGAGAATCGGCAGATCGTAGGGAAGATAGCTGCGCAGCACGCGGTCGCCGAACAGCTCAACGCCCGTGGCGCGCCCGCTCGGCGTCATGTGGGTGAGCAGGATGCGCGCTTCGGGATGCGCGTCGATCAGCGCGTCGATGAGCGGTTGCGCGGCGCGCGTCTCGCCGACCGATACCGCGTGCACCCAGATGAGCGGTGCGAGATCGCCGGCGCTGCGGCCGCCATGCGGCGGCATGTGTCCGAAGCGCTCGCCGATGTGTTCGCGGTAGCCCCGTTCCCTGCGCGAGCGGATCAGGAGCCGCAGCACCGCGAGCGGCGCGACGATCCACCATAGCGCGCGGTAGATTCGGCGCAGCACGCTGGCGGACAGACTGGGAGAAGCGGCGCCGCTCAAACGAGCGCCCTGCCCTTCAGGCGCTCGAGAATGCCGAGCGGCGCGCACTCGGGACGGGCCATCGCCTTGACGGGCAGGAAGAAGGTCTGCTCCATCATGTACTGGCCGGACATCACGGCATGCGAAGTCTGATCCGAGAAGCAGACCCACACCGAGCCGGGCGGGAACGGCATGGTTTCCTGCGGCGAGACCTTTTGATAGTCGAGGTCGGCTTTCATTGCGTCGTGCAGATGCAGCATCAGATGGTCGTATTCGCTGCGGCGCGACTTGGTGATGTGCAGCAGGTTCATGAGCCATGCGGCGCCGGGCGCCTGCGCCTTGATGGCGGGCAGGAAGCGCTGCGCCATGTCTTCGAACGGCTCGCCCACGCGCCAGACGCGCGGCGCGCCTTGCGGGTTGATGTTGGTGAACACGCGCAGGATGCGCTCGCCGTAGTTCGGGCGCGACGGGAAGGCGTCGACGTGCAGGCGGCTGTCGTCCTTGCGCCACGAGGTCTCGCGGGTTTCGACCTGATGCAGCCGCAGGCTGGTGGGCGCGACGCGCAGCTTGCCGTCGTATTCGGGAAACAGGCCGTCGACGAGCGAGCGCGCGTTGTCCTGATAGCGCTTGATGAGCGAGCGCACTGCCGACTGCATCACGGCATCGCCGAGCACGCCGTTCAGCGCGCCGCCATTGGGCGCGAGGCTGATGTTCTTGCGCTTGGGATCCGCGATCTTGGGATCGAGCAGCGCGCGTTCGCCGCCTTCGATTGCGAAATGCAGATTCGGAAAATACAGCACCTTGCCGTTTTCGACGCCGGCCAGCAGCGTCTCGCGCGGTACGGAGAGATTTTTTCCGTGCCAGTCGGCGGAAGCGACTTCGATGATTTGCGATTCCGTCATGTGATTATGACCTTGCTTCGAGCTTGAATGACAGCTGGGTTGTCCCGCGCGTTGCCCGCGCGTGCGGGCCATGCGCCAAGCGCTACAGCAGGCCGAAGCCCGCGAGGGCGGCCTTGACGTCTGCGAGCGTGGGATGGCGGCTTGCGTCGCCGAGATTGACGACTTGCGGCGACCAGTAGCCGCCGGTGCGCCAGGCGGTCGAGAAATTGTACAACTCGACGGTCGGCCGCTTCAGCGCCGCGGCAATATGCACCAGACCGGTATCGACGCCGACTGTCGCCGCCGCGCCCTCGATCAGCCCGACTACTGCGGGCAGCGAGAGCTTGGGCGGCACGATGGCTGCCGCGCCGAATTCCTTCGCGAGCTTTTCGCTGGTCGCGCGTTCCGCTTCGCTGCCCCAGGGCAGCACGAGTGATGCGCCGCGCGTGACGAGCGCCTGTCCGAGTTCGATCCATGCGGCTTCGGGCCATTGCTTGTCGGCGCGCGAGGTGGCGTGGACGAACACGACATAGGGCACGGGCAGGTTGAGACCGAGTTCGGAGACGGCGAGGGTCGCGCGCCGTGTGTCGAGGCCGAAGTCGATGTCGTCGCTCATGTGCGGGTCGGGCAGGCTGAGGGCGGCGGCGACCAGCTTGCGGGTGCGTTCGACGACGTGAGTGCGGGGCTCGACGGGTACGCGGCGGTCGTAGAAGAAGCGCACGGGCCATTCGAAGCCGGCGCCGTCGGTGCGGTTGGCGAGGCCGGCGAGCGGCCCGCGGGCCCAGCTTGCGACCCATGCGGTTTTGATGAGGCCTTGGCAGTCGATGACGAGATCGTAGTTTTCGGCGGCGAGCGTGCGCTTGAACTGGCCGATCTCGCGCCAGGTGGCTGGCGAGGCGATCGACTTGCGCCAGCGTCGGAGCGAGAACGGGATGGGGCGGTGTACGCCTTGAACCAGTTCGACGAGACTGGTGAAGCTTTCTTCGACGAGCCAGTCGATCTGGGCATCCGGATAGCGGCGGCGGATGTCGGCAATGGCCGGCATATTGTGGACGACGTCGCCAAGCGACGACACGCGGACGATCAGGATTTTTTGCACGCCGGGGGAGTGGCGCCGAGGGCGCCGGGTGAAGGGAAAAGGGGGATTTTAGCGCGGCATGGCGGGTTGGCGGGCTTTGCACCATCGGGGGCCTGCGCTCTGGTCCTTCGCGTGGGTTGCTGGTGTTTGGTTTGCCAGCGCTTTCATGGACTTCCCGTGTTCGCGTCGGTCTGTTGGCACTGCCCCGGTCTTCGCTCTGGTCCTTCGCGTGGGTTGCTGGTGTTTGGTTTGCCAGCGCTTTCATGGACTTCCCGTGTTCGCGTCGGTCTGTTGGCACTGCCCCGGTCTTCGCTCTGGTCCTTCGCGTGGGTTGCTGGTGTTTGGTTTGCCAGCGCTTTCATGGACTTCCCGTGTTCGCGTCGGTCTGTTCGCACTGCCCCTCCCCGGGGCGGGGGTAACTTTCTTTGCGGCTGCAAAGAAAGTCACCAAAGAAAGCATCTTTCTTACCGCCCAGCGTAGTCACACGGATGCAGCACAGAGCCCGGTTTCTGGCCCGGCAGTAGCGAGTGCCCTCAGAGGCCACACCGGGCTTGGATCGCGGACCCACCGTGCAACCGCACCACAGAACAGACTGGTGCAGCCATTGAAAGCGCCGGCCCAGCGCTACGCGCTGCCGAAGGGTATGCAAGGGAAACCAACGGGAGGTTTGCGCGGTGAAATGGACGCGGTAGCCGAGATGGATGAGTCAGCAAGCAAGCACCGGCAGACCCGATTGACCGGTCGGCGGCGCGAAGCGCAGCGCCGGAGCTTTCAGGGGCTGCACCAGTCTGTTCAATGGCGCGATTTCACAGTGGGTCCGCGATCCACGCCCGGTGGGGCCTATGGGGGCACTCGCTACTGCAGGGCCAGTGAGGTATTTCCGTGTCGCGCCGCTAGTGAACCTTGGGCGGTAAGAAAGCTGCTTTCTTTGGTGACTTTCTTTGCAGCCGCAAAGAAAGTTACCCCCGCCCCGGGGAGGGGCAGTGCCAACAGACCGACGTGATATCGGGAAGTCCATAGAAGCGCCAGCGGAAGAAATAACCGGTGCGGCCCCCAAAAAAGAAACCGCACCGCTTAGTCAAGCGCCGCGCAGGCGCTTCAGAACGGCAATTGAGCGTCCGGCTTCTCCGCCAGAATCACCCTTCGAAAATCTTCCTGAATGCGCTTCAGCGCCCCTTCGCTATCCGCTTCGAACCGCATCACCACGACCGGCGTCGTGTTCGACGATCTTGCCAACCCGAACCCATCCGGGTATTCGACGCGCAGTCCGTCGATAGTGAGCACATCATCGGCACCCGTGAACTTCGCGTTCTTCTGCAGCTTCGAAATGAGCTGAACGTTCTCACCCTCTTCCATCTTGATCTGCAGCTCCGGCGTCGAAAGCGAGTCCGGCAGGTCGTTGAGCAACTTGCTCGGATCCGCCACCCTCGACAGGATCTCAAGCAGCCGCGCGCCCGTGTACAAGCCATCATCAAACCCGTACCAACGGTCCTTGAAGAACACATGACCGCTCATTTCGCCCGCCAGCGGCGCACCCGTCTCACGCAGCTTCGCCTTCACCAGCGAATGGCCCGTCTTCCACATGATCGGCTCGCCGCCCTGCTCGCGCACCCACTTCGCCAGATTGCGCGTGCACTTCACGTCATAAATGATCTGCCCACCCTTGTTGCGCGACAGCACTTCCTGCGCGAACAGCATCAGTTGACGGTCCGGAAAAATCACTTGGCCATCCTTCGTCACGACGCCCAGACGGTCGCCGTCGCCATCAAATGCAAAGCCCACTTCGGCATCGGTTTCCTTCAAGGCCTTGATGACGTCCTGAAGGTTCTCGACGTGCGCCGGATCCGGATGATGGTTCGGGAAATTGCCGTCGATGTCCGTGAACAGCTCAACCAGCTCGCAACCAAGCGCCTTGAACAGACGCGGCGCCAGTCCGCCCGCCACGCCATTACCCGCATCCACGACGATCTTCATCCCGCGCACCGGCTTCACATCCGACACGATACGGTCCAGATACATCTGCTGCACGTCGAACTCGGTATAGCTGCCTTCGCCCGTCGAAAAGTCATTGTCGACGATGCGCTTGTACAAGCCCTGGATCTGCTCGCCGTAAATCGCCGCACCGCGCAGCACCATCTTGAAGCCGTTGTAGTCGGGCGGATTGTGACTGCCCGTCACGACGATGCACGAATCCACGCGCCGCTCGCCCGACGGCAAGGGCAGCGGCACGCTCGCCGCAAAATAGCCGACCGGCGTCGGTACCATGCCGACATCGATCACATCGACGCCCGCCGCACGCAAGCCGTCCGCCAGCGCGCCGACCAGTTCAGGACCGGACAGGCGGCCGTCGCGCGCGACCACCACCGAATCGCCGCCCTGCTTCTTGATCTCGCTGCCGAACGCCTGTCCGATGCTCTTCGCAACGTCGCGATCGACCGTCTTGCCAACGATGCCGCGAATGTCGTAGGCCTTGAAAATGGATTGGGATACTTGGCTCATGAGATGGCTACCTCTTATCGAATGATGAACGAATTCTCGGCGATGCAGCCATGAGGGCATGCAGGTCGTGACGTTGGCCGCCGCCACAGCGCGTATGCCGCGCGGACGACTGTCGGATGACGTGTCGAATTGTGCCTATGCGTCTGTTAAACCCATACGACTGAAACAAATGGAAGCAAACCGCAGCAGCGCATGCAAACGGAAACACACTGAAGCCCGTGCCGGCGGCCGAGGCGGGCAGACGCACCCCGGATCGCACTTATAATCGCTGTCTTTCGGCGCTCTCGTGGCTCTCGCGTTGCGGTAAAAACCGGCGCGTTCATTCTAATCCAATGCTCAAACGCCCTATTGCCCCGATGCCCCCGAATCAAGCGCCTTCGCGCGTCATCCCACATAACGTGACAATTGAAGGCCGTTCGTCAGCAGGTTGGGCCATTCGAGCAGCCGGACAGTCTTCGGCAGCACGCGCCGTGCCCGTGCACGGCGGGAAGCGCGCCGCATGAAGGCCTTGCTGCGCTCCGGCAATCCGGACGTCGCCCGCGCGCTCGCCAACATCGTCTGGCTCGGACTGGAACGGCTCACGCAGATTGCGGTCGCCATCGTCGTCGCGGGCGTGCTGGCGCGCTATCTCGGCCCCGACGACTTCGGCAAGTGGCAGTACGCCAACACGCTGCTGCTCGTGATCGCGCCGGTCACGTGGGTCTGCGGCGCGGAAATCCTCGTCCCGACCATCGTGCGCCGTCTGCCCGCCGACACCGGCATCGTGCTCGGCAGCGCGTTCGTGCTGCGCATGGGCGTCTCGATCCTCGCGCTCATCGCAACCTGGATCTGGATCGCGGCGGGCGGCATCGACCCGACCGTCGGCCTCATGCTCGCCGGCCTCGCCGTGACGATGCTGTTCCGCGAACCTTTCATTGGCGTCGTCAATTCCTGGCTGCAAAGCCAGACCTACAGCAAGCCGCAACTGCTCGCCAGCATGCTGGCCGCGATCGTCAAGGCGGCGCTGGTCTACGCGCTCGTACGCGTCGCGGCGGCGCCGTCGCGCTTCGGCTGGCTGTGGGCGCTCGAAGCAGCCGCAATCAGCGCGGCGCTCGTGTTGTACTACATGCGCCGGCACGGCGGCCGGCTCGGCTGGCGCTTCGACCGCGCGCTTTTCCGGCATTTCGCGAGCGCAGGCACGGTGTTCTGGCTCGGTCTCATCTGCATGTACCTGTTCCTGAAGCTCGACCGGCTGATGCTCGCGCACCGCGTGTCGTTCGCCGAACTGGGCCTGTATTCCGCCGCGCAGCAACTCAACGAGAACTGGATCGCGCTCGCGCTGATGCTCGCGCAGACCATCGCGCCAGCTTTCGTGTACCGCGTGCAGGACACGCGGCTGTTGCGGCGCAACCTGCTGCGCCTGTTCGCGCTGACCGCCTTGCTGATGATCGCGGGCGCCGCCGTGCTGGACGCGCTCGGCGGCTTCATCATCGCGCGCGTGTTCGGGCCGAACTATGCCGACGCCGCCAACCTGTTCCGCTGGGCCGTGTGGCTGTCGGTGCCGGCCGGCATCGAGGCGATCGGCAATCTGGTCGTGCTCAAATATCAGGCGAAGTACGTGCTGTTGTCGAAGTGGCTGCTTGCGCTTGCGGTCGCGTTCGCGGTGAACCTGATCACGATCCCGCGCTTCGAAGGCTATGGCGCACTGATGGGCCTGGCGGCGGGCTATGTGGCGGCGGCATCGGTGAACTTTTATTACCTCCGTTTCCGGCTGCGCGCATGAATGCTCTTTCCGATGTGATGCTGCTGCTGCCCGCCTTCAACGGCCAGGCCGAGGTCGAGCGCACGCTCGCGTCGTTCCGGGAGACGGCGCCGGTGCGTGTGCTGGTCGTTGACGACGGCAGCACCCCGCCGATCACCGCGCCCGCGCTGGCGAACCTGCAGATCGAGATCCTGCGGATGCCGCGCAACGGCGGCATCGAACGGGCGTTGCAGGCCGGCATCGAGGCGCTCGCGGCGCGCGGCGTGCGCTATGCGGCGCGCATCGACGCCGGCGATCTCGCCACGCCCGGCCGTCTCGCGAAGCAGCGCGCCTATATGGAAGCGCATCCGCGCGTCGCGGTGCTGGGCATGTGGACCCACGTCGTATCCACCGCGGGCGCGCCGCTGTTCGACCTGAAGCCGCCGTGCGAGCCGTCCGCGCTGCGCCGCCTGATGCTGGTGCGCACCTGTTTCACGCATCCTTCGCTGATGCTGCGCGTGGACGCGGTGATCGAGGCGGGCAACTATCGCGTGCGCTATCGTGCCGCGGAGGATCTGGACCTGATCCTGCGCCTCTTGCAGCATCACGACGGCGCCAACCTGCCCGAGTTCGGCCTGTATTACGAACTCAACGAGGCCGGCATCAGCGCGACGAAACGGCGGACCCAGGTGGTCTCGACCCTGCGGCTGCAGCTGCGCCATCTGCGAGTGATGAATCCGCTGGACTGGCTGGGGATCGTCAAGAGCGTCGCGCATCTGGCGCTACCGTACAGTCTGCTGCGCAGCCTGAAGGCGAAACTCATGCGCTCCACGCCCGTCGCCTGAAGCTTTTTTGTCGATTTGTTTTCAAATTGTTTTGCGTTACGTTGAGCGCACGGCGAATCCGCGCGGCACTTGTCCACTCACCTGCAACTCGATGGCACGCCGCGCGATCCATGCCGTCGAACCATGACCTCCGGATGACGAAAGAAAAGTCGAGTCTTCGCATTGCCCTCGTCTGCAACACCGCATGGGCAATCTACACCTACCGGCGCGGCCTGCTGCGCACGCTGACCGCACGCGGCGCCGAGGTAACGATTCTCGCGCCGCGCGACCGCACCTTCGAGCCGCTCACCGAGATGGGCTGCCGCTGCGTCGAACTGCCGGTGGCCTCGAAGGGCACCGATCCGCGCCAGGACCTGAAAACGCTCGCCGCGCTGTACCGCGCCTATCGGACGACGCGCCCGCACATCGTGCTCCACTACACGATCAAGCCGAACATCTACGGTTCGCTGGCCGCGATGCTCGCGCGCGTGCCGTCGATCGCCGTCACAACGGGCTTGGGCTACGTGTTCATCCAGAAGAGCCGCACGGCGGAAGTCGCGAAACGGCTCTACCGCTTCGCGTTCCGCTTCCCACGCGAGATCTGGTTCCTGAATCAGGACGATCATGCGGCTTTCGTGCAGGAAAAGCTGCTGGCGCATCCGGATCGTGCGCGGCGGCTGCATGGAGAAGGCGTCGATCTCGATGAATTCGCCTTCACTCCGCTGCCCGCCCGCGAGGATTTTGTCTTCATCCTGATTGGCCGGCTGCTGTGGGACAAGGGCGTGGCCGAATACGTGGAAGCCGCGCGGCGCCTGAAGGCACGGTTTGCGCACGTGCGCTTTCAGCTGCTCGGGCCGGTCGGCGTCGACAATCCGAGCGCGATCAGCCGCACGGACGTGGCGCAATGGGAGGCCGACAATATCGTCGAGTACCTGGGCGAAGCGCACGACGTGCGTCCGCTCATCGCCGCGGCGGACTGCGTCGTGCTGCCGTCGTACCGGGAAGGCGTGCCGCGCACGCTGATGGAAGCGTCGGCGATGGGCCGCCCGATCGTCGCCACCGATGTGCCGGGCTGCCGCGAAGTGGTCGAGCACGGCGTGACGGGACTGCTCTGCGAGGTGAAAAGCGCGGACAGCCTGGCCCAGGCGCTCGAGCGCATGCTGACGCTGCCCGCCGCCGAACGCGCGGCGATGGCGCAGCGCGGCCGCGCCAAGGTGGCCCGTGAATTCGACGAGAAGAATGTCGTCGAACGCTACAAGGGCACAATACATGCCATCACCGGCATTTCACTCTGATTCGAGTTATTTGGAGAGCGCATGATGAATGGCAAGCAGTCGCTGAACAACGCGACCCAGGGCACGATTCTCGTCACCGGCGGGGCCGGCTTCATCGGCACGCATACCTGCGTCGAACTGCTCGACGCGGGCTATGACGTGGCGGTCATCGACAATCTCGTGAACAGCCGTGCCGAATCGCTGCAACGCGTGGAGCAGATCACCGGCAAGCGGGTGGCGTTCTATCAGGAAGATTCCCGCGACGAAGCCGCGCTCGAACGCATCTTCGACGCCCACGACATCACCGGCGCCATCCACTTCGCGGCGCTCAAGGCCGTGGGCGAGTCCGTGGCAAAGCCGGTCGAGTATTACGCGAACAACGTCGGCAGCCTGCTCGCCGTGCTCAAGGTGATGAAGGCGCGCAATGTGCGCAACTTCGTGTTCAGTTCGTCCGCGACGGTGTACGGCGTGCCGAAAAGCGTGCCGATCGACGAATCCTTCCCGCTCTCGGCAACCAATCCCTACGGCCAGTCGAAGCTCATCGCCGAGCAGATCCTGCGCGATCTGGAAATCTCGGACCCGTCATGGCGGATTGCCACGCTGCGCTATTTCAATCCGGTGGGCGCGCACGAAAGCGGCTTGATCGGCGAGGATCCGGCAGGCGTGCCGAACAATCTGATGCCGTATGTGGCGCAGGTGGCCGTCGGCAAGCTGGAGCGCCTGCGCGTGTTCGGCAGCGACTATGAGACCCACGACGGCACCGGCGTGCGCGATTACATTCACGTCGTGGACCTGGCGCGCGGGCATATCGCGGCCATCGACGCGCTGCGGCGCCTGGACCGCAGCTTCGTCGTGAACCTGGGCACGGGCCAGGGATACAGCGTGCTCGATGTCGTCAAGGCGTTCGAGGCGGCGTCCGGCAAGCCTGTGCCCTACGAACTGGTGCCGCGCCGTCCGGGCGATATCGCCGCGTGCTACGCCGACCCCGCCGCCGCGGCCGAGTTGATCGGCTGGCGCGCGCAGCATGGCATCGAACGCATGTGCGAGGATCACTGGCGCTGGCAGTCGCAGAATCCGCAAGGTTTTGCTTGAGGGTTCGCCTGGAACGCAGCTTCCGGCATTGCGCTCCGGATCGTCCCTGCCGATGAGGTACGATGCGGGGCGCAACCCCTCCTCCGGTTCATCTTCATGCTTAGTTTCGCGCTTGCCTTCCTGATTTCGCTGCTGGTGACGCTGTTCATCGTGCGCTTCGCCCATCTCCAGGAAGGCGTGCTCGGCGATACCGACCTCGCCGGCGTGCAGAAATTTCATGCGCATCCGGTGCCGCGCATCGGCGGCGTCGGCATTCTGTGCGGACTGACCGCTTCCGCCGTGCAGTTGCGCTGGGGCTATCCGGCGGTGTCGGGCGGCATTCTCGGCATCATTGCGTGCGGCATGCCGGCGTTCCTGTCCGGGCTCGTCGAGGACCTGACCAAACGCGTGTCGCCACTGGTACGCCTGCTTTGCACGATGGCCGCCGCCGGACTGGCGTATGGGTTTCTCGACATCGCCGTGACGCGCATCAGCGTGCCGCCGCTCGATTTCCTGCTCTCCTACGCAGTCATTTCCTGCGCGGTGACGGTGCTCGCGGTGGCGGCGCTCGCCAACGCGGTGAACATCATCGACGGCTTCAACGGCCTCGCCTCGATGGTCACCTTCATGATGTTCGCCTCGCTCGCCTATGTGGCGTTCCAGGTGCATGATCCGGTGGTGCTGTCGGGCTCGCTCATCATGATGGGCGCGGTGATGGGCTTCTTCATCTGGAACTTTCCGGCGGGGTTGATCTTTCTGGGTGACGGCGGCGCCTACTTCGTTGGCTTCATGCTCGGCGAACTCGCCATCATGCTCGTGATGCGCAACCGCGATGTGTCGGCCTGGTATCCGGTGCTGCTGTTCATGTACCCGATCTTCGAAACCTGTTTCTCGATCTATCGCAAGAAATTCATTCGCGGCATCTCGCCGGGGATTCCGGACGGCGTGCATCTGCACATGCTCGTCTACAAGCGTCTGATGCGCTGGGCCGTCGGGGTGAAGAACGCGCACGAACTCACTCGACGCAACTCGCTCACCTCGCCCTACCTCTGGCTGCTGTGCCTGATCGCCGTGATTCCGGCGACGCTTTTCTGGCGGCACACGCTGCATTTGTTCTGCTTCGTCGTGGTGTTCGCGGCCACCTACGTGTGGTTGTATGTGAGCATCGTGCGCTTCAAGTCGCCGCGCTGGCTGGTGTTTCGACGGCCGCATACGGTGAAGAAATAAGCGTGAGGTAATGAACGCGCGCCGCCCTGCTTCGGGCGGCGTTTTTTCTGGCGCGACCGGCGCGGGTCATTTCAGGTGCTGCGCGAAGAATGCAAAGGTGCGACCGTTGGCGAGCTGCGCGGCGGCGTCATCGTAATGCACGCCCTGGTTGCGCGCGAACGCATGATGACAGCCGGGATAGGTGAACGCCTCGACGTTCGTTTGTCCCTGCACGGCAACGAGCACGCGGTTGCGTGCATCCGCTGGAATGAATTCGTCCGCTTCCGCGAGATGCAGCATCAGCGGAATGCGTATCTTCGGCACTTCGCCGAGATGCTGGTCCGTGCCGCCGCCGTAGTACGCAACCGCAGCGTCGACGTCCGTGCGCGCAGCCGTCAGGAAAGACAACAGCCCGCCGAGACAGAAGCCGACCACGCCGATCTTTCCCCGCACCTGCGGCAGTCCCCGCGCGAAGCCGATGGTCGCGGCGATGTCCTCGACGCCCGTGTTCAGGTCGAACGCGTTGTAGTACTTCATGGCCTGCTGCCATTCCGCTTCGGTGCGATCCGTGAGAACGACATTGGGTTCGAGACGCCAGAACAGGTCGGGGCACAACGCGACGTACCCTTGACGCGCGTATTCGTCGCAGGTTTCGCGCATGTCGCCGTTGATGCCGAAGATTTCCTGGACGACGATGACTGCGGGTGCGGCAGTCTGCGCGGGCGTCGCGGCCGGATAGGCGACGTAGGCATCGAAGTTGCCGTCAGGGGTGGAGATGCTGAGCATGTCGGACATGAAAGTCTCCTGTGCGAGTGGAGCGAGTGGTGAGACGCGCGATCAGGTCGCGGGCTTGCTGCGGTTCAGGTACTGCTTGAAAAGGTCTGCCAGTTCCTTGAGCAGGGCTTGCCAGAGGGTGGGTGCGGCAGGTTCGTCGTCGCTGGAGGTTTCCCGGAACACGAAGCGAACGAGGGCGAGCAACGGCAAGACGACCGAAGCTGACATCACGATCATGGGCGTGAGAAGGAACACGCTCAAGGCAGGATCCGCTCGAAAGCTTTCATGGAGCCTCATGCCGAACGACGCAGTCCACGCAACGAACAAGGTTGCCAGCGTGGCGATCAGTCCCGCCACACCGTAGAAAGAGAACGCTCTGAGCTGACGAAACTGCTTACGATCAGCAATTTCCTCTTCAATGAGTTCGGGATGCGCTGCCACCCGCTCTTTAAGTTCAGGTGGCGGAATGGTGAGATCCGAGGTCTCATCGCGCTCGGCCACGACAGGAAGGCGATTCATATGCGTGCTCGTTTGATCCATCCGGTTTGCTTCAAGCGGACCTTCATTGCAAGTTCGCTGACGTCGAAAGCATCCGTCAGGCGAGCGAAGTTGGTGATGTTCCGCTTCTGTATCAGGATGTTGAGCGCGAACCCGGGTACGAGCAATTCCAGTGCGAAGCGATTGGCCTGATTCTCGATTTCGTCCAGTTGATATAGTGAAAACTGGCGTGAGGCACACGTGAATTGCGTGCCGTGCCTCAGCGCCAGATGTCCGAGATGGTGCGCGACGACGAAACGCTGCCGCAGCTCCGGGGCATCGCCATTGACGGCAATGCGCGGCTGTCCGTCAACGAATTCGAAGCGCCCGTACACTACGCCCATGTCCGGTTCAAGCTGCACGGTCACGTTCTCGGACCGGGCAATAGCAAAAGTGTCAACGGGCAATTTTCCGTCCCAATGCTTCGCAAGCATGTAATACGCGGTTCTTTTCAGCATGTTTCCTTTCCCTTCATCATCTCTTCCCGTAACAGATGCTTCGCCATCCTTTGCGATATGGCGATGCAGTCTATCATCAGGTTTTGCGCGCCTCTACGCACCTAGTCCGAATGGCTAGCATGACGAATAAAAAAGAAAGCGGCGCTTCCAGGGGCATCGATAAACCCTGAAGAAAAGGCAGAAAGCGGAGTGCGTTGGAAGCCGGAAGGCAATGAAAAAATCAGACCGCCGCCGCGCGCAGCGGCCGCGTGACCTCGCGTGCGACGGCGAGATAACGCGCCGCCGTATCCGCGAGCGTGAGTCCCGGCAGCGGCCGGTGCGAACGCGGTTCGGCCAGTGCGCGCACGAGGGCATCGGCGTAGGCCTGGGTATCGTCGGGATCGCACAAATGCACGCCGGGCAGATCGGCGGCGAAACCGAATGGCCGGATGGTGCTGGCCACCACCGGCAGTCCCGAGGCGAGCGCCTCGAGAAACGCGATGCTGTGCCCTTCGGAGCGCGACGGCATCGCGAACACACTGGACGAGAACAGCAGGTCGGCGACATCCGTGCGCGGCCCTTGGATGCTGACACGGTCCGCGAGTCCGAGCTTGTCGATCAGATCGCCCACGGCCGCGTGATACGCCGGATCTTCGATCACGCCGCACAACAACAGCCGCGCGGCGGGAACCCGCTCGACGACCTGGCGGAACGCATGCACTGTCGAGAGCTGGTTCTTGACCGAGGTATAGCGCCCGATCTGCACGATCTGCGCCGTCGCCGGCGCCTGGGTGCGCGTGCGCATGCCGAAACGCGACATGTCGACGCCATTGGGGATCAGCGTCATCGAAGGATGGCGGCCCACTGCGTCGACGTAATCGTCGATGTTGTTCGGCGACACCGCGATCACCGCGCGCGCCCGGCGCGACAGCAGGCGCTCGACGCTGCGGAACATCGAGCGTTCGAAGTCGTTGGTGGCCGAATGCATCACATACACGACCGGCGCCGCGAGCGGCAGCGCGCGTGCATAGAACGCGGGAATGGTCGCGTGCGCGAACAGCACGTCGGCGCGATAGCCGCGGAGGGTGCGATACAGGTTCCACAGCTTGCCGAAGCGGCCGTGCCGGCGGTCCGGAAACAGACATTCCACGCCGCTGGCGACGAGTTCCGCGCTGAGCGCCGTGAAATCCTCGTGCGCCGGCATCAGCGAGGCCACAGCGACCGTTTCGCCCCCCTTCTGCTGATGAATCGCGAGATCTTTCGCCAGGACTTCGGCGCCCGACAGGCGCGGCGTCAGCACGAGGTGGACTATGCGCATTCACGCCTCCCGCATGATTCGGAACAGCATCCAGCTCGCGGCCGCGCCGAGCCCCAGCGTCATGGCCCAGGCGATGCCGGTCACGCCCCACAGATGCGTCGCGACGGGCACCGTCACGCACAGCACGACGGCCTGGATGATCGACGCATGCGTCGCGACCTTCGGCAGACCGGCGGCGCGCAACCACGACACCAGCACGGCGATGATCGCGCCGATCGCCATGTTGATGGCGAAGATCCTGAAGAGCGGCACGGCGGACAGCCAGGCCGGACCGAGCACGAAGTTGAAGAGCGGCTCGGCCGCCCAGCGCAGCACGACGACGAACAGCGCCAGCCCGAACGCCGCGAGCAGCAGATAGCGGCGGAACAGCTTGCGCGCGGCTTGCACGTCGCGCCGGTGATGTTCGGAGAAGGTGGGAAACAGATACTGCGACATCGCGATGGCGGCATCGGCGAGCAGCATCTGCGCGAGTTTCGATGACATCTGGTACGCGCCCAGCTGAGCCGGGCCGAGCAGTTTGGCGACGACCACCTTGTCGAACTGGTTGAGCAGCAGGTTGACCACGCTGCCCGCCCAGATCCAGCGGCTGAAGTTCACGTAGTGGCCGATTCCCGCGAAGGAGAAGCGCAGTGGCGGACGCGGCGCCATGCTGGTCCAGGTGAGCGCGGTCTTGAGCAGTTCGCCCGCGACCAGGCCGATCAGCACGGAATACGCGCCCGCGCCGGACAGCGCGCATACGAGGCCGATGGCGCAATCGGTGAACGCGGCGGACGTTTCGACGCCCGCGAGCTTCTGGAAACCGCGCTGTCGGGTGACGACGAAATAGGCGGGAGAGGCGATGCCGCGCAGGAGCGGCAGCGCGGCCGCGAGCAGGATGAGCCCGACGGAACCGCTCAGATGAAACTGACTGCTCATGAACGGCGCGAGGGCGGCGAGCAGCAGGCCGATGACGAGGCCGCGCATGGCGAGGGTGGTCCAGACTGCGCCGAGTTCGCTGTGGGTGGGCGCGTCGCGCCCTTGCACGACGGCCTGGGCGAGACCGGTGTCGGAGAGCGATTCGGCGATGGCGACGGCGAGCAGCGCGATGCTGACTGCGCCGATGGCTTCCGGCCCGAGAATCCGGCCGATGGCGAGAAACTTGATGGCCACGAAACCGCGCACGACGACTTGCTGGAGCAGCACCCAGAACGCTGCATCGTGCTCGAAACGCGCGCGTGCCGGAAGAAAAGGAAGCCGGACCGATCTCACTCGAATTCCCCGCGCAGCTGAGATTTCAATTCGTGGCGCCGCGATATGTCGGTATCGCGTGCGGACCACCTTGCGAGCCGTTGCAACGCCTTGTCCGGACGGCGATGCGAGCGCGGCCACGCTTCTTTTCAGGCGACTGTGGCAAAAGTATCGTGCGCCGTGTCGCGGCGGACGCCAACGCGTAGTCGAAATCGGCCCGAAATGGGTAGCGATGCGGATTGCGGGCCTTTCGCCGTTGCGAACGTGATTCTGGAACCGTTTCTGGACCGCTTCCGGCACGCGGATAAACGCTCATATATGGCGTTCGATGACGTGCGGGCGGTGCTAGTGTTGATTCGTCGGCGCAATCGACGGACGTCGGCGGCGTTGTTCTGTCCGCTTCACGCGTGACCCACGTGCACAGAGACCGCAAGGGCCCCTGCGATGACCGAAAGCGTCTTCATCATCGAACCTGACTTCAGCGGCCACCGTTGGCGTTATGCCGAATGGGCGGCGAATGCGTACATGGAAGCCGGATTCCGTTGTGCGATCGTGACGGATCCGTGCAACGAAGACCATCCGCTGGCGCGCAGGATTCGCGAGGCGGCGCCGTCCGGTCTCGACATCGTGTTTGTCGCGCCGCCGGCGCAAGGCGGCGCGTTGGCGTCGAGGGTCAGTTATGCCCGGATGCACCGGCAGTTCCGGCACATGTACGGGGCGGCGAGCCGCGAGCGGCGGGCGGCGCTGGTCGTCGTGCCGTATGTCGATTACTTCCTGCTTGCGCTGCCGTTCCTGGGATCGCCGTTTGGCGCGACGCCCTGGGTGGGCATCACGATGCGCTCGAACTTTCACCATCACCGTGTGGGCGTGCGCGCGCCGCGCCGGCGTGTGGTCAATGCGATCAAGGGGACGTTGTTCGCGCGTGCGATTCGGGCGGGCGGCATGAAGACCTTGCTGACGATCGACCCGACCTTGCCGGACTGGTGGAAGCGCCACGCGCATGCGGCGGGGGCGAGCATCGACTATCTGGCGGATCCGTTTCCTGATGCGCGCGCCGCCGATCCGGCCGCCGCTCGTGCGCGGCTGGGGCTGTCGGACGGCACGCATGTGCTGGTGTATGGGGCGATCAACGATCGCAAGGGCGTGTTCGAGTTGATCGAGGCGCTTGGGCGGCGGGCGAGCGGCTCGCATGGGCCGACGCTGGTGATCGCGGGGGCGCAGGATGCGGAGACGCGCACCCGGCTGAGTGCGGCGCTGGCGGCGCTGACACCGGCGCCGGTGGTATTCGATCGGTTCATTTCGAGCGAGGACGAGCTTGACCTGTTTTCAGCTTGCGATGTGGTGTGGCTTGGGTACAAGGGGCATTACGGAATGAGCGGCGTGCTGGTGCAGGCATATCGCTTTGGGAAGCCGGTCGTGGCGACGGCGGATGGATTGATTGGATGGTTCTGCCGGACCGGGGAGCTTGGACCCGTGGTCGAGGATCTGGCGGTTGCGTCGATCAACCGGGCACTCGATGATGTCCTCGCAAGGAGGGGACGGCCGCAGGTGGCCGGGCATCTGTTGGAGCGCAACACACTTGCGCAGTTCAAGGAGACTTTGAGGCAGGCGGTTTAGGGTGGTTTTTTGCTTGCGCTTGTTGTTGTCTGCTTGCGCTTCTATGGACTTCCCGTTATCACGTCGGTCTGTTAGCACTGCCCCTCCCCGGGGCGGGGGTAACTTTCTTTGCCGCTGCAAAGAAAGTCACCAAAGAAAGCAGCGGCGGATTCAACCGGTCAACGCAACCCCTAACGTTTCGGCTAGCTTTTCCGCTGGATTCATAAAGCCCAACGTCTGACGAGGCCGTTGATTCAGTCGCTGGGGGTGTCAGTATTTCCGTGTTCGAGGCAGATTGAGTAATTACACGGAAGGTCGAACGAATCGATCTGCATAAAGGATAGCGAATTGGTTCATGGCCG
>NZ_JARUXV010000001.1:2583773-2705474 GCF_031450975.1 Caballeronia sp. LZ065
AATCGTCGGCAGATCCGCCGGCTGCGTTTTCGGTTTGCGAGGCATAAATTCTCCTTGTGAGCATGTTATGCCTCAAACACGAAATTGCTGACAGGCCCCAGTCGCTTGGCCACTGCATTCAATTGAGCCTGCGAGTATTGATCCACAGGCTGGCCCTTTGGAAAGTACTGGCGCAGCAATCCATTGGTATTCTCGTTGCTACCTCGTTGCCATGGACTTTGCGGATCGCAGAAATACACTTGCAGGTCCGTGGCAATCGTAAATCGCGCATGCCCTGCCATCTCCGTGCCCCGATCCCATGTCAGCGAGCGCTTCAGTTCTACCGGCAGCTTGTTGACTTGCTTGATCAGCGCCTCAATCACGCTTGACGTATCCTTTCCAGCCACCTTCACGAGCAACACATAGCGGGAGTGACGCTCAACCAATGTCGCGATGTACGTGTTACCCGAACCCGCAAGCAAGTCGCCCTCCCAATGCCCCGGGATGGCTCGATCCTCCGCTTGCGCCGGCCGTTCACTGATCGGCACGGCGTTGATAATCGTGCCTCTGTTCTGGCCTCGCGTCGAGGCACATTTCGCCCGACGCATCACCCGATGCGTACGCAACTCGCTCAACAGTTCCTTCTTCAGCACCCCACGCGTCTGGATGAACAAACTCCTGTAAATGGTTTCGTGCGAAATGTGCATCTCCTTGCGCAGCGGGTATTGCCGCCTGAGCCAACCTGCAATCTGTGCAGGCGACCATTGTAGGCTTAGCCCTCGCGCGACTTGAACGCACAAAGCCGCATTACTCTTGAACACACTTTGCTTGGGGCGCCGCGCTCGCTTCCAGGCCATTTCATCGGCTGCATGCGCACGATACTTCTGAGGTCCTCCATTACGGTTGACCTCACGGCTAATGGTCGATTTGCTACGCCCCAACTGCACGGCGATACTTCCATATGACTGTTTCTGACCCAAGGCCCGCGAGATATCCTCGCGCTCGGCCAGGCTCAAGGTACGAGCTGCTCGCGTGCGCTGCGCTGGCGTGATTCCGCCATTGCCCGCGATGACTCTATGCATTGAGCCAACGTCGCGCTGCAATGTACGCGCAACGCCGCTTACGCTTTCCCCTTTACGCCAAAGCGCCCAAATCTCCTGACGCTCTGCCAAGCTCAACCACGGCTTCCTTGCTCGCCTCATCAATACCTCACCTCGATAATTCATTCATTAGATCAGAGGTGTTGCATCGACCGGTTGAATCCGCCGCTTTCTTACCGCCCAAGGTCCACCAAGCGGCGCGACTCAGAAATACCTCACCGGCCCTGCAGTAGCGAGTGCCCTCACAGGCCCCACCGGGCTTGGATCGCGGACCCACTGGGACAAACTGCCGTTTAACAAACTGGTGCAGCCATTGAAAGCGCCGGCTCAGCGCTGCGCGCTGCCGATGGGTATGCAAGGGAAACCAACGGGGGGTTACGCGGTGACATGGATGCCCAGACGAGCGCGCACGCGTGGACCCAATGCACCAATCGGCGCGCGTAGACTCAGGACATGGGTAACAGGTGTGTCAGGACATAGGTAACACAACAAGTTTGTGCGCTCCGCGTTCGGATGCGAGGTTGCTGATCGACTCGGGACGAGCCATTGGTCTGAAGTGTTACCCATGTCCTGACACACCTGTTACCCATGTTTCGGTTCCTACACGCTGCTGTCCGGTCAAACAGATCAGCGCGTGACTTGTCTTCCGGCGCATCCATCTCACTTGCGCTGACGACCGTGGTTTCCCTTGCGTACCCTTCGGCGGCGCGTAGCGCTGGGCCGGCGCTTTCAATGGCTGCACCAGTTCGTTGAACGGCAGTTTGTCCCAGTGGGTCCGCGATCCACGCCCGGTGTGGCCTTTGAGGGCACTCGCTACTGCAGGGCCAGTGAGGTATTTCCGTGTCGCGCCGCTAGTGAACCTTGGGCGGTAAGAAAGCTGCTTTCTTTGGTGACTTTCTTTGCAGCCGCAAAGAAAGTTACCCCCGCCCCGGGGAGGGGCAGTGCCAACAGACCGACGTGATATCGGGAAGTCCATAGAAGCGCTGGCAAACCAAACACCAGCAACCCACGCGAAGGACCAGAGCGAAGACCGGGGCAGTGCCAACAGACCGACGCGAATACAGGAAGTCCATGAAAGCGCTGGCAAACCAAACACCAGCAACCCACGCGAAGGACCAGAGCGAAGACCGGGGCAGTGCCAACAGACCGACGCGAATACAGGAAGTCCACGGAAGCAAAGCAACCGACACCGAACGCAAAGCAGAAAACCATCAAGCCTGCTTCCCTCCCACAAGATCGACGTCAACCTTCCTGCGCGCGGGAAACCACGCATCCCTGATGCGCAGAAAAGGAAACTCGATGGCCCGCGTCGTCACATACCCCACGACGATAGCGATAGCAAACTGCGCCCCCATGATGGCAAACCAGGCCGGCACGGCAGGAAGATGCAACGCCGCAGCCTTGCGAATCAACACATCCCCAGGCGCGAGCGCGAGCGAGTGCCACAGGTAGATGCCATAGGAATACACGCCGATCCACCCGATCACCCGATACACCTTCGACCTCCGCCAGGACCCTGAATATTCGAGCGTCAGCACGATCAACGCACAAAACCCGATAGCCTGAATCGTGTACCCGACACTCTGATCCAGCGCCACATTGCGCGTCCCGAGCACGAGCCAGAGCACCACTCCCACAACCATCGCGATCAACGTCCGTTTGCGCCGCGCCATCGCCTGATACACCGCCGGCTTCATCCAGTAGAGCGCCGCGAGCATCACCCCAAACAACAGACTGTCAATGCGGTACTGCGTATAAAAGAACGTCCCCTGCAGATCACCGCGATACACCGCAAAACTCCGCGCAACGAGCACAACGAGACACAAGGTCCCGAGCACAGCAAGCAGCGCATCAACCCGCGTCCGCCAGCGCGCCAGCACGATCAACAACACCGGCAGGAACAGATAGAAATGCTCCTCGACCGCAAGACTCCAGGTCTGCGCAATCGACGACCCAAAGTAGTTCTGCAAATGCGTGAGGTTCTGCACGAGAAAGGTATTCGCCGGATGCCGCCCGACAATCACATGGAACAGGATCAGCACGTAGTACGCCGGCCAGATCTTGAAAATGCGCCGCACGATAAAGCGCCCCGCGTCGATGCGCCCCTGCTGCGCATACTGCTTGAGCAACAGCCCGCCCACCAGAAACCCCGACAGCGTGAAGAAGAGATTGACGCCCTCATGACCGAAGTTCTTCAGCGGATACTCGATCGCCGCAATGAACGCGCTGCCCGTCGGATACGAATGGAAGTGATACCCCATCACCGCGATGATCGCGAGTCCCCGGATGAAATCCAGTTCGATCGACCGGCTGGGTCCCTGCATGCGTGTCGCGCCGAACAAGCCCATGCTCTACCCCGTCTGCGAAAGTCGTTTATCGTCATAAAATCGCGCGCGTGCAGCCGCGCCGCCGCATACCGGCCTGGCTTCTCAATCTTCGTTCCGCCAGTTCGGGGCAATCCGCCAGAATCACGCCATTTGCAGACATCAACTCGCGCCCGCAAGGCTCGCCCGCCCTGCGTGGTGCGGCGCACATGCGCATCCGTCCTTTCGCGCCGAACGCTAGTCGCTGGACGCCGCGCCGACGGCACGCCGCATGGCCCGCTGTATAGTCGGTTCACTTTTCCGGCACGCCGGAAATGACGCATTCGCCGGGCACGTCCGCCCGGCACGGCATCGACACCGCGTTGAAGACTCGAAAGAGTGCTGCGATTCTCGAGAGAACGCCATGCGCAACAAGTTCGCCGTCGTCTGGGTCTGGCTGTTCCTGCTTCCGCTGGCGTTCGATTTCAAAGGCGCCGAAACGGCCAGCAAAGCCATCCAGATTCTGCTCACCGTGCCCTCGATTCTCGCGGGCTGCTTCCTGCTGCTCATCGCGCCGCGTTTCGCACAGCGCTCGCGCTTGCGCACGCTCGTCACGTCGCTGTTTCTCATCACGATACTCGGCAGCATCGCCACCCAGGCCATGCAGGGCAACGACTCCGGCAACTACATGCGCGTCATCCTGCCGTTCGGGCAAATGCTGCTCGGCTATTTCGTCGCCTGCCGGCCATGGGACTCGAAGCGCCTCGGTCAGCTCGAACACGCCATGTACTGGTCGATGATCGCCTCCCTCGTCTTCAGCTTCGGCTTCGGCATGGCCACCGGCGGCAATCTCGAAAGCGTGCGCTTTCGCATCGTCTCGGTCACCTTCCTCTGTCTGCAAGGACTGCTGCTGCATGAGTTCGTCGTGGTCAAGCGCTACTCGCGCTTCACCGTGCTGATGTTCCTCGCGACCATCGTCATCGAGCTGCTCAGCGTGACGCGCAGTCTCGTCGTCGGCACCGTGCTGCTGTTCGCGTTCGCCACCTGGCTCGCCGCGCCCTCATTCAAGAAGCTGCTGCGCGCCGGCCTGCGCGCCGTCGCCATGATGACCCTGCTCGGCGCGCTCGCCGTCGCGGGCAGCGCGTTCTTCCCCGGCGTCGGCGAGCACTGGGTGCAGCGCATGTCGTTCAAGAAGGACACCGAGTCCGGCCGCGATCCGACCACCATCACGCGGCTCGCCGAAATGAAGGACCAGCTCGATCAGACCACCGCCTCGACGCTGGGCACGCTCGTCGGCATGGGCTACGGTCACGACTATCGCTATTCGCCAACCTATCTGCCCGACCTCGCCGGTCAGTTCAGCAAAAAGGATTTCTACGCGATCAAGGAATGGTCCGCAGGCCACAATTTCTGGGTCTATCAGTTCTTCGCGGGCGGCCTGCTGTTCGGACTCGCGCTGCCCCTCGCGCTGCTCTGGGCACTCTGGAAAGGGTCAATGGCCTATCGCTCGTGGCGTCATCGTGCGCCCGAGACGCTCTATTTGCCCGTGCTCGGACGGGCGCTGCTGGTGGTCGCGGCGCTGCCCGCCACGTCGATCGGCGGCAATCCGCTCGGCAACCGCTTCTCGGGCGTCGTGTTCGGCGTGGCGCTCGGGCTGCTGGTCGCGTCCTACGCGCGCATCGCTCACGCCATGCGCATGCGTGCCGCCGAAACCGCCTCGCAGCAGGCGCGCGCCCGCCGGCGTCAGGACGGCATGCCCGGCGCCATGCCGCCCGACCTGCACCCGCACGACGAACCGCTGCCGGAAATCCTGCCGGCGCACAGCGCCGCCGCGCCGGGCCTGCAGCACGGCGCCGGACGTCACGAGCCGCCGCCCGGCGCCGGTTCGTTCGCGTCCAACGCCTGACTGTCACTGCGCTCGTTCAAGGACCCGGCCCGCCGTCATGAAGATCCTGCACCTGCTCTCCACCGTCGACCCACGCGCCGGAGGCCCCACCGAAGGCGTGCTGCAAAGCGGCCTCAGCCTGCGCGCGATGGGACACGATGTCGAAGCGGTGTCGCTCGATGCGCCGGATGCCCCTCATGTCGCGGGATTCGGCTTGCGGCTGCATGCGCTCGGACCGTCGCGCGGCTTTTACGGCCTGTGTCCGGCACTCGTGCCCTGGCTGAAGGAACACGCGCCGCGCTTCGACGCAGTGATCGTCAACGGGCTCTGGCAGTACCACAGCCTCGCCGCATGGAAGGCATTGCACGGCGGCAGCGTGCCGTACTACGTGTTTCCGCACGGCATGCTCGATCCATGGTTCAAGCGGACCTATCCGCTCAAGCATCTGAAGAAATGCCTCTACTGGCCCTGGGCCGAGTACCGCGTGCTGCGCGATGCGCGCCGCGTGCTGTTCACGACCGAGGAGGAACGCTTGCTCGCACGCGAATCGTTCCGGCTGTATCGCGCGAAGGAGGAAGTGGTGGCGTTCGGTACGCGGCCGCCGCCCGAGGATTCAGCCGCACTGCGTGAAGCCTTCCTCGCGAAGTTTCCTCAACTGGCGGGCCAACGCATCATCCTGTTCCTCGGCCGCATCCACGAGAAAAAAGCGTGCGACGTGCTGTTGAACGCCTTTGCGCGCGTGCGCGACATCGATGCGAACGCCCACCTCGTCATGGCAGGCCCCGACGACAACGCCTACGCCGCGCAGATGCGCGCACTGGCCGGTGAACTGGGTATCGCAGAGCGGGTGACCTGGACCGGCATGCTGAGCGGCGATTTGAAATGGGGCGCCTTCCGCACGAGCGACCTCTTCGCGCTGCCCTCGCATCAGGAAAACTTCGGCATTGCGGTAGCGGAAGCGCTCGGTTCGGGCCTGCCGGTACTGATCTCCGACAAGGTCAACATCTGGCGCGAGGTACAAGCTGATGGCGCGGGCATCGTGACGGCGGATACCGTCGAGAGCGCCAGCGCGGGCCTGTCAGCCTGGCTGGCGATGGATCCCGTCGCACGCCGTGCGATGCGCCAGCAGGCGCTCGACACTTTCACAAAACGCTTTCATGTGGAAGCAATGTCGAAGGATCTGTTGCGCGTGCTGCGCGAGAACGCGGACCCGCAACGCGACGCCTTCACGCGGGCCACCCTGCCCGCTCGCTGAGCTTGGCGAAATCAGTTCGCGGGCAGGCGCGCCTTGAGATACGGCACGAAACCGTTCTGCACCGAGAGGATTTTCTTCGCGCAATCGTCGAAGTCGGAGCCGCGTGCGCGCTCGTCTTCATACATGCCCTTGCATTGCGCAAACAACGACACCGTCGCGCCGCCGCCGGCCGCGGCCACGCGCGTCGCCGAGAACACCGGCTTGCCCGAGCCGGACGGTACGTCGGTTTCGATCGCGAAGGCATCGGCGCGTGTCAGCCGTTCCTTCGAATTCTGCTCGATGTAGGTCTTGGTCAGCGTCCACACGGCGTCGCATTGCGCGGCATCGCGGCAGGCGACAGTGGCATTGCGCTGCGCGTCGTCGAGCGATTGCTGCGAGAGCATGAACGTGCGCTCCTTGCTTTGCTCCTTCTCGACGGACGAGCAGGCGGCGAGAATCATTGAAACGAGTGCGAGTGCAAGTAAGGCGGGTTTTTTCACGAGCGGGACACCAAAAAACCAGATCGGACGCCGATTATAGCGATGCCCGCCCCCCCCACGCCGTTTCCCGCCCGCGCTACTTCTTCGCCATCTGCAAGGGCAACGCCACCCCGGGCATATGCATCGCCGACGCGGCCATGGGCAGCGTCTCGCCCGGCGCGTCGCTCCTGACCGGTATGGCGGCCGGCGTGGCCGGCGCGCTCGAGGTCTCGTCGCCCTTGATGACGCGCCCGAGATGACCCGCGAGACGCAAGGTCAGCGCGGCGATCGTGATGGTCGGGAAGTTCGCCCCGACTGTCGGAAAGACCGAGCTGCCCGCCACAAACAGATTGCTCATTCCGTGGATCTTCAGGTTGCGATCCACCACGCCCTGCTTCTCCGAATCATGCATGCGCGTCGTGCCCATGTGATGCCACGTGCCCTCGAGCTGCGCGGGCCAGGGCTTGCCTTCGAGCGGCTCGTCGAGCGTCACGTCCGCTACGCCGCTGCGCTTCAGATCCGCCGCGATATGCGCGACCGTGCGGTCGAAGGTGCGTTTCACGAGCTCGGTCACGCGCCAGTCCACCTTCACCCGGTTCATGCCAAGGACGTCCTTCTGTGCCGAAAGCGTCACGCGGCTGTCGCGGTTGGGCTCGGCCTCGACGATCGTCTGGATCTTCACCTCGGTAATCAGCGGACGCGGCTGCAACAGACGCGCGAGACCGAAGCACGCGGTATCGACGGGATGGGCCGCCATCGCGAGCAGGTCCGCGGCCGTGCTGTAGCCCGGTTCGTCTTTCTTCAGCAGCCGCTGCTTCATGCGGATCAGCGCCTCCGAGCCCTTCGTGTTCTCGCCGCGGAACACCGAATAGAACCAGGCGCGCGCATTCAGCAGCTGTTCCTTTTCGAGCACCTGCTGCGTGAGCGCGAACTGCGACGAGATGAACGTGCCATGCGCCGATACCGCGCGATTCTGATAGTGATACTTGATGTCGTAAAGCTTGTTGCGCGCCCACTGCTTCGAGAAGTGCACGTTCGCCGACATGATGCGCGGATGGTCCATGAAGTAGCGGCCCACCAGATCATGGCCGTTGCCGAGGCCCGCCGCCTGCACCCGGTTCGACGTCAGCAACAGGCGCGCATTCTCGATGCCGCCCGTCGCCAGCACGAAGATCTTCGCGCGCACCGCGAAGCGCCGGCCCGTCAGCGTACCGACATCGATCTTCGTGACCGACCGCGCGTCGGCGTCGGTGTCGATGTTGAGCGCGTTCGCGAACAGCATCACGCGCACGTGCTTCGCGTCGAGCAAGTGCTGCCGATATAGCTTGCCGAAGCGCACCGGCGGACTGAACTGGGAGATCGTGTCGCGCACGGTACCGCTCTGGAAGGGATGGCGCTTGACGTCGTCGCGATGAATCGCCGCTTCCCAGTAGGCCGGTTCGAAGTTGCTCTCGCCCAGTTGCAGCAACTGATGCGTGCGGGCGTAGTACGGCCGCAGTTCGTCGAAACCGAACGGCCAGCCGCTGTCGCTCACCCAGCCGCGCTTTTCGAAGTCCCATGGGTCGAGCGGTCGGCACCAGCCGCCCCAGCAATTGCTGCTGCCGCCGAGATAGCGGCTGCGGCAGCCGTCGGCGAATTCATACGGCACGCCGACGTTCTCGCCGCGATACAGGTCGCGGGTGTCGTCGTCCGGCTTGTAGCCGCCGCTTTCCAGCATGCAGGCGTCGATGCCCTGCTTTTCGAGTTCGAGCGCCAGCGTGATGCCCGCCACGCCCGCGCCGATGATGCACACCGTTGTCTCAATGACTGCGCCTTCTTCCACACTTCGGCTGTCGATGAACATGCCCCGTGCTCCCTCTCGTTCCGTGCGTAAGAGCGGTGTCATGCAATGCTCTGGTCACCGCGCTTCTGACCCAAGATCCCTGACGCCGTATCGCGCGCGCCATGCGCACGGTCGATACGAACGATCCCGACGGTGTTCCTTCGCGTGTTCGCAGCGCGCGCCTGTCGCGCAGCCGCGTTCCCCCGGAATACCGCTTCGGCTTCACTGCCTCCTTCGCAAGTCGGTCCACGAAATCCCGGTGCTCGGGGCGGCTCCTTCGCGGAGCTCTTGGGTCCGTCGCGCCGGCGCGTTGTCTGTCTCGCCGTCTTCAACGTCAGGTGCAACGTTGCAACGACACACGCCGCGAGCAGGGACGCCCTGCGCATGGCTCATCGGTTCAAACGGGAAAGCGTTTTCTGATGAAGCGCACGGGATTGCCGCCGTACACGCCTTCCGCGTCGAGCGAGCGATGCACGACCGAGAGCGGCGTGACGACCGCCGACCGTCCGATGGTGACGCCCATCTGCACCACGCATTTGGATGTAATCCAGACGCCGTCCTCGATCACGATCGGTGCGACTTGCAGGTCCATGTTGCCGGCCACGTCATGCGATCCTGTCGTCAGGAAGACGCCCTGCGAAATGCAGACGTGATGGCCGATGCGAATCCCGGCCTGGTTGTAGATCCAGGCATCGACGCCGAACCAGCAGTGATCGCCGATCTCCAGGTTCCACGGCGCCTTCACGCGGATGGGATGCGGCATGCGGCAGCCGCGGCCGATGCGCGCGCCGAACGCGCGCAGCAGCGCAACGCGCACGAACGACACGGGAATGAGTTTGTTGTTGATGAAACAGGCTTCGACGAAGAACCACACGAGCTCGGTCAGGAAACCGCGCTTCGCGACGAAGTTGCCGGGACCCGCCCGCTCGAGGTCGATCACGCGGCCGGGCGTCGTGGTGCCGCGCGTCGCGCGTGCGCCGGCATCGTCGGCGTGGCCGGCGCAATGCTCCCCGATCGCTTCGTCCATATGCCCCCCGCCCGTGTGCTGCTGCTCGCTGCTTCTGGCCCAAGGGCGCCTTGCGGCGCGCCACGCATATCGTTTGAATCGTTCGTCGTTCGTCGTTCGCAGCTTCGTCTGCCGTCGAAGACCTGCGCGCGATGACGTGCACGAGGTCTTCCGGTGTCTGCTTGTCTTGCCCGCATGATCCACGCTGAAGAGCGTCCTGTCGTCCACCCATTCGCGGGGAACGGACGCTCTCGCAACGGCGGCGTGCGGCGTGTGGTGAATGGATTATCAGTGAAGGGCGCGCGGCGTCACCCGCGCATTCACATGAATGGCCGCTTCAGCAAGGCTTTTGGCGTTAGCGGGCGGTGCCGCGCAATATGCTGTTTTCATGCGCCAGGCAAGCGTTCCCGCCTGCTGTCCGGCGCGCCCCGAAACGATGCGCGATGCCTCATTGCGAAGCATGGCGAAACGTTGCAACAAGCCCGGAGAATCCGATGAAACACGAACCGCGCACGGCGCTGCGCTCGCTGGTCATGACCGCACTCGCGGCCGCTGCGTTCGTGGCCGTGCCCGTCGCGCACGCGGGCAACTTCTCGGATGCGGCGATCAGCAAGGGCGAAGCCGGGGGCGGCGCGCCGGCGGAGATGGACCTGCTCGGCAGTCCGGGCGCGTATGCGGACCCGTATGGCGCGCCCACCAATGGCCGCGGCGGACAGCGCGGCCCGATCACCAACGGACAGACCGCGCAAGGCGTCTCCCCCACGGACAAGCTGCTCGCGCAACAGAACGGTTATGCCGGCAATGCGGGCGCGGGTGCGCGCTTGCGGGCGACCGGACGCAAGCCCGACACGAAAGCCACGATGATGCCGCAAGGCGCAGCGGCGGCGCTCTATCCGACGCCCAACGGCCTCAAGCCGCCCGCGGCCAATGCGGCGCGCGCGCGGGACATCTACAAGTCACCCTATTGATTCGACAGTCCGCGTAACGGGCGCGGTTCACGGAGGAACCGCGCCGAGGCAAACGCTATTCGATCTTCTCGACCTGCGGCAGGATCGGCGCGCGTTCGGTCATCCGCGTGAGCGTGACTTCAGAGCTGTCGACGGCCCGGGTCTGGGACACCGCTTCGCGCACTTCCGCTGCATTCGGCAGACGCGATCCCGACAATTCGAACAAACGCTCTTCGAGCCGCGCGAACACGGCCGCTGGCGCGAGCCGTTCCTGCGCGAACAGACGGCCTTCCTCGCCGTGACGCGCGCGCAGTTCCGGATCGGCCACGAGCCGTTCGATCGCGCCGATCAGCGCCTGTGCATTCTCCGGCTCGATCACCTCGCCGCGCCCGCTGACGGCTTCGAACAGTTCGGTGCCCGGATGTGCCATCGCGATCACGGCGCGCGCGCTCGCGAACATGCCGGTGAGTTTCGACGGCATCACGAGATCGGCGACGTCGCCGCGTTGCGGCAGCACATGGATGTCGGCGAGATTGAGCAGTTCGTTGAGACGCTCAAGCGGCTGGAGACTGAGAAAGCGCGTGTTCGGCAGTCCGGCACAGCGCTTCTGCAATTGCAGCCGCGTCGCGCCGTTGCCGCAGAACACGAAGACGATATTCGTGCGGCCAGCCAGCGCGGCCGCCGCCTCGGCAAGCACTTCGAGACCCTGCTTTGCGCCCATGTTGCCGGAGTAAAGCACGACCGGCGTATGCTCGCCGATGCCGAGTTCACGACGGAATGCGCTCCGGCGATCGAGCGGAAAGATCGCGGCGGTGTCCACCCAGTTCGGCAGATGGAACACGCGTGACAGCGCAACGCCCTTGTTTACGGCGCGATCGACCATCTTGTCCGAGATCGACGACACCACGTCGAAGCGCTTCATGAGCCAGCGTTCGAACGCGAGCGCCAGGCGTCCCGCGCGCGGGTTCCTGAGCATGCCGAGATCGAAGGCGGCATCCACCTCGAAGTCCTGGATATGCAGCCACGCGCGCGCGCCCGTCATGCGCGACAGCATCAGCGCGCCGGGCGCGTTGAGCAGGCTCGGCGCAATCGTCATCACGACATGCGGCCGCCACAGCGCATGCCAGGCCAGCGCGGGCAGCGACGAACACGCGAACGAAGCGAGGTGCAGCATGCGCTTCGCGCCGCTCGGCTTCGCGGGCACCCACAGCGGAGCGCGCCACAGCCGCACGCCCGCACGCGTCTCGAAGCAATGCTGCCAGCTCCGGTAGCCCTGCCCCACCTTCCACTCCGGGTAATACGGCGGCGCGCAGACGACGCGCACCTGATGACCGGCGCAGGCCAGCGCCTCCGCCATTTCCGCCGTGTACTTGCCGGTACCCGTCAACTCGGGCGCATAGTTCAGCCCGTAGATAAGTATTCTCATGTGGTCCCTCGCCCGACATGCGCGCCTGAATGCGCGGGCGTGTCCTCGCCGCCCGGCAAAGCGCAGGCCGCCGGTACGCAGGACCGCGTGCCCGGCGGCGTTGGTGACAGCCTGTGGTTCCTCCTTCCAGGTCCCTCCAGTGGTTCCGGTCCTGTCCCGCTCAGTTCGTCAGCAGCAGCGCGCAGCCGCGTGCGATGTTGGCCGCCGCAGACGGCGGATCGAAGCGCTGGATCACGTCGGTGCAGCGCACGGCGACACCTGCCGTATCCGCGAACGCCTCCAGCGACTTCCGCATCACGCGATGCAGCGCCGGCACATCGCCGGCGGGAAAGGCATAGCCGGATACGCCGTCGACGACGAGTTCCGGCACACAGCCGCAACTCTCGCTGACGAGGACCGGACAACCATGGGCCAGCGCCTCGTTCGTCACGAGACCCCACGGCTCGCGCACGCTCGGCAGCACCATGCAGGTGGCGCCGAAATACTCGCGCGAGAGCGGCTCGTCCTGCAGACTGCCCAGGAAATGCACGGAGTCTTGCAGACCGGCATCGGCGACTTGCTGCTTCAACTGATTGCCGAGCGGTCCCGTGCCGACGATGCGCAACTCCGCATCCGCCACGCGCTCCTTCAACATCCTGAACGCTTCTACGAGCGTGTTTATTCCCTTCTCCGCCGAGAGCCGCCCGACGAAGAGAAACACGGGCCGGCCGCCTTGCCGGTGTGCGAGCCGGTCGGACACGACGGTGCCCGGCGAGAACGCGCGCGGCATGGCGGCCGCCTGACACGGGCTGAAGATCGCGTCCTGCTTCGCGCCGAGCGACATCAGATACTCGCGGCTGCGCATGCCGAACGCGAAGTAGCCGTCGCACAGCGTGAAGAACACGCGCTTCGGAATCGAGGTGAGCATGCGGCGCGGGTTGTCGCGCGCGGTCGAATCGCAGAACACCGCGCGACGCTTGCCCGTCAGGATGCACGCCCCCAGCATCGCCCAGTATTCGGGACGATGATAGCCCGGCAAAACCACGAGATCCGCCTTGGTGCGGAGGACTTCCCAGGTGAGACGCATCGTCATGCGCCATCTCGGCACGTCTTCATAGCAGCCGTTGAAGAGTTTCCTCATCGGATAGCGGTGAAACGAGTAGTCCACTTCCGAGAAGCCGATGCGATCGTGTTCCGTGTCCGCGATCTGCACCATCGAATAACGGATCGCGCCGGACCCCGAGATATGGTGGAGCGCCGACAGCACCTCGCCCTTGTGCCGCGACCACACGACGTTGTGAAAGATGGTCACTGATGCAGACATTATTGTTCTACCCTGTGTCGTTTTTGTCGTAAGCGATGCCGTCGCGTAGCCGTTCACGCGGCGACGGGCGTCTGCTGCAGCGATGCATAACGCGCCAGGAAATCCTCATACGTCGCGCGTATCCCCTCCTCCAGTCCGATCGACGCCTTCCATCCCATGCCGTCGAGCTTCGAGACATCGAGCAGCTTGCGCGGCGTGCCGTCGGGCTTGGTCGGATCGAACATCAATTCGCCCTGGAAGCCGGCCACGCGGCAGATCGTTTCCGCCAGTTCGCGGATGGTGAGATCCGTGCCCACGCCGACGTTGAACACGCCCTCGCTCACGTCCTGCTCCATCAGGAAGACCGCGGCGGCGGCGAGGTCGTCGACATGCAGGAACTCGCGGCGCGGCGTGCCCGAACCCCACACGGACAGCGTCGCGTCGCCGCGCAAGCGCGCTTCATGCGCCTTGCGCAGCAGCGCGGGCAGCACGTGACTGCTCTTCAGGTCGTAGTTGTCGTTCGGCCCGTAGAGATTGGTCGGCATCAGCGAGACGAACTTCGTGCCGTACTGGCGGTTGTAGGCCTCGCACATCTTGAGACCGGCGATCTTCGCGATCGCGTAGGCCTCGTTGGTCGGCTCCAGCGCGGACTGCAGCAGGTAGTCCTCGCGGATAGGCTGCGGGCAGTCCTTCGGATAGATGCACGACGACCCGAAGAAGATCAGCTTCGACACATTCCAGCGGCACGCCGCATGGATCACGTGGGTTTCGATCGCCAGGTTCTCGTAGATGAACGAGGCCGGCAGGGTCGAATTGGCGAGAATGCCGCCCACGCGCGCCGCCGCGAGCAGCACCACGTCGATCTTCTCTTCCTCGAAGAACAGGTTCACGCCGCCTTGGTCGGTCAGGTCGAGATGCGCCTTCGTGCGGGTGACGATGTTCCGGTAGCCGGCGTCCGTGAGGCGGCGCACGAGCGCCGAGCCGACCATCCCGCGATGTCCTGCAACGAAGATCCGTGCGTGCTTGTCCATGCGCTTACTCGTGATGTTCGAGGGCCTTGAAACCGGCGAGCGTGACGAGCGCGTCGCGCCGGGCGATTTGAAAATCGGCGCGCACCATCTCCTTGACGAGCGCCGAGAACGGGGTGGCGGGCCGCCAGCCGAGCCGGGCGTGCGCCTTGGACGGATCGCCGAGCAGGGTTTCGACTTCGGTCGGACGGAAGTAGCGCGGATCCACCCGGACGATCACCTGACCCGGCGCGAGCTTGGTTTCGCGGCTCTCGACGTGGTCCACGATGCCCACCTCGTTCACGCCTTCGCCCTCGAAACGCACGTGCACGCCGAGCTCGGCGGCCGCCTGCTGGACGAATTCGCGCACGCTGTACTGCACCCCGGTGGCGATGACGAAATCCTCAGGCTTGTCCTGCTGGAGCATCATCCATTGCATCTCGACGTAATCGCGCGCATGGCCCCAGTCGCGCAGCGCGGAGAGGTTGCCGAGATAGACGTCGTCCTGCAAACCCACGCCGATCCGGGCGATCGCGCGCGTGATCTTGCGCGTGACGAAGGTTTCCCCGCGCACCGGCGACTCGTGGTTGAAGAGAATCCCGTTGCACGCGTACATGCCATAGGCCTCGCGGTAGTTCACCGTGATCCAGTAGGCATACAGCTTGGCGACCGCATACGGGCTGCGCGGATAGAACGGCGTGGTCTCGCGCTGCGGAATTTCCTGCACCAGCCCGTATAGTTCGGATGTCGAAGCTTGATAGAACCGCGTTTTCTTCTCGAGGCCGAGAATGCGGATCGCCTCGAGAATGCGCAGCGCGCCGAGGCCGTCGGCGTTGGCCGTGTACTCGGGTTCCTCGAACGACACCGCCACATGACTCTGCGCGGCGAGGTTGTAGATCTCGTCGGGCATCACGCGCTGGATGATGCGCACGAGGCTGGTCGAGTCCGTCAGGTCTCCGTGATGCAGGAACAGGCGCTGGTCCGCTTCGTGCGGATCGCGGTACAGATGGTCGATGCGGTCGGTATTGAAGAGCGAACTCCGGCGTTTGATGCCGTGCACTTCATAACCCTTGCTGAGCAGCAGTTCGGCAAGATACGACCCGTCTTGCCCAGTGATGCCCGTGATCAACGCGACTTTGCGGTCCATGCGTAACCTCTCCATCTTCGGTCTCAAGATGCGGCGCGCGGGGACGCGCCGACATTGTTGTACCGGGCACTTCTACCGAGCTATTGTTTTGCGCTGGTCACTCCGCGATGCTTTCGTAGCCGTAATACCCGGCGTATGTACTTCCCATCAACATCTTCGACTGCGGCACGTCCGTCAGCAGCACGCCCTTCATGTTCACGCCGCCGTGGTGCAGGCGCTTCATCGTCTCGCCGATCTCCTGCACCTGGTTCTTGCCATGCCGCACGACGAGCAGGCTCGTGCCCGCGTGCTTGCCGATGACGGTCGCGTCGGTGACAGCCAGCACGGGCGGCGTGTCGATGATCACGAGGTCGTAGCGCTGCTTCAGCTCGCCGAGCACCTCGCCCAGCCGGTCGCTTGCGAGCAGCTCCGACGGATGCGAGGGCAGCGAGCCCTTGGTGATGAGGTCGACGCCCGGCAGGACGTCGGTGAGAATGGCGCTCGTCACGTCCGCGCCCATCAGCACGTCGGAGAGGCCCGGCGAGTGACGCACGCCGAAGTGCGAGTGGATATCGCCGCGGCGCATGTCGCCGTCGATCAGCAGCACGCGCTTGCGGGTCGAGGCCACCAGGGTCGCAAGGTTCACGGAAAGAAACGACTTGCCCGCCTCCGGCCGCGAGCCGGTCAGCATGACGACGTTGTTGCGCGCATCGGCGAGTTGCAGTTGCAGCGAGGTGCGCAGGCCGCGAATGCCTTCCACGGCCGCATCTTCCGGCGCCTGCGCCGCGAGCACGTGCAGCCCTTCGCGGCGCATGCCGACCTTGCGTTGCAGGCGCAGTTGCTCGGTGCTGCGCGGCACGATCGCGAAGACGCGCACGCCCAGTTGCTTCTCGATCTCCTCCGGCCGCTCGACGCCGCCATACAGCGACTTGCGCACGAACGCGAGCAGGATGCCGAGCACGAGGCCCACGCCCGCGGAGATCAGGATCACCAGCACGCGCTTCGGGCGCACGGGATCGTCCGGCGTCTGCGCGAAATCAACGACGCGCACATTGCCGATCTGCCCCGCCTTGGCGATGCGCAGCTGCTGCGCGCTGTTCAGGAGATTGGTGTACAGCTCGGTATTGACGCGCACGTCGCGCAGATAGCGCAGCGCGGTCTGCTCGGTATCGGGCAGCGTGGACACGTTCTTGGCCATGCGCGACTGCGCGCCGGTGAGCGAGGCAATCTGCGCGTCGAGCGCCTGCACCGAGGGATGGTTCGCGGTGAAGCGCAGCGACAGTTCGGCGCGCTGCTGTTGCAGGTCCGAGAGCTTGGTCTTGTTGTCGACGATCTGCTGGAGCAGCAGGCGGCTCTCTTCCGAGAGATCCACCGTGCCCTGCTTGTTGCGGAACGAGTTGTACTTCTGCTCGGATTCGTCGAGCTGCTTCTTGAGGATCGGCAGTTGCTGGTCGAGGAACGCGAGTGTGTGCTCCGCTTCCGCCGAGCGCTTCTCCGAATCCTGCGCGACATAGCGGTTCGCGATGTTATTGACGATCTGCGCGACTTCCTTCGGGTTGCTGCCTTCCAGGCTGAGCCCGATGATGCCGGACTGCAACGCCGTTTCCGCCACCGTCAGGCGCTTCTGCAGGCTGTCGATGGTGGTGAGCGTCGAGAAGCGCTGCAACTCGAACTGCACGCCCGGGTTGCCGACGAGCTTGTCCACCTTGAGCTTGACCGGTCCCTGCTGCGTCACGCCGGTTGCTTCCTGGCCCACGCGTCCCGTGAGAATGGCGACACCGTCCGGATCGTTCAGCACATAGCTGCCGTTCTCACCCGCGACCAGCGTGAACTTCTTGTCGTAGAGATCTTTCGGCGTATCGAAGAGCGGCACCTCGATCTGCTCGCCGCCCCATGCGAAGCGCGACAGATAGCCCGAGGGCACCGTCATGTTGAACATCGAGAACGCGCTGCCGAGCAGCCCGCCCAGCACCGGGAAGCCGTGCGGCGCCGCGCTGATGTCGAGATGCAGGCGGCGCACCGCGTCGTCCACCACGAGGCGCGAGCGCAGCAATTCGATCTGCGCGGCCGTGGTGGCCTTGCCGTCGAACATCTGCGACACGGCCTGCACCGCGTTGGCGTTCGCGTTCGGGTTGTTGTTCGGGTTCGTTTCCTCGACCTGGATGAGCGCATCCGCCTTGTAGGTCGGCGTCGCGATGAACGCATACGCGGTTCCCAGCGCAATCACGGCGAGCATCACGACCGTCACGAGCTTCCAGTTGCCGAGTACGGCCGCCAGATAGTCGGAAAGCCGCAGTTCGTCGCCCGTCGATACGTCGGAGTATCGTGAATCGAAGTTCATCGCCATGGTCTCGCTCGCTCAGTTCTTGAAAACGAACAAACAAACCACCGGCGCGCCCCTGCGCGCCGGTCACAACCCTTACTTCGTCAGGACGGCTGCCGTCAAACCAGCGTTGATGGCAGGCAGGAGCAGGTTCAGCACACGCGAGAAGCGAACCAGTCCGTTGTTGTCCACATAAACCACGTCATGCGGCTGCAATTCGAAGCCGTTCGCGAGCAGCATCGACACCGGCGAACGCGCGTCGAGGTGATACACCTCGGGCTGATCGGTCTGGCCGTTGCGGATCACGTACACCTGCCTCGGATCGGACGTCTCCGGGTTGAAGCTGCCCGCCTGCGACACCGCATCCGACAGCGTCAGCTTGCCGTTGCGCATCGGGATCACGGTGGCCGGCTTCGACACTTCGCCCATCACGTAGACACCGTTGTCTTCGCGCGAGTCGATACGCAGCGCATCGCCCGGCTTGAGCATGATGTCCGACGGGCTCTTGCCCTTCGAGGTCATGCCCGCCATGTTGATGTGATACGTGACGCCGTCGCGGATCAGCGTGACGCGGCTCTGGTCCGCCGTCGTCGCGAAGCCGCCCGCCCGGCCGATGGCCTCGGTGAGCGTCATCGGAATATCGTTGATCTGCTGCGCGCCCGGCGTGCGGACGTCACCGTCGATATACACCTGCGACGCACGGAACGATGCGACACGCACCGTCACCTGCGGCTTCACGAATACTTTCGAGAGCTCCTGATACAGCTCGCGCTGCACCTGGCCTTCGGTCTTGCCCGCCACATGCAGCGGCCGGTTGACGTACGGGAACTGCAGGTTGCCGTCGGCATCGACGACGAAGCCCGGCGCGGCGTCCGCGGTACGCGTCTGCTGCGGCGGCTGGCCGAGCGCGGCGACGAGTTCCGGGTGATCCCACACGGTGACCTGCAAGACGTCGCCGACGCCGAGCTTGTATGCGCCGGCCTTGCCGTACAGCGAAGCGTTCGGGTCGCCCGTGACGACCGGTTGCGCGGCCTTCATCTTCTTCACGAGCGAGAGGTCGATCGGCGTGATCGGAATGTTGACCGTGGACGCAGGATCGCCCTGGTCGTTCGAAGTCTCGACGAGTTGCGCCGGCTGCTCGAAGTGCATGCCCGGCGCCAGTCCGCAGCCCGCGAACAGCACGGTGAAGGAAGCAGCCGCAGCCAGGCTCGTGAGGCGGAAGATGCGCGACACGTTGGTATTGGCGGCCATGGAGGTGGTGCCCGGTTGTTGTTGATTGTGCATAATGGTCGTCCCCTACATCAGTAAGCGTTGGTGTGGCGTAGTCCCTTGAAGATCGTTGCGGCGATGATTCTCATGTCGAGGCCGAACGACCAGTTACCCAGGTAGTACAAATCGTGTGCGACGCGTCCTTCCATCTTCTCGATGCGATCAGTCTCTCCTCGAAAGCCGTTGACCTGGGCCCAGCCGGTGATGCCCGGCTTGATCCGGTAACGATGGATGTACCCCGATACGACCTTCCGATACAGGTCGTCATGCTCCAGTGCGTGTGGACGCGGGCCCACGACCGACATGTCGCCGAACAGAACGTTGAGGAACTGCGGCAGCTCATCGAGGCTGGTACGGCGCAGGAACGCTCCGACCCGGGTCACGCGCGGGTCGCCGCGCGTGGCCTGCTGGAGCACGCCGGCCTGTTCCGTATGCAGACGCATTGAACGGAATTTGTAGATTCTGAAGACGCGGCCATCCGCGCCCTTGCGGCGTTGCCTGAAGAACACCGGCCCGCGCGAGGTCAGCTTGATCGCGAGCGCAATGCCGATCATCAGCGGGGCGACGGCGAACAGTGCGGCGAGCGCGAACGCGCGGTCGAACAGTTCCTTCTTCAGCAGCGCGGACGCCGACAGCGGCGACGCCACCAGATTGATTGCCGGCGTGCCGAGCAGATCCGTCACGCCGCTTTCGAACAGCGCGAGACTGCGCACGTCCGGGATGAAACGCACGTTGATGAGGTCGTCGCGGAACTCGTTCACGAAGCGCAGGATCATGCGCTCCTGCGACAGCGGCAGCGCGAGCCACACTTCATCGACGTGCTGCGTTCGGACGAAATTGACGAACGCCTCGTAGTTGTCGAACACCGGCACATCCGTGTTGATCGCGCCGGTTTCCGGCGCCGCATTGAAGACGGCGGTGGCGAGGAAACCGGAGTCCGTGGCGCGGTCGACCTTGCGGATCATCGAATGGCAGTGCCGCCCGCAGCCGACGATCGCCACCTGATGCAGGTTCATGCCCGCATGGCGCATGTGCGCGAGCACCGCATGCGTGATCAGCCGGCCGGCGATCATCAGGCCGCCGGACATCGCGGTCCAGTAGGCGAACCACAGGCGCGACACATAGTCGAGGCGATGCAGCGAGAACATCAGCGCGAGGGCGCAGCCTTGCACGACGAGCCAGCCGAGCGACACCTGGCAGGCCAGTTGCAGCTTGCTGCGGCCGCGCCACGACTGATAGACGCCGAAGCCCGGGAACAGCGCGAGCGAGAACGCCGCCGCGAACGCGACGAACGCCACCGAATAGGCGTGAGCCTCGATGTACTCGAACCTGATCTGCGATGCCACGGCCGCGCCGCCGACGATCACGATGACGTCAAACAGCCTGGCCAGCAATCCCTGTAAATCGCGCATGTCATTCCCCCGAATGCTTATCGCCCCTGTACCGCGCCCGCTCGTGCCCTCCCTCGCCAGCCAGTCTTTGATCTGGTGTGAAGCCGCTGCAAAGAAGTGTCGCGTGTTGCCCGTCTGCTGCCTGTTTGTTGCCTGTTTGTTGCCTGTTTCCTTCGGCGCTCAGTTGCAGCGGCCGTAGGTATCGTCGAAGCGCACGATGTCGTCTTCGCCGAGATAGCTGCCCGACTGCACCTCGATGATCTCGAGCGGCACCTTGCCCGGGTTCTCCAGCCGATGCGTCACGCCCAGCGGAATGAAGGTCGACTGGTTCTCGGACAACATGAACTGCTCGTCGCCGCGCGTGACGAGCGCCGTGCCGCACACGACGATCCAGTGCTCCGCGCGGTGATGATGCATCTGCAGCGAGAGCTTCGAGCCCGGTGACACCACGATACGTTTCACCTGGAAGCGCTCGCCGTGTTCGATCGAATCGTAGAAGCCCCACGGACGGCGCACCTTGCGATGCGCGTTGGCTTCGGGAGCATGCTGCTCGCGGATGCGCGCCACCAGTCCCTTGATGTCCTGCACGCGCGAACGGTCCGCCACCAGCACGGCGTCGTCCGTCTCGACCACGATGATGTTGGTCGTGCCGACACATGCCACCAGGCGCCCGCCTTCGGAACGCGCATAGCTCGACGTGGCGCCTTCGAACATCACCCGGCCGCTCGCGACGTTGCCCGACTCGTCCTTGTCCATCGCGTCCCACACGGCGTCCCACGAGCCGAGGTCGGACCAGCCCGCCACCAGCGGCACCACCACGCCGTCGCACGGCCGGTTGTTCGTGCCGATGTGCTCCATCACCGCGTAGTCGATCGAATCCGACGGCGCGCGGCCAAATTCGGCGGCCGACGGACGGACGAACTTGCCGTCGTCGCGGCCTTCGGCGAGCGCGGCGCGGCAGGCCGCGTGCATCTCGCCATTGAGCTTCTGCAGCGCGGCGAGCCACACGCTCGCGCGGACCACGAAAATGCCGCTGTTCCACCAGTACGTGCCGGCCGCGACGTATTGCGACGCGAGCTCGGCCGCGGGCTTCTCGACGAAGCGCTCGATCTTGTGCGCGCCGTCTTCCAGCGCCTCGCCCAGGCGGATATAGCCGAAGCCGGTGTCGGGGCGCGTCGGCGGGATGCCGAGCGTCGCGATCACGCCGCGCGCCGCATGCTCCGCCGCGATGGCGATCGCGCGATGCAGCGCCGGCAGGTCGGCGATCGAGTGATCGGCGGGCATCGCGACCATGATCGCGTCCTCGCCGTCCTTGATCGCCGCGAGTGCCGCCAGCGTCAGCGCGGGCGCCGTATCGCGGCGCGCCGGCTCGACGATGATGCGGGCATCGACACCCGCTTCACGGGTCTGCTCTTCCGTGGTGAAGCGATGTTCCTCGCCGCACACGATGATCGGTTCAGCGGCCACCTTGAAGTCGCCCGCGAAACCCTTGAGACGTCCTACCGTAGCCTGCAACAGCGAATCCCGGCCGACGATGCCGATCAGCTGCTTCGGGAACTGTTCACGGGACATCGGCCACAGGCGCGTGCCCGAGCCGCCGGCGAGAATGACCGGGACAAGCCTGCGGCACGCGGCCGTCTCCATGCTTGTCGTGCCAGTCATCTTCTCGCCTACCGTGCGTGCCTCATTCGTCATATGGACTCCTGCCTGCGATTTCGGTCGGGCGGCACACTGCCGCCCGAGAATGATTGAGTGCCGAACCGTTCGGGTCCGGCCAAACCTTCGACGGTTTACGCCATCGTTGTTCAGACCATGCGCGCTAACGCGCGTATGAGCCGTTCAGCCGTTTGCTTCGCGCCTGCTCTGCGTCCGGTACTCGGTCGGAGAGATCAGGAGGCGCTTGCGAAAAATCTTTGCCAGCCGGTCGCCGTTGCCCATGCCGCTGCGGCGCGCGATCTTGTCGACCGGCAGTTCCGAATCCGTCAGCAGCGCGCAGGTGACGGCGAGCCGCGCCTGCAACAGGTAGTCGGACGGCGTGATGCCCATCTCGATCTTGAAGCGGCGCAGGAAGTTGCGTTCGCTCATCGCGGCCACCTGCGCCGCGTCGACCCCCGAGATCGGCCGTTCGCAGTTGTCCTGCAGCCAGCGCGCCGCCGCCCGGATCTTGTCGCCGGCGGACGCCGCGCCGCTGTCGCCGAGAATCGACACCAGCTTCGCCGCCGAACCCGGCATCAGGCGCTCCGCGACGCTGCGCGACACGTCGATGCCCAAGTCGCGCTTCACGATCAGCAGCGCGCCCTTCATCGACTCGTAGCGGTCGCCGGCGTCGGCCGACTGCTCTTCGCGCACCAGGTGAATCATGGCGCCGCCGTAGCGCGCCTGCGGATCCTGCATCGGGCCGATGCCCGCGGCGTCGAGCACCTTGCGGCCTTCGGAGATGGCGCGGACCACGGTGGTCTTGGTCTGCACGCGGCGCAGCCATTCGACGATGCGGTCGTCCTTCGCGGCGCCTTCCGCGCCACGGCCGCCGGCGACGAACAGCGCATCGAAGCCGCCGTAATGGCGCGCGTCCAGGCCATCGGTCCACACGCGCACCGACGACGAGCAGGCGACGTTGCCGCCTTCCACCGACAAGAAACGGACGTCGTAGGTGCAGTCCACGCGGGACCGTGCCGACGACAGTTCGTTGGCCATGTGGAAGACTTCCGCGACGATCCCCGCGCCCAGCAGGGAGAATCCGTCGAATAGCAGGATCGCGATGCGGCGGACCTCGGTCTGCGAGGTTCGCGCCGCGGGCGGCGTCCAACCCATGACTGCGGGTTCGAGATTGGCGTAAGGCATGGTCATCCTCTGCAGCTTTGTTTCCAAGGAGGTGCGGAAGAGTTCTCGGTCATTGCGGTGCATCAAAGGAGTTTCCCGAACTTTGCCGGGTTACCGTGACCGATTGGAACGGAGTGATGGCGGAATCGATCCGCTGGCTTGAATAATAAGCAGACAAACTTTTTTGTGCTCTAGATTTTCGCGCTTGAACCACAAAATCTGTCGCGCTATGAGGGTGAGCGCACATTGATATCCCTCCCCAAATTCGGAATGCGCCGCTTTCTAAAGAATCACGCGATTGAAATCCGATTTGTCATACAAACTTTTAGTCCGCGGCTTAGTGCAATCCGCGCCCGCGAGCCGCTTGATCGGCCATGGACAAAGCCTGAAAGCCACGCCCCGTGGCCCTGGGCGGCTGGGCCCACGGCGCTTGGCCCAAGTCGGAGCAAAGAAACTGATTCAACTGTGAAACATTCCCGGCTTCAGACGCGCGCGTGTGTATCGCGGCAATCGGGAATTTTTTTCCTTTTGCGCCGGTTCATAAAGCGAGCTTAAAGCTGTTTTCGCACTTCAATTAAATCCGTCAATTTGAATCGAATTAATAAAGCGCTATTTTATCGCTCCGAATAATCGGAGCGTTTTTCTGCCCGCTCTTAATCAACGATATTTTAAGTTAATCGCGATTTCAAAACGTGTTCATGCGATTCCCGATGCTGCGCTGCGAAACAGCCGCGCCCGCGTCAGCCCGGGCATCCGCCGGGATGCGGCACCCGCCGTGTCCGCCATTCTCTAGTGTTTTGCGGCGGCGCACGGTTTGACACGGTTTTTCTCCATGCCATTGAAAGCGTTTGTAATCATCGGGAGAATGCGCACGCTTGTTTGCAAACCTCTCATGTCATTCAAATCGCGCGGCTTTGATGCAAAGAAACCGTGTCCGGGGCGGTCAGCTTTGCCGATTTCTACGGGCAGATCCCATTGTCGTGGTCATCCTTCCATGTTTCACTCCTGAAATTGGATGAGCGCCCACGCACATGGATGCCGCCTCGAAGCGTTCACATTCGCAACGCAGGCATCCGGTCCAGCATTCATCCGACGACGCACGCCCACGCGTGCGCGCGCGCACGGTGGCCCGCCGGCGCAGGCATCATCGTGTGCGCTTGGCGCGTGGCCCGAGCGCCTTCGCCGCATGGGCGGCACAGAGCGCTCACGCGCCAGGCTCACGATGAACCGGACACCCGCTTCGCGTTTCACCGCCGCTCGCCGAACCCTGCGCGTCCCGCAGGCGCGCATCGCCGTGGCCGCGGGCGCGCTGCTGGCGCTCACTGGTTGCGACAAGACGGGGCCCGCCGAGACGCTGGCCACCCGTATCGAGACGCTTGCGGCGGCGCCGGAAGGCCCCGGCGCCCCGCGCGCGGCGCTCGTGAAGGTCGCCGAAAGCGAAGCGCCAGATCCGGCCGACACCCCGCCCTTGCGTTGCAGCGCGCCCGCGCCGCCCATCGCGGCGAAACCGGGAGGCGATCCGATCGAAGCCGATACGCCCGGCAGCGACGGCACGCGCATGTTTCCGCTCGATGCGCCCGTTCGCATCGCGATCACCACGCGGACCAAGACCGCCGACACCGTCGAATGGCAGGTACGCGATGCCTGGAACAACCCGAAGGCGAGCGGCCGTTTTCCGGTGAAGGCCCAGCCGGGCACGTACACGCTCGCCTGCATGTCGGAGACGGCGGGATACTTCTCTGTCAGCGCCTCGCTCGCTTCGGGCAAGAGCACGTTGCCGATGCGCGGCACACGGGCCGCCGGCATCGCGACCTTCGGCGTGCTGCCGGACGTGTCGCCCGCGCTGCCGCCCGTCACCTTCGCGCATCCCGACCAGCACCGCTTCGGCGGACAAGGTTCGGCCTACCTCAAACCCGGCGAGGAGTGCTGCTCGGGCGACGGCTATCGGCCGCTCTACACGGACCTCGGCCTCACCTGGGTGAACGACAACCGCAACTGGTACGTGACCGAAGAAAAAGGTCCCAACACCTTCAACGCCAGCGCCGACAATCTCGCGACGTTCTTCAAGCCCGGCGACCTGCTGCGCCTCATCCAGCTCGACGGCATTCCCGCCTGGGCCAGCCCGACGAAGGAGCGCACGCACAGCTGGGCGCCGGTCTCGCTCGATGCATACAGCGCCTATATGAAGCGTGTCGGCGAGGAATCGAACACGGTGCGCAAGACCTGGTTCGCGCGGCAGACGCACAACTACTATCAGGTGACCTGGGAGCCCGACTACGAGGGCGGACTGCCCTGGAAGGATACGGACGCCAATCTCGTCGCGCTGTACAAGGCCACGCACGACGCCATCCACGCGGGCGATCCGGATGCGGTCGTGATGGGGCTGACGCTGTCGAACCTGGCGTCGAACACGAAGTGGTTGCGACGCCTCGCGCCGCTCGGCATCGGCAAGTATCTCGACGGCGTCAGCGCCCATGGCTATTACGATGTCGGCACGTCGCCCTCGCATCCGCCGGAGCGCTTCGACGCGTCGCCGGCCACCGCCGCGAAAGCGATGCCGGGCATGATGCGCGACCTGCGCCGCGCGATGACCGACGTGGTCCGGCCCGGCGCGAAGCTGTTCGTCACCGAGACGGGCGTGAGCTATGACATCGGCAGCAAGTACGGGCCGAACTCGCCCGGCTGGAACGTGCTGTATGCGCAGGGCGCGGTGGTCGCGCGCGCCCATCTGATCCTGCTCGGCGAAGGCGCGGACGTGAGCTTCGTGTTCTATTCCGCCGATATCCCCAACGAAATTGGCTACGGCATCTTCTTCGACCTCGTGAACCCGCAGGGCGGCTTCGGGCAGAAGCAGATCAGCCCGAAGCCCGCCGCGATGGCGGTGGCCGCGATGACGCGTCTCATCGACGGCACGACCACGCTCGGCCCGGTGAAGGACACGCCAAAGGGCGTCTACGCGTATGCATTCCAGCGCCTCAACAACGGCCGCGTCGTGACCGCGCTGTGGAGTCACGACAACGCCGCATGGCCCGGCGCCAACGGCTTCGATGCGACCCGCGCGGTGAACTATCGGCTTGCCGTGGATGCGCCGGGCAAGTCCGGCTCGGTCACCGTGTTCGACATGATGGGCAATGCATCGACGGTGCCGTACAGCGACGGCCAGGTGCCGCTCGTGCTCACGGCCGCGCCGGTCTACGTCGTGTCGAACAATGCCGACTCGATGCGCGCGAACGTGACCCGGCCGGCCGGATATGTGGGGCAATGAGTTCCGCGCAGGCCACGTCGCGCATGGCCTGCGCTGACGGCATTCAGGCGGTTTTCGCCAGTGCCGCGCATGCCGGTGGAGCGACCCCGCGCGCTACACTCGATTCGCAATGAACCCGGCCATGATGGACGCGACCTACGGAGCGGCGATGCTGAGCGAGGCGGATTTCCTCACCGTGGTACGGCTCACGCCGCTGGTCTCGATCGACCTGATCGTCACCGACGGCAACCGGCACATTTTGTTAGGACGGCGGCGCAACCGGCCGGCTCAGGGCACCTGGTTCGTGCCGGGCGGGCGCATCGCCAAGGACGAAACGCTCGATGGCGCATTCACGCGCATCGCGCATAACGAGCTGGGCGTGGCGAGCATGGAGCGTGCGGGATCGCGCTTCTTCGGCGTCTATGAACACCGCTACGACGACAACTTCGCGGGCACGGGCGGCTTCGGTACGCACTATGTCGTGCTCGCCTACACGCTGACGCTGAACGCCACGGCGGCCATCGGCCGCTTCGATCAGCACAGCGAGTATCAATGGCTGCTGCGCGACGAACTGCTTGCGCGCGACGATGTCCACGAGAACACCAAGGCGTACTTTCGCTGAACGTCTGCACCTGGCCCAACGCTCAAAAGACAAACGGCGCGCATCGCTGCGCGCCGCCCATCCTTCCCGCCTAGAAACCTTTTATGCCTCCACAACCGGGCACGCGCTCGCGTCGTCCGCGGCCGGCGCCGCCGCTGCCTGTTGCTGCTGTTCCTGCACACCGAAATGCGCGCGCAGATAGCGCTCGAACTCGCCGCGCACTTCAGGATGACGCAGCGCGAATTCGACCGTCGCCTTCAGATAGCCGAGCTTGCTGCCGCAATCGAAGCGCTTGCCGCGATAACGGAACGCCAGCACCTGTTCCTGCTTGAGCAGCGCCTGGATCGCATCGGTCAACTGGATCTCGCCGCCCGCGCCGGGCTTCTGCTTGCGCAGGAAGTCGAACACGCGCGGCATCAGCACATAGCGGCCGACCACGCCGAAGTTCGACGGCGCCTGCGCCGGCTCCGGCTTCTCGACCATGCGCGAGAGCTTGAAAAGCCCGTCGTCCCACGGCTTGCCTTCGATCACGCCATACGAGCGCGAGTCCTGCCGGTCGATCTCTTCCACGCCGATCACCGACGAATGATAGTGATCGAAGACATCGACCATCTGCGAGAGCACCGGCGGCTCGCCGTCGAGCAGGTCATCGGCGAGCACGACCGCGAACGGCTCCGCACCGACCAGCTTCTCCGCGCACAGCACCGCGTGCCCCAGTCCGAGCGCTTCCGCCTGCCGCACATAGATGCAGGTGACATGACTCGGCTTGATGCTGCGCACGAGGTCGAGCAGCTTCTGCTTGCCGCGCGCTTCGAGTTCGGATTCGATCTCGTAGGACTTGTCGAAATGATCTTCGATCGCGCGCTTGCTACGGCCGGTGACGAAGATCATCTCGGTGATGCCCGCGGCCATCGCTTCCTCGACTGCATACTGGATCAGCGGCTTGTCGACCACTGGCAGCATTTCCTTCGGGCTCGCCTTGGTGGCCGGAAGGAAGCGCGTGCCGAGACCCGCGACAGGAAACACCGCCTTGCGTACTTTGAGCATCGGCTCACCTCGTGTGATGGTTGTCGGGAGGCATGCCCGATGCGTCGTCGAGCGTTTGCGGCACGCCTCTTGTTATGCAATACGCGTCGCCGGTTTCGTCAGACGACAGGAATGAAGTGAGCTTATTCCTCGAGTATCGAAATCATCTGCCAACACTTCGCCTTTTTCCGACTGTGCGCGTGGCGAATGTTGCCTGCCGCGTATAGTGCGACGCATGTGAGCTCACATTGCCGTACCTTGCGCTGCCTTCAATGGAGGTTCGCGTTCCTTGCATGTGACCGGTCCGGACGCCTTGCGGGCCCGTTCCGGTCGAGGGAGAAAGTCGATGGAATACGCCAATGGCATGGGCCGGCTTCAGGTCGTGCGCGGGGTCACGCCCGGCATCGAGCCTGAGCCCGCCAGCATGGCCGGCACGGAGAAGCGGATCGGCATTCTGATCTTCGAGGAATTCTCGCTCGTCGAAGTGAGTTCCATCTCCGAGGTTTTTTCGCTTGCCAACGAAGTCCATCTGCCGGCGGATGCTGGCCACCGCACGGACGCGCCGCACTATTCGCTGCTATTTTTGTCCAGTGAAGGCGGCAGCGTGGCGAGCAGTTGTTCGATGCGCATCTGGACCGACAGCCTGGAGACGCGCTGGATGAACGAATGCGATGCATTGTTCATTGCGGGCGGCGCGGGCGCGCGTCAGGCGCGGCACGACACGATGCTGCGCAAGCGCCTCGGCCGCGTGGCGTCGAAGATTCCGTTCATCAAGGCGATCGGCGAAGGCGCGCACATCCTCACGGCCGCCAATCTCACCGTGCAGAGCCGCTCGCTCGACTTCGCCGGAGAAGCAGCGGCGCCGGCGTTTCCGGCCGCGCACCTGCCCGGCATGGCGAACCCGCTGTTCATCGCCGAGCAGACGCTCACGCTCGATGATCCGAAAGGACCGATCGCGGCGGCGCTGTCCATCATCAAGCGGGACTATGGCTCGGCGGTGGCGCGCGAAGTATCGGAACGCTCGATTCCGGGCGCGTGGCACAAGCTCGCGATGCTCCTCGACGACACCGACGGCGGCGGCGTGCGCCAGAAGATCGACGCGGCCGCGCGCTGGATCCGCGAGAACTACGTGCGGCCGATTTCGATCGCCGATGCGGCGCGCGTCGCGGCGATGAGCGAACGCAATTTCCTGCGCCGCTTCAAGGCGCAGATCGGACTGACGCCGTCGGAGTATCTGCTGCGTGCGCGGCTCGATGCGAGCTGCATGCTGCTCGCCGGAACCGACCTGCCGGTGGACAAGATTGCCCGGCGTTGCGGCGCCGGCAGCGGCGATGGTCTCGCGAAGATCTTCCGCAAGCGGTTGTCGATTTCGCCGACCGAATACCGGCTGGCAGGCCGCCGCAAGGAGGCCGATGCCGACAGTTCATAGGCGCATGCGCCGCCACGTTCGTTGACCCTTTCGTCGGCGCCCGTGAAGTTACCTGGAACGAATACGCATGGAAACAAGGGTACTCTGGACTCTCTCGAATCTCGGCGACGCGGCGCTCCTGCTGCCGCTCGCGCTCGTCTGCGCGCTCTGGCTGCGCTCGGTGGACCTGCGCCTCGCGATCCGCTGGGCCGTGCTGCTCACGCTCGGCATGGGACTCGTCGGGCTTTCCAAGGTGCTGTATGCCGGCTGCGGCCTCGAAATCTCCGCCATCCAGTTGCGCATGATCAGCGGCCATACGATGCTCGCCGCCTCGATCTACACCGTGGCCGGCGGGCTGCTGTTCGGCGGCCTGGGCGGCGCGTGGTACCGGCTGGGCGCGCTGGGCGGTCTCGCGCTCGCGGCAGCGATCGGCGCGAGTCGCATCATCCAGGATGCGCACACGCCGGCCGAAGTCGTCGCCGGGTGGGTGCTCGGCGCGTTGGTGGCGGGTCTCCTGCTCACACGCGTCTTCGACCAGCCGCGCAAGATGCCGCGCGCGCTGGCCGCGGGCGTCGGCCTGCTCGCCGTCTCCTCGATCGCCTACGGCCATCACGCGCCGTTCCAGCGGATGATCGAGCACTACTCCTGGTGGCTCTGCCAGGGACTCGGACTCTGACGCGCGCGGCGCGCCGTTCACGTTTGGCGCGCGTCCGTGCGATCTTCAGTATGATCGTCGCTTGAAAAAAGCAGGCCGCCGGCATGCTGAGTCATCGCGCGCGACCACGCGTCCGCGCCGACACGTTTCCGGACCCCGAGCATGGATCGCTTCCTCGCAATGAAAGTATTCGCGCGGGTCGTCGAGGCGGGCAGTTTCTCCAAAGCCGCCGACGCCCTGCGCCTGCCTCCCGCCAGCGTTTCGCGCACGCTCCAGGCGCTCGAAGCCCATCTGGGCGCACGCCTCATCAATCGCACCACGCGCAGCATCAGCATCACCGAGGACGGCGAAGCCTATTACGAGCGCTGCGTGCGCGTGCTGGGCGAAGTGGACGACATGGAAGCGTCGCTCGCGCATTCGAAGGCCAATCCGAAAGGACACATCAAGATCAGCCTGCCGCAGGTGATGGCCAAGAGCACCATCATCCCCGCGCTGCCGGAATTTTTCGCGGCGTATCCGGAGATCGGCGTCGAGCTGCTGCTGACCGACCGGCAAGTGGATCTCGTCGAGGAAGCCGTGGATTGTGTCGTGCGCGTGGGCGCGGTCGGCGACGTCGGGCTGGTGGCGAAGCGCATCGGCGCCTATACGCAGATCACCTGCGCCGCGCCGAAGTATCTGGACGCGCACGGCGAGCCGCAGACGCTCGACGATCTCGAACAGCACCTGGCGATTGGCTACGTGCTCAACCATTCAGGACGCGTGCGCAACTGGGAATTCGGCGTCAACGGGGAGACGCGCAGCATCACCATGCAGCACAAGATCGCGGTCAACGACGGCGACTCGTACATCGCCGCCGGCGTCGCGGGGCTGGGGCTGATCCAGGCCTCCAGCTACACGCTCGATCCGCTGCTCAAAAGCGGCGCGCTCAAGGAAATCCTGAAGGAGTATCCGTCGTATCCGCGCGTGGTGTCGGTGCTGTATGCGGCCAACCGGCATCAGCCGCGACGCGTGCGCGTGTTCATCGACTGGGTCGCGGAACTTTACAGCCGCCTGCCGACCTTCCAGGTGCGCAGCGCCGGCAGGCCGGAGTAAGGGTTCAGGCGGCGTTTTGGGGCAAGGGTGGCGTTGACGGGGTCGGCGGCGTCGGCGGCGGCGGCATCAGCGTCTGTGGCGTCTGTGGCGTCTGTGGCGTCTGTGGCGTCTGTGGCGTCTGTGGCGTCTGTGGCGTCTGTGGCGTCTGTGGCGTCTGTGGCGTCTGTGGCGTCAGCGGCATCGGCGGCGTCAGCGTCTGCGGCGTCTGCGGCGTCAGCAACATAAGCGGCATCGCGCCCCAATCGTACTCGCGGAACGCGCGGTCCAGCTTCTCCAGATCGCCGGCACGGGCGCTCGCGTGCATGCCGCGCAGACCCGGCACGTCCATCTCGACCGCAACACAGTTCACATAATCGCGTGCTCGCAAGTGCGCGGGAATCGTCGTGAAGAACGCGGTAGTCGGCACGCCAAAACCCGCCGCGACATGCAGCGCGGCGGAGTCCGCCGTCACCAGACAGCGCGCGTGCCCGACCCATTCAAGGAAGGCCACTGTATCGACCGACAGCGGCGCGATATTGCGATAACGCGGATGATCGACGGCGCCGAAGCCCAGCACGTCGAGGCCGGTTGAATCGGCGAGGCGCTCGACGATGCTTGCGTGCACCGACGCACTGATGCTCCGCACCGGCGTACTCGCGCCCGGACAGAACAATGCATAGGGCGGGTGCTCCCACGCCGCCAAAGGCAGGTCCGCGAGCCAGCGATTGCACTTGTCGGGCGCGGCGACGCTCGCGGGCTCGAGCCCCAGTGCCCACAGGAAGAAATCGATCATCGGCAGCGCGGCGAACTGCGGCCAGAACAATTGATTGCCCAGATCGATCTTGAGGTCCGCTTCGGGAAGCGTCGCGAACGGCACGGGCAGCGCGGCAAGCTCGCCGACTTGCGGCGCGGCCAGTTCATAGAGCCGCTGCACATAGCGCGGCGCGCGCGACGGACGATAGATCGTGAAACTCAGATGCGGATGGCGGCGCTTGAGCGCGAACAGCGCCGTCAGCCCGATGATCGAATCGCCGAGCGTCACGCCGAACGCGTTGATGAGGTGAATTCGCTGCGCGTTCGCATAGTCCGCCCGGAACGGCGCGTGCCCAGCGTGCAGGATGCCGGCGCATCCACTCAGCGGCCGATGCCCGGAAGCTTCGCCGCCCGCGACTTCGAGATCATACGGCGCGACGATCATGCCCTCGCCCGACAGCAGCGAGCCTGCGTGAGTCAGCGCCTCTACGTCGTCGAGCGTCGCCGTCATGCGTCGCCTCGCTGTGGTTCAGCGCCCCGCGTTGCGCTCGTTCGCGGCCTTCACGACCGGCACACTCTGCAGCACTGGCAGCATCGTGGTCTGATACTCCGGCACCCAGCGGCGCAAGTCGCGGCGCACCTCTTCGTCGGACAGCACGCGGTGCTGCATCAGCCACGGCAGCAATTCGTCGATGAAATCGTCCGGCACGCCCCGCGCCTGCGCAATGCGCAGCTTCGGATGCGGCGTGCGCGTGGTGGTTTCGTCGTCGGCGAGCAGTTCTTCGTAGAGCTTCTCGCCCGGCCGCAAGCCCGTGAAAACAATGCGGATCTGCTCTTCCGAATAGCCGTACAGACGGATCAGGTCGCGTGCAAGATCGACGATCTTCACCGGCTGGCCCATGTCGAGAATGAAGATCTCGCCGCCGCGCCCCATGCTCGACGCCTGCAGCACCAGCTGCGCCGCCTCGGGAATGGTCATGAAGAAGCGCGTGATCTCCGGATGCGTGACCGTGACCGGACCGCCCTTCGAAATCTGCTGCTGGAACTTCGGAATCACGCTGCCCGCGCTGCCGAGCACATTGCCGAAGCGCACCGTCTCGAACTGCGTGCGTGGCGCGGACTGCTGCAAGGCCTGGCACGCCATCTCGGCGAGACGCTTGGACGCGCCCATCACGTTGGTCGGGTTGACGGCCTTGTCGGTGGAAATCAGCACGAAGTGGCGCACGTCATGGCGAATCGCCGAACGCGCCACCCGCAAGGTGCCGAGCACGTTGTTGCGCACCGCCTGCCACGCGTTCTGTTCTTCCATCAGCGGCACATGCTTGTAGGCCGCCGCGTGGAAAACGATGTGCGGCGTGAAGCGACCCATGGTCTGGTCGAGCAGCAGCGAATCCTTCGCGTCGCCGACCACCGGGATCACCGAGCATTCGGGAAACTTCTCGTGCAGCTCCTCGATGAGCCGGTACATCGCGTATTCGCTGAGGTCGTAGGCCACCAGTTGGGCGGGCGAAAAACGCAGGATCTGCCGGCACAGTTCCGAGCCGATCGAGCCGCCCGCGCCGGTCACCATCACGACCCGCCCGTGCAGCAGGCGTTCGACGTGCGGCATGTCGATCTTCACCGGCTCGCGGCCCAGCAGGTCCTCGAGGTCGATCTGCCGCACGCGCGACAGGAAATTGCCCTCGCTGGCCGTCAGCTGGCTGAGCGCGGGCAACACCATCACCTTGACGCCGGCGCGCACGCACAGCGTGGCCACGCGCCGTTGTTCGTCAACGGAGGCCGACGGGATGGCGATGATCGCGTAATCGGTCTTGTACAGCTCCGCGAACTTCGGCAGGTCGCCGAACTTGCCGAGCACCTTGTGCCCGAGGACTTCGCGGCCCTGCTTGGCCGGGTCGTCATCGAGCAGGCCGACGAGCCGCCATTCGCTGGACCGGGCCAGTTCGCGCGCCAGCATTGCGCCGGCCGTGCCCGCGCCGAGCACGATCACGGGCTTGCCCTGCCCGACCAGACCGCCGTACAGATAGAACTCCTTGCCCGCCCGATACAGCGCGCGCGCGCCGCCCATGGTGAGGAACAGCAGCAGCGGAGAAACGATGAGAACGGAACGCGGAATGACGGGCAGCGGCTGCCACATCACGGCGCCGATCATCACGAGCAGCGCGCCCACCACGACCGACTTCGAGATGCGCATCAGGTCCGGCAAGCTCGCGAACACCCACATGCCGCGATACAGGCCGAATACGCGAAACACCACGCCGTAGAGCGGCAGCACCCAGACGAGCGCCTCGAGCGCGTTCTCGCGGAACGTATGCGGCACGCTGCCGTTGAAGCGGATGACGTAGGCGGCCACCCAGGAACCGGCGACAGCCACCAGATCGAAGAAGAATGCGCCCGCCGATAGCCACGAAGCTTTGATTCGATTCATCAGCAGGACCTCAAGATTGTTCGGAACGGCGCGTTTCATGCCGCCGCCAACGCGCGTCGATGACCGCACCCGCTGCCACAACCACGACCGCCCAGCCCGCAACTGCCAGCCACTGCATGGAAAGCGAAAAATGCAGCGCTCCATTGCCGAGAATTATGCCCGCCAGCATGAACAGATACCAGACACGCGCTGTACGCGCATGTCCGAAACCCATACGCACCATACGCTGATAGTAATGCTCGCGATGCGCTTGCCAAAATCTTTCGCCACGCGCGAGGCGCCGGATGAGCGTCACCGACGCATCGGCGATGAACGGCGCGAACACCAGCGCCGGAAACCAGATGGGCCACACGCCGTGCTGCCAGCCCCAGTAACCCAGCGCGCCCGCGAGGAACCCCAGCGAAATAGACCCGGCATCGCCGAGAAAAATCCGAGCCGGATGAAAATTCAGGGTCAGGAAGCCGGCGGCGGCGCCGGCAATGCCGACGCTCGCCAGACCCAGGCCTGACGCCGGCGCCGGCGCGGGGCCGGCGAGCGCGGCCATGGCGTAGCCCGCGAAACCGAACAACGCCATGCCGCCCGCCAGTCCATCCGAGCCGTCCATGAAGTTGTAGAGATTGATGAGCCAGAGCATCAGGAAGGCGATTACTGCGAGCGCCCACCATGGCACGGCGGCCGGATGCCAGACGATCACCGCGATCACCGCGACGAAGTGCGCGGCAAAGCGCACGCGCGCGGGCAGGCCGCGGCGGTCGTCGATCAGCGAGACGGCGGCGAGGAACAGCATGCAGGCCGCGATGAGCCACATGGACGGCGCGCAGATCAGCAGCGCGGCGGCGCCCGCCGGCACGACGCCCCAGCCGCCGACGCGCGGCGTGGGCCGCTCGTGCAGCGAGCGTTCGTTGGGAATATCGGTGGCGAGGCGCCAGGCGAGGCCGGTCCGCAGCAGCGTCTGAAGAATCAGCACGCACGCGACGAAAGCCAGCGCCGCGACAATGATCGCGGCCATGACAGGCGAGTTCTCAGGAAACGAAAGCGGCATGCGGGGTTGTTGGATGTTCCAGGCGAAGAACGTCCGCCGAAGGGCGAGTTTCGCTTGGCAAAACCCCAAAGGATACGCGATTGTCCGACGGCGCCGTTTTTTTAAATCAGACCAATAGCGTCGTCCGGCCCGGCTTCATTGCTGCGCCGGACGTGCACGGCTAACGCCGCTCCGAGCGATACCACGCTGCCGTCACGGCCAGCCCCTGATCGAGGGTCTGCGGCGCGCGCCAGCCCAGCGTCTCGCGAATCCGGCCGGAGTCCACCCGCAAGCTGCTCGTCAGGCGCTCGACCTGCGCGGTCTTGCCCATCAGCCGCGCCATGCCGCGCAGCCATCCCGCCGGCACCGGGACCAGCCGTGCCGGTCTGCCCAGCTGCTCACCCAGCCTGCGCGCAAGTTCTGCGACGCCCGGGTCCTCGCCATCGGTCACATGGAACACGCGGCCCGCGGCGGCGGGATGCAACGCGCATTCGACCGTCGCGCTCGCCAGGTTGTCCACCGAAACGAGGCTGCGGCGGGCGTCGATTGCGCCCAGCGGCAGCGGCACGCCGCGCGCAAGCGCGTTCATCATCGCGAGAAAGTTCGCGCGGACGCCGGGACCGTAGACGAGCGGCGGGCGCATCACCACCACCTCCATCCCCGTGCGGCTGCCGAATTCGAGCAGCCGGACCTCGGCTTCCGCCTTCGAGACGCCGTATGCGTCCGGTGGACGGCGCTCGTCGTCCTCGGTGAAGGGCCGGCCCGGGTCGTGCTCCCCCAGCGCCTTGATGCTGCTCATCAGCACGAAGCGGGTCGCGCCCGCGCGGCGCGCGGCCTCGGCGGCGCCGAGCGCGCCCGCCAGGTTGACCGCCCGATAGGCTTCGAGCACCGCCTGGGCGTGCGCCGCGGCCTCGCCCATCACATGCACGCGAGCAGCGAGATGGATCACCGCGTCGCATCCCGCGAACGATTCGGGACTGAGCGCGTCGAGCCCTTCGACGATGCGCGCCTCGACGCCCGGCACGCACTGCGCGCCGGGGCGCACGAGCCCGGTCGCCGCGATGCCGCGTTCGAGCAGCGCGCGGCTCACCGCCCGGCCGACGAAACCGTTCGCGCCCGTCACTGCGATGCGTTGGCCCGGCGCGCTCATAGCCACTTCCAGCCGAAGCGGTTGAAGAAACGGAACGCGGACGTGACGAACAGCTTCACATGCGTCGAACCCTTGCGTGCCGCGCCGCCGCCGTGATGCAGGATGCGTACCGACGGCACATAAACGGTGCGCGCGAAGTCACGTGTGCGCAGGCTCAGGTCGTAGTCTTCGAAGTAGAGGAAATAACGCGGATCGAAACCGCCGAGCGACTTGAGCACATCGGTCCGGAAGAGCATGAAGCAACCGCTCACGATGGGCGGATCCCATACGATGTCCTGCTCGCCGATGACATCGCGCATTTCATAACGCGCCAGGCGCCGCGCGAAAAACTTGCGCAGCGACCCGGGCAGGAAACCGCGCGCGAACAAATCGAGGACGGTCGGATAGCGGCGGCACAGGAACTGCTGCGCACCGTCGTCACCGCCGATCCACGGCGCAAGCAGTCCCGCGCCGGGCTCTGCCTGTAGAAAGGCGAGCGCGCGGCGCAGGCCGTCGGCGTTCAGCTCGACATCGGGATTGAGGATCAGATGGAAGCGGCTGCGGGTCCGCTCGATCGCGAGATTGTGGCCGCGCCCGTAACCGACGTTGCCATGCCCCCGGATCACGATGGTCTCCACGCCTTCGTCCATCGGCGCAGGAAGATCGGCGAACTCGCCGGGATTGCCGTTGTCGATCAGGTAGAGCCGCGTGTGCCCCGCCACGTCGAGCAGGTCGGCAAGCGCGGCGTCGAGCGTCTCGACGGTGCGCGCAAGCAGCGCCGCATCCGGCCGGTAGACCACGATGGAGATGCTGAGCGGGCAGCCAGCGTCGGCCTGGTCTGGCCGGGCGGTGGTCCGGCGTTGCGGTGGAATCGCGTTCATCGGGCAAGGAGAGGTGTCCGCGCCACGAAAGGAATACGGACCGCGTCATGAAGTGGAAACCGCACCGATTGTGCTCAAAGTCACCCTTTTCGGCAACCGCACGACCCTTCGGAAAAGCCGCAGCCGGGAAGATTTGTAAAATTTTGCACTTAGGTTTGTGCTAAATTCCGCCCACTCGCAGTGACCATGCCCTATCCGAATCGGCCCCTGCTGTTGCTTCGGCTCCGACCGGACCCTCGCAGTGGGCTTACCCTGATCACCTTATCGTGAACTGAATGAGCAAGCCCATCGTCGTCGATCTCGACGGTACGCTGATTCGCTCCGACATTCTCGTCGAGAGCGGATTCGCCTTCCTGAGGTCGTTTCCGCAGAAGTTCTTCCGTCCGCTGCAATGGCTCGCGAGCGGCGGCAAGCCCGCGCTCAAGGCCCGTCTCGCGGAACACGTGTCGATCGACGTGACGACCCTGCCGTACAACCTCCAGGTCATCAACTGGCTGACGGAGATGCGCGCGGCGGGCCGCGAACTCGTGCTGGCCACGGCGAGCCACGAGTCTTTCGCCAAGCGCATCGCCGAGCATCTCGGGCTCTTCGTCCGCGTCTTCGCCAGCGACGAACGCGTCAATCTCTCGTCGCATCGCAAGCGTGAGCGGCTCGTCGCCGAATACGGCGAGAAGGGCTTCGACTACGTCGGCAATTCGCACGACGACATCGCCGTCTGGCAATCGGCCGACCGCGCCTATGTCGTCAATCCGCACGCGGGCGTGATGCGCGCCGCGAATCGCGGCGCCAACGTCGAGCAGGTGTTCGAGAACCGTCCGCCGCAACTCAAGGTCTGGGCCAAGGCGCTGCGCGTGCACCAGTGGCTCAAGAACCTGCTGATCTTCGTGCCGCTGCTCGCCGGACATCATCTCGGCAACCTGCCGCTGCTCGGACAGGCTGTGCTCGCGTTTGTCGCGTTCGGCCTGTGCGCGTCGAGCGTCTATCTGCTGAACGACCTGCTCGATCTCGAGGACGACCGCCATCATCCGGTCAAGCGCAGGCGGCCGCTCGCCGCCGGCACCCTGCCGCTGCTGTGGGGCCTGGCATTGTGTCCGGTGCTGCTCGCACTGGCGTTCGGCATCGCCGCCGCGTTTCTGCCGTGGCGCTTCAGCGCGGTGCTGCTCGGCTATTACGTGCTGACGCTCGCGTACTCGCTCGTGCTCAAGCGGCGCGTGATGATCGACGTGGTCACGCTGGCGGCGCTCTACACGACGCGCATCATCGCTGGGGCTGCGGCCATCAGCGTGCATCTGACCTTCTGGCTGCTCGCCTTCTCGATGTTCTTCTTCCTGAGCCTCGCATTCGTGAAGCGTTACGCCGAGCTGCATGCGATGGTGCAGGCCGGCCGCGAAAAAACGCGCGGACGCGGCTATCTGTCCGACGACCTCTCGATGGTATCGTCGCTCGGCACGGCCTCGGGCTATATCTCGGTGCTGGTGCTCGCCATGTACATCCAGGACGGGGGCACGACGATGCTGTACCGGCATCCGCAATACATCTGGCTGGCCTGCCCGGTCATGCTCTACTGGATCAGCCGCACCTGGATCATCACGCATCGCGGCGGCATGAACGACGACCCCATCGTGTTCGCCGCGCGCGACCGCATGAGCCTGCTGGTGGTCGCGCTGTGCGGCCTGGCCTTCTGGCTCGCGACCTGACCGATGAGCGAACTGCTTTCCTGGGGCCGCTACCCCCGTCTGCCGCAGACGCCGCACGCCGCCCACTGGCGCGATCAGGCACACGCGCAATGGCGCGGCGTGCGAGAGACGCACGGCACGACGCTCGCCTTCGGCAACGGTCGCAGCTACGGCGACGTCTGCCTCGCCAGTTCCGATCACGTGTTCCAGACGCTCGCGCTCGACCGCATCATCTCGGCCGACTGGACGCGCGGCATCGTGCGCGCCGAGCCCGGCATCACCTTCGAGCAGATCCTCGACGTCGCGGTGCCGCGCGGCTGGATGCTGCCGGTCACGCCGGGCACGAAGTACGTGACGCTGGGCGGCGCCATCGCCAATGACGTGCATGGCAAGAACCATCACGTGCGCGGCACCTTCGGCCGCCACGTGCGCGCGTTCGGCCTCGCGCGCAGCGACGGCACGGTGCTCGAATGCTCGCCGGACACGAACCCCGAGTGGTTCAAGACGACCATCGGCGGCCTCGGGCTCACCGGGCTGATCCTGTGGGCCGAATTCGCATTGATGCCGATCCGCACCAGCCTGATCGACGTGACGAGCATCCGCTTCGGCAAGCTCGACGAGTTCTTCGATCTCTCGGAAGAGTACGACGCGAAGCACGAATACTGCGTCGCCTGGGTGGATTGCGCGAGCCGCGGCGCCTCGCTCGGGCGCGGCCTCTTCATGGCGGGCGATCACGCGATCCACGGCTCGCTCGACGTCGAGGCACGCCGCAAGCGCAGCGTGCCGTTCACGCCGCCCGTGTCGCTCATCAACGGCCTCACGCTGCGCGCGTTCAACGAACTGTATTACCGCAAGCAGCGCAAGCCGGTCGAATTGTCGCGCGTCGGCTACGACGGCTACTTCTATCCGCTCGACAGCCTACTCGAATGGAACCGCATCTACGGACCTTCGGGCTTCCAGCAGTACCAGTGCGTCGTGCCGGCCGCGACCGCGCGCGATGCGGTGCGCGCGATGCTCGACCGCATCTCGTCGAGCGGGACGGGATCGTTCCTCGCGGTGCTCAAGCGCTGCGGCGACATTGCGTCGCCCGGACTGCTGTCCTTTCCGATGGAAGGCACTTCGCTCGCACTCGACTTCCCGCAGCACGACGCGCGCAACGCGCAGCTGTTCGCCGCGCTCGACACCCTCGTGCGCGAAGCGGGCGGACGCATCTATCCGGCAAAGGACGCGCACATGTCCGCCGCCGATTTCCGCGCCGCTTATCCTCAATGGCAGCAGCTCGAATCGCTTCGCGATCCCGCGATGCTGTCGCACTTCTGGAAACGAATGATCGCCTCATGAAGAACATCGTCATCGTAGGCGCCACGTCCGCCATCGCCATTGCCTGTGCCCGCGAATGGGCCGCCAAAGGCGCGCGCTTCTTTCTCGTGGCGCGCAATCAGGACCGCGTGGAGCAGGCGGCCGCCGATCTCACGGCGCGCGGCGCGGCTTCGGCGGCGGTGTACCGGCTCGACCTCGACAGGCTCGACGAGCACGCTGCCATGCTCGCCGCGTGCGCCGCGCAGATGGATTCCATCGATATCGTGCTGGTCGCCTCCGGCACCCTGCCCGACCAGGCCGCGTGCCAGAACGACCCGGCGGTGGCCGTGCGCGAGTTCCACACCAATGCGCTCTCGCTGATCGCGCTGCTCACGCCGCTCGCCAACCGGCTCGAAGCGCAGCGGCACGGCGTGCTTGCCGTGATCTCGTCGGTGGCGGGCGATCGCGGACGGCCGTCGAACTATCTGTACGGCAGCGCGAAGGCCGCGCTGCAGGCCTTCCTCGAAGGGCTGCGCGCGCGCCTCTTCAAGGTCGGCGTGCATGTGCTGGACATCAAGCCGGGCTTCGTCGCCACGCCGATGACCGAAGGGCTGCCGCTGCCCGGTCCGCTGGTCGCGACGCCGGAGAAGGTCGGGAAGGACATCGTGCGTGCGGTCGAGCGCAAGAAGGACGTGCTTTATACGCCGTGGTTCTGGTGGGGCATCATGCTCATCATCCGCAACGTGCCGCGCTTCCTGTTCAAGCGTGCGTCGCTCTGACGCGGCGTTGCTACGCGAGGGCGATGGCGCAATCAGTCGCGGGCAGCCAGCGCGGGCTGCTCGCCGCCGAAGCTGCGGAACACGTAGCGCTTGTCGAGCCGGTACTTGATCACATAGCCGATCGCCAGGCCGATGCACGCGCCCACATAACGCATCGTGGCCGTCCCGAAGATATGCTCGAACGCGAATTCGACGCCCCAGAAGATCGCGGTGGTGACGAGGCCCATCGTCACGTAGAGCGTGAACATGGTGGCGTCGTGACGCGCGTTCTCCGCCTTGAAGCGGAAAATCCATTTCTTGTCGAGCACGTATTTCACGACCAGCCCGACACCCGTGCCCACGAGCACCGACAGCACGATATGCCACGGACCGCCGTAGACGCGCGTCGTGAGATCCTGCGCGCCGATGTTGGCGAGCGTCGCGATGGCGGCGAAAAACGAATAGAGCAACACGAGCTGCATGTTTCAACACCAGGTTGAGTGAGTCGACGTTCCCGGCAGCGCTTCGGCGTCTTCGCCTGGCGTCGCTGGGTTGGAACGTTCGTCGTTTCTTGGAAAAAGCCCGAACCCGGATACGAAGGAATCGATCCGGGAACCGGGCGACTATACCTCGTCAGGGGTTCGCCCAAGGCAGTTGCCTGCCGTGAAGCGCGATCTCGACAAGCACCAGGCATCGTTCGTCGTCATGCGCTGAAACGCGGCTTATTCCCGGGCGGCGGGATCGGTTACAGCATTCCGCGCTGAAGAAGCGGCACCTGCCGTCTCCAGGCGGACGTAGCGCAGCCGCAACGAACGCTGACGATTGTCCGAATCGATCTGCGGAATGTAGGGCACATGCCGATCCGCTCGCAGATCGATCTCGAACGGCTTGCTCTCGTCTGAACCCGGACAGTCCAGCGAGAGCACAACCGTATGGACACCGCTCTCGGTGACGTCGATTTTCCTGTCGAGACAGCCGGCGCTCGAGATCTCCAGCACCAGACTGCCCGATTGCGGAGCCTTGAACATTTCCTTCGGCACCTCGAACCCGATTCGCACGGCGTCCTCGTGCTTGCGTGCGAGCAAGATCGCGGCATGCGGCGACATCCACGCATCGCGGTCGGCTTCGCGCTGATAGATGCCGCGGCGCGCATCGTAATCGGAGCGCGAGAAATCGAGACTGCTGGACAGCTTCGCCACGTTCTCATCGTTCGGCGTAAAGGGATCGTACGGCCGCACGGACGTCAACCGGTAAATCGATCCGCCATCCGATTTCATCACGGGAACATAGGACGAACGCTTCAGCAGTTCCTGGATGGCCGAGGCGTCGATGCTCTGCGAGTACATGTCCGTCACGAAATACTTGTCCCGCGCGGTGTTGATTTTGTCGATCGGCCAATGCGCGAGATTCATGAAATGCCGTCCGGAGAACAGCGCGATGACGGGCGACTGCCACCAGGCCGTGCCGAACAGAGTCGCCCCGGCCGGCAAGGCCTTCACCTCTTGCGCGACCCGCAACATCTCAAGCGCATAGCCCGGCGGACGCGGCGGGTTCGACACGAACTCGCCGGTTCGCATGAGCCTGAACTGGCCGAACACCGCGACGGCGAGCAACGGAACCGCCAGCGCGGTCATCAGCGTGGGACGTGTTGTCCGGCTGGCAATCCATCCGGCGACGCGGACATAGACCACCATGAGCACGGCGGCGAACAGACACTGCAACAAGAGCAGCCCGGCGATGATACGGCGCAGCCAGAGAAAGGCCTCGGGCGTGATGAAAATCCACCAGAGGAAATAGAGGCCGCACACGATCGACAGCATGCCGATGCCGAGACGCAAGCGCCCGGGCGTCGAGCGCTTGATCGCGAAGATCAGACCGAGACCCACCGGCGCGGCGATCAACAAGGCAAGCACGACCGTCGGCACGCCCGTCATGTCCGAGAGCGCCTTCAGGTGATTCAGTCCGGTGACGATCCGGCCATGCGGCACGCCCGTTGGCCGGGCGCCGGATTGCGCACGAATTTGCGCGAGCTGATAGTGCCACCAGTCGACATAGTTGTGCAGATTGCCCAACTGGACGTAGCGGAACACCTCCCAGAGCACGACCGGCAAGACGAAGCCCGCTGCGAGCCGGAACAGCCGGGTCCAACGGCGCGGCCGGGCAAGGATCATGCAGCCCAGCACCAGAACGGCGGGGGCGATGCACACGAGCGCCACGACCTTGGTGAGATACGACACGCCGAACAGCATCCCCGCGACGAAAAGACGCCGGTCGCTCATGCCCTCGGTCTCTTTTGGCAGCAACACGATCAGTCCGCCGATGAACCATACGAGCATCGGAATCTCGCCATAGCCGTTCATCGAGAATTCGGCGAAGCCCGGCGTCATCACGCACGCCATGACGGCGAACAGCGCGAGCCAGAGCGGCACGTCGAGCCGCCGCAACAGCATCACAACGACGACGACGAGCGCAAACACATAAGCAAGATTCACGACTTGCGTCGTGAACGGCGTCACGCCGCCGATCCAGAAGGCAAGCGCCGCGGGCAAGATGAACGGCCCGTCGGTCTGCGCGGGGAAGGAGAAGAAGCGGTCGTAGAAGAAGCCGTAACCGGTACCGTGCAGCAGCGACTGCGCGGTGTTGAGATTCATCGCACCGTCGAAACTGGGGGGCGCGACGAGCGCGTACCGCCACAGGAGCACAAGCATCCAGACGATGATCGCGGCGAACGCCGCGCTTGCCAGCGCAGCGGCAAATCGAAGTCCTGACGGGAGACGTGATGTCATCGGTTCTAGTCTAAGAGTTGGGTCTCGTTATAGTCATGCGGAAGCGAGCGCGAACCGTCATGGGAAACGCGCGCGCCGGGCGCCGATCGGCTGGCGGCGCATCAGCGATACAAAGCGGGCATTCCGCTCAGTTCTGGGGATTCGGGTCGCGCTTTGGCCGTCGAAACACCCAGAACTTCGCCACGGTGTAATTGACCAGCAGACCGGCAATCGAACCGACGCCCACCGCGATCAGCGGCAGAAGATGCGAGTAGTGGAACGCGGACATCACGACCCGGTAGCAGACGAGATTCACCAATCCCCCGCCGGACATCGCGACAAGGTAGCTCACCCACTCACGCAGAACACTTCGGTGTGTGCCGGGCGAAAACGTGATGCGCCGGTTGATGTACCAGGTCGTCGTCGCGGCACAGAGAAACGACACGATGCGTCCCGACATGAAGCCCATGGAAAGCCAGAGCATCACGTACAACACGCCGCTGTCGACTAGAAAGCCGATCACCCCGACGACGCCAAAGCGAAGAAACTGACCCATTATCGGGAGCCCGTCGTGGTGGGACCGGGTATCGCCAGATAGGCGAAGCGCTTGGCCTCGAGCCTTCCTTTAGTAACCGTGTCGAGCACGAGTCCGCACACGAGAAACAGGAAGCCGAGCAAGGCAAGCGCCGCGCATAGTAACGCGGTGGGCAAACGCGGCACGAGGCCGGTGGCGAAATAAGTCTCGAAGACAGGCACCGCCAGAATGATTGACAGCAACACACTCAGCGCGAAGCAAATGCCGAAAAAAGCGAGCGGACGCTCGAGCTTGAACAGTCGGAGAATCGTCATCAGGATGCGAAAACCGTCACGATAGGTGTTCAGCTTGCTCTCCGAGCCTTCTGGCCGGCTGCCGTAGAACGTATCGATCTCGACCACGGGCATGCGAAGTTCCAGCGCATGCACAGCCAGTTCCGTCTCGGTCTCGAACCCCTTGGCATGCGCCGAGAACGACTTCACGTAGCGCCGCGAAAACACCCGGTAACCAGACAGCATGTCGCGGAAGGTGCGGCCGAAAATCGCCGCAGCGAAGCCGGTCAGCATCACATTGCCGAAGCGGTGACCCGGCCGGTACGCGGCGGTCTCGTCGGTCACGCGGCATCCGACCACCATGTCCAGCCCGTCGGTGACGAGCGCCTCGATCAGCGTGGGGGCAACGCTTGCGTCGTAGGTGTCGTCGCCGTCGACCATGACATATACATCGGCCTCCACATCGGCGAACATTCGGCGGATAACATTGCCCTTGCCCTGCAAGTTGACCTTCCGCACGTGTGCGCCCGCGCGCAATGCCGTCTCAGCTGTGCCGTCCGTCGAATTGTTATCGAAGACGTAGATATCGGCATAAGGAAGCGACTGTCGAAAATCGGCAACCACCTTCCCTATTGACGTTTCCTCGTTATAGCAAGGGACGATAACCGCGATCCTGTTGCCCAATTCGTTCCTCCGGGTCTATCTGATTTTTGCGCTCCGTGTCACGCCTTCCACCGGCCCGCTCCAAGATGCCTCCGGAACAATTCCGCGGCGCATGAAGCGATGTGATGCCGTCATTTAGAAGAACATGAATAATGCCGCGAAAGCCCGTTACACTGCGGTACAGACGTACGCCACCGTGCAGTGCTCTATTCGTCCGGCGAACGCGCCAACACGAATGCGAGTAGAGCAACCCGCCATACTAATATAAATCTGTAAGCTGCCTTAACTCTGAGCCTTTCATTTCGTAACGAAATATTTCGAAGACTTTCCTTTTAGGTATGACAGCTTCATTAACGTTAGGATTTATGACGATATCCATGTTAGATGAGCAAAAAATTCCATGACGAGGTCAACTAATTCTACTAATTACGCCCTGTGCAGTACTCCCAGCATCACGACGAGTCCTGGGTGCGTTTTCTGGCTAACGGGCTTGTCGGGAGCGGGAAAGTCCACGCTCGCCTACGGCGCGAGCCGCACGCTCGCGGAAAGAGGCTTTCGCACCATCGTGCTCGATGGTGACGTGCTGCGCAGCGGCCTGAATTGCGACCTTGGCTTTTCCGCTGAAGCGCGCGACGAAAGCGTGCGGCGCGCAGCGGAGGTCGCCGCATTGTGTGCGAGCGCTTCCATCGTCGTATTCGTTTCCCTTGTCTCGCCGTTTGAAGCGGGTCGCGCACGCGCGAGAGCGATCATCGGTGAAAGGTTTCACGAGATCTATGTAGAGGCCAACTATGAGACCTGCCAGCAAAGGGACGTCAAGGGTTTTTATAAGCTCGCCGAAGCCGGTCAGATCAAGGATTTCACGGGCTTGACTTCGCCTTATGAAATCCCGCACGGGCCGGATTTGGTCGTCAATACCATGGCTTGCGATGCACGCCATTGCGTCGACCAATTGAGCGCCTATGCACTCCGACACAGCGACGAATATCAGAACGATAAATAGCCTTAGGAAAACACCGATGCGCTCCGTGATCATTCATTATCACCTGTTCAAGAACGCCGGTTCTACCCTCGACGGGATTCTGAGTCGACACTTCTCCGATGCGGAACATGGCCACATCGAGGGCGAGCACCCCTGGTCAACCGTCAGTCCGAGCGATCTGCTGGCGTTCGTTACGGCCCATAGCGAGCTTCGCGCGGTGTCGAGTCACCAGGCGCGCCTGCCGCTGCCGCAAGACCGCGGTATCAATTTTCTTCCTATCCTGTTTCTGCGGCATCCGCTGGACCGCTTTGCATCGGTGTATGAGTTCGAGCGCCGACAGTCCGCAGACAGCACGAGCCCGAGCGTGGCTATCGCACGAAGCGGCGGACTGCGCGAATTCGCGGAGTGGACCGTCAGCCGTGACGCCACCGCCGTCTGCCGCAATTTCCAGGTCATTCATCTGGCCGGCGTACAAGGCGATATGCGCCATGCGCGCGCAACGCACGAAGACTACATTCGAGCGCTGTGCGTATTGGCAGGGCTGCCGTTTTTTGGGCTGGTCGAGGCTTTCGACGAATCGCTGGCTATCATGCGTACAGCACTCAAGCCGGTCATCGGGGAAATGGAAAGCCAATTCGTCATCGAGAACTCCTCACCCCGCCGGGGCGGAAGTCTCGAAGCGCGCGTCGCAAAGATTGAAAATGAACTCGGCACGCCGCTGTTCCGTGAATTGACGGAAGTCAACGCGCTCGACATGCTGCTTTATGAAACCGCTCGCCGCAAATTTCGCACGCTGGTCAGTCAATTCGCCGGGAATACGGCAGGTGAATTGGCTGCATAAGGCAATGCGCGCGGGCCGGTCAGCCCGCGTCATTGATCAGAACTTGAAGTAAATGAAGGGAATCTGCAGACCGAATTGCCCAAAGACCTGGATTGCGACCAGCACGATCGCCACGGGCACACCCGCCATCACATAAGGCATGCGTTCGACGAACCAATGCTGCACGCGTCGGTTCCAGTCGATGAGACACCAGATCGCACACGCGGCGAGCAGACCCCAGTAGTAATGCGTCGCGCCCGCAAGGCTCAGCACGCGCGGCGATGCGACCTGCTGCAAAATCAGCGCGGTCGCGGCGAAATCGTTCGCTCTGAACGGAATCCACGCAAGACACACGAGCACGAAAGTCAGGACCACGCACAAGGCCGTGGTGACCGGCTTGAGCGCGGCCGGCGCAACGAGGCGCCGCCCCAGCGTGCGGTCCCACAAGCGATGAATGCATAGCATGGCGCCGTGCGCAATGCCCCAGACCATGAAATTCCAGCTGGCGCCATGCCACAGTCCGCCGAGCGCCATCACGATCATCAGGTTCAAATAAACCCGTGATGCCGACGTGCGATTTCCGCCCAGCGGGATGTAGAGATAATCTCGCAGCCAGGTCGACAGCGAAATATGCCAGCGGCGCCAGAAGTCCGCGATGTTGATCGCGAGATACGGGCGCTCGAAATTCGACGGAAAGCGAAAGCCCAATAAGCCCGCACAGCCGCGCGCAATGTCCGTATAGCCGGAGAAATCGAAGTAGATCTGCATCGCGAAAGCAATGATGCCGATCGCCGGCGCCACGCCGCCATTCGTCGGATCGTTGAAATAAGCATCGGCGACGATCGCGAAGTAATCGGCAAAGATGATCTTTTTGGCCAGACCTTTGATGATCTGACAGAGTCCCCACTTCACGTCGACCGCCGTCAGACCGTGGTTGTTGCGCACCTGCGGGAAGAAGTTTTCCGGCCGGATGATCGGACCCGCGACGAGATGAGGAAAGAACGAGATGAACAACGCGAAGTCGATAAAGCTACGCACCGCGCGCACGTGCTTGCGATAGACGTCGCAACAATACGCAATGCCTTCGAACGTAAAGAAGCTGATGCCGACGGGCAGAATGATGTCGAGCGCCCACGGGTGACCTGAAAGACCGAGCAGCGCGGTCAGCGAATTCGCGAAGAAATCGAAATACTTGAAGAAGCCGAGGACGACGAGATTAAGCGCAACTGCGACGGTCACGAGCGCTTTCTTGCGGCGCTCCGGCGCGTCCTCGATCAGTATGCCGAGATAGTAGTTGGCGACCGTCGATGCAAGCAGCAGCACGCAAAGACGTGGGTCCCAGAACGAATAGAAGATAAAGCTCGCGACAACAATAATGAGGCGCTTCGCCTCCGGCCGAAGAAACGCCAGAATGACAACGACGATCGCAAAGAATATCCAGTATTCGAAGGTATTGAACAGCATGGTGCTATCGAGCCGCGGGGAGTTGTTGTGAGACGAGACGCGCGAGCGCAGGGCTCATGATATGGCGCCCCTTGTCGTTGACGTGCAGCGAGTCGAAGAAATAGCCCGGCTCTTCCAGTTGCTCGAGGGGCTTCGGATCAAGCAACGTGATGCGGCCTTCCTGCGCGAGCTGACGCAGGACGCCCTTGCCGGTATCCGCCGCAGACGCCGTGCCGTAGGCTTCATACGGTCCTCGGGGCGCCTGGAACACGAACACCGGCACGTCTGCATGCTGGTATTCATCCGCGATCGCACCGAACCATTTCTGGCGATAGCGGCCGAACTGGTCGGCCGAAATCAACCGGCTCTGCCCCAGCAGACCCTTCACGTATTCGTTCATCGCGTTGACCTTGAGCGGCGGCAAACCGGCCGACTTGAAGTCGAAGCTTGCAAGGTCGTTCTTGCCGAGCGCCGGAACAGCGCCTTGTTGCCCAGGATATTGAAGCGACCATTGATAGAAGTGCGCGTGCCACTCCTTCGCCTGGTCGACGCGCTTGACCTTGTGCGCCAGGAAATCCTGAATGTCCAGCCGTGCGGTGTTGAGCGGAAGCATCATCGCCGTGAACGCATGAACCCGCTCGTCGAAACCATGGAAGGTCTTGGCGACGGCCACTGAGTCCTTGAAAGTCGTCAGCGGCTGAAGATAGGTCAGATCGTCGATGCGCTCCGCCGGATCGTACGGTTGATGGCTGTCATCGAAATGGGACGCCATGAGCACGATTCCCGCAAACTTATTCTGCTTGGGATCGATCTTGCGTAGAAAGTAGTACCAGACGCGCGGCTCGGTGCCGGGCATTCCCGCCTGAATGAAATTGAGGTCGGGACGCTTGCTTTCCTCATTCGCGATGATCGCCGAGAAACCCTCGCTGACACGCGAATCACCGATAACAATGATATTGCGCTTGCCGGGAACGATTTGATGCTCGACCAGGCCCTCGGTCTGAACCACCATGCCCATGACCGAATCGGGCTTGACCCAATGATAATAATCGAGGGTTCGAAAAACGAGGATATTGATAAGGACCAGCAGGACTGCTGCGACAACGATCGGGATAGCAAGCCAGCCCAGAAAACGAAAGCCGGAAACTCCACCTGTCGCCGACGTTCCCTGCCGTGAGAAATCAACGGGAGTATCTACCATGAACCGCTGCCTGTAAGAATTACTTGATAACAAAGGCCGCTAGCGTAACACGCAAAGCTTTGTGCGCATTATTCGCGACGTATTTCGAGGGGAAGCTTGCATCGGACGACCTTCGGTCAATCGCCCGAATGCGGCGCGCCAATCTTCGACCGGCTGTCGCCCGCACGCTGAGTCCCGCATTCTACCGAGTCAGCGCCCGGCCGGACATTGCTGTCATCCCTATCGAATCATGTGACGAACGACAACAGCTTGCCGCCGGTCCGCGCAGACCTTGCTCGCCGGGTCGGCCGCAGCAATCGACGTGCTTCAAGGGACGCTTTGCCTGCTCACATCCTGTGTGCGTCAGTGCTCCACACAACGCGACGGCATCAATCTCGCGATAACGGTCGCGTTTGGGCAAAGCCCGTCACCCATCCGGTTTCCTACGGTCCCGGCGCGTGATCCATGAGGAAATCGCAAGGCGCATCGCCCGACGCGTTGCACGCGGCCTTCCGCACTGCGCCGCAACGGGTCAACTTGCGGCAGCCGGCGCCTTCAGACGTCCATACACATCCTCGAATCGAACGATGTCGTCTTCGCCCAGATATTCGCCGCATTGAACCTCGATCAAGATGAGATCGAGCACGCCGGGATTCGTCAGCCGATGCTTGCGGCCCGCCGGGATATAGGTCGACTCGTTCGGCTGCAACTGCACGGTCTGCTCGCCGCATACGACATCGGCGCATCCCTGCACCACGATCCAGTGTTCGCTTCGATGGTGATGCATCTGCAGCGATAGCGACGCGCCAGGCTTCACGACGATGCGCTTCATCTTGAAGCGCTCGCCCTCTTCCAGCACCGTATAGGTTCCCCACGGACGATGCACCGTCCGGTGCAGCGCGCAGCTTTCGTGCTTCACCCTCGAAAGTTGCGCGACGATCTCCTTCACCTCTTCCGTTCTGTCGCGATCCGCGACGAGCAGCGCGTCGGGCGTATCGACGATGATCAGATCGCGCAGGCCGATCGCACCGATCACGCGATCCTCGCCGCGAATGAAGCAATCCGCGACGTCGTGCAACGCGACCGTGCCTTCCACGCGGTTGCCGCTCGAGTCAGGCTGGCTCAACTCGCTGATGGCCTTCCAGGAACCGATGTCGCTCCAGCCGATCGAGCACGCGACGACCGAGACGTTGTGCGATCGCTCCATCACCGCGTAATCGATCGACGTGCTTTGCACGTCCTTGAACGCCGCCGCGTCCAGCTCGACGCTGAAGCTGCCGTTCGATTCGCTTGAGGAAGCGTGATCCACGGCGCGCGTCACCTGCGCGACGATGTCAGGTGCGTGAAGATCGAGTTCCGCGAGCATCGTGGCGGGCGCGAAGCAGAACATGCCGGCGTTCCACAGGTGCCGGCCGTCCGCGAGAAAACGCTCGGCTACTTCCGCAACCGGCTTTTCGACGAATTGCTTCACTGGCGCGATGCTCAACGAAGACTCCGCCCGCTCGTCGATCTCGATGTATCCGAAACCCGTTTCGGCGCGCGTCGGCTGAATGCCGAACACGACGATGCCGTCGTCCTTGGCCGTGCGCGCAGCCATGTCGACGGCCTGGGAAAATGCCGCGATGTCCTCGACCAGTTGGTCTGCCGGCATCACGAGCAGCACCGTGTCGTCACCGTAGCGCTCGCGCGCGATACGCGTCGCCGCCGCGATTGCGGCCGCTGTGTTCCGTGCAACTGGCTCCAGCACGAATCCGATCCGAACCCCGTCGACTTTCACTTCAGCGCAGTCGTCCTTGACCAGGAAATAGGTATCGCGATTCGTCACGATCATGACGTCCGCGACGTCCGGGAGCGACGCGGCACGCAAGTAGGCCTTCTGCAGCAGGCTTTGGCCATCCGCCAGCCGCATGAACGGCTTGGGGAACGCCTGCCGCGACACTGGCCATAGCCGCGTTCCCGAACCGCCACAGATGATGATCGGTACCAGCCTGGGCGTTTTCGCGCCGGAAATATCGAAAGACGTCATGGATTACCTCTGACCTGCGCGGTGCCCGCCACCTGCCGATGCAGCGGTCACCCTGTCAATGTGTCGTGCGGCATCTGCATGCCGCCTGCCGTAGGGGATGGCTCCGCTCATGCCGGCGAAGCTTCGTTGCGCGGCTCTACCAGTCGGCCCACGTCGATGTCCTGCTCCAGCCCGCGACGCATCGCTTCACGCGAGTAGTGCGCCGCCACGTAACGACGGCCTGCCGCCGACGCCCGCAACCACGCGTCGTCATCGGTCAGATAGGTGTAGAGCGCATCGACGATGTCGTGCTCGTCGTCCTTGACGGCAACGATCTCATCCAGACCCGGCAAACCCTGTGCGCCGACGGGCGTGGTCACGAGCGGCGTGCCGAAGTGCAGCGCCTCGACGACCTTGTTCTTCACGCCGGCGCCGAAACGCAGTGGAACGACGACGACGCGCGCCGATTCGTAAAGCGCTTCGAGCCGGGCGTCGGTCACGTAGCCCGTCACGGTGACGTCGGGACCGGCGAGCGCCTTGACTTCGTCGGTGGGATTCGACCCGACCAGACTCACATGCACGTCGGGCATCCGGCGCTTGAGCAACGGCAGGATGTCCATCACGAGCCAATTGGCGGCGTCGACGTTCGGCGGATGGCCAAAGCCCGCCACGAACAGCACCTGGCTGCGCCCGATCAGGCTCGCCGGCGCGCCCGGTTCGCCACGCGGCTCGAAGAAATAGCCCGGCAAGGATCGGGAGACGACTTCCGGCGCGAGCCGCCTGACCGTGTCGGCTTCGGTCGCCGAAAGGTAGTAGACCGCGTCCACGGAACGCCAGATCTTCATCTCCTGGGCCAGCTCTTCTTCCGAGCGGCGCTTGAGCGCCACGTCGCCGGTCACGTTGAACTCGCGCATCGAGCGTTCGAAGTGCAGATCATGGCCGTAGTAGAGCAGCTTCGCGTTCGGTGCGTACTGGCGCAGCGGCGCAATGACCGGCTCGCTCACATGCGGACGATTCAGCAACGCATAGTCGAACGACGCCCCGTTCTGCTTGATCCACTCGTCGAAGCCTGCGCGCGCCACTTCGTTGCCGTAATAAACCTCCACGCCGAGCGCCTGGAGCGGCTTGACGTAAGCGGCGTCATACCAGAGGTTCTGCGGCCAGAAATGCACGCTCAGACCCATGTCGATCAAGGTCCGGATGACGCAGAAGATCGACCTGGACCCCGCGTCGCGATCCGGCTGCGGCACGTAATGATCGACGATCAGGATCGACTTTTTCTTGCCGCTCCGGTCACGCGCCTGGCGAACATGGGTGCCGTTCTCGAAGTGTTCAGCGTCCAGTATCCGCGCATAGCGTTCGCGAATCTTCGCCTGATTCGTTACCTGATAGGCCTTGATGCCCGTGCCCGTGTCCGTGCCGTGCGAGATCCCTTCGTAGTGGATGATCATCGATTCCGGCTGGTAATACATCTTCTTGCCGGATTCGCGGACCTTGAAGGCGAGATCGACGTCTTCGCAGTAGGCCGGCACGAAATGCTCGTCGAAGCCGCCCAGCTGCTCGAAGAGCGCGCGCGGCAGCAGCAGCGACGCGCCGGAACAGTAGTCGACTTCCTTCAGATAGTTGTAGTCCGGCTTCGATGGATCATCGAGACGCCCGAAGTTCCAGCCTGACGCGTCTTTCCACAGAATCCCGCCCGCTTCCTGCAAGCGGCCGTCCGGATAGACGAGCTTCGAGCCGACCATGCCGCAGTCGGGACGCGTGTCGAATACGGCGAGCAGGGTGTCGAGCCAGCCCGGCGTCACTTCCGTGTCGTTGTTCAGGAAATAGACGTACTCGCCCTTGGCGAAACTGGCCGCGCGATTACACGAACGCACGAAGCCCAGATTCTGCGGATTTTCGATGAAGCGCAGCCCGGGCAACCCGCGCATGCGCAAGATTTCCTGATCGCCCGAGGCATCTTCCGCGACGATCACCTCGATCGACGCGTTCGGCATGTTTTCAGTGATCGACCGCACGCAGCCCAGCGTGTGAGCGAGGTTGCCGTAGGTCGGGATGATGACCGAGACCTTCGGTTCGGACACGGCGGGCAAACGCAGCGTGGAGAGCAAGGCTTCGAACTTGTCCGGCTCGATGGGCCCCTGCCCCAGCGTGTTTTCCATCGGCTCACCCTGACGCTTCCAGGCTTCGTAGAACACGACCCCTTCGAAGAGCGGACCCGCCACCTTGAACGCCAGATGCGCAAGCTGAGTCTTGTGCCGATGACTCAGCGGCAGCGACTGATAGGCCTTGCGGCCCCACTTGCGCGCGAACGGACGCAAGGGCTTCAGAAGCGGTCCGAACTCGCCGCGCGCGGCTCGCTTGACGACGCGGATCGGCCGGGTGATCTTCCACGAGGTTGATGAGTACATCTCGGTCAGTTTGGCTTGCAGCTCACCGGCCTGCGTGCGCAGCGTGTCGCGTTCCAGAGTCACGCGAGCATGCAGACGCTCAAGACGGTCGAACTCCTTGGCAGCCATATCGGCGAACTCTGCCTTGATGCGGGCGTTATCGGCTTGCGCCTCCAGCAGCTCCGCTATTCCGGCATCGAGACGCTGTTTGATCTGCGCGCGCTCGCTGGAAATGCGCTCCTCGCGCGCATGCGCCATGTGGAGATCACTTTCGAGCGACAGGGCCCAGTTCGTCCGGTCTTCGAACTCCCTCTGCAGACGACGGATCTCATTGTCGCGCGCGATGATTTCCTCGCTTTGGCGATTCGCCCATTCGATGATTTCGTAGCGCCGCGCGTACAAGTCGGTGCCCTCCTCGAAGAAATCCGAAGCCGAGACGACGGGCGCCCCTTTCTCGGGATCCGAGCTGCATACCGCAAACATCTCGGTCAATTTGGCTTGCAGTTCACCGGCCTGCGTGCGCAGCATGTCGCGTTCTAGAGTCACGCGGGCATGCAGATGCTCGAGACGGTCGAACTCCTCGGCCGCCATATCGGCGAACTCTGCCTTGATACGGGCGTTATGGGCTTGCGCCTCCAGCAGCTCCGCTATCCCGGCATCGAGACGTTGTTTGATCTGCGCGCGCTCACTGGAAATGTGGTCCTTGCGCGCATGCGCTACGTGGAGATCACTTTCGAGCGACAGTGCCCAGTTCGTCCGGTCTTCGAACTCCTTCTGCAGACGACGGATCTCATTGTCGCGCGCGCTGATTTCCTCGTTCTGGCGATTCGCCCATTCAATGATCTCGTAGCGCCGCGCGTACAGGTCGCTGCCTTCCTCGAAGAACACCGAAGCCGAGACGACGGGCGCCTCTTTCTCGGGATCCGTGCTGCACACCGCGAGGAAGTACATGATGGAGTCGAGTTCCGCCGTGCGCGGGTCGACGGCGTCCCCGTGCAACGTATGCGCGCTGTAGAACGTGCCCGGCTCGCGTTGCGGAATAATCACTGAACTCGTCGCGAGGCGCTGTCCGTGATACTTGACGCGTGGAAAGTGCCGCTTGAGCAGCGCGTCGAGTTCCTCGAAGTACAACTCCTTGACGTGGTATTCGTTCCGGTAGTCGCGGTCGTCCGAGTACACCTTCTTGTTCGGCGACGACAGAATCAGAAAGCCGCCGGGCTTCAGGACGCGGCGGATCTCCGAGATCATCTCTTCCTGCTCATGCAGGTGCTCGATCGTTTCGAACGACACGACCGCGTCGAACTTCGCGTCGGGAAGCGGCAACTGGCTCGCGCTGCCGGTCATGAACGACAGACTGGCGACGTCCTTGTAGACGGACTGTGCATGCGCGACGGCATCCGGCGCAATATCGACGCCCGTCACCGAACGCGCGCAACGCGAGAGAATCGACGAACCATATCCCTCGCCGCAGGCCACGTCGAGCACGTCCAGACCCGCGATGGCCTGGCTGGCCCACGCATACCGGTGCCAGTGTTCATAACGGATATCGCCTTCCTCGGTCGGCAGATATCGTTCGCCGGTAAATTCCATCATGCGACGGACCTCTCTTTTTCAACTTTGATTCGCAGCATTGGAATGCCGACCAGACCATGACGCATCGTGCTGTCGACGGCGCGAAACTGCAGGGCGTCATGGATCCAGTGTTGCTGCGTGTGTTCCTGCTGGGTCCCGGACGCGACAGCGGCGTCCACCGAATAGGCGCCCGCGGGCAGGATCGGCATGCGGAACTGGAATTGGGCGCGGAATTCGTCGGCGGCGGAGCCTTCGATCGCGTCTTCATACGTGAGATGGGTATTGTCGCCGAACAGCCGCTGACCCAGACGGTCCTTCAAGTAAAAGCCGAAGATGAGGTTCGTCAGCGGAACGCTAAGATTCACCCGGATCTCGAGCGTGACGAGCTCGCCGCCATGAAGGAGTTGCAATCCATGGCCATCCTCGTCGGTCAGCGACACCTCGACGATCGTCGCACCGCCCGCACCGAATGCATGGTGGTTCGCGTCGGCATCGAACTCGAAGACCTGAATCGAGTTCGCGCCCTTCAGCAGATCGATCCGCGGGTCCACGACATCGAGCGCCTTCATCTGCGCGCGCGCGCGCTCCTTCCTTGCTGTCGTGACCGCCACGCCCTGCGCCTTGCGATCCAGCACGTGCTGTTCGGCGAGGTAGGCCTCGACGACCTCCTTCGCGGGGCCATCGTCCCGGATCGAGCCGTGATCGAGCCATACGGCGCGAGAACACAGGCTCGTGACGGCGCTCACGTCGTGGCTCACGAACAGCAGGGTGCCGTTCTTCTGGAACTCTCTGAGAAAACGCATGCACTTCTGCGTGAAGCGGACATCGCCGACGGACAATGCTTCATCGACGACGAGCACGTCTGCATCGACGTGCGCCGCGATAGCAAACGCAAGCCGCACATACATGCCGCTCGAATACGTTTTGACCGGCTGCCCGATGAACTCGCCGATCTCGGCGAAGGCGATGATCGAGTCGTAGCGCTCCTTCAGTTGCTGTTCCGACAGGCCGTACAGCATGCCGCTCAGGAAGACGTTCTCCTCGCCGGTGAACTCGGGATTGAAGCCGGCGCCCAATTCGAGCAGCGCCGCAATGCGGCCGTTGCGCCTGACTTCGCCTTCGGACGGAAACAGCGTCCCGCAGACCAACTGCAGAAATGTGGACTTGCCTGAACCGTTCTGCCCGATGATCGCCACGGTTTCGCCGCGCGACACCGTCAGGTCGATGTTTCTCAGCGCCCAGAATTCACGAAAATACTCCTTCGGCTGGCGGCCGAACAATCGCGCCAGACGCGGCATGACCATTTGCTTCAGGCGATCCTGCGGCGCGTTATAGATTTCATAGCGCTTGCTGAGCCCTCTGACCTCCACGGCCGGCTGCGCCGGAGCGGGAACCGACACGTCGATGGGAGTTTCAATCACACGATCAGAGGACATCAGCGAACCCCTTGCGTGTTTTCTGGAACCACATCAGGCCGAGCGTCGCGATGACATAGGCGACCGCACAGTAGATCAGCCAGCCCTTCCAGTCGACCTGACCGCCCCAGATTGCCACGGTGCGAAACTCGTCGATGACGAAGGTGAGCGGATTGAGCATGATGACGGGCCGCAATGCCGCCGGCACGGACGTCATCGGATAGAAAACGGGCGCGAGGAACATGAGCAGCGACGACACGATTCCCATCACTTGCCCGAGGTCGCGCATGAAGACGCCGAACGATGCCAGAAACCACACGAGACCCGCGATCAGCACGAGGTAGGGCAACAGGATCAGCGGCACGAAGACGATGGTCCAGGGCACGTGGCCCTGCCACAGAAAGATGGCGACCAGCAGGATGACGCCTGCAACCAGCATGTGAAACAGCGCCGTGCCGACGGCGATCCATGGCAAGGTCTCGAGCGGGAACACCACCTTCTTCACATAGTTGGGGTTGCCGACCACCAGCAGCGGCGCGCGAGTGAGGCACTCGGAGATCAGGTTGTGCGCGAGCACGCCGACGAACATGACGACGGCAAACTCGACGGGATCGGTGGAATTCGCCCGCCATTTCGACTTGAACACATAGCCGAACACGAACGTATAGATGCCCAGCATGAGCAACGGGGTGATGAAGGACCAAAAGAGTCCGAGAAAGGACCCCTTGTACCGGCCCGCCACTTCACGCTTGACGAACTGAACGATCAAGCTCCAGTTTTCGGTCAGCGAATACAGGACCGCGAGCGGATGCCGCAGTCGGGTCGAAGTTGCCATAGGTGTTCCAGTATTCAATTCAGGCTGCTCCCGCCAACCAGCAGATCGTCCATCACGAGAGCGAGCGCTTCGCGCCAGTCCATGCGATGCAAACGGAAACGCTCGTCGAATCGCGAGTTGTCCAGCACCGAGAAGCCGGGACGCGCCGCCGGCGTCGGAAATTCACGCGACGTGATCGGTTCGACGCTCGTGGTCTTGATCGGCAGACGGCCCGCTTCACGCGCCGCGGAAATGATCGCGCTTGCGAAGCCGTGCCAGTCGGTCCGGCCGCTGGCCGTCATGTGGAACAGCCCCGAAGCAAACGCGCCGTCGGAGCGCTCACGCTGAGCCCGGGAGATGACCTGGGCGGTGAGGTCGGCGATCATGCGCGCGGACGTCGGCACGCCAATTTGATCGGCGACGACACGCAGCGTCTCCCGTTCGCATCCGAGTCGCAGCATGGTGCGCAAGAAGTTGCGGCCGCGCACACCGTAGACCCAGGTGGTGCGCAGCGTGAGCCAGTCGCCGCCGGCCGCTTCGATGGCCTGCTCGCCGGCCAGCTTCGTGCGGCCATAGGCGTTGAGCGGCGCAACCGGGTCATGTTCGCGATAGGGCTCGGCCGAGCGCCCGTCGAAGACGTAATCCGTGGAGTAATGCACGAGCAACGCCTTCAGCTTGCGCGCCGCGCCGGCGAGCTCGCCGGCCGCGTCGGCGTTGACCCGCTGGGCAAGCGCCTCCTCCTTTTCGGCATTGTCGACCGCGGTGTAAGCCGCTGCGTTCACGATGACATCGGGCTGAACCGATGCCACCAGGGGCGCAATGGTCTCGGGCCGGGACAGGTCCGCACCCTGACGGTCGAAGGCCACGACATCACCGAGAGGCGCCAGCGCGCGGTGCAGTTCCCATCCCACCTGCCCGTTGCGTCCAGTCAACAGAATTCTCACTCGAACACCTCGCAGTCCACCAGCAGACGGCCCGCGGCATCCTTTGCCGCGACTTGGGGCACACCCTCGACCGGCCAGTCGATGCCGAGCGCGGGATCATTCCACAGCAGGCTGCGCTCGTGCTCGGGGAACCAATAGTCCGTGGTCTTGTAGAGGAACTCGGCGCTTTCGGACGTCACGTAGAAACCATGTGCGAAACCGGGCGGCACCCAGAGTTGCCGCTTGTTGTCGGCGGACAGGCGCACGCCCACCCACTTGCCGAAGTTGGGCGAGCTTTTGCGGATGTCCACGGCGACATCGAACACCTCGCCCTCGACCACGCGCACGAGCTTGCCCTGCGCATGCTGGATTTGAAAATGCAGTCCGCGCAGCACGCCCTTCGCTGAACGGGAGTGATTGTCTTGCACGAAATCGACGCCCGCCTCGACGTGCTCCGCAAACTCGCGGGCGTTGAAGCTCTCATAGAAGAAGCCACGCGCGTCACCGAAGACTTTCGGCTCGATGATCTTGACTTCGGGCAGTGCGGTAGCGGTTACCTGGATGGCCATGCGACTTGGTCCTCAGGAAGATTGAGCAGGTATTGACCGTAGGCGTTCTTCGACAACGGTTGCGCGAGCGCGAGCAGTTGCTCGTCGTCGATCCAGCGCTTGCGATACGCGATTTCCTCGGGACACGCCACCACGAGACCCTGACGCTTCTGCAACGTAGCGATGAAGGTTGCCGCTTCGATCAGCGAATCGTGGGTGCCCGTGTCGAGCCACGCATAGCCGCGTCCCAGGATCTCGACGTCGAGCGCCTTCTTCGAGAGATAGCGCGAGTTGACATCGGTGATTTCGAGCTCGCCTCGTGCCGACGGCTTGATGTCCGCAGCGACGTCGCAGACCTGGTTATCGTAGAAGTACAACCCCGTGACCGCGTAGTTCGAACGCGGTTTCGCGGGCTTCTCTTCAATCGACAGCGCACGGAATTGCCGGTCGAATTCGACCACGCCATAGCGCTCGGGATCATGCACGTGATACGCGAACACCGTCGCGCCTTCGGTACGGGTGTTCGCGGCTTCGAGTTGTTTGGCGAGATCGTGCCCGTAGAAGATGTTGTCGCCGAGAATGAGCGCCGAAGGATCGTTGCCCACGAACTCCCGCCCGATGATGAATGCCTGCGCGAGCCCGTCCGGCGACGGCTGCACTGCGTACTGGATGTTCATGCCCCACTGGCTGCCGTCGCCGAGCATCGACTCGAAGCGTGGCGTGTCCTGCGGCGTCGAGATGACGAGGACGTCCCGGATGCCCGCGATCATCAGCGTGGACAGCGGGTAGTAGATCATCGGCTTATCGTAGACAGGCAGCAGCTGCTTCGACACCGCATGCGTGATCGGATAAAGCCGCGTGCCGGAACCGCCGGCGAGGATGATGCCCTTGCGCGCCATGATCAGCCCCTTACGCGCGCTGCGCGTAGTTTGTCTCGACCCATTTCCGGTATTCGCCGGAAGCCACTTCATCCGACCACGCCTGATTGTCCAGATACCACTGGACCGTCTTCGCCAGACCCGTCTCGAAGGTTTCCGAAGGCTCCCACCCGAGTTCGCGCTTGAGCTTGGACGCGTCGATCGCATAGCGGCGGTCGTGGCCAGGGCGGTCCTTCACATAGGTGATCTGGTCGCGATAGGAGCCGCTCGACTTCGGCTTTTGCTGGTCGAGCAGGTCGCACAGCGTATGCACGACATCGATATTCTTCTTTTCGTTCCAGCCACCGACGTTATAGGTTTCGCCAGGCACGCCGCGGGCCAGCACTTCCCGGATCGCGGAACAATGGTCGCCCACGTACAACCAGTCGCGTACGTTCTGGCCATCGCCGTAGACCGGAAGCGGCTTGCCGCCGAGCGCATTGGCGATCATCAGCGGAATCAGCTTTTCGGGAAATTGGTACGGACCGTAGTTGTTCGAGCAATTGGTCGTCAGAACCGGCAGACCGTAGGTGTGGTGATATGCGCGGACCAGGTGATCGGAACCGGCCTTGGTCGCGGAGTACGGGCTGTTTGGCGCGTAAGGCGTGGTTTCGGAGAATTGCGGATCGGTGGCGGAAAGCGAGCCGTACACCTCATCGGTCGACACGTGCAGGAAGCGAAACCCCTGCTTCCCGTCTTCGGGCAGCGTGCTCCAGTAAGTCCGCGCCGCTTCGAGCAACGTGAAGGTGCCGACGACGTTCGTCTGCACGAAATCAGCCGGGCCGTGGATCGAACGATCCACATGGCTCTCGGCGGCGAAATGCAGGATCGCGCGTGGCTTGTACTTCGTCAGCAGCGCGTCCATCGAGGCGCGGTCGCAGATATCCGCGCGCTCGAAGACATGGCGAGCATCGTCCTTGAGCGACTTGAGCGTTCCCAAATTGCCTGCGTACGTCAATTTGTCGACGTTAAGAATGGGTTCATCCGAACCTTTGAGCCAATCCAGAACAAAATTTGCGCCAATAAAACCGGCGCCGCCCGTCACGAAAATCATACCTGGCCCCTTCAGTGCTTCCGATCTGCATTTTGCGTAAGAGCGATGCCTGGCAAGCAGCGTCAGCTCGACTATGCGAAAAATGTGCAGTTGCGGCGGATCTTCAAGCTAACCGGAATCCATTACCGATTCGCTGAATTCGACCCTGTTTGATCAACCGTGCATTATAAGGCCACGCCCTTCGAAAACGACACGGCTAACAACTTGATACAGCTAGGGATTCATGGTTGCATCAGGTTGCATTGTGTAACCTTGCGGCCGTTCGCTTCTTCATACGAACAGACGCTCATCGCCCTCTGCTTCATAATCTCCGACCAGACAAATCATGACAGGCGCGCAGCCTGAAACCCGCTACTCAATGACCGAAGCCCTGACCTCCCGCACCGCCGCCGCGTTCGCTCCCCTCGTCTTCGGCGACCTGCAAGGCTGCTGCGAACCCTTCGAGCGCCTGCTCAAGAAAGCGGCCGTCGCCGACGACGTGCCGCTCTGGTTCGCGGGCGACCTGATCAATCGCGGGCCGCAGTCCTTGCAGACCTTGCGCGAGGTGATCGCGCTGGGCTCGCGCGCCACGGTCGTGCTGGGCAATCACGATCTGAACCTGCTGTCGGTCGCGGCCGGCCTGCGCAAGCCGAAGAAAGGCGACACGCTCGACGAGATCCTCGCCGCGCCCGATGCGGCCGAACTCATCGAGTGGGTGCGGCACAAGCCCGTCGCGCATTTCGCGGACGGCATGCTGATGGTGCATGCGGGCGTGCTGCCGCAATGGGACGCCGCGCTGACGATGACGCTCGCGCATGAACTCGAAGCCGCGTTGCGCGCGCCGGACTGGAAGGAGACGCTGGCGGGCCTGTACGGCAACGAACCGCATCGCTGGGACGACACGCTGACGGGTCTGGACCGCTTGCGCGTGATCTACAACGCGCTGACGCGCATCCGCTTCTGCACGGCCGAAGGCGCGATGGAGTTCGCCAACAACGGCGGCCCCGATGCCGCGCCGCCCGGCTATCTGCCGTGGTTCGACGTACCCGGACGCCGCACGCAGGACGTGACGGTGGTGTTCGGCCACTGGGCCGCGCTCGGCCTGATGATCCGCGACAACGTGCTGTGCCTGGACTCGGGCTGCGTGTGGGGCAACAAGCTGTCGGCGGTGCGGCTCACGGCCGATCCGGCGCAGCGCGTCGTCACGCAGGTGAGTTGTTCGATGAAGAAGTGACGACCGGCTCGACAAAACGCGGCTCAGTGACGACCGCCGGCGCGCCGCGCATCTGATCCAGCGCCGCGCTCACCGCAGCCTGGGCCTCGCTCGCGAGCAGTCGCCGGTCCGCGCCCGGCGCGAGCGGATTGCACACGTAGAGATGCGCGGTGAGCTCGCCCGCGCGCAACAGCGCATCGAGCGAATCGTTGAGCGACATGTCGCCGATATACGCGGGCGCGACCGATTGCCGGCCCTGCGCATCCTCGTACATCAGGCAGATCGGCTGCACCGGCACGGATGCCGACACGGCCGCCTGGAACAGATTGGCGTGAAACGGCAGCAGTGCGCGGCCATCGCTCGTGGTGCCTTCGGGAAACACGCACATCTTCTCGCCCGCCATCAGCCGTTGCGCGAGTTCGTGCATGATGCGCTTCGCGTCGCTGCGCTTCTCGCGCTGCACGAACACCGTGTCCAGCTGTTGCGCGAGCCAGCCGACCACCGGCCACTTGCGGATCTCCGCCTTCGACACGAACGGCGTCGGACGCCACGCGTTGATCACGTAGATGTCGATCCACGACACGTGATTGCCGACCACCAGCACGCCGGCATCGAGCCGCGCTTCGTCGTTATGTACGACGAGCTTCATGCCTGCGAGCCGCAGCATCTCGATCGACCAGAGGCGGTTCATCTCGCTGCGCTCACTCGCGGAAGCGCGCGGAAACCGCAGTGCCACGATCCCCAGGCCGATCAACAAGTGGGCGAGAAGCCTCAGTTTGCGCAGCGCCAGCCGCATGTTCAGCGGCTCTCGTAGGCGAGATGGCCGCCGACCACCGTCGCACGCACGCGCGCCGGCAGTTCGTAGCCCAGGAACGGCGTGTTGCGGCCCTGGCTCCGGAGCTTGCGCGGATCGACGCGCCAGTCGGCGTTGGCATCGAACACGCAGACATCGGCGAGCGCGCCCGTCACGATGCGTCCCGCCGGCAGCTTCAGCGCATCCGCCGGCGCCGACGTGATGCGCGAAAGCGCCTTGGCAAGCGGCACGTCCGCTTCGCGCGCCCACTTCACCGTCAGCGACAGCAGCAGTTCGAGGCCGGTCGCGCCCGGCGTCGCCTCGGCGAACGGCAACAGCTTCTCGTCGTCGTCGAGCGGCGTGTGATCGGAACAGATCGCGTCGATGGTGCCGTCGACCAGACCCGCGCGAATCGCCTCGCGGTCGCGTTGCGAGCGCAGCGGCGGATCCAGGCGGAACTGCGAATCGAAATAGCCGATATCCACATCAACCAGATGCACGTGATTGATGGTCACGTCGGCGGAGACGGCGAGCCCTTCGGCCTTCGCCGTGCGCACCAGCGCGACGCCCGCCGCCGACGACAGATGCGACAGATGCACGCGCGCGCCCGTCACGCGCACCAGTTCGAACAGCGTGTGCAGCGCGATAGTCTCCGCCGACACCGGCACGCCGGAAAGCCCGAGCCGCGACGCCACCGGGCCGCTCGCCGCAACGCCGCCTTTCGACATGTACGCATCCTGCGGACGCAGCCACACGGTGTAACCGTAGGTGGTCGCGTACTGCAGCGCGCGTTGCAGCGTGCGTGTATCGACGATCGGGTTATCCGCCTGCGAAAAGCCGATGCAGCCCGCCTCGGTCAGCTCGACCATCTCGGTGATGGTCTCGCCCTTCAGTCCCACCGTCAGCGCGCCGAGCGGATACACATGCGCCTGATGCAGCTTCTGCGCGCGGAACTTGAGCATCTCGACGAGACCGGGTTCGTCGAGCGTCGGGTCGGTGTCGGGCGGACACACGAGACTCGTCACGCCGCCCGCCATGGCCGCGGCCATTTCGGATTCGAGCGTCGCCTTGTGTTCGAAGCCCGGCTCGCGCAGCCGCGCCGACAAATCGACGAAGCCCGGCGCCACGTGGAGCCCATTGGCGTCGATCACCTTCGCGGCGCTGAAGTCGGCGGGCGCAGCGCCCACGCCGACGATCCTGCCCGCCGCAATGAACACGTCCTGGCGTGTTTCGGTGCCCGCGGCCGGATCGATGATCGTGCCGCCCTGAATCTGGATCTTCATGTCGCGTTCTTAGTCACTGTTGCCGGCCACGATGCCCATGACCGCCATGCGCACGGCGATACCGAAGGTCACCTGGTTGAGGATCACCGACTGCGGGCCATCGGCCACCTGCGAGTCGATCTCGACGCCGCGGTTCATCGGTCCCGGATGCATCACGATGGCATCGGGCGCGGCGAGCGCGAGACGCTCGGGCGTGAGACCCCAGCTCTTGAAGTATTCCTGCGCCGAAGGCAGCAGCGCGCCGCTCATGCGCTCGTTCTGCAGGCGCAGCATGATGATGACGTCGACGCCCTTCAGGCCTTCATCGAGATTGTGATAGACGTGTACGCCCATCTGCTCGAGGTTGCCGGGCAACAGCGTGCGCGGACCGATGGCGCGCACTTCGGGCACGCCGAGCGTGGTCAGCGCATGAATGTCCGAACGCGCGACACGCGAATGCAAAATGTCGCCGACGATCGCCACACGCAGCTTCGTGAAGTCGCGCTTGTAGTGGCGGATCGTGTACATGTCGAGCAGACCCTGAGTCGGGTGCGCGTGACGGCCGTCGCCTGCGTTGATGACGTGCACGTGCGGCGCGCAATGCTCCGCGATCAGATACGGCGCGCCGCTCGATGCGTGACGCACGACGAACATGTCGGCATGCATCGCCGAGAGATTGTTGATCGTGTCGAGCAACGATTCGCCCTTGCTCGTCGACGACGCGTTGATGTTGAGATTCAGCACGTCCGCCGACAAGCGCTTGGCCGCGATCTCGAAGGTCGTGCGCGTGCGCGTCGAGTTCTCGAAGAACAGGTTGAAGACCGACTTGCCGCGCAACAGCGGCACCTTCTTCACTTCGCGGTCGGTCACGCTCACGAACTGCTCGGCGGTGTCGAGGATGTGCGTGACGATCGAACGCGGCAAGCCCTCGATGGTCAGCAGATGCTTGAGTTCGCCGTTCTTCGTGAGCTGCGGATTGCCCTTGAGGAAGCCGTAGCGGAAGGTGTCGGCCGGGGGATTCGCCGCGCTATGCGCGCCCTGGGTTGCCGTAGTCATGATGATCCCGGGTGTTTCTCTGGAGAAAGCTCGAAGCCGCGCGTCACTGCGCGCGCGGTTCCGTCGTGAAAGTGAACGCGTTGGATTCGTTGCGCGCCAGCACGAGCGTGTCTCCCGCCGGCACGTCGACCATGCCGCCGGTGAAGCGTGCCGCGATCGGCATCTCGCGTCCGCCGCGATCCGCGAGCACGGCGAGGTCGATCGACGCGGGCCGGCCATAGTCGTACAACTCGTTGATCGCCGCGCGCACGGTGCGGCCGGTGGACAGCACGTCGTCGATCAGGATGATCCGGCGGCCGTTCACGTCGAACGGCAGTTCGGTGGGGCGCGCCTGGCTGTGCAGGCCCTTCTTCGCGTAGTCGTCGCGATGCAGCGCCACGTTCACCACGCCGATATGCGGCGCCTTCAGATCCTGCGCGAGCCGCTCGGCCAGCCACACGCCGCCGCTGTAGATGCCGGCGAGCACGGCGCCGTCGGGCGCATCGAGCGAGGGACCGACAGCGCTGCGAATCTGCTCGACGAGCGCGCGGTACAGCGCCTCGGCGTCAATGGAACTCATGATCGTCGGCTAGTTCGTCAAGATATTGTTGAAGGATGACGCGGGCGGCTTCGGCATCGATCTCGTCGAAGCGGCCGCGCGCGTTGGTGCGCACGCCGCGTTCACGAAGGTCGGCCTTGGCATCGACGGAGGAATAGCGTTCGTCCACCCATTGCACGGGCACGTTGAAACGCCCGTTCACCTGATTGCCGAAGCGCTTGGCCAGCCCGCTCATCTTGTGCGGCGTGCCGTCGGGATGCGTGGGCATGCCGACCACCACGGCGTTCGGCTTCCATTCGTTCAGCAGCTTGCCGATTTCGAGGAAGCGATAGTCCTGGTTGCGGTTTTCCAGCGTGAGAAGTGCGCGCGCTTGACGAGTGAGCGTATTGCCGACGGCAACACCGATCCGTTTTTCGCCGTAGTCGAATGCCAGCAGCGTGGCTTCGCGGCTCATGCGTGCCCTGCTTCGCCGGACAACATGGAACGCGAGACGCCGAGCAGCGAGAGCGCGGCTTCCAGACGGTCTTCGGCAGGGACGTCGAAGATGATGCGCGGATCGGCTTCCACGGTGAGCCAGCCGTTCTTCGAGATCTCTTCCTCGAGCTGGCCCGCGCCCCAGCCTGCATGACCCAAGGTAAGCAGGAAGCGTTCGGGGCCGGTGCCGCTTGCGACGGCTTCGAGCACGTCCTTCGACGTGGTCATGGCCAGGCCGCCGGGCACGCTCATCGATGAACTGTAGGGCTCGCCTTCGCCGGCTTCGTGCAGCACGAAGCCGCGCTCGGTCTGCACGGGACCGCCGAAGTACACAGGCAAATGAACCAGCGGTTCGATTTCGAGCTTAAGATCGATGCGGTTGAAGAGGGACTGCAGATCGATGTCGGTCGGCCGGTTGATGACGAGACCCAGCGCGCCCTTCTCGGTGTGATCGCACAGATAGACCACGGTTCCTGAGAACGTCGGATCGGCCATGCTCGGCATGGCGATCAGGAACTGATTCGTCAAATTGATGCGATCGGAAGTCTTGGACATAATTCAGGATTTTAACAAAGGCGCTGCGAGATGGCCGACTTCGATGTGGGATTGGTCTGGTTTCGGCGGGACCTGCGCGCGGCAGACAATGCTGCACTCTATCACGCGCTTACACGCTGCCGCCGCGTGCTGTGTGCGTTCGTTTTCGATCGCGAAATCCTCGCGCCGCTGGCTAAACAGGACCGCCGCGTGCCGTTCAATCATGCCAGTTGCGTCGAGCTCAATCGCACTTTGCACGATGCGGGCGGCGCCCTGATCGTGCGGCACGGCGCGCCGCTGCACGAGATTCCCGCGCTGGCGCGCGCGTGCGGCGTGAATGCGGTGTTCGCCAACCGCGACTACGAGCCGTCCGCGAAGGCGCGCGACGAAGCCGTGGCGAAGCGGCTCGCCAGCGACGACATCGCGTTCTTCACCTTCAAGGATCAGGCCGTTTTCGATCACGACGACGTGCTGACCGGCGCGAACAAGCCCTACACCGTGTTTACGCCGTACAAGCGCAAGTGGCTCGCGACGCTGACGCCCGATGCGCTGAAACCGTATGCGTCGGAGGACCATCTGCAGGCGCTGGCGAAGCCGCCTGCGGACGTCAAGCACGCGATGCCCTCGCTCGGGCAACTCGGCTTCGCGGAGGCCGGCGGCCCGGCGTTTCCCGCCGGCTCGAGCGGCGCGTATGAACTCTTCGACGACTTCCGCGAGCGCATGACCGATTACGGCCGCACGCGCGACTTTCCCGCGCAAAAGGGCCCGAGCTATCTCGGCGTGCATTTGCGGCACGGCACCGTGTCCGCTCGCGCGCTCACCCGCAGCGCGCACGATGCGCAGCGGCACGGCGACAAGGGCGCCGAAACCTGGCTCGGCGAGCTGATCTGGCGGGAGTTCTACTTCTCCGTGCTGCACCATTTCCCGCATGTCGGCGTGCCGGGGGATCATCGTGCGTTCAAGCCGGAATACGACCGGATCCAATGGGAAACCGGCGACGCCGCCGAGGCCGACTTCACCGCGTGGTGCGCTGGCCAGACGGGCTATCCGCTCGTCGATGCGGCCATGCGGCAGATCAACACATCGGGCTATATGCACAACCGTCTGCGCATGGTGGTGGCGAGCTTCCTGACCAAGGATCTCGGCATCGACTGGCGGCGCGGCGAAGCGTATTTCGAAGCGCTGCTGAACGACTTCGAGCTGTCGAACAACAACGGCGGATGGCAGTGGGCCGCGTCGAGCGGTTGCGATGCGCAGCCGTATTTCCGCATCTTCAATCCGGTCACGCAGTCACAGAAATTCGATGCAGCGGGCAAGTTCATCCGCCATTACGTGCCGGAGATCGCCGGGCTGTCGGATCGCGACATCCACGCGCCGTGGCGTGCGAAACCGGACGCGCTGAAGGCCGCGAAGATCGCGCTTGGCGCGGATTATCCGCAGCCCGTGGTGGATCACGATGCAGCGCGCAAACGCACCCTCGCGCGCTATGACGTGGTGCGCGGGCCGGGCAAGCGGCCCGCCGAGCCCCGTTCCAGCGACGACGATTAACGCGTAACGGGCATCGGCTTCTCGATCATCGCGGTGAGCGCGACGATCGAGCCGCGCCCCTCCGACGGCGCAATGCCCGCCGCCGCCTGATGCAGCATCGAGCGCAGCATGTGTGCGGCGCGTTCGGGCACGGTGGCGTCGAGACCGCGAGTCGCGGCTTCGGGTGCGGTGGATGCCGCTCCGCGGGCCTCGCCGTGATACGCGACGCGCCGCCACGCGAGCCCGAGCGTATCGGCGAGCAGCGCGACGTGGCCCAGCCCCAGCGCGCACGCCGCCGCGCCCAGCCGGTGCGAAGCATTCGCCGCCGCAAGCGCCGCCGCCTCATCCACCGTACCGGTCTCGCTCGCCTGCGCGCCCCGCTCGACCAGCGCCTCGATCGCCGTCTCCGCGCTCTGCAGGAAATCTTCGTAGGCGGTTGCGTTCACACGCAGCACACCGAGATCGCGCGTGGCGGCGTCGCGGGCAAGTTCGCCGGCCTGCGCCGCGCCCTCTTCCCACGCCGCCTCCGACGCCGGCGTGGCCGCCACGTGCCACGCGACCGTCAGCCCGTAGTCGCGCAGCACATCGACATGCTCCGCCTCCTCCGGCGCCGCGCCGTACAGCGCGAAATCACGCCACAGCAGGGCGAGGGTCGCGCGCACCAGCGAGCGCGGAGCGTAGGTCAGCGCGTGCGCCTGATCGGCCAGCACGAGGTTGAAGCGCGCGTAGAGACGTCTCGCGTCGGCGTCGTGGGCATTTTGTCGGGCGCTATCGTCAGGTTTGGCACGCTTGGCCCGCGCGCGCAACGACATGACGCACGACGACGCCAGGCGCCAGAAATCGTAAGGATCGGGGCCACGCAGATCGGCCAGGCAAGCATCCAGGCGAGCGTAGGCAGCGGCGGATTCGTCGGCCGGTCCGCGCAACAGCCTGAGCAGCGCTTCCTCGTAATGCGCCCGCACGCGCGCGAGCCGCTCAAGCGCGAAGCCGCGCAGCGTCGCCGGAGCAATCGCGCGGCCGGCGAGCGCCAGGTCGTCGTACGAAACGGGCGCCACCCGCGTATGCGCGGCGAGCAGCGCATGCAGCCCGCGATAGTGATCGAAGAGCGCCGTCGAGCAGGCCAGTTCGCGCAAATTGTGACGTTCCACCGCGGCGCCAAAGACGGCGATCGCATCCGCGATGCGCGCACGATTGCCGTCGGATTCATCGCCGAGCGGCGCGACCAGCGCGAGCGCTTCCGCGAAACGCTGCGCCGGCAGCCAGCCGGCCGAATGCAGTGCGGCGATCGCCCGTTTCAGCGCCGCGCCGGTTTCGCCCTGGCGCTGGAACGCGTGCTGGGCATCGGTGAGGGCCATCTCGGCGAGCCGCACCGATCCGCCGCGCGGATTGGGCAAGGCTTCGAACGGAACGTGCAGATCGGGACGTGATGTCATGTCGGGCGCTCACAAGCCGTTGCGCGGGCGCGTGGCTCGGTCGGGCCGCCGCACGCGGTTGAACTGCGTCACTGCGTCTTCGGTGGATGCGAAGCCGGCGTCGCTGGAGGGCCGGCCGCCGCGCGTGCTGCGTGGGTGTTGCGTACGTGCTGCTGGACGGGCTGGCGCGTCTCGTCACACGACACAGACCCGAGCGCTCAGCCTGCCACCACCCGGCCGCGATGCGCCTCGCTTCGGCCGGCGTCTCGCCAAAAAACGCGCGCCGCATGACAGAGGTCATGCGGCGCGTCAAAACATGAAGTCAGATCTGGACCATCTCGAAGTCTTCCTTGCGGGCTCCGCATTCAGGGCAGGTCCAGTTGATCGGGACGTCCTCCCAGCGGGTTCCCGGCGGGATCCCCTCTTCGGGCAGACCCGCGGCTTCGTCATAGATCCAGCCACAGATCAGGCACATCCAGCTGCGCGGTTCGTGTTGAGATTCGCTCTGTTCCATACTCAGGCCGGGTCGATTGGTCGGTTGAAATTAGGACAAGATGGTACCGTGTTGCTGTAACGATGCCTAGCAAGCGTCCCGCCCGCGCACTGCGTTTTAATCTTGCCCGTCCCATGGCCGCTTCATGCAAAGGCTAGCGCGTCGGAAAAAAGTGCGCAAAGAGAACAGTCGGACGGCGTTAGGCCGCATAATCGGAGCGTGTCTGAGCGGGCAATCCTTCACACGAGCAATTAACACGAACACCCACGAACACCCGCGGGCGGACCCGCTTCGAGCCGCCAAGTCCATCCAAGCAATCCAATACCACAATGTCCGCTTTTGCCATGACCGGCGACTCCCCACCGATCGTACTCACCTTCGGCCTTTCGGATCCTACCGGCGGCTCGGGCCTGCAGGCCGACCTGCTGACGCTCGCGAGCATGGGCTGTCACGGCGTCACGGTGCTCACCGGTTACGCGGTGCGCGACTCCGCGACCTGCGACGAAGTGACCGGCCTCGATCCGGATACCGTGGCAACCCAGGCGCGCATGTTGCTGGAGGACATGCCGGTGGCCGCGTTCAAGATCGGCGCGGCGACCCGGGCTGAAGTCGTGTCGGCGATTGCCGAGGTGGTCTCCGACTACGACGACGTCCCGCTGATCCTCGCCCCCGACTTCACCCTCGACGACGAGCACGTGCTCGCCGCGGATGAGTTGCGCGAGTCTCTGGCCGATCTGCTCGTGCCGCAAACCACCATGCTGATCGCCGATCACGCCACGCTGCTGCAACTCGCACAACCGGACAGCGACGCGGACTCCCCCACGCTGGACACCGCGATTTCGCACCTTTTGTCGCAGGGCTGCGAATATGTGCTCGCTCTGGAAGCGGGCACGCACCGGCACGTGATCACGCTGTACAGCGAAGAGGGGCAAGTGCGGCAGGATACGTGGGACCGCGCGGTGCATCGGGTCGTAGGCCTGACGGATACCATGGGCTCGGCCATTGCTGCGTTGCTCGCGAACGGCCAGGAGCCCGCCGAAGCCGCGCGCGAGGCGCAGGAATATGTGTTTCAGGCGGCGCGCGCCGCCTTTCGTCCGGGCATGGGTGCCTATTTGCCGGACCGCTTTTTCTGGGCGCGCTCGAATGACACGGACGAGGAAGGCGACGCCTCCTCGCTGTCCGACGATTCCACCGGCCTGCCGGGAGAAGCGCGGCACTGAGTTCTTGCAGTGAACCACATGCAGTGAATCCCAAGAGGGAGGCTTCGCGAACGCATGCCGTACCGACTGCCCCACCTGCACAAGCCCGGCCCACAAGGCGCGATCCGCATCGGCTGCGCGGGCTGGGGTCTGTCGAGCGCCGTCGCAACCAGCTTCCCCGGCGAAGGCTCGCATCTCGAACGCTACGCGCACACGTTGACGTGCGTCGAAATCAACACGAGTTTTTACAAGCCGCATCGGCCGGAAACCTACGCGCATTGGGCAGAGAGCGTGCCCGACTCGTTTCGCTTCTCGGTGAAGCTGCCCAAGGCCATCACGCACGAAACCCGGCTGGTCGATAGCGAAGCGCTGCTCGACGAATTCCTGCACGCCGCCGGCAAGCTCGGCGACCGCCTCGGCTGCTGGCTCGTGCAGTTGCCGCCCAGCCTGCCGTTCGATCACGACATCGCCGAGACTTTCTTCAAGGCGCTGCGTGCGCGCACCGACCTGCCGATTGCCTGCGAAGCGCGCGAGCACGGCTGGTTCACGACGCACGCGGCCGCGCTGCTGAAGGCGCATCACATCGCCTATGTCGACGCCGATCCGATTCCCGACGACTGTGAGATCCGGCATCGGGCGGAGGGTTCGCTGGTGTATGTGCGGCTGCATGGCTCGCCGGAGCTCTACAAGTCTTCCTACAACTACACCTATCTCGACGATCTGGCGCGCACGCTGCATGCGCGCGCCAAAAAGACGGCCGAGGTCTGGTGCATCTTCGACAACACGGCCGAAGGCCATGCCCAGCCCAACGCGCTGTATCTGATGGAGCGCTTGCGGATTCATCACAAAGTCTGAAGCGTTCGACGCGACGGAGGTTCATCCGATGCACAAGCCGGCAGGACGACTCACCCGTTTATTGGAAGCCGCGCTGCTGGCCTCGTTGCTCGGCCTCTGCATGCCGGTACAGGCGCAGAACGCCGCGCCGCCGCCCGGCGTGACGCCCGCAGGCGACGGCACCTTCCTGCTGACGATCTTCCTGAAACACGATGAATCGAAGACGCTGCCGCAGATCAATCAGCAACTGAAGGAGCAGGGTTACTTCAAGCAGTTCCCGCCACCGGGCGTGGAAGTGGTGTCGTGGTACGTGTTGATGGGCATCGGCCAGGTGGTGACGCTGCGCGTGCCGGCAGACCGGCTGCGCGAGGTGAATCGCGCGATAGAAAGCACCGCGTGGGGCGGATATCGCACGGAGTTCTATCCGACCTACGACTACAAGGCCGCAGCGCAGAAGCTGCGCGAGGAGATGAACAAGTAGCCTTGTCGCCTTGTCATGTCAGGAAACCGTGGACGAAAAAAAACCTGCATCGCTGCAGGTTTTTTTCTGGCAGACGCGAGCCTCTTTCGAGACTCGCGCCGATGTCATCCGGCGTAAAGCCAGCTTACATGTCCATGCCCATGCCGCCCATGCCGCCGGGCATGCCGCCAGCCATCGGAGCATCTTCCTTCGGCAGTTCGGCAACAGCTGCGTCCGTCGTCAGCAGCAGGCCTGCCACCGATGCCGCGTTTTGCAGCGCCGTACGCGTGACCTTCGTCGGGTCCACGACACCGGCTTCCACCAGGTCGCCGTACTCGCCCGTCGCTGCGTTGTAGCCGTAGTTGCCCGAACCTTGAGCAACCGCTGCCACCACGACCGACGCTTCTTCGCCGCCGTTCGTCACGATCTGGCGCAGCGGCTCTTCCATTGCACGCAGAACGATCTTGATACCGGCGTCCTGGTCGGCGTTCGCGCCCTTCAGGCCGTCGATTGCACGACGTGCACGGATCAGCGCCACACCGCCGCCCGCCACGATGCCTTCTTCCACAGCCGCACGGGTTGCGTGCAGTGCGTCTTCGACACGTGCCTTCTTTTCCTTCATTTCGACTTCGGTCGCAGCGCCGACCTTGATCACTGCAACGCCGCCGGCCAGCTTGGCCACGCGCTCTTGCAGCTTTTCACGATCGTAGTCCGACGTCGCTTCTTCGATCTGCTTGCGCACTTGCTTCACGCGCGCTTCGATGTTCACGGCTTCGCCAGCGCCGTCGATGATCGTCGTGTTTTCCTTGCCCACTTCGATGCGCTTCGCCTGGCCCAGTTCAGCCAGCGTTGCCTTTTCGAGCGTGAGGCCGGTTTCTTCCGCGACGACTTGACCGCCGGTCAGGATCGCGATGTCTTCCAGCATGGCCTTGCGACGGTCGCCGAAGCCCGGAGCCTTGACAGCAACGGTCTTCAGGATGCCGCGGATGTTGTTGACGACCAGCGTAGCCAGGGCTTCGCCTTCGACGTCTTCAGCGATGATCAGCAGCGGACGGCCAGCCTTCGCGACTTGTTCCAGTACCGGGAGCAGGTCACGGATGTTCGAAACCTTCTTGTCGTGCAGCAGCACGAACGGGTTTTCGAGGACGGCGACTTGCTTGTCCGGGTTGTTGATGAAGTACGGCGACAGGTAGCCGCGGTCGAACTGCATGCCTTCCACGACGTCGAGTTCGTCTTCCAGCGACTTGCCGTCTTCGACGGTGATGACGCCTTCCTTGCCGACCTTGTCCATGGCTTCAGCGATACGGTCGCCGATGGAGGTGTCGCTGTTTGCCGAGATCGAGCCGACTTGCGCGATTTCCTTGTTGGTCGTGCAGGGCTTGCTGATCTTGCGCAGTTCTTCGATGGCGGCAGCAACGGCCTTGTCGATACCACGCTTCAGGTCCATCGGGTTCATGCCCGATGCAACGTACTTCATGCCTTCACGGACGATGGATTGCGCCAGGACCGTTGCGGTCGTGGTGCCGTCGCCGGCGTTGTCGCTGGTCTTGGAAGCCACTTCCTTGACCATTTGCGCGCCCATGTTCTGGAGCTTGTCCTTCAGCTCGATTTCCTTCGCGACCGAGACACCGTCCTTGGTGACCGTCGGGCCGCCGAACGAACGCTCGAGCACGACATTGCGACCCTTCGGGCCCAGCGTGACCTTGACCGCGTTGGCCAGGATGTTCACACCTTCGACCATCTTGGCGCGTGCGGAATCGCCAAAAATAACTTCTTTAGCTGCCATATCCAGACTCCTTGATTCGATTCAGATTTCCGGCTTCGCCACGCGCGCCCGGAGGGCTGCGGCCAGGAGCGAAACCGGATGTGCGGGAAGGATGCTTACTTGACCAGGACGGCCATGATGTCTTCTTCGCGCATGACGAGCAGTTCCTGCCCGTCGACCTTGACGGTCTGGCCAGCGTACTTGCCGAACAGGATGCGGTCGCCGACCTTCACGTCGAGGGCGATTTGCGCGCCCTTGTCATCGCGCTTGCCCGGGCCGATGGCCAGGACTTCGCCTTGATCCGGCTTTTCTGCCGCGGCTTCCGGGATCACGATGCCCGATGCGGTCTTGGTTTCCTGATCCAGACGCTTGACGATGACGCGATCGTGCAAAGGACGAAGGTTCATACACACTCCTCTCTTGATTGAGACTGAAAACGCTGGAAAACCCGTCCTGCGAGGAAGATCTCGTGGGACGGCAAACTTGTTAGCACTCGCGTGCGGTGAGTGCCAATTATATGGACCGGATTTGACAATTTCAAGGATGGGGACAAGCGGGGAATCCCGTAGCAGCGAAATTTCCTTGAAACAGCCGACCAACTGGCCAGCGCCGCATGGATTCGTCTTGACCGAAGCAGCCGCAAAAAGGTTCACGCACCCTCGCGTTCCTCCTGCTACTCCACGGCACTATCTATGAGCCAGCCGACACCGATTGAAGCGATTAATGTCGATTGGAGAATTCTGATTTATCCGAATCAGGGTTTTTACCTAGAACGCTGAGAACTAGACTGCCTTCAACGACGAAGCAACAGCAAGCAACAGCAGCTACTTACTGCCGCATCGTTTCCCTAATCAAGATTCGGAGGTCGTCATGTTGAAGTCCATCGTTCCCGCCCTTGCCATCGCCGCCGTGCTGGCCGCTCCCGGTTTTGCCCAGGCCCGCGAAGACGGTCCCGTCACCCGTGCCCAGGTGCGTGCCGAACTGGTCCAGCTCGAGCACGCCGGCTATAACCCGGTCGGCGATCAAACCACCTATCCGGCCGACATCCAGGCTGCCGAAGCCCGGGTCGGCGCCAGCCAGGCCAGCGCCAGCGCTTACGGCGGCGCGGCCGAAGGCGCTTCTGCGGCGGGCCATGCGCATCGGCTGAACTTTTTGGATCGCATCGTGCGTCCGGAAGCCGCCAATCCGGTCGATTTCAATCGTCCGTAATCCTTCTGGCGAAGGCAGCAGCAGCCCACCCGGCCGCGCGCCGGGTTTTGCGCTTTCATCCACGATGAAGCCCGCGCACGCCGATTCATCACGCTGTCAGTCACGGACCGGACGATGGTTGCAGACCGCGTTTTTTCTTCGTCCAGTCCGACGGCACTACAATTTGTCTCTGCCGTTGACTCACACTCCGGATCCGCCGCTTTATGTCCATGCCGTCGTTGCGCTCCAGTCTCGTTCTCCTTGGTTTGATTGCCCTCACTGCTTGCGGGGGCCGCTCGGCCACCACGCCCAGTTATCAGCAGGAACTGTTCAACACCGGCGCGAGCCCATTCGCGCGCGACTATGACGCCACCGTCAACGAAACCTGCGAAGCCGCGCGCCGCGCGCTGCTGTCGCAAGGCTTCCTGACGACCATGGGTCAGCCCGACACCGTCGACGCCACCAAGAATTTCCAGCCGAGCGCCGAAACCCACGTCGTGGTGTCGTTCCACGTTGTCTGCACGCCGGGGGAAAACGCGACGAACCAGAGCATCGCGTATGTGAACGCCGTCCAGGACGGCTATGCGCTCAAGAAAAGCGATACGTCGGCGAGCGTGGGACTGAGCGTGCTCGGTTCGCTGTCGCTGCCGATCCGCTCGAACAGCGACGCGATGGTCAAGATCTCGAGCGAGACCGTGCCCGCCGGCAAGTTCTACGACCGCTTCTTCAACCTGATGAGCCACTATCTGAACACGGTGCCGCGCAGCGCGCCCGTCGCGGCCGACGAGGTGAAGAGCAAGCCCCTCGTGCCTTCGCTGATCGTGAACTCGCCGGAACTCACGCCCACGCCGATCGTCGTGCAGACGCCCGCCGCCGCCACCGCGATCCCGACTTCGGAAGCCGTCGCGGCGGGTGCGTCACCGGCGGCGTCGGCAGCGGCGGAGGCGCCCGTCAGTTCGGCACGTTGACCGCGCCGCCTGCCACGCTGATCGCATTGCCGCCAGGATCGGCTGCGATCGCCGGCAGGTTCGCAGTCGTCAGCGCGGGCGCCGAGCCCGGCGTGCCGCCCCGCGCCACCGTCCGCACCACTTGCGAAGGCGGCAGCGCCGCGTTGTTCTTCAGATGATTCCACATCAGGTTCAGCGCCTGAATGTTGTAGTAGTGAACCGGAATGAAGCGCGTGTCGAAGCCCGCGACGCTCAGGAACGCGTCGAAATGCTGCCCGTTGGTGATCTCGTACAGCGACAGCTGGCTCTTGTTGCCCTCCGCCACGCGGTTCGCGCCGAGATACGGCCGCCCGGCATGGTTGATCGGCACCAGCGCATCCGCGCGTCCCTGCACGATGATCGCGGGCTTGCCGCGCAGGTTCGCATTCACGCGGATCGCATTCACGCTGCCCGCCATCGTCGCATTGCCATTGATCCACAACGATCGCAGGCACGCCGCACCCGCGTAACTTGCATCGGCCGTGGCGAAACGATGATCCGCCGCTCCGCTCGTCCCGAGGTTGTAGACCAGGTTGATGCCATTGGTCGGCGGCACGCCGTTGCCGTTGCCGAAAACGGTAAGCATCGGCGACACCAGCGGCGCCACGCCCGCCGCGCCGCTCACCGCGTTGGTCGTGCCGAAGCTGAAGTTGCACAGGTTGTCGAGCACGCTCGCCTTCATATAGGCATCGGCATACGTGACCGCGACAGCCGGCACCGCCTGCGAATCCCACATCGGCGCCTGCAAGGTGTCGGAGTCGGTTTCGTAGCCCGCCTGATGCAACTGGTCGAGCGCACTGTTGGCTTGCGCGATCGTCGTGGCGCCCGAAATCAGCCCGCCCGCCGCCAGCGACGCGCAGCGCGCGGTGCGGATCGCCGTGGCGCTCGCGAGCGGAACCGTCGTCAGATACGGCGCGCCGGCTGCGGCGGGCGCGAGCGCGGCACACGGCTGCAGCAGGTTGGCGAGCGTCATGTAGTCGGCGAGCGGCCGGCCGAACGAGCCGACCGGCAGGCCGCCCTGCCGCACCGACACCTGCGACGGCAGGTTCAGATTGATCTGCGGCTCGCCGACGACGACCGCGGTGATCCAGCCATCGGTATCCTGCTCGGCGGCCGCGAGCGCCGCGCCGCCGCCGTTGCTCACCGACGCGGCGATGGTCGTGATGCTGCCCTTGCCATAGCGCACCTGATGATTCGAGCCGCTCAGCGGTCCGAACATGTCGTTGAGCGCCCAGTAGGCAAACTGGATTGCTTGCAGGGTATTCGTGCCCCAGTCCTTCTCGGGATTCTGCTGTGAATGCGCGTGCTTGTAGGCGTAACGGTTCGGGAAGGCCGAGTTGAACGACGCAATGGCGGACGCGCTCGCGTTCGCCTTGAAGATTGCGCTGGTGCCGGCGAAATCGGCATTGACGAGTGTACCGTCGATGCGCGTGACGAGATTGCTCGCCAACTCGTGCGCGCCGTTGCCGCTGCCCTTGTCGGTATAGGCGACCGCGCAGCCGCGCTTCAGGCCCCACTCGCCCGCCGCCGAGATCGCGCCGTACACGCCGCGCGATCCCGACGACGTCGCCGTGACGATGCAAGGTTGATCCGGATTGAAGCTCGCCGGAACCTGGACCAATAGCGAGACGTTCTGCGTGCCGCTGCCATCGTCGGCGAACGCGAGATATTCCTTGCCCGCGATCTTGCCTTCGCCGAGCGTGTCGTTGCCGTTCAGATCGACATTCGGCCCCCAGAAGCGACCGTAGCCGCCGTTCGCCGACATGTCGACGAGCGCGCGGTAATTCGACCAGATGGCGAGGCGCCGCAATTCGGCAGCGCTCGGCGACGCCGGGTTGGCGATTGAAGGCGTGGTAGCCGAAGCGAGCCCGGTCTTGCCGAGGCCGGCGGTCAGCAGATCGTCGGACTGGCCGTCGTAGGTTTGTGACTTGATCGCGCCGGAGACGAATTTCGGCACGCTGTTGGTGGCCGGGCCGCCGCCATTGTCGTCATCGCCGCCGTGACAGGCGGCGAGCGTAGCGGCCGCCAGCAGCGCGATCACCCCGGACGCCGCCGCGCGCGCCCGGATTCCCGAGCCCTGAAAACGTGCGAATCGCTTCATTTCGTCTCCCGTACTGTTTTGCTTCAAGGCACACGCCGCGCACCGCTTTCGAAACGCCAGTATCACGCGGAAGCTGAAATCAGTCGCTGCTGAATTTCCCTGTCTGCAACGCAACGGGCGGAAGACACGCGCACCGCGTAAACGACAACGGGCTCCGGCGATCAAGCCGGAGCCCGTTGCAATGGCGATGGCGCGAGACCCGGGCGGCGGTGCGACGCCACCCGAGGTCCGGCGCCTGCGCCCCGGATCAGCCTCCGCCGCCCTGCACGCCGAGGGTGATCTTGTTGCTCACCGATGTGACGCCCTGGACGCCCTTCGCCACTTCTTCCGCCTGGGCAATCTGGCCGCCATCCGGCACCGTACCGGTCAGTGTCACCGCGCCGCCGCGCGCGCGCACGAAGACGTTGGAGACATCGAAGCCTTGCGCCTTGGACAGCGCGCGGCGCACCGCGTAGCCGAGCTTGCGGTCTTCCTTCTTGACCGCGGATTTCTGCGCCTTGGTCGGCGCCGCCGACGTGTCGCTCGACTGGGCATAGGCGCTCGAGGCAATGGTCACGGACAGCACCACGCCCAGCGCCTTCAAGAGATCAACTGCTTTCATGGTTTCTCCTTTTGTTTCGCTTGTTGACTTCGCACAGTTTGCTACTTCGCTCGTTTTGCACTTCAAATCCGGGCCGCGCTTGCTGGCGGCTGGCTACGACATCGAGCGGTTGCCCCGTGACCACGCGCATCGCCCGGAGCGGTGAACGGCTCGAGGGCATGGCGGAGGCAAGCCGGCGGATGCGGCTCACGGTGCTGCGAGAGGCTGGCGAACGAAACAATCAGTGGCCGGTTGATCGGGTGGCATGCCCGTCGGCTCGAATATGTCCTGACGCATGGCGCGACACTGCGTTGCGCGGCCTCGATTCATGCGTCGTTCAGGCTTCGTGACGCGTTGCGCGCGGCTCGAGCCCAAACTGCGGGCAGCGGCGCGCGAGGCTTCTGACATGCGGCGGCGATCGTCAATTTAGCCCAGCGCGGCCATTAGCGCAAAACATTTAACGACGCGGCCCGTGCGAGCAACATCGGCGGCGCCGGAGACACATCGATGTCACAGTCGGCGTTCACAAGGGCATGGGATTGAGCGTCGCTCGTTTCCGGCAAGACGCGACGTCAGGCCGGCACTTTTGGAACATGCGTGCAAATGAAGCCACGCCGGGGCCACGGCGCGATCGGGTAAGCTCATCTGCACGAAGTTTCACGATCATTTACGAAATGACTCAATCCACAGGCCCCGATCCGCACGGCAATCCCGGCGGCGAACCGGACGCTCCGCGGCGCCGCCGGCCGCAGCCGAAGATCGTCGCCCGCTTCGTGGCGATCTCCTGGCGCGACCTGGCGCTCACCTTCGGGCCCATCCTGCTGGTCTGCGCCGCCGCGCTCTACCTGGCCGTCCGGCTGATCCAGCCCGCGCCGCCGAACACGCTGACCCTCGCGGCCGGCCCGAAGGGCAGTTCCTTCTGGAACGCCGCGCAGAAGTACAAGACGATCCTCGCGCGCAACCGCGTCACGCTGAACGTGCTGGAAACCCAGGGTTCGCTCGACAACCTGACGCGCCTGGAAGCCCCGGGTTCGAAGGTCGATGTCGGCTTCGTGCAGGGCGGCCTGACCAAGCCGGGCGAAACGCACGACAACCTGGAATCGCTCGGCAGCGTGTCGTATGTGCCGCTCGCGGTGTTCTACCGCAGCCCGACGGTCGTGAACCGGCTGTCCGAACTGAAGGGCAAGCGCCTCGCGATCGGCGCGGAGGGCAGCGGCTCGCGCGTGCTGGCGCTCACGCTGCTGAAGGCGAACGGCATCGAACCGGGCGGCGACCCGGAACTGCTGCCGCTCGCCGGCGACGAAGCCGCGCAGGCGCTCGAAGCCGGGCGCGTCGACGCCGTCTTCCTCGCGGGCGATTCCGCCCAGCCGCGGACGATGATCAAGCTCATGCGCACGCCCGGCATCCGCTTCATGGATTTCGCCCAGGCCGACGCCTATACGCGCCGCTTCCCGTATCTCACCGAGATACAGTTGCCGATGGGCTCGTTCGACTTCGCCCGCAACCTGCCGCCGCGCCCGGTGCACATGATCGCGCCGACGGCCGAACTGGTCGCGCGCGACAGCCTGCATCCGGCCTTGTCGGATCTGCTGATCGAGGCGGCGCGCGAAGTCCACGGCCGCGCCGGTCTGATGCAGCGCGCAAACGAATTTCCGGCGCCGCTGGTCCACGAATTCCGCATCAGCGACAACGCCGAGCGTTATTACAAATCCGGCAAGAGCTTCCTGTACCGCTCGCTGCCGTTCTGGGTCGCCAGTCTCGCGGATCGCGCGGTGTGGCTGCTGGTGCCGCTGATCGTGGTCCTGATTCCAGGGCTGCGGCTGGTGCCGGGGCTGTACCGGTGGCGGGTGAAATCGCGCATCTACCGCTGGTATGGCGCGCTCATTGCAATAGAGCGGGAGGCGATCAACGGTCCCGACCGCCCGCAGCGGGATGCGTTGCTCGACCGCATCGACGCGATCGAAACCGCCGTGAACCGGATGAAGATGCCGCTCGCCTTCGCGGATCAGTTCTATGTGCTGCGCGAGCATATCGGCTTCGTGCGCCAGCGGCTGGCGAATGCACCAGCGACGCCCGGTAATGGGGCGGAAGGCGCGACGGACAGCAACCCCAAAGGCGACGCGGCGCAGACCGACGCCCCGGCCATCGCAACGCAGGCAGACACCGGGGCGCGCAGCACATAATATCGATAGCAGCGACGTTGCAAAGCGCGCCGCTCCGCTCTGGCTACCAAGGGTTGAGCGCCGCGCACGACGAATAACAGACGCAGCCCGGGTGTCCGCCGCGTGGGACCGCCCGGGAAAATCAGGGAGAGGCAACATGAGTGCCCCGCTTTCGAGCAATTCCGGTCAGCCGTACTTTTTCTTCGATTTCATTTCGCCGTTTTCGTATCTGCTGCTCGAGCAGCACGAAAAATGGCCCGACATGCCATTCGAACTCGTGCCCGTCCAGTTGATGACGCTGCTCGAACGCTGGGGCCAGCCGCACGCCGCGACGATTCCCTCCAAGCGCGTCTTTACCTACCGCCATGCGCTGTTCCGGGCGGAACAACTGGGCATTCCGTTCAAGATGCCGCCCGCCCATCCGTTCGACCCGAGCAAGGCGCTGCGGCTCGCGGTGCTGGCGAACGGCGAGATCAATTGCGTGCGCGAAATCTTCCGCTACATCTGGCGCCAGGGGCGCGATCCCGCCACCAAGGACGGCTTTCGCGGGCTGTGCGAGCACGTCGGCATGCCGGACGCGGTGGCGCGCGTGGAAGACGAGGACATCAAGGCGAAGCTGCGCGACAACAACGACCGGGCGGTGCAGATGGGCGTGTTCGGCGTGCCGACTTTCCTCGTCAACGAGCAGATCTTCTGGGGCGAGGACACGCTGCCGATGGTGCTGTACGTCGCGCGTTCGCCGAACTGGCTGGACGGCAAGGAGGTGAAGCGCATCAGTGCATTGCCGACCGCCCCGCGCGACGCCGACTTCGCCTGACGCGCACGGACGGGCAGCAGAGGCGCGTCTGTGCCACGAACAGTGCCGGCGCCTATCTCACAAATAGCGCTCCCGCTATGGCGTCAAAAAAGGATAAGCGGTTAACTTCGGAACAGGCTGCGTGACATATCGGTGACCTGGGCGTTTCCGGACGTCCGGGCAGCGTCGCGCGCGGCGTGCGGACGCTGACGAACACCAGTGGACGTGCGTTGTGGGCCTGACCGAACCCAATCGCCCGATCATGAACGAACCCGCCGACTCCCTCGATATCTGGCTCATCCGCGTGCTGCGCACCCTGCTGCAGGAGCGCAGCGTCACGCAGACCGCGCAGCGGCTGAACCAGACCCAGCCGGCGATCAGCACGGCGCTGCGCCGTCTGCGCGAGATCCTGAACGACCCGATCCTGGTGCGCGGCAAGCAGGGCATGGTGCCGACCGAATACGGCGAGTCGCTGCTGGCGCCGGCCCAGCGCGCGCTGCGCGAAGTGGAATTCGTCGCAACCCCGCACGGCGATTTCGATCCGGCCAGTTCGCGCCGCACTTTCCGGCTCGCCGCCCCCGATTACCTGAACGATTTCTTCATGCCGACGCTCGTCGCCGCCTTTCGCGATGCGGCGCCGCACGCCCGGCTGGAGATCGAGTCCCTGAATCCGATGCGCGATCACGAGCGCATGCTCGACCACGGCGAAATTGACGTGATGGTCGCCAACTGGACCAAGCCCGAGCCGCGCTTCGAACGCCGCGACCTGTTCTCGGACGTTTTCGTCTGCCTGATGCGCGCGAACCATCCGCTCGCGCGCGAGCCGCTCACCATGGAGCGCTACGCGCGCGCCGCGCACCTCGCGCCCACGCCGTACAGCGGCGGCCGGCGCCATCCGATCGATATCGGACTGGCGCGCGCGGGCATCGAGCGGCGCATCGTTACGACGATTCCCTACTTCGGCCTGGTGCCGCAGGTGCTGCTGCAGTCGGACCTGATCTTCACGGCGCCGCGCCGCTTCGCGCAGCACTACGCGTCGATGCTGCCGCTCGCCGTGCTCGAATCGCCGGTGCCGTTTCCGCGCATCAAGTGCTACCAGTTGTCGCTGCCGCAGCCCGATCAGCCCACCGACATCGCGTGGCTGCGCACCCTGATCTCGACGGTGTCCGCCTCCCTCACCGGCAAGAAAGGCGCGGCGACGGCGACCCGCTTGCCCGACGCAACCGACACATCCGGCACGGACGACAGCGCCGAACTCGGCGAAGCAGAACTGCCGAAATGAGCGTGCGGGCAGCGCGGCTACATGACTTTCGGTAGTATCCGAAGCGAACTGCCCGACCCCGACGCTCCCATGGATGCTCTCGACAAACTGATCCAGCTGGCGAATCTGTCCGGCGCGCTCGATCTGCGCTGCCTGCTGAGCGGACCGCTCGAACTCGATCACGCGCCCGCGCCGGCAGGCGAAGCGGTCTATCACGTCGTGCTGGACGGCGCGTGCACGGTCCTGCGTCCGGGTCATGCACCGCTCGAACTCGCCGCCGGCGATATCTTCGTGCTGCCGCGCGGCGATGCGCACGTGCTGAGCATCGAGGCGCGCAATGCCGGCGCGGTTCGGGCGGAAGTGCAGGCGAAAGTTCAGGCGGACGTGGAGAAGCGCGACAACGGCGCGGTGATTGTGAAGAGCAATTGCAGCGAGCGCGATCCGGTGGTCGACCTGCTGTGCGGCCGCTTCCTGTACGCGCCGCGCGCCCTGCTCGTCGATGTCCTGCCGGACGTCGTGCATGTGTCGTTCTCGCGCACGTCCGCGCCCTATCTCGATCCGCTTGTCCAGACCATGCGGCGCGAAGCCGAGGATGCGCAACTGGGCGCGCCGTCGATCGTCACGGCACTCTCCACCGCCCTCTTCACGATGGTGCTGCGCGCATGGCTGGCCAGTCAGCCGTCGCTCGCGGGCGTGCTCGGACTGCTCTCGAACCGGCGGCTGGGTGCATCGATCATCGCGATGCTGGAGCGTCCCGCCGAGCCGTGGACCCTCGAAATGCTGGCCCGGGAAGCGGCGATGTCGCGCGCCACCTTCATGCGCGCCTTCTCCGCGCATTCGGAGAGCTCACCGCTCGCGCTGCTGAGCCACGTCCGCATGCAGCTCGCGAGCACGATGCTGACGCGCACCCGCAAGAGCATCGCCGACGTGGCGGCGGATGTCGGATATCAATCGGAGGCGGCCTTCAGCAAGCGCTTCAAGGAGCTGTACGGCGTGGCGCCGGGACGGTTCCGGCAGGCCAACGCCATTACCTGAACGCGCGCGTCACGCGGTGGCGCGGACAGTCTTCCAGGCATCGGCGCCGTAGCGCGCGGTCATCTCGCGCACGCGCAGCAGTTGCGCGGTGACCGCCAGCGCGATCGAACCGGGCGCCTTGTCGACGATGCCTTCCACGCCGATCGGACAGGTGATCTCCGCCAGCCGGTCCGCCGCGACGCCGCGACGCCGCGCTCCAGCAGACGGCGTTCGAACTTCACGCGCTTGGTCTTCGAACCGATCAACCCGAAATACGCGAAGTCGTCGCGCCGCATGATGCGCTGCGTGAGCGAGAAATCGAGCGCGTGATCGTGCGTCATCACGATGAAGTAGGCGCCGGCGGGCGCTTCGTCGACGATGGCATCGGGCAGGTCGGTGGCTTCGACCTGCACGTTGGCCGGGACTTCGTCGGGGAACAGTTCGTCGCGCGCATCCACCCATTGCACGACACATGGCAAGGTGCCGAGCACTTTCACGAGCGCGTGACCCACATGGCCCGCGCCGAACAGGACGACGTGCATCATGAGCGTGCGCTCCTCACGGCATTGACCGCCTTGAGGATCTCCTCGGCCGTCGCAGGCGCGTTGAGCGGCGGATTCACCGTGTGATCGCCGACTGCCGAGACGGCGTCGCGGATCGCGAAGAACACCGAGAACGGCAGCAGCAGCGGCGGCTCGCCGACCGCCTTCGAACGGTGAATGCTGTCCTCGACGTTGCTATTGTTGAACAGCTCGACGCGGAAGTCCGCGGGCGTGTCATTCGTCGTCGGAATCTTGTAGGTGGACGGCGCATGGGTCATCAGCTTGCCCTGCTCGTTCCACCACAGTTCTTCCGTGGTCAGCCAGCCCATGCCTTGCACGAACGCGCCTTCCACCTGGCCCTTGTCGAGCGCCGGATTGAGCGACGCGCCCACGTCGTGCAGCGCGTCCGCGCGCAGCACGCGCATCTCGCCGGTGAGCGTGTCGATCACCACTTCCGACACCGCCGCGCCGTACGAGTAATAGAAAAACGGCCGGCCCTGCATGGTCGCCTGATCCCAATAGAGTTTGGGCGTGGCGTAGAAGCCGTCGGACCACAGCTGGACGCGCGCGAGATACGCCTTCTGCACGACTTCGCCGAACGGAATCGCATCGGCGCCGACGATCACGCGGTCGTTCGCGAAGCGCACTTCGTCCGCCGTCACCGTGCCGCCGCCGAACTTCTCGGCCGCGAACTTCGCGAGCCGCTCGCGCAACTGGCGCGCGGCGTCCTGCGCGGCCTTGCCGTTCAAATCGGTACCGGTGGAGGCCGCCGTCGCCGACGTATTGGCCACTTTGCTCGTGTCGGTCGCCGTGACGCGCACGCGTTCGAAGTTCACGCCCAGTTCGTGCGCGACCACCTGTGCGACCTTCGTGTTCAGCCCCTGGCCCATTTCCGTGCCGCCGTGATTCACGAGCATGGAGCCGTCGGTATAGATGTGAACCAGCGCGCCCGCCTGGTTGAAGTGCGTCACGTTGAACGCGATGCCGAACTTCACCGGCGTCAGCGCCATGCCCTTCTTCAGGATCTCGTTGCTGGCGTTGAAGGCGTTGATGGCTTCGCGGCGGCGACGATAGTCGCTCGTCTCTTCCAGTTCGGCGATCAGTTCGTGGATGACGTTGTCTTCCACCGTCTGGCCGTACGGCGTCTGGTTGTTGTCCGTCTTGCCGTAGAAATTCGCGCGGCGCACGTCGAGCGAATCGCGGCCGACCGCGCGCGCGACGTTATCCATGATGTATTCGATCGCGAACGCGCCCTGCGGCCCGCCGAAGCCGCGGAACGCGGTGTTCGACTGCGTGTTGGTCTTGCCGCAATAGCCTTCGATCTTCACGTCCGACAGCCAGTAGGCGTTGTCGAAGTGGCACACGGCGCGCGTCATCACGGGGCCGGACAGGTCGGCGGAAAAGCCGCAGCGCGACGTCATGTCGACGGCCACGCCTTCGATCTTGCCGTCGTCGTCGTAACCGACTTCGAAGTCATAGATGAAGTCGTGGCGCTTGCCGGTGATCATCATGTCGTCGTCGCGGTCCGGGCGCAGCTTCACCGGGCACAGCAGCTTCCACGCCGCCAGCGCCGCGCAGCACGCGAAGATACCCGACTGCGATTCCTTGCCGCCGAAGCCGCCGCCCATGCGCCGGCATTCGACCAGCACGTTGTGCGAATGCACGTTGAGCACGTGAGCGACGAGATGCTGCATTTCCGTCGGGTGCTGCGTCGAGCAATAGACGTGCATGCCGTCGTCGTCCTTCGGCACGGCGTAGGCGATCTGGCCTTCCAGATAGAACTGTTCCTGGCCGCCCAGTTTCATCGCGCCGCGTTCGTGGTGCGCGGCCTTCGCCATGCGGCCAGCGGCGTCGCCACGCGAGAGCTTCAGCGGATTCAGCACGTAGGATTCGGCTTTGCGCGCGTCGGCGGGCGTGAGCACGGGCACGAGATCCTCGAACTCGATCTTCGCGCGGCGCGCAGCGAGACGCGCCGTGTCGTGCGACGTCGCGACGACGATGAACATCGGCTGGCCGACGAACTGCACGATGCCCTGCGCGAGCACCGGATCGTCGTGGATGATCGGGCCGCAGTCGTTGACGCCGGGAATGTCGTCGGCGGTGAAGACGGCGACGACGCCCGGCGTCGCGCGCACGGCGTCGAAGTTCATCGACACGATCTTCGCGTGCGCCTTCGGGCTCGTGCCGAGCGCCGCGTGCAGCGTGCCCGCGACGATCGGAATGTCGTCGGTGTAGCTGGCGCGCCCGCTCACGTGCAGATGCGCCGACTCATGCGGACGCGACACGTGGACCTGCTTGAAATCGTCCGCTTCGTTCGCGAGCGACTTGGCTTCGGCGAGGAAAGCTTCTGCTTGCTGATTCATGTTCGTCTCCCCTTCTTACTTCGCTTCGACCAGTTCGATGGCACGCACATCCAGCTTCGACTTGTCCAGCGGATCGTTCGGACGCGTCTCCAGCCAGAAGCGATACAGCAGGCTCTTGGCCGTGTCGAGACGGTAGTCGCTGCTCGCGCGCATGTCGGTGAGCGGCTGATAGTCCTTGCTCAAGGCAATCATCGCGGCCTGGACGGTGGCTTCGTGCCATTGGGCATCGGCGAGAATGGCTTCGGCATGGGCGGCGCGCTTCGGCGTCGCGGCCATGCCGCCATAGGCCAGACGCGGCTCGCGGATGAATTCGCCATCGGCGATGAACGAGAACGCGGCGTAGACGGCGGAGATGTCGGAGTCGAAGCGCTTCGAGAGCTTGTAGGCGCGGAACTGGCGCTTCGCATGCTGGCCCGTGCGGGTCGGCACGCGGATGGCCGCGACGAACTCGTTTGCCGCCATGTCCTTCTTCTGATACGCAATGTAGAGATCTTCGAGCGCCATCTCGCGCGTGCCGTTCACGCTCTGCAACACGACGCGCGCGTTCAGCGCGATGAGACCCGGCATCGAATCGCCGATCGGCGAGCCGTTGGCGACGTTGCCGCCGAGCGTTCCGGCATTGCGGATCGGCAGCGACGCGAAACGCAGTTGCGTTTCCTCGAGTTCCGGATACGTCTTGACGAGTTCCGCGTAAGCGCGTTCGAGCGACACGCCCGCGCCGATCTCGATCCACTCGCCGGTCGTCTCCAGGCGCTTGAGCGCGTCGATCTGCCCGACATACGCGATGTCGCCGAGATCGCGCAGTTGCTTCGTCACCCACAGGCCGACGTCCGTGCTGCCCGAGAGAATCCGCACGTTCGGATTGCTGTCCTTGAGCGCGGCGAGCGCCTCGACGGTGCGCGGCGCGTCGAAACGGCGGCCCGCGTGTTCGTAGTGGAAAGTGTCGGTGCGGCGGAGGCTGTCGAGCGAACGCGCGAGCGCCGGAACGTTGACGGGCGCGAGCGGCGCGTGATCGAACATCTGCTCGGCGGCGTCGATGATCGGCCGGTAGCCCGTGCAGCGGCACAGATTGCCGGTGAGCGCGTCGCTGATTTCCTGGCGCGAAGGCTTCGACTTCTCGCAGCCGCTCGGGCAGCCGGTGGTCGCATGACCGTGTTTTTCATAGAGCGCGAACATCGACATGGCAAATCCCGGGGTGCAGAAACCGCATTGCGAGCCGTGGCAGTCCACGAGCGCACGCTGTACCGGATGCAGCGTGCCGTCGGGCTGGCGCAGGTCTTCGACGGTGAAGAGCGCGCGGCCGTCGAGCGTCGGCAGGAACTGCACGCACGAATTGACGGCCTTGAACGCGACGCCGCCCTGGCCGTCCGGCTCGCCGATGACCACGGTGCACGCGCCGCAGTCGCCTTCCGCGCAGCCTTCCTTGGTGCCGGTGCAGCGCGCGTCTTCGCGCAGGTATTGCAGGACGGTGCGCGTCGTCGATGCGTCGCTGACTTCCTGGATCGCGTTGCGGTGATAGAAGCGGATCGGCTGGCTCATGGGGATGTGGGCTCTTCGATGCTGTTCTGCTGGTTGCGCGGGGTGCGCAGCCGGTGGCATGCGCGACAGGGATGGCTGGCTGGGCCGGTCCTGTCGCTTCGATGGTTCAAAAGCTATCACCGCCAATATCCACAACCCATAGGTGACATTGCATGGTGGGCATACTCCTGTCCCGATATGCCGTCCGAGCCTTGTCCGACAAGGCTTCGCGCGTTGCCGTCCGACCGTTCGAACAGGCGATTTGTCCCACTTGGTTACAAAAGCCGTGCGACGCTGCGACGCAACATATGTGACAATCACGGCTTCGCGCCAAATACAAGCCCGCAATTTCCCTATGTCCACCGAGCCCCGCTCCGCCGCCGCGTCGCAAGGCGACTTCGCCGTCACGCTGCGCATCCTGCCGGTCGTGCTGTACACGTTCCTGTGCTATCTGACCATCGGCATTCCGCTGGCGGTGCTGCCGGGGTTTGTACATGCGGATCTCGGCTACGGCTCGGTAATGGCGGGCGCGGCGATCAGCGTGCAGTATCTCGCGACGCTGATGTCGCGGCCGCTCGCGGGCCGCACCGCCGACACCCTCGGCCCCAAGAAAACCGTGCTGTACGGACTCGCGGCCTGCGCCGTGAGCGGCGTGCTGCTGCTGGGCTCGGCGCTCGCGGCGCAATGGCATGTGGCGAGCCTGGTGCTGCTGGTGATCGCGCGGCTCGTGCTCGGCTTCGGCGAAAGCTGGGTCGGCACCGGCTCGATCACGTGGGGCATCGGGCGCGTGGGCGTGGCGAACAACGCGAAAGTGATCTCGTGGAACGGCATCGCCACGTATGGCGCGCTGGCGATCGGCGCGCCGCTGGGCGTGGCGATCGATCATGCGCTGGGGTTCGCAGTGCTCGGGGTGATCGTGATCGCGCTGGGCGGCTTCGGCTACTGGCTCGCGACGCGCATGGCCAGCGTGCCTATCGTGCATGGCGAGCGCATGTCGTATCGCAGCGTGTTCTTCCGCGTGCTGCCGCATGGCCTGGGCCTGGCGCTGGGTTCGGCGGGCTTCGGTTCGATCGCCACCTTCATCACGCTGTACTACGCGGCTCACAACTGGCCGAACGCGGCGCTGTCGCTCACCGTGTTCGGCACGATGTTCATCGGCGCGCGCCTGCTGTTCGCCAACACGATCAAGGCCTACGGCGGCTTTCGGGTGGCCATTGTCTCGTTCGCATTCGAGTGCGCCGGCCTGCTGATGCTGTGGCTCGCCGCGGAACCGACCTTCGCGCTCGCGGGCGCGGCGCTGACGGGCTTCGGCTTTGCGCTCGTGTTTCCGGCGCTCGGCGTGGAAGCGGTCGGACTCGTGCCGCCGGCCAGCCGGGGGGCGGCATTGTCGGCGTATTCGGTGTTCCTGGATTTGTCGCTCGGACTGACCGGGCCGCTCGCCGGATATGTTGCGGGCGAATTCGGCTACGGCTCGGTGTTCCTGTTCGCGGCGCTGGCGGCAGCCGCGGCGGTGGCGCTTTCCGTGGCGCTGTATGTGCGCGCGGGACGCGGCGTGGGCGGACCCGCGACGGCTTGATGGCTTGCAGGATCGGCGGCAAGCCGTGCGGTCAGCCGATCCTGGAAACATGAAGCTGCAATCCGAGCGCCCTGACGACCTTCACGATGGTTCCGAAGCTGGGATTGCCGTCTTCCGACAAAGCTTCGTAGAGACCTTCCCGGGTGATGCCTGTGTCGCGCGCGAGCAGTGCCATGCCGCGCGCGCGGGCAACGACGCCTGAAGCATGGGCGATGAAAGCCGGATCGTCGCCGCCTTCCTGGAGACACGCCTCCACGTACCCGGCGATGTCTTCTTCGGTACGCAAATGACCCGCGGAATCCCACGGTCTTGTCCTGATCCTGCCTGGCGTCACTACCTGCTCCATGTGAAGGCGAATTCTGGATCGCGTGAACCGAAGGACGTGCCGAAAGCCAATCCGAACCACGTGATCGCAGACAGGATAAGAATCTGCGCGACCTTCGTCTTCAAGGTTTGTCTTAAAATCGCCGCTTGGCCCCTCTGCGTCCGCTTATGAACTCGACCTCGGAAGACCGTTGGCGCGACTTGCGCCCGGACCCGGACAGCGACACCCCGCTCTACCTCCAGCTCGCCCGCAAGCTTGCCAGCGCCATCCACGACAATCGCTGGAACGCGGGCGAAGCACTGCCCTCCGAACGCGTCCTGTCCGATGCACTCGGCGTATCGAGGATCACCTCCCGCAAGGCCATCGCGCTGCTCGTCGAGCAAGGGCTGATACGGCGCGAGCAAGGCGCGGGCAGTTTCATCACGCCGCGCTATGAAGACCCGCTCTCGCGCCTGTCGAGCTTTTCGGAGATGCTCAGGCGGCGCGGCTTCACCCCCAGTTCCAAGTGGCTCTCCCGCAGCATCGAGCCCGCCAATCGCGAAGAGGTCATCCAGCTCGGCCTCTCGCCCGCCGCCGCGGTGGCGCGCCTGAAGCGCCTGCGTCTCGCCGACGACATCGTGATGGCCGTCGAAAACTCCACCTTTCCGGCCGCCTGCATTCCCGAGCCGCAGGCCATCGGCGATTCGCTCTACAGCTATCTCGACTCGCGCGGACTCTCGATCGTGCGCGCGCTCCAGCACTTCCGCGCGGTGAACGCGAGCCACGAGATCGCCGCGCAGATGGGCATCGCGCCGCACGACGCGCTGCTGCTCATCACGCGCGTGGGCTATACGGCGGACCAGCGGGCCATCGAACTCACCGACACCTACTGTCGCAACGACTACTACGACTTCGTCGCGGAACTCCGCAAATAAGCGCCCATGACCGATATCGCAACAGGCACGCCCACCGACCGCTCGCTTTCCGTCATGCTGTGGATCGTCGCGACGGGCTTCTTCATGCAGACGCTGGACTCGACGATCGTCAACACCGCGCTGCCCGCGATGGCCCGCAGCCTCGGCGAAGCGCCGCTGCGCATGCAGGGCGTCGTGATCGGCTATTCGCTCACGATGGCGATGATGATCCCCGTCTCCGGCTGGCTCGCTGACAAGCTCGGCACGCGGCGCGTGTTCTTCAGCGCGATCCTCGTGTTCACCATCGGCTCCCTGCTGTGCGCCAAGGCCCAGTCGCTGCAGGCGCTGGTGGCGTTTCGCGTCGTGCAGGGCATCGGCGGCGCGATGCTGCTGCCGGTCGGACGCCTCGCGGTGCTGCGCGTGTTTCCCGCCGAACGCTATCTGTCGGCGCTGGCTTTCGTCGCGATTCCCGGGCTGATCGGTCCGCTCATCGGTCCGACGCTCGGCGGCTGGCTGGTGCAGATCGCCTCGTGGCACTGGATCTTCCTGATCAACGTGCCGGTGGGCATCGTCGGCTGCATCGCCACCAATATGTATATGCCGGACAGCCGCAATCCGGCCACCCCACCGTTCGATCTCGCGGGCTACCTGCTGCTGGCGATCGGCATGGTGTCGCTCACGATCTCGCTCGACGGCCTCGCCGATCTCGGCTTGCAGCACGCGATCGTCATCGTGCTGCTGGTGCTGTCGTTCGGCTGCTTCGTCGCCTACGGCCTGCACGCGACGCGCGCCGCCCAGCCGATCTTCTCCCTCGATCTGTTCAAGATCCACACCTTCAGCGTCGGGCTGCTGGGCAATCTGTTCGCGCGAATCGGCAGCGGCGCGATGCCGTATCTGATCCCGCTGCTGCTGCAGGTGAGTCTCGGCTACACGGCGTTCCAGGCCGGCATGATGATGCTGCCCGTAGCGGCCGCCGGCATGCTGTCCAAGCGCCTGGTGACGCGGCTGATCGAGCGGCGCGGCTACCGGCGCGTGCTGGTGGTGAACACCGTGCTCGTCGGGCTGATGATGGCGAGCTTCTCGCTCGCCAGCGCGCATCAGCCGCTGTGGCTGCGGCTCGTGCAGCTGGCGGTGTTCGGCGCCGTCAACTCGGTGCAGTTCACGGCGATGAACACGCTCACGCTGAAGGATCTCGGCACGGGCGGCGCGAGCAGCGGCAACAGCCTGTTCTCGCTCGTGCAGATGCTGTCGATGAGCCTGGGCGTGACCGTCGCCGGCGCGATCCTCGCGACCTTCACCAATCTGCTGCCGCAGGTGACCGCATCGAACTCGCTGCCGGCGTTTCACGCGACGTTTCTGTGCGTCGGCGTCATCACGGCGGCGACGGCATGGATCTTCGGCCAACTGGCGCCCGAAGTGCGCGCGGCGCCGCGCAAGCCTGATCCGTCGGAAGCCAACTAGCCCGCCGCGCACCCGCGCACCGCGCCGGTGCCCGCGCGCACAGCGGCGCGGCGCGCGTTCCCGGGTGTGCGGCATGATCCGGGTATCCGCACACGAATTATTGCGGGCGTGCCGTCGCAAGCTTTCCGGGACCCGCTTGCCGCTTGAATTTGCACGCTTTTTGCTCGAACGGAGGTAAGCCGTTCCTGTAAACTAGCGCTGTTCAGTTTCCCTGCCCCGATGCCTCGACACCATGAGCATGGTTGATCTCGACCCTCCCCGCTTTCAGCCGCCGCGCCCCATCGCCGGCGACGACGGCTCGCGACGCACCGTGCTATACGGCGAATTCACCGTCTTCAGCGTGTTCCAGCCGGTGTTCTCGGTGTCGCACCGGCGCGCCATCGGCTATCACGCTTCGCTGCGCGCCCGCGACGACTCGCATCGTCATGTGCCGTCGCATGAAGTCTTCACCCAGGCCGCGCGGCGCGGCGATCTGCTGGAACTCGGACGGCTCGCCGAATCCCTTCATCTCGGCAATTTCAACGCGTTCGACAGCCACGACGAATGGCTCTTCCTGAGCCTGCATCCCGCCGCGCTGATGGACATGAGCTATGGCGACGCGCTGGTCGCCGCGCTGAAGGACATCGGCCTGTCGCCGCAGCGCGTGGTGCTGGAGGTGCCCGAGCAGGCCGGCGGGGAGACGACGCGCTTTACCGAGATCATCGATTCGCTGCGCAAGTCGGGCTTTCTGATCGCATTGGATGGTTTTGGCGTCAAGCATTCGAACATCGACCGCGTGTGGCAGTTGCGGCCCGACATCGTGACGCTCGACCGCTGCATCCTGCAGCAGGCCACCGAGCATTCGCACATCGAGCGCGTGCTGCCGCGGCTCGTTTCGCTGCTGCACGAGTCCGGCCAGTTGGTGCTGATGGGCGGCCTCTCCACCGAACGCGATGCGTTGATCGCGCTGGAGTGCAACGTGGATTTCGTGCAGGGCGCGTATTTCGCGCAACCGAGCGTCGATGCCGTGCATCCGCAGGTTGCCGCGAGCGTGATGGATGCGTTGACGGCGGCGTCGCGCGAGCGCATCGGCGCGCGCGACCGGGCCCAGGCCACGCGTCTCGAACCGTATGTGAGCGGGCTCGAACGGGCGGCGGTGAAGTTGATGGAGGGTGAGACGCTCGTTGCTGCCACGAGTGAGCTGCTGCAACTCGCCGACACCGCCCGCTGCTTCCTGCTCGATCAGGCCGGACGGCAGATTGGCGATAACGTGGTGCCGATCGTGCGCACGTCGCAACGCGCGAAACGCTTCAGCCCGCTGCTGCATTCAGAGGGCGCCAGCTGGGAGCGACGTCCGTATTTCATCGAGGCGCTGCGCGCGCCGGGACGGGTTCAGTTGACGGCGCCGTATCTGTCGATCAACGAGGCGCATCTGTGCGTGACGGCGTCGATCGCGGCGCAGACGCCTTATGGATTGCAGGTGCTGTGTGTCGACATTAACTGGGAAGCGGTGCCGCGACGGCGGTAGCGCGTTGCGCGTTTTGCGTGGTTGACGGAGCGGGAGCTTTTTTTTCGAATGCGGGATCAGGCACGGTGGTCGGATTCGGGCCGGACGAGATCGAATCCCGCCAGCATGACCACGCCGGACAGCACGATCAGCGCGACGGAATGACGTCCGAAATACAGCAGCGCGGCAGCGGACCAAGCGGCAAGGCATAGGCCGGCGAGGCGTTTCATGACGGTAGTGCGGGGATCCAAAGCGCTATTTTAGGGTTTTGGGAATTGTCGCGCTCGGATGGGGCGGTGCAGTCTGCTAAACATTCGTTAAAACTACGTGGAGCGGGTGAGAAAAGCGTAGCGCCGCTCGGGAAACCGGGTCCCGCCTGGAGTGGGTGTTTCACCTTACGGTGAATAGAGAGTCCCGCCTACAACGGCTGCCCTTCGGCAGCCGTTGGTCTTTTGAGCTCGCCCCCCCGCCTCACATAAGTGACATTGTCCGAATTACAAAAACAAAAAAAGCCGCACCGAACTTAACCGATGCGGCTCTTGCCGAAGCGGCCCGCAGGCCGCGACAAGCTTCATTCAGCCCAAAACTTACGCGCCGAAATTCTTCGCGGCGAAGTCCCAGTTCACGATGTTCCAGTAAGCCTCGATGAACTTCGGACGCGCATTGCGATAGTCGATGTAATACGCGTGTTCCCACACATCGATGGTCAGCAGTGCCTTGGCGTCCGTCGTGAGCGGCGTGGCGGCATTGCTCGTCGAAACGATGTCGAGGCTGCCGTCAGTCTTCTTCACGAGCCAGGTCCAGCCCGAGCCGAACGTGCCGGTGGCAACCTTGGCGAACTCTTCCTTGAACTTGTCGAACGAGCCGTACTTCGCGTTGATCGCGTCAGCCAGCGCGCCGGTGGGGGCGCCGCCGCCCTTCGGCGACAGGCTGTTCCAGAAGAACGTGTGGTTCCAGACTTGAGCGGAGTTGTTGAACACGCCGCCCGACGACTTCTTCACGATTTCTTCAAGCGACAGGTTCTCGAATTCGGTACCCGGGATCAGCTTGTTCAGGTTGGTCACATAGGTCTGGTGATGCTTGCCATAGTGATACTCGAGCGTTTCTTCCGACATGTGCGGAGCGAGCGCGTTCTTTTCGAACGGCAGCGGCGGGAGCGTATGTTCCATGATGCGAGCCTTCCTTTCTATGTGGAATGTATGTTTGCGGGGGAGTGAGGCAGTGGAGCAATGGATTGTAGGCGAGTTGAGATAACCCAGCAAACCGTGTGCCCTTTATGAGTAAGATTGATTTCCAATCGCCTTCGACGGCGTAAAAAGTGCTTCGACAGGCGACACAGCGCCCTTCAATGTACGCCTGAACACGCCATTTTTCAGGCGTCAGAATTCATCTGACAGACGCGGCTGGACATCGGCGAGCAACACATCCGCCGATCCTTCCGCCAGATGCACCGTCAGAGGGCGCTTCGGCTTCAATGCGTTCGGCGCACGCAGCGCGCGTCCCGTCTGTGCATCGATCAAGGCCGCATAACCGCGCTCCAGCGTGCGCTGCGGACTGAGCACCTGCAGGCGCGCCGCCAGTTCCGACACACACGCACGCTCGCGCTCCGCACGGCGCTCGCTGGCGCGTTGCAGGCGCTGCGCGAGCCTCGATACCTGCTCGCGCGCCGCCGCCACGTCCGGCCGTTTCCGCTGCCAGCGGTAATGAACCAGCGCGAAGTGCGCGCGCGCATCGCGCACGGGCCGCGCGCCCGCCGATACCAGACGGCCGGACAGTTGCCGCACATGCTCACGCTGCCGCGCCAGCCGCTCGGCCGGACTGACGAGCCGGCGCGCCAGCCAGTCGAGTTGCTGGGCGCGGCGTTCCATCGCGCGGCCGAAACCGCGCGCGAGCGCCGCATGACGATGATCGAGTTCGCGCAACAGCAGCACGCGTTGCGGACTCACGAGTTCGGCGGCGGCCGTGGGCGTCGGGGCGCGGACATCGGCGGCGAAATCGGCGATGGTGAAATCCGTCTCGTGTCCGACGCCGCTCACCACCGGCAGCGCGCTCTCCGCGATCGCGCGCGCGAGCACTTCCTCGTTGAAGGCCCACAGATCCTCGATCGACCCGCCGCCGCGACACACGATCAGCACGTCCACCTCGCGCCGCGCATTGGCGGCTTCGACCATCGCGGCGAGCTTCGCGCTGACGCCCGCGCCCTGCACCGGCGCCGGATACACCACGACCGGCACGTGCGGCGCGCGCCGCGCAAGCGTCGTGAGCACGTCGCGCAGCGCTGCCGCCTGCAACGACGTCACGATGCCGATGCCGCGCGGATGCGACGGCAGCGCGCGCTTGCGCTCCGCCGCGAACAGACCTTCGCCTTCAAGTTGCGCCTTGAGCCGCAGGAACGCTTCGTAGAGCCGCCCCTGTCCGGTACGGCGCACCGCCTCGACATTCAGTTGCAATTCGCCGCGCGGCTCGTACATCGTGACGAGCGCGCGCACCTCGATGCGGTCGCCTTCGCGCGGCGTGAACTCGGCGTATTGCGCGCGGCCGCGGAACATCACGCAGCGCATCTGCGCGCCCGCGTCCTTGATCGAGAAATACCAGTGGCCGCTCGCCGCCCGCGTGAAATTCGACACCTCGCCCGACACCCAGACGAGGGGAAAGGTCCGCTCGAGCATCGAACTGATCGCGCGATTGAGCGCGGAAACGGGAATGACGGCTTCGCCGCCTGGCTGCGGCAGGGAATCAGGAGTCATGGCTGAACCGGAAAGAGACGAGCCGCTACGGCTGATTGGCCCAAGGGACAGGAACCGTTCGGCGAGGTACGGCAGTGTAGCAAGTGTCCACACAGAAAGACTTACCGGCCGCGGCGGCGCGCGCGCTTCAAGGCTTTAGGATTCGTCCTAACTCATTGATTTTGCAAAAATAGATTGATATGAACACTGTCTTCTCCGAAGCAACTCTTTCCTGACGCGGCATTTGGCTCCCGACTCCGGAAGTTCTTCACAGAGTTATCCACAGGCGCGCGATGCGCCGGCCCGGAGGCGCGAACGATCGGCGACTGGCGCGCACGGCCTGCGCGCGCTAGAGTGCCGGGTTCCAGCACCGGCGGGCACGCATGCGCAATCGCGGCGCGCCGCCGCCGTCGCCGGTCGATCCGTTCAACGCCAACCGACACTCGAGGAGCTGCCGTTGCACGCCACGCCTTATCCGTTTTATCCCGCTTTTGTCCCGCCAGCGTTCCGCGTAAAGGCGGTCCATGTCTGATTTCAAGCCGCCCGTCGAAAACTTCCTCGCCCGCGAGTGGCGCCGCCGCGGTCCGGTCGCCTGGGCGCTGACGCCCTTCGCCTGCGTGTTCGGCGCGATCGCCGCGCTGCGCCGCGCCTGCTTCGAACTCGGCTGGCTCAAGCGGATCGACGTGGGCGTGCCGGTGGTCGTCGTCGGCAATGTGACCGTGGGCGGCACGGGCAAGACGCCGACCGTCATCGCGCTCGTCGAGGCGTTGCGCGCCGCCGGCTTCCAGCCGGGCGTGGTCTCGCGCGGCTACGGCGCGAAAGTGCCGAAGCCGGTCAGCGTGACGCCGGCGAGCGAGGCCGCGCAGGTCGGCGACGAACCGCTGTTGATCGCGCGCCGCACCCACGCGCCGGTGTTCGTCTGCCCGGACCGCGTGGCCGCCGCGCAAGCGCTGCTCGCGGCGCATCCGAATGTCGACGTCCTCGTCTCCGACGACGGCCTGCAGCACTATCGGCTGGCCCGCGCGTTCGAACTCGTCGTCTTCGACGACCGTCTGGGCGGCAACGGCTTCCTGCTGCCGGCGGGCCCGTTGCGCGAGCCGATGTCGCGCCGCCGCGATGCGACGCTCATCAACAGTCCCTACGAGCGCACCTTGCCGCCGTGGCCGGACACGTTCTCGCTCGACCTCGAAACCGGCGACGCCTGGCTGCTCGACGATCCCTCGGTACGCCGTCCGCTCGGCGAGTTCGCCGGCGAGAAAGTGGTGGCGGCGGCGGGCATCGGTTCGCCCGAACGCTTCTTCGCGACACTGCGCGCGGCGGGCATCGCGCCGGCGACGCGCGCGTTCCCGGATCACTACGCTTACCGCGAGAATCCGTTCGCCGGCGTGGAGGCCGATGCGATCCTGATTACCGAAAAGGATGCAGTAAAATTGGGCGCCTGGCGCGACGCACGCATCTGGGTCGTTCCGGTGCAAGCCGTGCTCAGACCGCGCCTCATCGCTCTTGTTGTGGAGAAACTCCGTGGACGCACGTCTGCTTGAAATCCTTGTTTGTCCGATCTGCAAAGGCCCGCTCAGCTATGACCGCGCCGCGCAGGAACTCATCTGCAGCGCGGACAAACTCGCCTACCCGATCCGCGACGGCATTCCCGTGATGCTCGTCGACGAAGCGCGCCAGACCGTCGAGGGCACGCCCGTCGAACCGGTCCAGCCGCTCAAGCCGGCCGGCGACGCCTGATTCAGCCTGAACATGCCTGACATCTCCGCACCGTTCATCGCCGTCGTTCCCGCGCGTCTCGCGTCCACCCGTCTGCCCAACAAGCCGCTCGCCGATATCGGCGGCAAGCCGATGGTCGTGCGCGTCGCCGAGCGCGCGCGTGAGTCGGGCGCGCGCCAGGTGATCGTCGCGACCGACTCGGATCGCGTGGTCGAAGCCGCGCGCGATCACGGCATTGAAGTGATGTTGACGCGCTCGGATCACCCCACTGGCACGGACCGTCTCGCCGAAGTCGCGACCCGGCTCGGCTGGAGCGACGACACGATCGTCGTCAACGTGCAGGGCGACGAACCGCTGATCGATCCGCAACTCGTCCGCGACGTGGCGTCGCACCTCGCCGCGTTTCCCGCCTGCGCGATCGCGACCGCCGCGCATCCGATCCACGATCCCGCCGACGTCTTCAATCCGAACGTGGTGAAGGTCGTGCTCGATGCGAAGAGCGTCGCGCTGTACTTCTCGCGCGCGCCGATTCCCTGGGCGCGCGATCTCTGGCAGCCGCACTGGCCGGACGTCGCCGCGCTCGGACAACTGCCCGCGGTGCCGGACAACGTGCTGCGCCACATCGGCCTGTACGCCTATCGCGCGAAGTTCCTGCGCGAGTTTCCGAACCTCGCGCAGGCGCCGATCGAAGCCGCCGAAGCGCTCGAACAACTGCGCGCGCTGTGGCATGGCGAACGCATCGCGGTGCGCGTGACGCAGGACGCGCCGCCGCCCGGCGTCGATACGCCCGCCGATCTCGCCCGCGTACAAGCGCTCTTCCCCGCGTCCAAGTGAAGCGCTGAAAGCTGGAAGCAACCCGTGTAAACCCCGCCGGAACGCCCGGCCGGCGCGGTTCTCGGGGTTTCCTATGCGCGTTATTACGGTCGCGGCCGTAAAGAGCCGTGGCATAATCGAACGATTGCGCGAGCCTTCCGGTCAGCGCCACGCTCAACGTTGCGCCGCTGTCCGCAGGTGCCCGCCGTCTCCACCGGCCGCGCGCCCTGTCGTCGACGCCGCACGAGCCAGCCCACCGGATGTCATTGAGCCTCGCGGCGTGAAGCGGTTTCTAGACGATTCGGAGATATCACCATGCGTTTGATCCTGTTGGGGGCACCCGGTGCGGGCAAGGGCACCCAGGCAAACTTCATCAAGGAAAAATTCGGCATTCCGCAGATTTCCACCGGCGACATGCTGCGCGCGGCCGTCAAGGCAGGCTCGCCGCTCGGCGTCGAGGCGAAGGGCTTCATGGACGCGGGCGAACTGGTGCCGGACTCGCTCATCATCAACCTCGTGAAAGAACGCCTGCAGGCCGACGACTGCAAGAACGGCTATCTGTTCGACGGTTTTCCGCGCACGCTGCCGCAGGCCGAAGCCATGAAGGACGCGGGCGTCGCCATCGACTACGTGCTCGAGATCGACGTTCCCTTCGACGAAATCATCACGCGCATGAGCGGCCGCCGGGTTCACGCGGCGTCGGGCCGCACGTACCACGTCAAGTTCAATCCGCCCAAAGTGGACATGACCGACGACGTCACCGGCGAACCGCTGATCCAGCGCGACGACGACAAGGAAGAGACCGTGAAGAAGCGGCTCGACGTGTACGTTGCGCAGACCAAGCCGCTGATTTCGTACTACAACGACTGGGCGAAGCACGGCACCGCGCCGAACGGCCTGAAGGCGCCGGCGTATCGCGCGATCTCGGGTCTCGGCACCGTCGATGAAATCCGCACGCGCGTGTTCGACGCGCTGAAGTAAGCGCGCTTCGCGTCGCGTTTGCCAAAACCCGCTTCCCAGGAGCGGGTTTTTTTACGCCTGTCGGGCGCGGCGAGCGGCTTCGCTACAATCGACGCGGCTCCCACAAGGACACCCCAAGGCACATTTCCGGCGAGCGGCATCCACCCCGCCCTCGCCTGCACGAATCACACAAAGGAGAAGAGACATGGAGATACAGGGCAACGTGTTCCTCATCACCGGCGGCGCATCGGGTCTTGGCGCCGCGACGGCGCGCCTCGTCGCGTCGCTCGGCGGCAAGGTCGTGCTCGCCGACATGAACGAGGCCGCAGGCGAAGCGCTCGCGAAGGAATTGTCGGGCGCGTTCGTCAAGTGCGACGTGAGCCAGGAGAACGACGGACAACGCGCCATCGAGTCAGCGTTGTCGCTCGGCACGCTGCGCGGCCTCGTGAACTGCGCGGGCATCGCACCGGCAGCGAAGACCGTGGGCCGCGACGGCCCGCATGCACTCGATCTGTTCTCGAAAGTGATCGCGGTCAATCTCATCGGCACCTTCAACATGATCCGGCTCGCGGCCAGCGCGATGTCGAAGAACGAGCCCAACAGCGCGGGCGAGCGCGGCGTGATCGTGAACACGGCGTCGGTGGCCGCCTACGACGGACAGATGGGCCAGGCGGCCTACGCGGCCTCGAAGAGCGGCGTGGCGGGCATGACGCTGCCCATCGCCCGCGACCTGAGCAGGAGCGGCATTCGCGTGATGACCATCGCGCCGGGCCTGTTCGAGACGCCGATGCTGCTCGGCATGCCGCAGGACGTGCAGGACGCGCTCGGCGCGATGGTGCCGTTCCCGCCGCGCCTCGGCAAGCCCGACGAATACGCGATGCTCGTCAAGCAGATCTTCGACAACCCGATGCTCAACGGCGAAGTGATCCGTCTGGATGGCGCAATCCGCATGCAGCCGAAATGATGGCGTTTCAGTTGTGAAAACGGCGGGCTTCCTTCGAAGCCCGCCGTTTTTTGTTCAGTCGCCGTTTTGCTGGGTGCGCTGCCGCAGCTCGTGCAGCTCGGTTTCGACGACCGTCGCATCTTCCGCGTCGGGCCGATGTTCGATGTAGCGCTGCAAGTCCTCCAGCGCCGGACGCAGGTAATCGAGCCGCGCATAGGCGAAGCCGCGGTCGCGCACTTCCTCGATGCTGAGCGGCAACGCGATCACCAACCGCTCCTGCACCGCGAGCAAGCGCTGCCAGCGCTCCGTCTGCAGATAGATGGACTTGAGGTTGCGGAGCATGCGCGCGACGATCTCGCGCCGCGTCGCGGGCTGCAACAGCACGCGCAATGCACTGCCGATCGATTCGCCGGCGCGCTGCACGTAAGGCTCCAGCATTTCGACCATCTGTGCTTCGGAGAGCGTCTGGCCAGTGGTCGGATCGAGCATCAGATCTTCGGCGGGCAACGCGACGCGCAGCAGGAAATGCCCGGGGAATGACACACCGCGCACCGGCAGGCCGAGCTGGTCGGCCATTTCCAGATAGATCACCGCGAGCGAGATCGGGATGCCGCGCCTGCGCCGCAGCACGACATTCAGATGACTGTTGTCGGGATCGTAGTAATCGTTGAGATTGCTGGAGAAGCCCAGCTCGCGGAAAAAGTAACGGTTGAGCGCATCGACGCGCGTCCTGACGTCGGCGTCGTCGGGCAGGCGACGGCGCGCGCGCACGACGAGCTCGTCGATCTCGGCGAGCACCGCCTGCATGTCGAGATCCGGGTACGCGTCCTGGGAAAGCGACAAGGCCGCTTCCGTGAGCGGAAGCGTGTCGTCGTCCGCCATCAGTGACGAGAAGTAGTCGAGGATACGCGTTGTCGTCATCAAAGCGTGCGTCTCTTGAAGTAGGCGTACTTGAAGCCCATCGCGGAAAGAATACCGAAATATAGCGCCGCGAACACGACCAGGCTCGCGCCCAGCAATGCAATGCGCAGCAGCGGCGTCGCGCGCATGCCGATCCAGTCGAAATTGATCGCCACCCAGTGCATCACGCCCGCAAGAATCAGGCACGCGCCCAGCAACTGCACGATGAAGCGCAGCCAGCCCGCGGACGGCCGGTAGATCTGCCGGCGGCGCAAGCCAACGAACAACAGCGACGCATTGGCGAGCGCGCCGAGGCCGATCGACAGCGTCAGGCCCGCGTGGGAAAAGATCGGCACGAACAGGTAATTGCTCACCTGGGTCATGACCAGCACGAAGATCGCGATCTTCACCGGCGTCTTGATGTCCTGCTTCGCGTAGAAGCCCGGCGCCAGGATCTTGATGAGGATCAGGCCGATCAGCCCGATGCCGTATGCCGACAACGCGCGGCCGACCATCACCACCGAATGACTGTCGAACTTGCCGTAGTGGAAGAGCGTCGCGGTGAGCGGCTCGGCGAAGAAGAACAGCGCGACCGCGCTCGGCGCGGCCAGCAGGAAAGTGATGCGCAAGCCCCAGTCGAGCAGCGCGGAGTATTCGTCGTTATTGGCGTCGATGTGCGCCTTCGAGAGGCTCGGCAGCAGGATGGTGCCCAGCGCCGCGCCGAGCAGCGCGGTGGGGAATTCCATCAGGCGGTCGGCGTAGTTGATCCACGACACGGCGCCCGGCCCGATGTTCGACGCAATGTTCGTGTTGATGATGAGGCTCAGTTGCCCGACCGAGACGGCGAAGGTCGCGGGCACCATCTTGAGCAGCACGCGCTTCACGCCCGGATGCGCGAGCGCGCGCCGGAAGTTGAAGCCGATGCGCGGCATCATGTCGATCTTCTTGAGGCCCGGCAGCTGCACGAGCAACTGCAGGATGCCCCCGGCGATCACCGCATAGGCGAGCGCGTACACCGGCACCTTCAGGTGCGGCGCGACGAACACCGCCGCGAAAATGAACGCCACGTTGAGCAGCACCGGCGCGAACGCGGGCAGCGAGAACTGCTTGTAGGTGTTGAGCACGCCGGACGCGAGCGTCGTCATCGAGATGAAGACGATGTACGGGAACATGATGCGCGTCATCTCGACGGCGAGACCGTACGCGGCGCCTTCGTGCGCGAGCCCCGAGGCAACCGCGAACACGACCCAGCTCGCCCCCGCCATGCCGGCCAGCGACAACACGACGAGCCCCCAGGTCAGCACCGTCGACATCGCATTGACGAGCGCCTTGGTCGGATCGTGGCCCTGGCTGTTCTTGAATTCGGCGAGGATCGGCACGAACGCCTGCGCGAACGCACCCTCGGCGGACAGACGCCGCAGCAGGTTGGGGATACGGAACGCGACGTAGAACGCGTCGGTATAGAGACTGGCGCCGAAGGCTCGGGCGATCAGCGTTTCGCGGATCAGGCCGGTCACGCGGGACAGCAGCGTGAAGCCGCTGACCGTCAGGAGGGCTCGGAATAGATTCATGGGGCGCTTATTATACGGGCCGCGTGCGGCGCGCCTGCGACACGCCGCCGCTGGCTGGCGGCAAAGCCCGCAAGATTGACCGATCGTGCCAATCTCGCTCGCCAACCCACGGATGACGCCGCGCTTGTCACGATTCCGGTTCCGTTGCTATAATCGCGGGTTTCGAAGCTCCGAAAACGCCCGGCTCAACCAGAGTGAGCACCCAAAGTGTGATCCGGATCCGTGTAGCTTCGCGTCTCTCCCCGGCTCTGGCCGGCGAAGTATCAGAGGTTCTCGGGCCATCGCCACGCTGCAACGCTGCATGCGTGCCCGGGATTTCCAGCAAGACAAACAGGACAAGGCAGCACGCTCGAACCACCGGCTCAGGCCAGTTCAAGGCCCTCTCCGGCCCGCGCGCTCCAGACAAGTAACAGCAGAAACAGGACAAGGAACCGTCATGGCAAATACCGCACAAGCTCGCAAGCGCGCCCGTCAGGCCGCCAAAGCCAACTCGCACAACTCGGCGCTGCGCTCGAAATTCCGCACGGCCATCAAGGCAGTTCGCAAGGCTATCGAAGCCGGCGACCAGGCCAAGGCCGCCGAAGTGTACAAGTCGTCGGTCAAGACGATGGACATCATCTCGGACAAGAAGATCGTCCACAAGAACAAGGCCGCTCGTCACAAGAGCCGCCTGGCTGCAGCCATCAAGGGCCTGCAAGCCCCGGCTGCCCAGTAATTCCGGCCCGCTTCAGGCGGGCGCCGCACGCTTCCTGCGTTCCGGCGTTCGTCGAAGCAGCTTCCTGTTTCCGCTGCGCAGTAACGAAAAAGCCCGCTTCGGCGGGCTTTTTTGCGTCTGCTCTACTTCAGCCTGCTTATGACCAGCCTGCTTACGGCTGGGCGTGCGGACTTCCCGTGTTCGGCACCTCAGATTCCTGATTCGGTTGCTCGTGCGCCGGCTGGGACGGCGCGCCCGACGCGCCCTGCGTGCCGTGATGCGGCGGCAATTCACACGCCTCGGTCACGAGCAGGTCGTTGTCTTTCGCAAAGTTCAGCACGAAGTCGAACGCCATCGGCTCGATGTCGCGCAGGCGCGAATCGACGATCACGACCTTGATGTCGCCGATCATCGTCGGACGCACGTAGATGGAATATTGCAGCCGCGCGTTCGGCCCTCTCGCCTTCGGACCGAATCCCGACATCACACCGCACAGGCGCTCCGACCAGTCGCTCGGCCGAAACTTCCTCCCGTTCTTGGTGATGCCTTGTATGAAATATTCGGTAGGGGATGATTCAGCCATGTAGCAATACCTGTTGACGGCCGGTGACGCGCACCGGCGAACGCACATCCGCACGACGGAAACCGCGGGTGCCAGCGCAGCGAAAGGCGCCGGGCGGTTGTTCGCGAAGTGCTCTCCGTTGAAGGGGAACATCCGCGTCCGCGAGAGGATGGCAGACTCGACAGCACTGGGTTCTTCACCGCGATCCGTATGCACAAAACACGCACAAAAACACGCCTGCGGGACGCTTGCGAGCCCCTTCGCACATGCGAGTGAAACGGTGCTTGATGTTGCAGAACTGTTGAAACGAGCGAGCGCGATTATACCGCAGCGACCTGTTTTCCGCAGCGCACACAAACACCGCGCATGCGGCAAAGCCAGCTCTGAAGGCCGCTGGACGGGCACGTGCGGCGCATGCGCCCGCACCAACGGCCTCGTCAAACATCGTGAAATCCTTTATGCTCAAACGCGATACCACTCCCGACGGCGGCGCCGTCCGGCCGGGCGCCTCGCCAATGAGCGCAGCGCTACGCGCCGGTTCGAAGCCGCCGCTTGCGTTTCATGACCTCCAAGAAAATTCGCCACTATCTTCAGTTCAAGGATTTTTCGCTCGACGACTACGAGTACGTGCTCGAACGCGCGCGCATCCTGAAGCGCAAGTTCAAGAACTACGAGACCTATCATCCGCTGCACGACCGCACGCTCGCGATGATCTTCGAGAAGAGCTCCACGCGCACGCGCCTCTCGTTCGAAGCCGGCATCTTCCAGCTCGGCGGCCATGCGGTGTTCATGAACACGCGCGACACGCAACTCGGTCGCGGCGAGCCGATCGAGGATTCCGCGCAGGTCATCTCGCGCATGGTCGACATCATCATGATCCGCACGTTCGGCCAGGACATCATCGAGCGCTTCGCGGAAAGCTCGCGCGTGCCGGTCATCAACGGTCTTACCAACGAATACCATCCGTGCCAGGTGCTCGCGGACATCTTCACGTTCTACGAGCATCGCGGGCCGATTCACGGCAAGACCGTCGCGTGGGTCGGCGACGCGAACAACATGCTCTACACGTGGATCGAAGCCGCGCAGATTCTGGGCTTCAAGCTGCGGCTGTCGACGCCGGCAGGCTACAAGCTCGATGCCGCGCTGGTTTCCGAAGACAGCAAGCCGTTCTTCGAGGAATTCGACGATCCGAACGACGCCTGCACCGGCGCTCATCTGGTGACCACGGACGTGTGGACCAGCATGGGTTTCGAGGCGGAGAACGAAGCGCGCATGAAGGCGTTCGCCGACTATTGCGTCGATGCCGACATGATGGCGCGCGCCCAGCCCGACGCGCTGTTCATGCACTGCCTGCCCGCGCATCGCGGCGAGGAAGTGAGCGCGGAGGTGATCGACGGTCCGCAGAGCGTCGTCTGGGACGAAGCGGAAAACCGTCTGCACGTGCAGAAGGCGCTGATGGAGTATCTGTTGCTCGGCAAGCTCAATCACTGAGCAGCTGAAGCGCGCCGCCTATGAAAAAACCCGCACCGGCGGGTTTTTCATTTTGCGGGCCACGCTTTTTCAGAGCGTCACCGGTTCGATTTCCAGTTCCACGTCGAAGCGCGCCCGCACGTCGCGCTGAATGGCGCCGGCCAGTTCGAGCACCTGCGCGCCCGTCGCGCCGCCGCGATTCACCAGCACGAGCGCCTGACGGTCATGCACGGCCGCGCCGCCAATGCTGCGCCCTTTCCACCCGCACTGGTCGATCAGCCAGCCCGCCGCGAGCTTCACGTTGCCGTCGGGCTGCGGATAGGAGATGATGCCCGGCTCGCGTTGCTTGAGCGTAGCGAATGCCTGGGCACTCACGACCGGATTCTTGAAGAAACTGCCCGCGTTGCCCAGCACGGTCCAGTCGGGCAACTTGGCGCGCCGCACGGCGACTACCGCGTCAAAGATCGCTTGTGCGTCGTAGCTAGAGGCGCCTTCGAGCGCGCGCGCGATGTCGGCATAATCCGCTCGCGGCTGCCAGCGCTTCGGCAAACGGAACACCACGGACGTGATCATGAAACGCCCGCGCCCCGCCCGCTTGAAAAAACTGTCGCGATAGCCGAACGCGCACTGGGCGCGATCGAACTCGACGCACGCGCCCGTCGCCAGTTCCACGGCGCCGAGCCGCTCGAAGCGCTCGCCCATTTCCAGCCCATAGGCGCCGATATTCTGAATCGGCGCCGCGCCGACCGTACCCGGAATCAGCGCGAGATTTTCGAGTCCCGGCATGCCCTGCGCGAGCGTCCACGCCACAAAGCCATGCCAGTTCTCACCCGCGCCGGCTTCGACGAGCCATGTGCCGGCATCTTCGGCGATCACGCGCTTGCCCGCAATATTCACGATCAGCGCAACGCCGTCGAAGTCTTGCGTGAGTACGAGATTGCTGCCGCCGCCGAGCACCAGCTGCGTCATCCCGGCGATACGGCCGTCGCGGCACAGCATGGACGCGGCTTCGACGCTGTTGATCTTCATCGCATGGCGCGCGCGCATGTCGAAGCCGAACGTATTGTGCGAGCGCAGCGGATAGGCGTCGAGAAGTTCGGGCGCGTGGGATGCGTGAGGCATGAATGACCGCGTGGAAATTCGGGAGATTCAGGAGAATCGGCGCGGCCTTGGGGAACTCGGCGCCGCGTCGGTAGAATGACGGGAGATCGAATTATAACCAATGCCATTATGCGAGCCGCGCCCAGCGCGCTTGCCTCATCGAAGGAGAAGGCACATGCCGTCGTTTGACGTCGTCAGCGAAGCAAACATGATCGAAGTGAAGAACGCCATCGAGCAGGCGAACAAGGAAATCTCCACGCGCTTCGACTTCAAGGGTTCGGATTCGCGCGTCGAGCAGAAGGAGCGTGAACTCACGCTCTACGCCGACGACGACTTCAAGCTAGGCCAGGTCAAGGACGTGCTGTTGAACAAGATGGCCAAGCGCGGCGTCGACGTGCGCTTTCTCGACTACGGCAAGCAGGAAAAGATCGGCGGCGACAAGCTCAAGCAGGTCGTGACCGTGAAGAAAGGCGTGTCGGGCGATCTCGCGAAGAAGATCGTCAAAGTGGTGAAGGACAGCAAGATCAAGGTGCAGGCGAGCATTCAGGGCGACGCGGTGCGCATACAAGGCACGAAGCGCGACGACCTGCAAAGCGCCATCGCACTGTTGAAGAAGGACGTGACGGATACGCCGCTCGACTTCAACAACTTCCGCGACTGATTGTTTGCGGGTTTTTGACGATTCGACAAAGCCGTTCCGGTTGCACCGGAACGGCTTTTGTCTTTTGACCGCTCTTTGACTTCCGAGGCCTTTACGTCCCGGTCGCGTAACGGCGGCAATGCTCCAGATAGCCAGCCTCGTGACTGCTCACCAGCTGCACGATGCTGTTCCAGAGCCACAACGGCGCATCGATGGTTTTCGACCGGTTGCGTCGCAGGTCGGCTTGCCATTCCTTCCGGGTGGCCGCCTCCATCTGCCGTGCGTGCGCCTTCCCAACGACGGCGGCCAGATAGTGCGCCACGTGCATCGCGTCGTCCTTGTCCAGTTGCTCGATTTCGAGCTTCATGTCCTGCGGCAGAAGTTCACGAATGACCACCGCGCGATCAAGCAGACGCGCTGCCCGCATGCGTTCGCCGAGAAATGGCGAGAGATGCCGCGCACCTTCGATGACGCGCAACGCGTTGTCGCGTGGCATCGTGACGTCCTTGTAGCGCGGAGCGGCCGCCTTCACGCCCTCCTTGATGTCGATCAGACAGAGATCGTCGCCCTGGATGACGCCGCCATCCACGTCGAGCAAGACCGCATAGCGCGTGCGGCCGAGTGAGCTGCAGCCCTTGACCCAATAGGCGGCGTCGAGCATCACGACGTCGCCGGAGTCGTCGCGGCCTCGCAGGCCCGTCGCGAGGCTGGCGATGTCCTTCTCCCGGAAGAGCGCTTCAATCTCGCGCCGTTCTGCTTTTGTGAGCGGCCAGAACCGCTTGCCCAGCGGTATCGACGGATGCAGGTCGTCGATGCGCTCACGTGCGAGGTTCTGCCACGAGCGCCGGACCGCCTCTTTCATCGTCAAGTGAATGGGTTCGGGACGCCTCGACTCGACGACCTGATTCGAGAAGGCTGATTCATAGCCGGCGGCCAGCGCTTCGATCATGCGGACGACATTCAGTCCGGACAGCGACGAACCCCGCGCGGCAGTCGCAAGCGACAGCCCGAGCCGCACCAGGTCATGCACCGGATTGCCGATGACGGTCTGATCCAGATCGCGAATCTGGATTTCGACTTTTCCCTTCGCGTTGGCGATCGGGCCCAGGTTGCCCGTGTGGCAGTCGCCGCAGATCCAGACAGCGGGGCCATGCGGCAAGGTATCGCCATTTGCCTCGATCACCCACTCGTAGAAGCGCTCCGTATTGCCTCTGACATAGGCATGCGGGGAACGCGCCATTTTCCATCGACGTCGTTCCGTCAATACGGCCTGCCGGTCCTCGGCTGTGGGCAGCCCCTTCTTTGCTTTTGTGATTGTGCTCATGTGCCTTTGCGCTCGCGTTCGAACGCTTCGGGCGCAGAATGCGTGCCGCGGTCTTGCAGTCGTCTTACAGCGGGCACGCCGGATGCGGGTGTGCCTTGGCCAACATAATCATCAGACGATGACAGCTAGGCTTGGCGCATCACCGCACGCCACGCACGGTCACGCACGGTCACGCACGCATGGACAACTATTTCACGACACAGGAAGGCGCCATTCGACGGCTCGTCTGCATCAGGCGCGGCTTGCCGGGCACGGCCGGGCCGTCGATCATCGTCGGCAAGAGGAAGGACGGCGCCGAAGTCAACGGCATTGGCGAGGTCTTGTCCGCCGTCCGCGCAGGACGCATCGCGAGCTTCTTCTATTCGAGTCCTGCGGATACGTATGTGGTCTTCGTCAGCTGAGCCGTTTCGGCCGGCGCCTTATTCGGCCGCTTCCGCCGCCTTCTTCTTGTCGCCGATACGGCTTTCCTTCCCCGCCAGCAGCTTCGAGATATTCGCGCGATGCCGCCAGATGAGCAGCAGGCTCATGGCGAGCACCGCGAGCGAAATACGGCTGGGGCCGAACAGGAACACTTGGTAGAACGGCGCGAACACCGCCGCGACGAGCGCCGCCAGCGATGAATAGCGGAAGAAGAACGCAATGATGAGCCAGGTCAGCAGTGTGGCCAGACCGAGCACCGGATGAATGGCCAGCAGCACGCCCGCCGCCGTGGCCACGCCCTTGCCGCCCTGGAAACGAAAGAAGACCGGAAACAGATGCCCGAGGAACACGGCGATGGCCGCGAGCGCGGTGGCCGTGTTGATGACCACCGGATCCCAGCCGAAGCTCGCGCCGAAATGCACAACGACCCACACAGGCAGCCAGCCCTTGAACGCATCGCCGATCAGCGTGAGGATCGCGGCCTTCTTGTTGCCGGTGCGCAGGACGTTGGTGGCGCCGGGATTGCCGGAGCCATAGGAGCGCGGATCGGCGAGACCCATGGCGTGACTGACGACGACGGCAAATGAAATCGAGCCGATCAGATAGGACACGACGGCGACGATCAAAGAAATCATGGTGTCTTTTCGGTGGTGACGAGAGCGGAGTGCATTCTAATCGACGCTTGCGCACTGCACGGGCGTGGCATGCAACAGGCGCGTCAGGACTTCCGGGGCGAGGCTGACGAGATAACCGCGCCGTCCGCCGTTCAGATAGATGCGATCCAGTTCGAGAATGCTGGCCTCGACATACACCGGCATGGCCTTCTTCGTGCCGAACGGCGACGTGCCGCCCACCAGGAACCCTGAATGGCGATTCGCGACTTCCGGCTTGCACGGCTCGATGCGCTTCGCCCCCGTCTGCCGCGCGAGGTTCTTGGTGGACACCGTGCGGTCCCCGTGCATGAGCACGATGAGCGGCCTGGCGTGTTCGTCTTCCATCACCAGCGTCTTGACGACGTGATGCTCGTCCACGCCGAGCTGGCGTGCCGACTCCTCGGTGCCGCCGTGCTCGACGTACTCATACGGATGCTCGCCGAACGCGACCTGATGGCGGCGCAGGAACTGCGTTGCGGGCGTTTCGGATACGTGTTTGCTTTTCGACATGGACGCATTGTAGCGGCGCGTCCAGCGCGTCACCATTGGCCGGATGGCCGAGTGTGCGCGCCCCGGCAACTGTGGCACGATCGTTTTCCAGCACCAGGAGAATGAAATGATCCGCGACACCGAAATCCAGACCCTTCTCGAAGACACCATTCGCCGCTTCGTTCGCGAACAGCTCGTCCCGCGCGAGCGTGAAGTCGACGAAACCGACGAGATTCCCGCGGACCTCATCGACGCCATGCGCGAGATCGGCATGTTCGGGCTGACCATTCCCGAAGCCTACGGCGGTCTCGGCCTGACCATGGAAGAAGAAGTGCGCATCGCGTTCGAGCTCGGGCAGACCTCGCCGGCGTTCCGCTCGGTGATCGGCACGAACAACGGCATCGGCTCCATCGGTATCGTGCTGGACGGCACCGAGGCGCAGAAGTCGCACTATCTGCCAAAGCTCGCTTCTGGCGAATTGATCGGCTCGTTCTGTCTCACTGAACCGGATGCCGGCTCGGACGCGGCCTCGCTCAAGACCAGTGCGCGCAAGGATGGCGAATGCTACGTGCTCAACGGCACCAAGCGCTTCATCACCAACGCGCCCGAGGCCGGCCTGTACACCGTCATGGCACGCACCGGCGACCCTCAGGAAGCGAAGGGCGCAAGCGGCATCTCGGCGTTCATCGTCGAGCGCGGCACGCCGGGGCTCTCCATCGGCAAGCCGGATCGCAAGATGGGCCAGCGCGGCGCGCATACCGCCGACGTCATCTTCGAGGATTGCCGTGTGCCGGCGAGTCAGCTGATCGGCGGCGTGGAAGGCGTGGGCTTCAAGACGGCAATGAAGACACTCGACAAAGGCCGCATCCATATCGCGGCCATTGCGGTGGGCGCGGCCCGGCGCATGCTGCGCGACGCCGTCGCGTATGCACAGGAGCGCCGCCAGTTCGGCCAGCCCATTGGCGAGTTCCAGCTGGTGCAAGGCATGCTCGCCGACAGCAAGGCCGAGCTCTACGCAGCCGAATGCATGGTGCTGGACGTGGCGCGCCGCCGCGACGAAGGACGCGACGTATCGGTGGAAGCGTCATGCGCGAAGTATTTCGCCACCGAGATGTGCGGACGCGTCGCCGACCGCGCGGTGCAGGTGCATGGCGGCGCGGGTTATATCGCTGAGTACGGCATCGAGCGCTTCTATCGCGACGTGCGGCTTTTCAGGCTGTATGAAGGCACGTCGCAGATCCAGCAGGTGATCATCGCGCGCGGACTCATGCGCGGCGCGGAAATCTGAAACGCTTCCAACGTTCGAGCCTACCCGCGCGGATGATGCTCGCGATGCAGCTTGTGCAGCCGCTCGCGCGCCACGTGCGTGTAGATCTGCGTCGTCGAGATGTCGGAGTGGCCGAGCAACAGTTGCACGACGCGCAGGTCCGCGCCGTGGTTGAGCAGATGGGTGGCGAACGCGTGCCGCAAGGTGTGCGGCGACAGCGGCGCATGCACGCCACCATTCAGCGCGTGACGCTTGATGATGTTCCAGAACTGCTGGCGCGTCATGCCCTCGCCGCGCGAGGTGACGAACAGCGCATCGGCGGCGCGCGGGCCGAGCAGCGCCGGGCGCGATTCGCGCAGATAACGCTCGATCCATTCGTGCGCCTGCTCGCCGAACGGAACCAGGCGTTCCTTCGAACCCTTGCCCATCACGCGTACCACGCCCTCGTTCAGGCCCAGTTCCACCGTCTTCAGCGTCACGAGCTCGGTCACGCGCAGGCCGCTCGCGTACATCAGTTCGAGCATGGTGCGGTCGCGCAGGCCGCGCGGGGTGTCGGTGTCGGGGGCGTGGAGCAGCGCCTCGACCTGCACTTCGTTCAAGGTGGAAGGGAAGCGCGGCGGCTGCTTGGCGGAACGCAGCTTGAGCGTGGGATCGGCCGCGGTGCGGTGTTCGCGCATCGCCCACGCGTAGTAGCGGCGGAAGACCGACAGACGCCGGTTCGCCGAGGTCGCCTTGTCGCCGCGCCGGGCCGCCATGTAGCCGTTCAAGTCGTTCTCGACGGCAGCATCGACTGACGCGCCGCGCGTCTTGCCGAGCCATTCGGCAAAGAGCTTCAAATCACGCCGGTAGGCTTCGAGCGAGTTTTTGGCAAGGCCGTGTTCGAGCCAGAGTGCGTCGCAGAAGAGGTCGATGGCATCCAGGCTCGCGGCCAGCCCGGGTATGTGGACCGGGTCGGTTGTTGCGCCCGTTGCAGTCGTTGCGTCCGTTGCGCTGGATGCGTCCGTGGCGGCCGTGGCCTTGGTTGCCTTGGTTGCCTTGGTTGCCTTGGTTGCCTTGGTTGCCTTGGTTGCCTTGGGTGCCTTGGGTGCCTTGGTTGCCTTGGTTGCCTTGGTTGCCTTGGTTGCCGTCGTTGCGCTCGTCATGCGATGGATACACCTTCATGCGCCAGCAGCCAGCGCTTCACGTTGCGATAGAAACCGTCGCCGGGATGATGCGCGAAACCGCCGATTCCGCTCGCCGCGACGACCCGGTGGCACGGTATCACGATCGGCAGCGGATTGGAGCCACACGCCTGCCCGACCGCGCGCGGCACGCTGCCGATATCCCGCGCCAGGTGCCCGTAGGTCCACACCTGTCCCGGCTCGATGCCGCTGATGCCCTGCCACACGCGCCGCTGAAACGCCGTCCCGCCGATGCCGAGCGGCAGTTGAAAGCGCATCGACGGCGCATCGAAGTAGCGGCGAATCTGCCCGGCCGCTTCGCATGCGAGCGTCCCGTGCGGTTCGACGCTGTCCACATCATCGGGTAAATAGACGATCTCGCGCACGCACGCTTCGTCGGCACGGATGCCCACCTTGCCGAACGGCGCGTCGATCACGGCATCGAATGGCTTCATGTCTGTTCCCCCTGGCTCTCTTGCTTTAGCGCCCACTCCACGTGCTCACGGACCAGCGCAGAACCATCGTCCGCGCGCGCTTCCAGTGCGGCGACGATGGCTTCCCGCTCGCGGGCGTCGAGCCCCGATGTGCCCAACGCATTGCCCATCGCCACCGCAATATTGCGCAGCCAGCGTTCGTGCCCGATGCGGCGAATCGCGCTGCCTTGCATGCGCGTGTCGAAATCGTCCGCACTCCAGGCGAACAGTTCCACGAGCGTCGCGCGATCCAGCCCGTGGCGCACGTCGAAATCGGCGACCGGCGCAGTCTGCGCGAACTTGTTCCACGGACAGATCAGTTGACAGTCGTCGCAGCCATAGACCCGGTTGCCGATCAACGGGCGCATCTCTTCGGGAATGCTGCCATGCAGTTCAATCGTCAGGTACGAGATGCAGCGCCGCGCATCCACGCGATACGGCGCGACGATCGCCCCCGTCGGACAGGCGTCGATGCAGCGCGTGCACTGCCCGCAATGCGCGCCGTCGTGTTCGGGATCAGGATCCACGGGCAGCGGCACGTCCACGAAAATCTCGCCGAGGAAGAACAGCGAACCCGCGTCGCGATCGAGCAGCAAGGTGTGCTTGCCGCGCCAGCCGTTGCCCGCCTTCTGCGCCAGCGCCACCTCCAGCACCGGCGCCGAATCCGTGAACGCGCGATACCCGAAGGCGCCGATCTCCCCTTCAATGCGCTCCGCAAGCTGCTGTAGCCGCTGCCGCATGACCTTGTGATAATCGCGGCCGCGCGCGTAGATCGAGACCATCGCCTGCGCAGGCTGCGCGAGCCGCGACCATTCGATGGCACGCCAGTCGTTCTTCTGACCGTCGCCTGTCGCGACGCTTTCAGCGCCCGTCCGCGCGAGCGTCGCGGCGGGCAGATAGGCCATGCGCGCGGTGATGACACGTCGCGTGCCGGCCACAAGCTCGGCCGGCCGCGCGCGTTTCATCCCATGTTTGGCCATATAATCCATGTCGCCGTGATAGCCTGCCTCGAGCCACTCAGCAAGGCCTTGCTCGGCATCCGCCAGGTCGATGTCACTGATGCCGACCGCACCGAATCCCAACTCGCGCCCCCAAGCCTTGATGCGCTGCGCGAGTTCCGCCAGCGCAGTCTCCTCCATGCGAGTCGAGGCGCGCGACACTGAGACGGACTCAGCGGCGGCGTCGCTGGACGCGGTCGTGATTTCAACGGAATGTTCCGGCAATCGGTTCATCACGATATTTTACGAGCAATGCCCGAAAGCCCCGACCGCATCACGCCTGATTCTTCTTCCGCGCTGCTCGAACGCCGCTTCGACCTGCGCGACGAAGCGGCCACGCTCGCGTTCGGCGCGCGCTTCGCGCAGGCCATCGACGCTACCCGCCAGCTCATGTCGCCTGAACGTTTCGCGGGCCTGCAAGTCCAGTTGATCGGGGATCTGGGCGCGGGCAAGACCACGCTCGTGCGCGCGACCTTGCGCGCGCTCGGGCACGAGGGCCGCGTCAAGAGCCCGACCTACACGCTCGTCGAGCCGTACTCGCTCGCGACCCGGAGCGGTCCGCTCGACGTCTATCACTTCGATCTCTACCGCTTCGTCGATCCGGCCGAATGGGCCGATGCCGGCTTTCGCGAATATTTCGACCGGGGCGCGGTGTGCCTGGTCGAGTGGCCGCAGCAGGCCGGCGGACTGCTCGGCGTGCCGGATCTCGTGTTCCAGCTATCGCTGCCGGGCGAGCATGATGCGCCCGGCGATTCGAACGAAGAAGAAGGCCGCGTGCTGACCGCGCGGGCGTTTAGCGAAACAGGAAAGACATGTCTCGAAAGATGTTGATCAAGCCGTTCCATTCGATCGAATCGAGCGCCACCGCGCCGCACAACTGGCGTCGCCGCCAGGTGCTGCGCGCAGGCGCTTCGACGCTCGTGCTCGCGCTCGTCGCGCCGAAGCTCGCGCATGCCAGCTCGGTGCTCGGCGTGCGCGTGTGGCCCGCGCGCGACTACACCCGCGTGACGATCGAATCGGACCAGCCGCTGCAGAACGCCAACCAGATGTTGCAGGGACCGGACCGGCTCGTCGTCGATCTCTCCGGCATCGATCTCGATCAGGCGCTGCGCGACCTCGTCTCGAAGATCGCGCCGAACGATCCGCAGATCCAGTCCGTGCGCATCGGGCAGTATCAGCCGCATGTGGTGCGCATGGTGTTCGACCTGAAGGGCTCGGTGAAGCCGCAGGTGTTCACGCTGGGGCCGATCGGCAGCTACAAGTACCGGCTCGTGTTCGACCTGTATCCGGCAGTCGCGCCGGACCCGCTGATGGAACTCCTCGCCGACACCGAGCGCAAGCAGGAGGCGCTCGACCGCGCCAACCCGAATCCGTCCACGCCGCCGCCCGCCACGCTGTCCGGGCCGACCACTGCGCAGAAGCCCGGCGCGTCCGATTCGACCGACGAGTTCTTCCAGAAGTACGCGCAAAACGACGCCGCGCCGGCCGCGTCAACGATCCCCGTGCCCAAGCCCGCGCCGAAACCGCGCGTGCCGTCCGCGCCGCCGGTCATCGCCCAAAAGGACGACGACGATCAATACACCTTCTCCGCGCCCAAGCAGGGCGCCGGCACGACCCGCCTGTTGACGGTCGCGATCGATCCGGGACATGGCGGCGAGGATCCGGGCGCGATCGGCGGCCAGGGCACCTACGAGAAGCACATCGCGCTCGACATCGCGAAGAAGCTGCGCGCGAAAATCGACGCCCAGCCCAACATGCGCGCGATGATGACCCGCGACGCCGACTTCTTCGTGCCGCTCAACGTGCGCGTGCAGAAGGCCCAGCGCGTCTCCGCCGACCTGTTCGTGTCGATTCACGCCGACGCCTTCACCTCGCCCGACGCGCGCGGCTCGTCGGTGTTCGCGCTGTCGGACCATGGTGCGTCGAGCGCGGCTGCGCGCTGGATGGCGAACAAGGAGAACGCGTCGGACCAGGTGGGCGGCATCAACGTGAAGTCGCAGGACGCCAGCGTGAACCGCGCCCTGTTCGACATGTCGACGACCGCGCAGATCCGCGATTCCATGCGCTACGGCAGCTTCGTGTTGAATGAGATTGGCGGCATCAACAAGCTGCACAAGGGCTCGGTCGAACAGGCGGGCTTTGCCGTGCTGAAGGCGCCGGACATTCCGTCCATCCTCGTGGAAACGGCCTTCATCAGCAACCCGGATGAGGAAACGCGCCTCAACGACGACGCCTATCGCGACAAGATGGCCAACGCCATCCTCAAGGGCATCAAGCGCTACTTCGCGGCCAATCCGCCGCTCGCGAAAAGCCGCATGACTTGAGACTTGCGCAGTGACCCGTTCAGCGCGCTGCCGGCATCAGCCGCTGAACGAGCCACTTGCCGAACACATTCACGACGAGCCCCGCCATCACCAAAGCCGCGCCGGCGATCTGCGCAGCGCTCAGGTCTTCGCCGAGAAACACCGCCGCCGACACCAGGCCGATCACCGGCACGAGCAGCGAAAACGGCGCGACGCTCGCAGCCGGGTAGCGCGCGAGCAGTTTGCCCCACAGGCTGTAGCCGACGATGGTCGCGACGAAAGCGAGATAGCCGATCGCAAGGACCGACACGAGCGGAATGGCGGCGAGACTGGACTCGATGCGGGCCGGACCTTCGAAAATCAAGGACAGCGCGAGGAACGGCAAGGGCGGAATCAGGCTGCCCCAGACGACCAGCGACAGCAAATCGACTTTGCCCATCGCCTTCGTGACGACGTTGCCGAGCGCCCACATCGCGGCGGCCGCGAGCGTGAAGAGGAAGCCGGTCAGGGTCATCGCGTGGCCGCCCTGGATGCCGATCAGCGCAAGACCGGCCGCGGCGATTACAAGTCCGACGAGATTGGCCGCATGAATACGCTCGCCGAGGAACATCGCGGCAAAGAACAGCGTGAAGAACGCCTGCGCCTGCAGTACGAGCGAAGCGAGCCCCGCCGGCATGCCGACCGACATGCCATAGAACAGCAGCGCGAATTGTCCGAGCGAGATGGTGAGACCGTACGCGAAGAGCCAGCGCAGAGGGATTTGCGGACGCTTGATGAAGCACGCCGGTGTCGCGGCCAGCGCGAAACGCAACGCGCCGAGCAGCATCGGCGGCACGCCGTGCAGGCCCAGCTTGATGACCACGAAGTTCACGCCCCACGCGAAAATGACCACCGCGGCGATCAGCAAGTCCCTTGGCGACATCGCCCTTCCCCTCGTGCCTGACGCAATGTTGTCGAGGCGCAAAGTGTAATCGAGCGACGCTTTGTTGCGCTTGTCAGATCGTGCAAGAAACAGCGCGGCGCTCGCGCCACCGAAGGGACGCGAGCGCCGGAAGAGACTTGCAACAGCGCCTGTTACTTGCTTTGACCCGACTCGGCTGCCGCGTTGTTGCCGGTGGTCGCCTCAGGCGTCTTCTTGCCCGACGACGGATGCGCCATATGCTTGCGCGGCTTCTTGTGCTTGGTCATGCCGCTCGAATTGTCCGTGGTGGCGGCGGCGGTATCGTTGCCCATCGCCGCCGACGAATTGCCCGACGACGTCTGCGCGAATGCCCCGCCTGCGGCGGTCGCGGTGAAGACACCTGCGGCAATGGCCATCAACAGTTTGTTCTTGCTCATGTCTTTACTCCCCAGTCAGGTTGAATGACGTCGCGCGCGGCTGCGCGCATGTTCGAGAACGCGACGGCAGAAGATGAGAGCCCGGAATGACGACCCGGAAGCGCGTCTGCGTCACGCGGCCCCGGCCGGTAGAATCGAAAGTTCCGCGAGCGCCATTCCGGCACTCCCATCACGCCCGCTCCCGCCCATGCCCTCGACTCCGCGCACGCTGCTCAAGCCTCACCAACACGACGTCGGCGGCCTGACGGTGCGGCGTGTGCTGCCCGCGTTGGCCGCCCGGACAGTCGGGCCGTTTATCTTCTTCGACCACATCGGTCCCGCAACGCTCGTGCCCGGCAAGGGACTCGACGTGCGTCCGCACCCGCACATCGGGCTCGCGACCGTCACCTATCTGTTCGAAGGCGCGATCATGCATCGCGACAGCGTCGGCTCGGTGCAGAAGATCGTTCCCGGCGACGTCAACTGGATGACCGCCGGGTGCGGCATCGTCCATTCGGAACGCACGCCCGACGCGGAACGCGCCGCCGGCCAGACGATGCACGGCATCCAGACATGGGTGGCGCTGCCGGTGGCGAGCGAGGACGTAGAGCCGTCGTTCGAACATCACGCGGCTGCCGCGCTGCCGCAGATCGAACGCGATGGCGTCACGCTGCGCGTGATTGCCGGCAGTGCGTTCGGCGTAACCGCGCCCACGCGAACCTTCTCGCCGACGCTCTACGTCGCCGCGCAGTTCGCGCCCGGCAGCGCGATCACGCTCGACACCGAGCACGAGGAGCGCGGCATCTATCTCGTCAGCGGCGACCTGAGTCTGGACGGCGAAGCGCTGCCCGAGCAGCAGATGGCCGTGCTCGCGCCGGGCGCTGACGTGCGGCTCACGAGCGCCGGCGGCGCGGTCGCCATGCTGCTGGGCGGCGCGCCACTCGACGGTACGCGCTTCATCGAATGGAATTTCGTGTCGAGTTCGCGCGACAAGATCGCGGCGGCCAAGACGGCCTGGAGCGAACAGCGCATGGGCCACGTGCCTGGCGAAAGCGAGTTCATCCCCTTGCCGCCGCAGCGCCGCGAGCCGCAAGCGCCGGAAGCCTGACGCGTAGCGGGACTTGAAAAATCGCGCATCGTCCCTATTTGAACGAGATTGATTGCAGGCACTTGGAGAACGCATGGAAACAACCCTCGCCACTTTCGAGAACGATGTCATCAACGCGTCGATGCTTGCGCCCGTGCTCGTCGATTTCTGGGCGCCGTGGTGCGGCCCGTGCAAGACGCTCGGCCCGATGCTCGAAAAGCTCGAAGCCGAAGCCGCCGGGAAATGGAAGCTCGTCAAGGTGAACGTCGATGAGAATCAGGAGCTCGCCGGACACTTTCAGGTGCGCAGCATTCCGCACGTGATCGCGTTCGCGGAGGGCCGTCCGGTCGACCAGTTCATCGGCGTGCTGCCGGAAGGCCAGCTGCGCGAGTTCCTGGACCGGCTCGTGCCGGCCGGCGCCGATGCCGAACGGCTCAGCGCGCAGGCCGCCTGGGCGGCGGGCAATCGCGAGTTCGCCATCGACACCATCAAGGCCGCGATCGCGCTCGATCCCGGCTATGACGACGCCCGCCTCGACCTGATCGAATGGCTGATCGCCGAGCGCCGCTATGACGAAGCGAAGGAAGAAGACAAGCTGCTGTCGCCGAAGACGACGCAAGGCATCGACGCGCGCTACAACGCGCTGAAGACCGAGCTCGACGCCGCCGACCGCGAGCGC
>NZ_JARUXV010000001.1:2705484-2779002 GCF_031450975.1 Caballeronia sp. LZ065
CGCTGCCGCCGATCTCCCGCCCGCCAACGCGCTGTACGCCGCGGTCGAAGCCAATCCCGACGATCTCGACGCGCGTTTCGCGCTGGCCAACCGCTTGATCGCGGGCCGCGAATTCGACGGCGCGCTGGAGCATCTGCTGGAAATCGTCGTGCGCGACCGTGCCTTCATGGACGACGTCGGCCGCAAGACCATGCTCTCGGTCTTCGAACTCGCCGCGAATCAGCCGGATGTCGTCTCGCGCTGGCGGCGCCGGCTCAGCGCGGCGATGAACTGAACGTCGCGCAACACTGAACGGCCAGCTCGATGCAGCTGGCCGTTTTGCATTGGAAACGCGCGACGCTCAGGCCGCGCGTTTCGCCAGATCCCTCAGCACGCGCGCGGCGGCCGCGAAACCGAAACTCGCCGTCACGCACACGCTCGAACCGAAGCCCGCGCAGTTGAGCCCGACCGGGCCCTGATGTCCGCCGCCGGTTTCCAGATGCTCGGCGCCCTCGCTCAGATCGCAGACGGGCGCATCGGGATAGATCAGCGGCTCGTCCGAATACACGGCATTCACCTTGAACCGCGCCTTCGGTCCGCGCGGAAAGCCGTGCAGCTTGCGCAACTGGCCACGCACCTTCGACAGCAGCGGATCCTGAATGGTCAGCGCGAGATCGTCGATGCGGATGCGCGTCGGATCGAGCTGCCCGCCCGCGCCGCCCACCGTGATCAGCGGCTGCCCGCTCTTCACGCACCACGCGATCAGCGCGGTCTTCGTGCGCACGCTGTCGATGGCGTCGACCACGTAATCGAAGCCGTTGCCGAGCACTGCATCGAAGTTGCCGGGCTCGATGAAGTCCTCGATCTCACGCACTTCGCACGCCGGATCGATCAGCCGGATACGTTCGGCCATGGCCGTGACCTTGGCCTTGCCGTAGTTGCCGTCGAGCGCGTGGATCTGGCGGTTCGTGTTGCTCTCGGCGACATTGTCCAGATCGATCAGCGTCAAGCGGCCCACCGCGCTGCGGGCCAGCGCCTCCGCCACCCACGAACCGACGCCGCCAATGCCGATCACCGCGACGTGCGCGCGTTCGAACACGGCCAGCGCGGGCGCGCCGTACAGACGCGCAATACCGCCGAAACGGCGCTCGCGGTCGGCGGCGTCAGCGGAGAGAGAAGCGGAGGAAACGGAGGAAGCGTTCATATCGGACGAGGTAAAAAGCACGCTGCATTGAAAGCAATTCTGAAGCCCGCAACAAGCCGAAATACGGCCAATGCTTGTGCTGCCTCAACATTTGCTTTCAAGTGCCTGTCGGCGTTTCGTTCAGGGGTACGGATCCATGCAAAATACGGCCGGATTGCGTATTCTGCCTTATCGAAACCCGTGACGTGATAGCCGCTCACGATCCTTCCCATGCTCCCGGAGTCGCGCCCGGGTAATCAGGGCAAGATCGTTTCACGTTGGCTATACTGTCGCGACTGTAGCGTTTGCATAAAAATGACGACTCTTGCAGATCTTCGCCAAAACTATTCGCGCGGTGCGCTGGACGCGGCCGACGTCGACCCGAACCCGGTACGCCAATTCGAAACCTGGTTCGCACAAGCACTCGATGCGAAGTTGCCCGAACCCAATGCCATGACCGTGGCCACCGTCGACGCAACGGGCCGGCCTTCCGCCCGCATCGTGCTCATCAAGGGCGTCGACGAACGCGGCTTCGTCTTCTTCACCAATTACGACAGCCGCAAGGGCCGCGAACTCGCCGCCCATCCCGCAGCCAGCCTGCTGTTCCACTGGATCGAACTCGAGCGCCAGGTGCGCATCGAGGGGCGCGTCGAAAAGACCAGCGACGCGGAAAGCGACGCGTACTACGCCTCGCGTCCGCTCGGTTCGCGGATCGGCGCGTGGGCCTCGCCGCAGAGCGAGCCGCTCGACAGCCGCGCGACGCTCGAAGCGCGCGAGCGCGAGATGATCGCCCGCTATGGCGACGCCCCGCCGCGTCCGCCGCACTGGGGCGGTTATCGCGTCGTGCCCGACACCATCGAATTCTGGCAGGGGCGCCCCTCGCGCCTGCACGACCGCATCGTCTATACGCGGGATCGTGCGGACGACGCGTGGCGAATCACGAGACTCGCGCCCTGACGCGAGCACTGTGGCAAGCGAGACGACAACGGCAACGAGAATGAAGGCGCACGCCTTCCCCTTGATTTTCTTAGCGCGGAGAAACAGGCATGTTCTGGGAGAAGAAGCTGACGCAATGGGTTGAGGAAGTGCGGGACCGGGCCAACCTGCCCGCGCGTCTCGTGCTGTGGGACGGCCAGCAGCATGACTTCGGCCAGTTCGCCGCGCCGCAGGTCACCCTGCATGTGAAGAGCGCCACCGCGCTGCAATACCTGCTCGAACCGACCCTCGACAATCTCGGTGAAGCCTATGTCAAAGGCAAGATCGACATCGAAGGGAAGCTGAGCGACATCATCAACATCAGCTATTCGCTCGCGAAGAACACGGTGACCAGCGCCAGCAAGCTGGCCCGCGTGCGACGCTACTTCACTCATTCGAAGGCGTCGGACAAGAAGGCCATTCAGTACCACTACGACGTGTCGAACGAGTTCTACCAGCTGTGGCTCGACAAGAACATGGTCTACTCCTGCGCGTACTTCGAGAACGGCGACGAAGACATCGACACCGCGCAGTTGAAGAAGATCGACCACATCCTGACCAAGATCCAGGTGCAGCCAGGGCACACGCTGCTCGACATCGGCTGCGGCTGGGGCGCGCTCGTGATTCGCGCAGCGCAGAAGTTCGGCGCGAAATGCGTGGGCGTCACGCTCTCGGAAAACCAGTTCAAGCTGGCAACCGAACGCGTCAAGGCCGCCGGGCTGGAAGACAGGATCGAGATCCGCCTGCAGGATTACCGCGACGTCCCGGGACAATTCGACCGCATCACGAGCGTCGGCATGTTCGAGCACGTCGGGCGCAAGAACCTGCCGGGCTACTTCGCTCGGATCCGCGAATTGCTGGTCGACGACGGCATCGCGATGAATCACGGCATCACCTCGTCGGACGCCGACAGCGGCGAGACCTCGCTCGGCGGCGGCGATTTCATCGACAAATACGTGTTCCCGGACGGCGAGCTGCCGCACATCAGCCTCGCCTTGCAGACGATGCAGGAAGGCGGGCTGGAGGCGCTCGACGTCGAGAGTCTGCGCCGTCACTACGCGCACACGCTCGACGTCTGGGCCGAGCGCTTCGAGGCGAACGCCGAGGAAGCGAGAAAACTCGTGGACGACGAGCATTTCCGCATCTGGCGCGTGTATCTGGCGGGCTGTGCGTATGCGTTCGAAAATGACGACGTGTCGATCTACCAGGTGATCTGCCGCAAGGCGGGACGCAGCGCGAAGACGCTGCCGTGGTCGCGGCGTTATATCTACGAGAAGGCGCTCTGAACCGCGATCTCACGCAGCACGAGGCGGGCGGGCCGGACGAGGACACCCTCGATCTGTTCGGCGAGCCTGCGTCTGTGGTGGGTGAGCCTTCGAAGCCCCTTCCGACGCCGAAGTCGACGCCGAAGTCCACCAAAGCGCGCGGCGTGCTGCCCGCGCCGTTGCAGCCCGAACTCGAACTTCTTGCACAACGCCTTCCCGATTCGATCCATCTCGGCACCTCGACATGGTCGTTTCCGGGCTGGCGCGGCATCGTCTACGGCGACGACTACCCAAACACCAAGCTCTCGCGCGACGGTCTCGCCGCGTACGGCGCGCATCCGCTGCTACGAAGCGTATCAATCGACCGCTCGTTCTATGCGCCGCTGTCGCTCGCCGAATACGCACGCTATGCGTCGCAGGTGCCCGATCACTTCCGTTTCATCGTCAAGGCGCCTGCCTCCGTCACCGATGCCTTCGTGCGCGGCGAGCGCGGCGTGCCCGACGCGGACAATCCCGCGTTCCTGAACGCGCAGATTGCCATCGACGAGTTCGTGACGCCGTGCATCGGCGGACTCGGCGCGAAGGCCGGCGCGCTGGTGTTCCAGTTCTCGCCGCTGCCGGATGCGCTGGTGGTCGAGCCGGCGGTGTTCATCGATCGTCTCTCGGCATTCTTGAACGCGCTGCCGCCGCTCGAAGGCGACGCCTGCTATGCCGTGGAAATACGCGACGCGGTCATGCTCACGCCGCGTTTCATCCGCGCGTTGCGGGAGGCGAAGGTGCGCTATTGCATCGGCGTGCACGCGCGCATGCCCGACGTGCGCCGCCAGGCGAAAGCGCTCGCGCTGCTGGATGAAACCGGGATGGGGCCGCTCGTCGTGCGCTGGAGCCTGCACAGCGGCTTCCGTTACGAACAGGCGAAGGCGAAGTACGAGCCGTTCGACCGGATCGTCGACGAAGATCTCGACACGCGCGAAGCGCTGGCCGACCTGGCCGCGCAATATGCGATCGCGGGCCAGCCGGTGGTGATCGCTGCGAACAACAAGGCGGAAGGCTCCGCGCCGCTCACGTGCTTCGAGCTGGCGCGGGGCATTGCCGCGGCGTGCGAACGGGCGCGCGCATCGTAACCGCGCTCACGCCTTTACGCCATCACGCCTTGAGGCGATGCGCGAACTTCTTGCGGAACTTGGCGACCTTCGGCCCGACGACCGCCGCGCAATAGCCCTGCTCCGGATGCTGCGCGAAGAAGTTCTGGTGATAGGCCTCGGCCGGATAGTAGTTGCCGTCGAGCGCGCTGACTTCCGTGACGATCCTGCCGCCGTAGATATCCTCGCGCTGGAGTTCCTCGATCACGTCGAGCGCAATCTTGCGCTGCTCGTCCGAATGCGTGAACACGACCGAGCGGTACTGCGTGCCGGTGTCGGCGCCCTGACGGTTGAGCTGGGTCGGATCGTGGGTCGCGAAAAAAATCTCAAGCACTTCCCGAAAGCCGATGACAGACGGATCGAACACGACCTTCACGACTTCTGCGTGGCCGGTGTCGCCACCGCAGACCTGTTCGTACGACGGATTCAGCACCTTGTCGCCCGCGTAGCCCGATTCGACCGATACCACACCTTGCACGGCCAGAAACACCGCTTCGGTACACCAGAAACAACCGCCGCCGAGCGTCGCGGTTTCGTATCCGGCCTGCTCGTTCTGCTGGGTCTGCTGAGTCATAAGGCGCAACTCCTCATCAAGTGCATGCGGCGCGTGCCGCGGACCATGCATATGGATGCGCCCGGCCGTTTCTTCAATGCATGCGCGGCCGGGATGCATTCATCGAGTTTATTGGGTTTGGACAGGCGACGCTGATTGGCCTCGCGGGCAGAAAACCTGCTTGCCCGGTACGGCCTTGAACCTACGGCGACAGCCGATTCCGCTAGAATCGCAACACATCACCTGTTTTTACATGACTTCCGAAAAGTCTCACCGACTGAAGCGCGACGCGCGGCCGGCTCGGTAGCACACGGCAGACTCGACCGCCCATCCGCACCATGACACGCGCCAAAGCCCCGAATTTCGACCCGTCAGCGTTTCGCACCGCACTCGGCCAGTTCGCGACCGGTGTCACCGTCATCACGACGCTCACGCCGTCCGGCCAGCCCATCGGCATCACGGCCAGTTCGTTCAACTCCGTTTCCCTCGATCCACCGCTCGTGCTGTGGAGCCTCGCGACCCGGTCGGCGTCGATGGCGGTTTTCCGCTCGAACAGTCACTACGTGGTCAACGTGCTGGCGGCGTCGCAGCTCGACTTGTGCCGGCGCTTCGCGACGGTCAAGGGCGACCGTTTCGCGGGCGTGTCGCACGCGGCCGGCGACAGCGGCATGCCGGTGCTGGACGGGGCCATCGCCTGGTTCGAGTGTCACAACCGGAGCCGCTATGACGAAGGCGACCACGTGATCTTCGTCGGCGAAGTGGAACGTTGCGGCATGCGCGAAGACAACGACCCCGCCGCCCCGCTCGTCTTTCAGGCGGGCAGCTTCCATACCCTCGGACCGCTGGACTGACCTGGGACTTCCCGGCTCAGGACGCCGCCGAGGACGCCGCTGATGACGTCCCGGACGACACCGCTGAGGACGCCCGCAATGCCGGCTGATCGATCAGCGCGACCGGCACGCCCGCGTCGTCTTTCATGGTTTGCAGCACGATGTTCGAGCGGATGTCGATCACGCCCGGCGCCTTGTACAGCTTCGAGAGAATGAAGTCGGAATAGTGCTTGAGGTTGTGCGCGAGCACCCGCAGCACGTAGTGCGTGTCGCCGGTCACGACGAACGCGCCGACCACTTCCGGCCAGTCGCGCACGGCGGCGGCGAACTTCTCGTGCCAGTTTTCCTCGTCGTTGCGCATCGAGACGTGGACGAACGCTTCCAGTTCGATACCGAGGCGTTCGCGGTCGAGGCACGCGCGATAGCTCGCGATCACCCCTTCCTCTTCGAGCAGACGCATTCGGCGCAGGCACGCCGACGGCGAGAGCGAAATGCGCTCCGCCAAGTCCAGGTTACTGATCCGTCCATCTTCCTGCAGTACCGCCAGAATTCGGCAATCCGTTGCATCGAGCGTGAAGCCGGTCATTTTTGAGTCCCCTAGGCCCGTTTCATCGAATTATGTTCTAAGCGCGACACTTTTGGGTATTTATTTCGCAAGCACCTTGCGAGACAACACGACTATGATTTGACGCATCTCCACGCTTTCTGCTAAAGCGCGTCATGACGCTGCTGGACATTTCCCCGCCCATCGAACCCGCCACGCCCGTCTGGCCGGGCGATACGCCCGTCGGCATCGAGCGTGTGTGGCGCATGGAAGCGGGCTCGCCGGTCAACGTCGCGCGGCTCACGCTGTCGCCGCACACCGGCGCGCACGCCGACGCCCCGCTCCACTACGACGAACACGGCGCGCCGATCGGCGCCGTCGCGCTCGACACCTATCTCGGCGCGTGCCGGGTCGTGCATTGCGTGGGCGTCACGCCGCTCGTGCTGCCGGAGCACGTCGCCGGGCAGCTCGACGACATGCCGCCGCGCGTCCTGCTGCGCACCTACCGGAACGCGCCGCTCGACGCCTGGGACAGCGCCTTCACCGCGGTCGCGCCCGACACCATCGACCTGCTGGCCCGGCACGGCGTGAAGCTGATTGGCATCGATACGCCGTCGCTCGACCCGCAGGAGTCGAAAACGATGGACGCGCACCGGCGCATCCGCGCGCACGGCATGGCGATCCTCGAAGGTCTCGTGCTCGATGCCGTCGCGCCGGGCGATTACGAACTGATCGCCCTGCCGCTCAAATTGTCCACGCTCGACGCCAGCCCGGTGCGCGCCGTCCTGCGTCCGCTGGCCTGATTCATAGTCATAGCCGATCTTTATTACAGAAATGGAATTTTCGATGCAACATCGTGACGAAGCCGCGGCGCTCGACCGCGACGACCCGCTGCACGGCCTGCGCGAGCAGTTCGCCCTCGCCGACGGCGTGATCTATCTCGACGGTAATTCGCTCGGCGTGCCGCCGAAGGCCGCCGCCGCGCGCGCGGCGAGCGTGATCGGCGCCGAATGGGGCGAAGGCCTGATCCGCAGCTGGAACACGGCCGGCTGGTTCGCGCTGCCGAAGCGCCTCGGCAACAAGCTTGCGCCGTTGATCGGCGCGGCCGAGGACGAAGTCGTCGTGACCGACACGATCTCCACGAATCTCTTCAAGGTCCTGTCCGCTGCGCTGAAGCGGGCGCACGAGCGCGATCCGAAGCGCCGCGTGATCGTCTCCGAACGTTCGAACTTCCCGACCGATCTGTACATCGCGCAAGGCCTGATCGAACAACTGGACCGCGGCTACGAGCTGCGCCTCGTCGACGATCCGTCCGACCTGCCCGCCGCCATCGACGAGCACACCGCGCTCGCGATGATCACGCACGTCAACTACCGAACGGGCGCCATGCATGACATGGCCGCGCTCACGCAGATGATCCAGCGCGCGGGCGCGCTGGCGGTGTGGGACCTGGCGCATTCGGCGGGGGCGGTGCCGGTCGACCTGAATGGCGTCGGCGCGGATTACGCGGTCGGTTGCACCTACAAGTACCTGAATGGCGGCCCCGGCTCGCCGGCCTTCGTCTGGGTGCCGAAACGGCATCAGAACGCCTTTTCGCAGCCGCTGTCCGGCTGGTGGGGCCACAAGAAGCCATTCGAAATGAACCCGGTCTATCGTCCGGACGACGGCATCGGGCGCTTCCTCTGCGGCACGCAGCCGATTGTCTCGATGGCGCTGGTCGAATGCGGTCTCGATGTCTTCCTGCAAACCGACATGCAGGCGCTGCGCCGCAAGTCGCTCGCGCTGAGCGATCTGTTCATCCAGCTGGTCGAGACGCGCTGTGGTGAATTTCCGCTGTCGCTCGCCACGCCGCGCGACCACGCACAACGCGGTTCGCAGGCGAGCTTCGAGCATCCGCACGGTTACGAGGTGATGCAGGCGCTGATCGCGCGGGGCGTGATCGGCGATTATCGCGAGCCGCGCATTCTGCGTTTCGGCTTCACGCCGCTCTACACGCGTTTCGTGGATGTGTGGGATGCCGTCGAGGTGCTGCGCGACGTCCTCGCAACCGAAAGCTGGCGGGCGCCCGAGTTCGCCGAGCGGGCGTCGGTAACCTGAGCGAGCGACGATCATGAACCAGACACAAGGCTGCCCGTTCGGGCATGGCGCAACCAGCACGGGCGAAACCGCCGGCGCCGGTCAAAAAGAAGGCTGGCACGAAGCCAAGCTCGACTTCACCGACTCGATGAGCTACGGCGATTACCTCGGCCTCGATGCCATCCTGAGCGCGCAGCATCCGCTCTCGCCGGATCACAACGAGATGCTGTTCATCGTGCAGCATCAGACGAGCGAGCTCTGGATGAAGCTCGCGCTCTACGAACTGCGCGCGGCGCTGGCGGCGGTGCATCGCGACGAACTGCCGCCCGCATTCAAGATGCTCGCGCGCGTGTCGCGCATCTTCGAGCAACTGGTGCAGGCGTGGAACGTCCTCGCGACGATGACGCCCTCCGAATACACCGCGATGCGCCCGTACCTCGGACAATCGTCGGGATTCCAGTCGCATCAGTACCGGCAGATCGAATTCATGCTCGGCAACAAGAACGAGCAGATGCTGAAGCCGCACGCGCATCGTCCGGACATTCACGAACAAGTGCGGGAAGCGCTCGAAACGCCCTCCTTCTACGACGAGGTGATTCGGCTGCTGGCCCGGCGCGGCTTCGACATCGATCCCGCGCGCCTGAGCCGCGACTGGTCGCAGCCCACGACCCACGACGCGTCGGTCGAAGCGGCCTGGCTCGCGGTGTATCGCGATCCGTCGCGGCACTGGGATCTGTACGAGATGGCCGAAGAGCTGGTCGACCTGGAAGACGCGTTCCGGCAATGGCGCTTCCGGCATGTGACGACGGTCGAGCGCATCATCGGTTTCAAGGGCGGCACCGGCGGCACGGCGGGCGCGTCCTATCTGCGCAAGATGCTCGACGTGGTGCTGTTTCCGGAGCTGTGGCACGTCCGGACGGTCTTGTAAGCGTTCAGGCCAGTCGTGCCGCCAGCGCCTTCAGACGCGGGCCGATGGTCTCGCGGAAATACGCCTCGCCCATCGACGACGCCGGCCCGCTGCTCGACAGCACCAGCCAGCGTCCGTTGCGCAAATCGCGGAACGGCGCGGCGACAGCGTTGACGTCGTCGTGCCATTCACGGAACGAGTAGCAGCAGCCTTCGCGCGCGAATTCACCGAGCGCGATGCGCGCCGCATCGACCTTGTCCGCGCCCTCGTTGCGGCCGAGCTCCTCCAGCAAGGCCTCGCGCGCCGCGGGCTCCTGCACGGCGAGCCAGGCGCGGCCCATCGAGCTCGTCAGCATCGACAGACGCGAGCCGGGCGCGAGGCCCAGCGTCAGCGCCGTTTCGCTGCGGATGGTGTCGAGATAGATCATGTCGAGCCCGTCGCGGCAGCCCAGCGACACCGCTGCGCCAATCTCCCTCGCCAGCGCGCGCATGTGCGGACGCGCCAGTTCGAGCGTGTCCGACTCCGCCAGCAACGTGAAACCCAGCGACAGCACGCCGGTGTCGAGCGCATATTTGCCGGCGGATTCGTCGAAGCGCAGATAGCCGAGTATCGTCAGCGTGTAGGCGAGGCGGTTGACCGTCGCCTTCGGCAAGCCGGTGCGCTCGACGAAATCGCGATTGCCGAGCAGCGTCTCGCCGGGACGGAACGCGCGCAACAGGTCGAGCCCGCGCGCCAGCGCAACGACGAATTTGCGCTCATCGAGGTCGTCCGGCGTGACATGGCGCAATGAAGCGGGCGTGGAATTTCGATTGGAGTCGGCTGACATCGGATGCTAAACTCAGGGCTGATTTGCAAAACATTGTTTCGCTTAGCGGAACGCATGTCAAGCGCGCGTGCTTGGGTTCCTGTACGACATCGAGCTTGGGGCGGCGACGCTTTTCACTGAAATCAGGAGATCGCACATGGCCGAAGCCGCCCGTTTCAACTGGGAAGATCCGCTGCTGCTGGATCAGCAACTGAGCGAAGACGAACGCATGGTGCGCGACGCGGCCCGCGCCTACGCGCAGGACAAGCTTCAGCCGCGCGTGATGCAGGCGTTCCGCGAGGAAAAGACAGATCCGTCGATCTTCCGCGAGATGGGCGAACTCGGTCTGCTCGGACCGACCATTCCGGAACAGTACGGCGGCGCGGGCCTCAACTATGTGTGCTACGGCCTGATCGCGCGGGAAGTGGAGCGCGTGGATTCGGGCTATCGCTCGATGATGTCCGTGCAGTCGTCGCTCGTCATGGTGCCGATCAACACCTTCGGCAGCGACGCGCAGAAGGACAAGTACCTGCCGAAGCTGGCGCGCGGCGAGTGGATAGGCTGCTTCGGCCTGACCGAGCCGAACGCCGGCTCCGACCCGGCCGGCATGACGACCCGCGCGAAAAAGGTACAGGACGGCTACTCCCTCTCCGGCACGAAGATGTGGATCTCGAACTCGCCCATCGCGGACGTTTTCGTGGTCTGGGCCAAACTGGAGGAGGACGGCCGTGACGACATCCGCGGCTTCATCCTCGAAAAGGGCTGGAAGGGACTGTCCGCCCCGGCGATCCACGGCAAGGTGGGACTGCGCGCGTCGATCACGGGTGAGATCGTGATGGACGAAGTGTTCGTGCCGGAGGAAAACCTGCTGCCAAACGTGCGCGGCCTGAAGGGTCCGTTCACGTGCCTGAACTCGGCGCGCTATGGCATTTCGTGGGGCGCGCTCGGCGCCGCCGAAGCGTGCTGGCACACGGCCCGGCAATACACGCTGGATCGCCAGCAGTTTGGCCGGCCGCTCGCGGCGAACCAGTTGATCCAGAAGAAGCTCGCCGACATGCAGACAGAAATCACGCTGGGTCTGCAAGGCGTGCTGCGTCTCGGACGCATGAAAGACGAAGGCACGGCGGCGGTGGAGATCACGTCCATCATGAAGCGCAATTCGTGCGGCAAGGCGCTGGATATCGCCCGCCTCGCGCGCGACATGCTTGGCGGCAACGGCATCTCCGATGAATTTGGCGTCGCGCGGCATCTGGTGAATCTCGAAGTCGTGAACACCTATGAAGGCACGCACGACATTCACGCACTGATACTGGGACGCGCGCAGACGGGCATTCAGGCGTTCTTCTGACAGCTTGGTTTAGCGTCGATGGCATGAGAGAGCCGGCACTTGCCGGCTCTTCGCATTTCAGGACCGCAAGGCTTTGTAACTTTCGATCCGTTGCTGAAACTTTTACGGGACAGATCGTATCCATTCGATACGATGTCGAAGCTTTGACCAGCTGTAGCGCCGCGGGCCGCGTCGGCGTACAGGTTGCGGAACTGGAATGAAATCTGCGTCATCTGGCCCGCGAGAGTCAGCCTCCTCGTCAGCGACCCCATCTTTGGTTACGATTCGCGTAGCCTCATCGATTGGAGCCTTTAATGTCAGAAATCAACAAGGAGCGATTCATGTCGGATATCAAAACCGTACTCGCTGACGCCGAAGACCTTTTGAAGCAAGCGGCGACCGCCACCGGTGAACGCGCCGCCGAGCTGCGCGAGACCGCTCTGGCCCGCCTCAAGCAGGCGAAGGAAAAGGCCGCCGACGCGCAAGTCGTCGTCATCGAACGAGGCAAGAAAGCAGCGCGCGCCACCGATGACTATGTGCATGAACATCCGTGGGCGTCCATTGGCATTGCGGCCGGCCTCGGCATGGTGATCGGCCTGCTCATCAATCGAAAGTAGAGGAAGCGCGGGCCGGTCTCGCTTCTGAGGCCAATGGCCCGTTGTTTGCTGAAGCTGAATCTGTCGGGGTCGCAACTGGACTGAACCGCACGCGCCTTGCCCGGGCGCGCGGCTCGACATTCGTACCGGCAGGCCGCCACGCGCGCCGGCCGGAAGCACACCAAGCGGCACCAACGCGCTTCTCGCATTCAAGCCATGACGACAGAACGGCCACCGCAGCAATCGTCCCCCGGACCATTGCGACGCATCATGACCTCCGCCTTCGCCATCTTCGAGACGCGCCTTGAACTGATCGGCATCGAGCTCCAGGAGGAGAAGGAACGTCTGATCGGCGTCCTGTTTCTCGGACTCACCGCCATGATGCTCGCGATGATGGCGCTCATCTCGCTGACCGTCCTGATCGCGATTTTCTTCTGGGACACGTACCGCTGGCAGGCGCTGGGCGGCATCACGCTGCTGTATGCGCTGATCGCAATCGCATGCGGCCTGCGGGCGCGCAGCAACCTGCGCGACGCGCCGAACCTGTTCGACGACACACTCGCCGAGTTCCGCAAGGACCGCGACATGTTTCGTTGATCCCCGATCCGCGCACCTGAATCCGCCATGAGCCAACAAGACGACACCTTCAAGACGCCGAAGCGCGACAAGATGCAGAAGCTGCGCACGCCGCACATGCGCGCGCTGCGCAAGGAACTGCTGATTGCGCGCGCGGACGTCGAACGCATGGAAATGCGCCAGGCGACGCACGACCTGCGTTCATCCATTACGCATTTCAGCTTCCTGCGCTTCCTGATCCCGGGCGGCGGCACCAGCCGCTGGAGCAAACGCGGCCGTGGCGCGTCGGCGGGCGGCGTCGGCGGGATGCTGGGATCGCTGCTCGGTTCGAAGAACGTCGGCATGCTGTTCAAGCAGTATCCGATCATCGGCTCCGTCGCCTCGCTCGTGCTCACCAAGACGGTGCGGACCAAGCTCCTGAGCGGCGCCAAGCCGCTGCTCAAGTGGGGCGGCCTCGGACTGGCCGGCTGGGAAGCCTGGCGCATCTATCAGCAGATGAAGTCGAATACGCCCGAGACTTCGAACGATGCCGTCGATCCGACGGTGTTCTGAAACCCTTCCGCCGCACTACATTTTTCCCGCCCAGCAGGCAAGCGACTGCGCCGTATCCAGCGGCGCGGTCGCGCCGGGCGCGCGATTCCAGCGCAGTCCGGTGGCATCGACGACAAACACACCACACGCGTCATCCTGCATCGCACCGGGCGAGACTGGCGTGGCTTCGATTCCATATCCGCCATTGGTGGCGTTCTCGGGCAGTACGGCGAGGCGATAGACGGCTCTGCCGCTCGATGGCGCCTGATCGAAGCCCGCGCTCAGGACGATGGCATCGCCGCTGGCCGCAACTTGCCCGAGCCGCGCTGTTTCGACGAACTGGACCGCCTTGAGCGCCGCAGTGGCGGCATCGACACGATGCGCCTTGGTCACATGAGTCCGGTAAGCCGGTACGGCAAATGCCGCCATCACCGCGGCCACGGCGAGCGCGATCATCAATTCGAGCAGACTGAACGCTGCTGTTCTTCTTGATTCGACTGGTTTCATGCGCGCCTCTCAGAACGGTCGGGCGACGACACGTCGCCAATGCTGCGCGCTGACGTCCTCGCCGACGTCGATGCGCAACTGCAGCCACGTTTCCGAGTCCGGCGTGGCGCCGAAACCGCGCGCGGTGATCAGGTAGGAAACCTCGGCCGCGCCAGACGGATGCGCCCACGCTTCGATCAGACATTGCGGCGCGCGGTAGGCATACGGCCAGGAGTCGAATGGCCGGACGGCGAGGGGCGCCGCGCCTTCGAACGAAGCCTTCGAGCGCCAGCGCGATGGCTCGCTGTTCGTCGCCGGCAGCGCGGCCGCGAGCATGTCGCTGCAGCGGCGCAGCGCGCCGTCCGCCGCGTGAAATGCCTGGGCCCGGTCGCGCGTTGCAACCGTCGAGCGCGCCGTGACAAGCGAGGTTTGCAGCCAGGCGCTCGCGGTGACCAGCATCATCGCAGCAAGCATCAGGACGATGGGCAACGTGGCGCCGCGCGAACGGGAACGGGACCGGGAACTTGGTTTCATAGCTCAACCGGCATCGCGCGTCGACAGAAGCGGCGCATTGCGCAGCGCGACGCGCCGCCAGAAGGCTTGTCGCGCGCGACCGTCGTCGCTGGAGGCGGGCGCGCCGTCGCAATCGACATGATTCACGCGGCGTTTCACCTGTGCCGTGAAGCCGCGCACGAGGACGCAGACATCCACGGCATGCACCTCCTTCCAGCGCGCGCGGGCGATACCCGAAGCGGCCAGCGCGGCGGGCGCGCCTGGCAACCAGTACAGGGCGCGAATGCGCTCGATGCCCTCGACGATTGGCTGCGCCTGCTTGCCGTTGCCTTCGCAATAGAGCTCGGGCTCGCCGGTGGAGGCGCTGGGCTTCGCATGGAAGCGATTGGTGGCGTAGGCATCAGGGACTGCCTGGCCGAGGCAGTCGGTGGGCGCCCCGCCGGAAGTGGGCCATGTGGCGATGGCGTCGGCCGCGTAGCGAACCTGCACGCCGTCTGAACGACTCGCGAGCGTCTCACAGGAAGCGGCCCCCTCCTCGCCGATCACGCGCCCCTGCGCACAACCGAAGAGCGGTGCGTCCAGGCTGGCGCGCGGGTCGAGGTCGGCGGCGAACCCTGCCATCTGCAACTGCTGACCGAGCATATCCAGCGCGATTGAAGCAGCTTCATGCATGCGCACCGCGTCTGTGGCACGTTCGAAGGCCGCGCGTTGGGCGCGATAAAGCGATAGACACGCGCTCACGATCGACAGGCCCAACGCGAGTGCGATGCTCAGTTCGAGCAGCGTGTGTCCGCGTGAGCGTGAGCCAGAGAGGCGGTGGCGCGGGTTCATCGGGCGAACGCCACGGCAACGCACGACGAGCGCGGTGGCGCCTGCGGCTCAGGACACGCCTGCCCGCGCTCTTCTGCATGCCAGCTCACGGTTGCGACATGCACGCCGGCTGCGCGATCGACCACGGCGACGTCTCCTGCAGGAAGGAGGAATGCCGCTCTCGTGCGCCATTGCGACAGGATCGCCGCGCTATCCGCATCGCCGCGCATGCCTTCTACGACGGAATCTGCAATCCATGCGGCGCGCTCGCGCAGCAGCGCCATGCGCTCGCCTCGCGCCAGCGCGCTCTGCAGGCCGGTCAGCCCCAATGCGGTCACCGCGGTGAGCGAGAGCGCAATCATCACCTCGACGAGCGAGTCGCCCCGTTGAATACGCTTCATGCCGATGCTCCGCACGCGCCCTGCGTCATGCGGGCGCGCCCGCCCGCCGCGATGCGGATGCAGCGTCGCAGCGCCGCGCTCGCGGAAGATTCGCCGCCGCGGGACGCGAACTCGAAACTGCGAAACCCGCCGATCACCTGCCCCGAGGGCGGCGTGAACGACATGTCGCTCGACGTTCCCGCAATGGACACCGACGACATCGCCGCCTGCAGCCGCAACAACACCGGCGCGCCCTCTCGTTCGACGAACAGCCCCCAGCCGCACGACCAATCCACAGCGCCGCCCTCGCAACTGCGCCCGGCTGCGAGGCAACGACGCGCGGCATCGATCCGGCACAGCGTGACGCGCACGCCGCGCCGAATGGTTTCGGCGCGAGCGAGTGACAGCGTGGAAAAGAGCGCATGCGCGCGCGCATCGACCTGATCGCGCATTTGCCAGGACACAAATGAAGGTGCGGCGAACATCGCGAGGATCGCCATCACGGCGAGCACGACGCACAGCTCGACGAGGGTGAAACCTGGAGGTACCCGGAGAAGCTTCTGGACCATCTGCATGCCTTATCGAGTGGATTGAGCCGGAGAGCCCAATCTAACGACAAAGCATGCTGGCCGCCATTAGCCGAATGGACGAGTGTTCACGCCACTCGAAGCCCGGCACACTGCGCGGACGAACGGCTGAAAACCTGTCTGGGAGAAAGAGATGCTTGAAAAATCAGCGCTTGCGCGAAGTGGATTTCTTCGGCGCGGCGCGCCGGAATTCCTCGAGCACGTCTTCGAATTCGGAGACGTCTTCGAAACGCTTGTAGACGGAAGCGAAACGGACGTAGGCAATCGTGTCGAGCTGACGCAACTCGTTCATGACGAGTTCGCCGAGCCGCTCGCTCTGCACTTCACGCTCGCCGCTGCCGAGCAGCTGATACTCGATGCGCGCGACAGAAGCGTCCACTGCATCCGCCGCAACGGGCCGCTTCCTGAGCGCGAGCTGCATGCTGGAAACAATCTTGCGCCGGTCGAACTCGACGCGGCTGCCATCTTTCTTGACGACCGAAGGCAGCGCCAACTCCACCCGTTCATACGTGGTGAAGCGCTTGTCGCACGCGGGACAGCGGCGCCGGCGCCGGATCGCCGCGCCGTCCTCCGACACGCGAGAATCCACGACCTGGGTGTCTTCGTGTCGGCAGAACGGGCAGCGCATGAGCGTCGGACTCGCAGATTAACGGTAGACCGGGAAACGCTTGGTCAGGTCGGACACTTGCGCGCGCACGCGCTCGAGGTTCGCCTGGTCTTCCGGGTTGTCGAGCACGTCGGCGATCAGATTGCCGACGATCTCGGCTTCCTTCATGCCGAAGCCGCGCGTGGTCATGGCCGGCGAGCCGAGACGCACGCCGCTCGTGACGAACGGCTTTTCCGGATCGTTCGGGATTGCGTTCTTGTTGACCGTGATGTGCGCGGCGCCCAGCGCGGCTTCAGCAGCCTTGCCCGTGATTTTCTTCGCGCGCAGGTCGACCAGCATCACGTGGCTTTCCGTGCGGCCCGACACGATGCGCAGGCCACGCTTCACCAGCGTTTCCGCCAGCACGCGCGCGTTCTCGACCACGGCCTGCTGATAGGTCTTGAACTCCGGCGAGAGCGCTTCCTTGAACGCAACGGCCTTCGCCGCAATCACGTGCATCAGGGGACCGCCCTGAATGCCCGGGAAAATCGCCGAGTTGATCTGTTTTTCGAACTCGGCCTTCATCAGGATCACGCCGCCGCGCGGGCCGCGCAGGCTCTTGTGCGTGGTCGTGGTGACGAAGTCCGCGTGCGGCACCGGGTTCGGATACACGCCGGCGGCGATCAGGCCGGCATAGTGCGCCATGTCGACCATGAAGTAGGCGCCGACGCTCTTGGCGATCTTCGAGAGACGTTCGAAGTCGATCTTCAGTGCAAACGCCGAAGCGCCCGCGACGATCAGCTTCGGCTTGTGTTCCTTGGCAAGCGCTTCGGTCTTGTCGTAGTCGATGTCTTCGGCTTCGTTCAGGCCGTAGCTCACGACGTTGAACCACTTGCCCGACATGTTCACGGGCGAGCCGTGCGTCAGGTGACCGCCTTCGGCGAGGCTCATGCCCATGATCGTGTCGCCCGGCTTGAGCACCGCGAAGAACACGCCCTGGTTGGCCTGCGAGCCGGAGTTCGGCTGCACGTTCGCCGCTTCCGCGCCGAACAGCTGCTTCACGCGGTCGATGGCGAGCTGCTCCACCACGTCCACATACTCGCAGCCGCCGTAATAACGCTTGCCCGGATAGCCTTCAGCGTATTTGTTGGTCAGTTGCGAACCTTGCGCGGCCATGACCGCCGGCGAGGTGTAGTTTTCCGACGCGATCAGCTCGATGTGATCTTCCTGGCGGCGGTTTTCCTGCTCGATCGCCTTGAGCAGTTCGGGATCGACTTTGGCGAGGGTACTTTCGGCTCTGTCAAACATACGTTTTCCGTGAGTTCAATTCAGGTTGACCGGATCGCGCTTACGTCATTTTCGAAACAGACGTGCTCGAAGCAGACGCAACAGGCGCTGGACACCGATGGAGTCCAGGCGCGACGGATGAGGGAAGAATCCGATTTCGCAAGGCGGACAGCCACCGGCAACGCAGCAACGGCGTGCGGATCTCAGCTGCCCAGGCGAACGGCAAAACGACGCTCCGCGCTTCCTGGTGGGTCGCTCCACCTTGAATCCGAAGATTCTATCGCCAGTCACGCGGGGTTTGAGCGTTGTAGTTTAATGGGCAGCCCCGCTTTAGGCAACCGACTCACCAGGGCCGCCAGGTGGCGTAAGAAGGGCTATAAAGCACGATCGTTCGCACCCGCGTTTGCTTGCCGCGACGCATCAATGGAAGTACCCTTTGCGCCGTTGCCGGACGCGCGTCCTTACCTGCTCCGGCTCTGCACATTCAACCTTATCCGGAGTCCACCCATGATCGTCTTCGTCACCGGTGCATCCGCCGGCTTCGGCGCTGCCATTGCCCGCACTTTCGTCAAGGGCGGGCATCGTGTGATCGCTGCGGCGCGCCGCAAGGACAGGCTCGTCGCGCTGTCGAAGGAACTTGGCGACGCCCTCCTGCCGCTCGAACTCGACGTCCGCGACGAAACCGCCGTCAGGAATGCCATCTCCTCGCTGCCGGAGGCCTTCGCCCAGATCGACGTGCTGGTCAACAACGCCGGCCTCGCGCTCGGCCTGGAGCCCGCCCAGCGCGCCAGTCTCGACGACTGGAAAAACATGATCGACACGAACTGCACGGGCCTCGTGACGATCACGCATGCGATCCTGCCTGGCATGGTCGAGCGCAATCGCGGGCACGTGTTCAACATGGGATCGGTCGCGGGCACCTATCCCTATGCCGGCGGCAACGTCTACGGCGCGACCAAGGCATTCGTGCGGCATTTCAGCCTGAACCTGCGCGCCGATGTCGCAGGCACCGCGCTGCGCGTGACCGACATCGAGCCTGGACTCGTGGGCGGCACCGAGTTCTCGAACGTGCGCTTCAAGGGCGATGACGCGAAGGCGGACACCGTATACAAGAACACGCAGGCGCTCACGCCCGAGGACATCGCCGACTCCATTTACTGGATCGCCACGCGTCCCGCGCATGTGAACGTCAACGCAATCGAGATCATGCCGATCGCGCAAAGCTTTGCACCGTTGCAAATTCACCGCGCCTGAATCGCGGATCCGCCTAAGGATTTGGCGGTGTCGCGTCCGCTTCCGGTAAAATGCCGCCGATGAATATTTGTCAAAAAGCGAGCCGGGGCGGTCTGACGCGCCGCGGCGCGTGCAAGGCAGCACACAGGTGAGTGATCCGTTGACCTTCGAGTGGCCGATTCGGGTGTATTACGAGGACACCGACGCCGGCGGCATCGTCTTCTACGCGAACTACCTGAAGTTCTTCGAGCGGGCGCGCACCGAATGGCTGCGCGCTTGCGGCATCGACCAGCAGGTTCTCGCCGAGTCCGAAGGCATCGTGTTCGTCGTGAGGCGCACGGCTGTCGAATACGCGTCGCCGGCCCGGCTGGACGATGTCCTCCGGGTCGAGAGCCGCATCGAACGACTCGGACGCGCATCGGTGGATTTTCATCAGGAAGCGTGGCGCGACGGCGTGCTGCTCGCAACCGGTGATATTCGCGTCGCGTCGGTGGCGCGCGCATCGATCCGTCCAGTCGCGATTCCCGATGCGGTGCTCGACGGACTGCGGCGCGGCCCGCACGCAGCCGGGCGCGGCGCCCTTCCTGACCGAATCTGACCTGATCCATGAACTTGTCGCACCTCCAGACGGTCGATCCACCGGGCAACAGAGGAAGCACTACTGAACACGAGCCGGCCACGACGCGGCTTTCGTTTTATTCACAATCGTTTCACGAAAGCATGACGCTTTGACCGGACGCCCCGTTCGGGACGTTACAGCGGACCTTTATGAACAATACTCAAGACCTGTCGATCGTTTCTCTCGTCATTCACGCGAGCCTGCTCGCACAGGCCGTGATGGCGCTGCTCCTGCTGCTGTCGCTCCTGTCCTGGACTTTCATCTTCCGCAAATGGTTTGCCATTCGCCGCGCGCGTGCGCAGACCGAGCGTTTCGAGCGCGATTTCTGGTCGGGCGGCGACCTGCAGGCGCTCTATCAGAGCGCGGCCAACAATCGCCACACCATCGGCGCGCTGGAGCGTATCTTTGAATCCGGCATGCGCGAATTCCTGAAGGGCAAGGAGCGCCGCATCACCGATCCGGGCGCGATCCTCGACGGTTCCCGCCGCGCCATGCGCGCCGCCTTCCAGCGCGAAATGGACGTGCTCGAAGCGAATCTCGCGTTCCTCGCGTCGGTCGGTTCGGTGAGTCCGTATATCGGTCTGTTCGGCACGGTCTGGGGGATCATGAACTCGTTCCGCGGCTTGGCCAACGTGCAGCAGGCCACGCTCGCGAACGTGGCGCCCGGTATTGCCGAAGCGCTCGTCGCAACCGCCATCGGCCTGTTCGCCGCCATTCCGGCCGTGGTCGCCTACAACCGCTACGCGCATGACATCGACCGCCTGGCAATCCGCTTCGAAACCTTCATCGAAGAGTTCTCGAACATCCTGCAGCGTCAGGCGCACTGAAAAAGGAGTCCGCGATGGCAGGCCCGATTCGTTCCAGCATGCGCGGCAGTTCGCGCCGCGCCATGGCCGACATCAATGTCGTGCCGTACATCGACGTGATGCTCGTGCTGCTCGTCATCTTCATGGTGACGGCGCCGCTCGTTTCGCCTTCAATCATTAATCTGCCGACCGTCGGTAACGCGCAGCCGCAGGAACAGCAGCCGCCCGTCGTCATCAACATCAAGGCCGACGGCAGCCTGAACGTCCGCTACAAGAACGACGACGGCGCCACGCAAGAGCAGAAGATGACCAAGGACGACCTCAACACGTTCGTGCTGAACCGCCAGGAGTCGCATCCTGACCAGCCCGTCGTGATCGCCGCCGACAAGACGGTGAAGTACGAGGTCGTCATGAACGTGATGTCCGATATGAAGTCGCGCGGCGTGAAGCGCGTCGGCTTGCTCGTCAAATCGCAATGACCGCTTCGCAGAACAAGCATCAGCCAGCGCGCGGCGCGTCCGCGCGGCCTCTCCGCCCGCCGCGCGAGCGCGGCACGGGCCGCGCGTTCGCGCTGGCCGCGGTGATGCATCTGTTGCTCATCTGGCTGCTGTATCACGGCATCAACTGGCAGAACAACACGCCCGCCGGCGCCGAGGCCGAAATCTGGACCGAGCTCCCCGACACGCCCGCGCCGACGCCCCGCCCTACCCCCACGCCGCCCGTCCCGCAAGTGAAGGCGCCGCCGGCGCCGCCGCCCGCGAAGGACGAAGACGCCGACATCGCGTTGCAGGAAAAGAAGCGCAAGCAACAGGAAGCCGCCGCGCGTGAAGCGCAGCTCGCCGAGCAGCGCCGCCAGCAGGAACAGGCTCAGCAGGAAGCGGAAGCGAAGCGCGCGCAACAGGCCGCGCAAGCCGCCGCCGCGGCCGCGCAGCAGAAAGCAATGCAGGACAAGCAGAAGCAGATCGAGCAGCAGCGTCAGGCCGAACTGCAGAAGCAGCAGCAACAGAAGGCGCAGCAGGACAAGCAGCGTCAGCAGCAAGCCGAAGCGCAGAAGCAGGAACAGAAGCAGGAACAGTTGAAGGAACAGCAGGAAGCCAAGGCCAAGGCGGACGCCGACGCAGCAAAGGCCAAAGCCGCCGCCGACGCCAAGGCGAAGGCTGCGGCGGACGCAAAAGCCAAGGCCGCTGCCGAAGCGAAGGCCAAGGCCGACGCGGAACACAAGGCGCGCATGGCCGCGTTGCAGGGTCAGCTGGGCGGCGGCACCGCGTCGAGCGGCGAAGGCCTCGCCAAGAGCGGTACCGGCAAGGGCGCGGGCGGCAATGCGGCGTCCTCGGGTTACGCGGAACTGGTCCAGCGCCGTGTGCGGCCGAACATCGTGTGGTCCGGCGAAACGGCGGGACTGGAGACGGTGGTGTCGGTGCGCTGCGCGCCGTCGGGCACGTTGCTGTCGGCGACCATCACGCGCTCGAGCGGCAACGAGCAGTGGGATCAGGCGGCGCTGCGCGCGGTGCAGCGTTCCGATCCGATGCCGCGTGACGTCGGTGACCGGCCCACGCCCGATCACTTCACGATCACGCTGCGGCCGGCGGGAGGCTAAGTGCGCGAAACCAGCAAGAAAAACCGCCTGAAAGCCTGCATTAAGCAGCGGGAACGAATCGTGCGTCCGCGGGTCTGTTCTGCAGTCCGCGGACACTTGAAAACGCTTTTTTCTGGAACCTATACAGCATGAGTTTGATGACGAAGCTTGGCCTGAGAACGCTGGTCGCGTCCTGCCTGATCGCAGCCGGCACTGCCGCACACGCCCAGTTGAACGTACTCGTGACCGGCGTCGGCTCCACGCAATTCCCGATCGCCACGGCCAACTTCGCCAACGAAGCGAGTTCGCCGCAGCAGGTCAGCGCGATCATCCGCCAGGATCTGCAGCGCAGCGGCAAGTTCACGAACATCGACGCGGGCAGCACGCCGGTTGCGGAAGGCGACTCCGTCGATCTCGGCGCATGGAAGGCCAAAGGCGCGGATGCATTCGTGTCGGGCAGCGTGAACAAGCTGCCGAACGGCCAGTACGAAGTGCGCTTCCGTTTGTACGACACGGTCAAGCAGCAGAACCTCGGCGGCCTGTCGCTCGTCAGCGCTGAAAGCGGCCTGCGCATGAGCGCACACAAGATCGCCGACTACATCTACGCCAAGCTGCTCGGCGGCCGCGGTGTATTCGCCACGCGTCTGTCCTATGTCATCCAGACGGGCGGCCGCTACCAGTTGCAGATTTCCGATTCGGACGGTCAGGACGCGAAAATCGCCCTCTCCAGCCCCGAGCCGATCATCTCTCCGGCATGGTCGCCGGACGGCACGAAGGTCGCGTACGTGTCGTTCGAGCGCAAGAAGCCGGTGGTGTACATCCACGATCTGCCGACGGGACGTCGCGTGGTCGTGTCGAACCAGAAGGGCAACAACAGCGCCCCGGCGTGGTCGCCTGACGGCCGCAAGCTCGCGGTCGCGCTCTCGCGCACCGGCAACACGCAGATTTTCGAAGTCAATGCAGACGGCTCCGGCCTGCGCCGTCTGACCCAGGGCAGCTCGATCGACACCGAGCCGTTCTACTCTCCTGATGGCAACTCGATTTATTTCACGAGCGATCGCGGCGGCCAGCCGCAGATCTACAAGATGCCGGCGGCAGGTGAAAGCGCCGGCGCGGCCCAGCGGGTCACGTTCACCGGCGCGTACAACACGAGCCCGCGCGTGAGCCCGGACGGCAAGCAACTCGCGTACATTTCGCGCACTGGCGGCGGCTTCAAGCTGTACTTGCTGGACCTCGCGTCCGGCACGGCAACGGGGCTGACCGACACGACGCATGACGAATCGCCGAGCTTCGCGGCGAATGGTCAGTACATCCTCTACGCCACCCAAGTGAACGGACGTGGCGTGTTGGCAGCCGTATCGACCGATGGTCGCACGCGGCAAGTCTTGTCAGTACAGGGCGGTGCGGTGCGCGAGCCGTCCTGGGGTCCGTTCATGCAATAAGTCCAGCAATAACGTTCACATACAACGTTCAGCTACAACACAAGGAGAGGTACCATGATGTCGAAACTTCGTATCGGCCTGGCAGTTGCGATGGTCGGCGCATTGGCGGCTTGTCACTCGGGCGTGAAGCTCGATGAAGGCCAGAACAAGGGTGCAGTCGGCACGCAGCCGAACCCGACGGACGTGAAGCAGGTCAATATCGACCCGCTGAACGACCCGAACAGCCCGCTCGCCAAGCGCAGCATTTTCTTCGACTTCGACAGCTACGCCGTGAAGGACGACTATCAGCCGCTGCTGCAACAACACTCGTCGTATCTGAAGAGCCATCCGGAACGTCACGTCCTGATCCAGGGCAACACCGACGAACGCGGCACGAGCGAGTACAACCTGGCGCTCGGCCAGAAGCGTGCGGAAGCCGTGCGTCGCGCGATGTCGCTGATGGGCGTGGCCGACTCGCAGATGGAAGCCGTGAGCCTCGGCAAGGAAAAGCCGATGGCAACGGGCCACGACGACGCCTCGTACGCGCAGAACCGCCGTGCGGACCTCGCATACCAGCAGTAATCACGTAACGTAACCTGTCACGGGTGAGTCGCTCTATGTTGTATCGCTTTCCCTTGCTGCGCGCTGCCGCAGCCGCTTGCGTGGTGGGTTCGACGATGTTCGGCGTGCCTGCGCACGCCGGCGTCTTCGACGACAACGAAGCGCGCAAGGCCGTGCTCGACCTGCGCACGAAAGCCGACAGTCTGTCGAATCAGCTGCAGGCCGCGCAACGTACGATCCTCGATCAGCAGAACCGTCTCGACCAGTTGAATCAACAGGTCGCCACGGTTCGCGGACAGAACGAAGATCTGACCAACCAGGTCGTGACGCTGCAAAAGCAGCAGAAGGACTATTACGCCGATCTCGACTCGCGTCTCAAGAAATTCGAGCCGCAGCAGGAGACGATCGACGGGGTATCCGGTGCGGTGCAGCCTGGCGAGACGGAAGCGTTCAACGCGGCGTCGACTCAATTCCGTAGCGGCGATTACAAGAACGCCGCGGCGTCGTTCAAGACGTTCGTGGCGAAGTATCCGCAGAGCCCGTATCAGCCTACGGCACAGTACTGGCTCGGCAACGCGCTCTATGCCCAGCGCGACTACAAGGGATCGACTGCGGTCTGGCAGAACCTGGTGAAGAGTTATCCGACGCATCCGCGAGCACCCGAAGCGCTGCTTGCGATCGCGAACAACCAGATCGAGCAAGGCCAGAAAGCGGCTGCCAAGCAGACGCTTCAGCAGATCATCTCGCAGTACTCCGGTACCGAAGTCGCGACGACGGCGCAGAGCAAGATGTCGCAGGTGAAGTGAGCTAAAAGTGAACCAAGCCTGTTGCAATGGATGAGAGAGAATGCCTACGGCCGGTCACGCTCGCAGGCGTTTTTTCTGAGGCCATTGGCCGGTTTGCAATGCGGTTTGGTTGACAAAAGGCCAATTCGCAGATTATAATTTCGCCTCTTTTGGGTCGTTAGCTCAGCTGGTAGAGCAGCGGACTTTTAATCCGTTGGTCACAGGTTCGAATCCCGTACGGCCTACCAAAAGATTCAAAGGGCTCAGCGCATGCTGAGCCCTTTTCTTTTGCGTGAGCGCTTTGCCGACTCATCACTCCCGCAGCATGCTGAACCGCGGCGTCATTTCGAGCTCGGTGACCGCGTCGAACATCGCATTGGCTTCGGCTAACGAACGATCCGCTGCTGCCTTGCGTTTCCAATAGGTCAGAAGCTGTCTCACCCCTGCCGCGTACATCATCGCACCCAGCAGCGCCCATTGCCACGCGACGAACGCCATCAGCACCAGCGCCTTCCCCACAACACGAACGGCCACGGCTTCGGCTCGTGCGGCACGACGCGCAACGCTACGCCAATGCGCGCCACCGCCGACTCCAGCCCTTCCACCTTGCCCACGCGCTCCGCAAGCCGGGCTTCGATTTCATACACGGCGCGCATCAACTTTTCCTTCGACGCCAGCGACAGCGAACCGATATCCGACAGCCGGCCGATCGCCTCGTTGACCTGCGTGAAGCACGGCGTCGGAGCAGCAAACATCGCTTCATGCTCGGGCAGGCGCATCGCCTTGCGAATCTCGAAACGGCTCACGCAGAGGCCGTGCGAGAAAAAATACTGCTGGACGGCACGCGCTGTCCGGCCTTTGAGCCGCTCCACGAATTCCTCGTTGGCTTGATCGCGCTTGCTCATGATGTCGCTCCTCGATAGCAAACCGGTTCCTCACGCATGAACCGACCGGGCGCAGCTATTCTTTCCGCTTCTATCGAGCGCCGTCACCAGAACAATCTGAAATCGATGCACGTCGATCAGAGCCGGAACACCCGGGCACAATCTGTCCCGGTGCTTCTTATAATCGAGCGCGGTTCCCAACTCGCCCCAGCACTCGCCCAAGCCATGACCAACAGCCTCGACGAAGCCATCCTCCGCGTGTTGCCAACCGAACGTGACGCCACCGCCTGGCTTCCCACGCCGGAAATCCGTCGCCGCCTGGAGGAGCGCGGACATCGCGTCGGCTATACGAAGAAAGTGCAACGCCACCTGACGGCGCTCGAAGCGGACGGCCGCGTCGTCTCGATGCTCAACGGCCGCGAACTACTGTGGCAACGCAAGCCCTGGCTGCACGGTCTGCAGGAAGGTGTCGGACTGATGAGCGCATCGGAAGCCGTGGCGTTTCACATCCTTCAGCGCTTCGCCGGCAACAAGCTGCCGAACGCCGTGACGCGCGACATCGATCCGCTCTTCAAGGCCGCCGAGGCGCGGCTGTCGCAGGAGAAAGAGGACAGCCGCATCTATCGCGCGTGGGCGGACAAGATCGATTCCGTCGATGGCGCCTTCACGCTGATTCGTCCGAAGCTGCGTCCGGAGATCTTCCAGGCCGTCGCGACCGCTACCTTCTTCGAGCGCGAACTGCTCGTGCAATACCGGCCCGCATATAAAAATGAGAGCGCCAGCCAGACCGATGAACCGAAGACCCGCACGCTATGGCCGCTCGCGCTGGTGGAATCGGCGGGCGTGATGTACATGGTCGCGCAGGATCCTAAGCGCGCGCCGCGTCCCGAGAAAGGCGAAACCGAATGGATGCGAACACTGTATCGGCTCGACCGGATTCGCTCGGTGACGGAGTCCGGCGAGGCCTTCACGTACCCCGAGGACTTCAAGCTGCGCAAGTACATCGAGACGCAGCAGGTGTTCGATTTCCTGCCCGAGCCTGCCGTGCGTCTCGAACTCGCCTTCGAAGGTCACGCCGGCAATCAACTGCGCGAATCGCCGATGTCGAAGGATCAGCAGATCGACACCTTGCCCGACGGCCGCACGAGAATCTCCGGCACCGTCACGCCGAGTCTGAAGCTGCGCTGGTGGCTGCGCGCCCTCGGTGCGGGCGTCGAGATTCTTGCGCCCCAGACCTTGCGCGATGAATTCGCGGAAGACTATCGCAAGCTCGCCAACCGCTATTCGGAGGCCACTGCGCCATGAACGACACCGCGCTGCTCGAACAAGCCGCCGCCTGGATCCGCGCCGCCGATGGCCTGCTCGTTACCGCCGGCGCCGGCATGGGCGTCGACTCCGGCTTGCCGGACTTTCGCGGACCGGAAGGCTTCTGGCGTGCGTATCCGGCGCTGCGGCACCATGGCTTCTCGTTCGAGGACATGGCCAATCCCGCTGGCTTCGCGCGCCATCCGAAACTGACTTGGGGCTTCTACGGGCATCGGCTGGCGCTGTACCGTGCAACCGAACCGCATGAGGGCTTCCACGTGCTGAAACGCTGGGCGGCACGCATGCCGCACGGCGCGTTCGTGTTCACGAGCAATGTCGACGGCCAGTTCCAGCGCGCGGGTTTCGCGCCGGAGCGCGTCGCCGAATGCCACGGCGCGATCGGCACGCTGCAATGCCTCGACGCCTGCACGCACGACCTCTGGTCGGCGGACGGCTTCGATCCCGTCGTCGATGAAGCGCGCTGTGAGCTCGTCAATGCGCCGCCGCGCTGCCCGCGTTGTCATGCGCTGGCGCGCCCGAACATCCTGATGTTCGGCGACTGGAACTGGGTCGACCGGCGCTCGGCTCAGCAGGAACGCCGGCTGGCTGCGTGGCTGCATGGCGTCGAGCGGCTGGTGGTCATAGAACTCGGCGCGGGACGTGCGCTGCCCACGGTCAGGCGCTTCAGCGAACTCAACGGACCGCGCGTGATCCGCATCAATCCGCGTGAGCACGCCATTGGGCCAGACCGGGGTATCGGCATCGCGGATGGCGCACGCGCCGCGCTGCTGCGCCTCGACGCCCTGCTGCGCGACGCTTGAAAGCACGCGTGAGACGCGTCAGCCCATATAACGCACGTTGACCTGCGGTCCGAACACCTCGCGCACGATCTCCACCAGATGGTCGTGATGGCTCAGAAAGATCACCTGGGTACGCTTCGCGAGTTGCGCGAGGACACGCAAACCGGCACGGGCGCGGCCATCGTCGAAGTTGATGAAGAGATCGTCGGCGACGAATGGCAGCGACGCCGCCCGCTCCCCATGTTCCTCCAGCGCCGCGAGCCGCAGCGCGAGATACAGCTGGTCGCGCGTGCCCTCGCTCATTCCGCCAATCTCGACATGCTCGCCGCTCACTCGGACCGCTGAGAGCGCCATCGGCTGGCGATCGTAGTCCACGACCAACCGCGAGAAGTTGCCGAGCGTCAGTTCAGCGAAAATCGCACTGGCGCGCGACAGCATCGGGCCTTGACGGCGTTCGCGATAACGGTCGATCGCCCATTTCAGCAACGTCGAAGCGGTTTCGACCTTGATGAAGCGTTCGGCGGCATCGGCCATGAATGCCAGCGCTTCCTGCCGCTTCGCCTCGGCGCGCGCGGCATTGGCGTCGCCGGAGATGGCCTCCAGTTCGCGCCGCGCGGCCTCGAGCGCCGCCGCGATGTCGCGCGCCGCATTCACCGACTCCGACAGCGCCGCGCCGATCCGCGACAGCTCCGCCTCCACGTTCGGCATGTCCGCGCCCTCCACTTCCGCGACGAGCTCGTCGAGCGTGAGGCCATCGCCGCCCTGGATGAGCGCGGCGCGCGCGTCGTCGGCGGCGGCCTTGAGCACGCCCTTCCTGTGCGATTGCGCGATCAGCGGCGCGAGCGCATCAGGCGTGTCCACGGCCGCCAGTTCGTAGAGCGGCCGCAGCGTGGCCTTCGCTTCCTCCACTTCGAGTCTCGCGTGGCTCACCTGCGCATCCGCTGCCGCGTGTTCCTTCTTCAGCCGATCGCTGTCGGCTTGCGCAGCCACGGCGTGATCGAGGCGCGCCGACAGTTCCGCCGCGATCCGCGACGCGCCCGCTCCGGCCAGCGATACGTCGAGTTCCTGCGCCAGTTGCGCCGCGTCAGCATCGAGCGCCGCCAGCGCGCGGCGCATGGCTTCGATCTGACCGCTACGAATACCGTCCACTTGCGTCAGCTGCTCGCTGATCTGCTTCACGATGTCGAGCGCCGTTTCCGCCGCCGCCTGCGAATCGACGGCGCCTGCGAGGCCTGCCTTGTCGAGCGCCGCCGTCCAGTCCCGCTGCCAGCGCTCGAACGCTTCACGCGCCGCCTTCGCCTTGCCCTCACGTGAGCCGCGTTCGGCCTGCGCTTCGTCGAGTTGCGCCTGGAGATTGCGCCGCGTCTCGCCCGCTTTGTCGATGTCAGCGATGCGGGACTCGGCGCTGTCGCACAGCGCATCGATACTGGCGTGCAGATCCTCCGCTGCGCCGGATGCACTCAACTGACGCGCGAGTTCATCGCGGCGCGCGGCGGCATCGGCGGCTTCACGCGCTAGCTCCGCGCTACGCGTGTGCAGCGCCTGCGCTGCCGTCAGCACCGCATCGCGCGACGCCATCCACGCCGGCGCATCATCCAGCGGCATCTCCGCGACGCCCGCCTGCGCGGCGAGCGCGCGCCAGTCATCGTCGAACTGCGTCAATGCCGTCGCGGCTTCCGCCACGCTTTCCTCGCGGCGCGCGAGCGTCGCTTCCGCGCTGACGATGCGCCGCTTCAGCGCCGTCAGTTGCGTCGCCTGGCCGACCGAGCCCAGCTGACGGTCCGCCAGTCCATCCGATGCATGCACTGCCTGCTCGAATCCCGGCGCGCCCGCGTCGAGCGCGACGTCGCCCGAGCGGATCGCGTGCCACGCGGCATCGCGCGTGGCACGGGCATCGCGTACTTCGGCGGCGGTTACGACATCGTGTGTTTCGACCAGTTCGTCCAGCGCGTGCCGCGCCGCGCGCAGATCGTCGCGCGCCTCGTCCAGCCGATCCCCGGCGAGCGTCACACGCGACGTCCGCTCCTGCCGCTCGCGCCGCAGCGTGGCGATGCGCTCCGGCGCAGGCAGTGTCATCGACTGCAACGCGTCGAGCGGCCGCGTCCAGCGTCCGAGCGCGGCGAGGCCTGCGTCGAACGACTGCTCGGCCTCACGCTTCGCGTCTTCCAGACGCCGCTGCTCCGTGCCCGAATCGCGATACTTCTGCGCGGCGCGCAAGGCCGCACGCAAAGCCGGGGGCACCTCGCCATCGTCGATTCCGGCCAGCCGCGTCTTCAGCATGTCGATCTGCTTCGCGGCTTCATCGGCGGCCTGCCCGGCGTTGCGCGCCGCATGCTGCAGTTCGCCGCGCTCCAGCATCAGGCTGGACAAGGTCTGGAGCACCAGCGCGCCGGGCAGCGCGTAACGCGCGCCCGCTTCGTCCTGCGGCCAGCCGAGTTGCGCGCTGTGCTGCGCGACCTGCCGCAGCCGCAACCCCACTTCGTTTTCAAGCCGCGCAATATCGCCGGCGTGATTCACCGTGCGCTCACGCGCGGCGTCGAGCGCAAGAATGCGCGCCTGCGCCGCGAGCATCGTCCGGTCGACCTCTATGGCGTCCGCCAGGGTCTGCAAGCGCGCCGCTTCAGCCACATGCAGTTCGACAGCCCGCTCGGCGGACGCCAGCCGCGTCAGCGCATTTTGCAACGTCGCCCCGGCGTCGGCCGGCAGTTCCCGCACCTCGCCCAGTTCGCGCAACTCGACGCTCTTCTCGCGCCACACGTTCAGATGCGGCGCCACGCGCCTCACGCGTTCGAGCCGGCCGCGCTGCGCTTCGAGCGCCGCGCGCTGCGTGTCCTGTTCGCGGCGCTTCTCCTCGGCCTCCTCGACGGCGCCCTGCGCGCGTCGCCATTGCGTCGTGCGCACGCTCGCCGTCTTCAGCTCGGCGCTGGCTTCGTCGAATTGCTTGAGACCGGCGTAGTACGCACGATCGCCCGACTTGCGCCTGGCCCACAGCCGGTCGGCTTCGTCCGCGAGGCGCTGACGCACGTCGCCGAGACTCGCGATGCCCGCCGCCGACTGGAACAGCACCTGCCCGACATCGCTCGACGCATCGAGAATCGCGTCGCCGCCGCGCCGCAGTGCGTCGTGATTCAGGCAGTACATCTGCTCGAAGAAGTGCTTGTCCGCGGCGCCGAGGAACGGCGTAAGTGCGTCGGCGGCGAGCGGGTCGCCGTTCGGCGCAGTGAGCGACGATTTGCGGCTCTTCGTGCGATGGAACGCGAACGCCGCGCCGTCCAGTTCGAGCGAAGCGCCGAGTCGCAGATCGCTCTGCGGATGCACGAAGGCAAGCGGCGAGCTGTGCGGCATGCCGAACAGCAGCTCGGAGATGGCGTTCTTGATCGTCGACTTGCCGGCCTCGTTCGGACCGACGACGAAGTGAAAGTCATGCTCCGCCACCGGAAAATCCACGTCGTGGTCGGTGAATTTGCCGTAGCGGATGAGTTCGAGTCTGCCGATGCGCATCGCCTTACTCCGCGTCCGCAAGTTGCGCGATGAGCCCGGAGCGCACCTCGCTCACGAGCGCGGCCAGCTCGCCGTTGCGCACCTGTTCGAGCTCGGGCACGGACTTCTGCAATTCGCTCGGCGCCTGCGTCGCCAGCACGATCAGTCGTTCCTTCAACATCGCCAGAAACTCCGGGTCGGATTCCGCTTCGATCAGGAGGCCGTGCAGGTCGGCGAGCGCGTCGCTGCGTCCGGCCGCGGGCGCGTCCTGCGACAGCGGCCGGGTCGCGACTTTCACCTTTTCCAGCCACAGGCGGTCATGGCTGATCGCCGCGATCTGCGCCAGCACTTCGGCGCGCAATTGCGTCGCGAGTCCGAACAGCTCGCCGTGCGCCTGAGTCGCGCCGGTGATCGTCACGCGCACGGCGTGCGGCACCGGCGACGCCGCGCCATCGACCAGCGTTTCGAGCGCACGGCCGACTGCGCGCGCGACTTCATCGAGCGTCGCGGCCTGTGAGGCATCGACGCTCACCGCTTCCCAGCGCAGCACGTCGATGAACAGCCGCTCGACGCTCACCTCTTCCGCCTCCGACACCGTCACCAGCACGGCGCCGCGCCGCCCGGTCTCGCGGATGTTGCGCCCTTGCAGATTGCCCGGAAACACGATGGTCGATGCGTCCTGCCAGATCGCGTATTCGTGCACATGCCCGAGCGCCCAGTAGTGATACTGCTTCGCGTGCAATTCCGCGACCGAGCACGGCGCGTAGCTCGCGTGCAGCGCCGCGCCTTCGAGCGCGGTATGCAGCACGCCGATGTTGAAGTAGCCCGCGACGGGCGCCGGATAAGCGGTGACGAGGTTCGTCGTGACAGCCTTTTCCTTGAAGCTGTGGCCGTGCAGCGCGACCTTGAGCGCGTCGATGCGGAAGGTCTGCGGCTTTCTCGCCGAGAACGTGTGGACGTTGTCCGGCAGCTGCAACTGGCTCGTCATTTCGCTTTCGGCGTCGTGATTGCCGAACAGCACATACACCGGAATGCCCGCGCGACGCAGACGGCCCATCTCGCGGCAGAAGAAGATGCCGGTGTTATGGTCGCGCCAGGTGCCGTCGTAGAGATCGCCGGCAATGATCATGAAGTCGACCTGCTCGTCCACCGCCACCGAAACGAGCCTCGAAAAGGCTTCGCGCGTGGCGTTGCGCAGCATGTCGGCGGGTGCGTCTGCGTAGGCGGACAGCCCGTGCAGAGGGCTGTCCAGATGGATGTCCGCCGCGTGTATGAAGCGCATGCGCTGTCTCCGTGATGAAAGGGTTGCCGCTGGCCTGCGGCGACCGGGCGGTCGATCCTGGCAGCCGCGCCGGACACATGGTGTCCCGGTTTGCCGTGAACGTTCGGGACGCCGGATGTCCCGCGCTGTCCGCAGAATCAGCCGCTCGGAATCAACGCGACACGAGGCCAGAACGATGAACGAAACACTCGAACGACACGTCACGATCACGAGCCCGTACACGCCGGGCAATGTGGATGCCGCGATCCGGCATCTGGAACGCGTGCTCTCGGCGGAAGGCGCCAATTCGCTGTTTGGCCAGACTTACTGGCGCTGCCGCGTGCGCCAGGTGAGCGCGACGCGGGGACTGCAGCGTGATCAACGTGCCAGGCTGGAACGCCTGATGAACCGGCTCGCCGATGCCGGCGCGCTTCAGTCCTGAATTCAGGATTGCGTTCCGGACTGAGCCCCGCGCGAGCGTTGCAGCGCCTGCGCCAACGCGACGAATTCCGCGACCGGCACTTCCTCGGCGCGGCGGGTCAGGTCGAAACCGAGCGCATCGAAATCGATCGACTCGCGGTAAGCCGACAGGTTGTTGCGCAAGACCTTGCGGCGCTGTGCAAAGGCGGCCTTCACGACGTCCGACAACGCGTTTTCATCCACGTCGGGCAACTCGTGTGGCGCGAACGGAATCATGCGCACGATCGCGGAATTCACTTTCGGCGGCGGATTGAACGATTCGGGCGGCACGTCGAGCAGCTTGTCCATCACGTAACGGTATTGCAGCATCACCGAGAGCCGCCCGTAGTCCTTGCTGGCGGGTTCGGCGATCATCCGGTCCACGACTTCGTCCTGCAACATGAAGTGCTGGTCGATCACCTGCGGCGCGAAACGCGTGAGATGAAACAGCAGCGGGCTCGAAATGTTGTACGGCAGATTGCCGACGATGCGCAGCGTGGGCTTGCCGCTCTCCTCACCTTCGACACCAGCAAGCGCGCCGAAGTCGAATTCGAGGGCATCGGCGGAATGCACGACCAGACGCTCGCCAAAGCGCTTCTCCAGCCGCCCGATCAAATCGCGATCCAGTTCCACCGCATGCAGCGGCGACTCAGGCGTCGCCACGCGTTCGATCAGCGGTTCGGTCAGCGCGGCCAGTCCCGGCCCGATCTCGACCATGCGCTCGCCGCGGCGGGGCGCGATGGTGTCGACGATCGAGTCGATGATGCCCTGATCGACGAGGAAGTTCTGCCCGAAGCGCTTGCGCGCGAAATGGCCTTGATGTTTGGTCGGCATGTTCGTTTGAATGAAGCTCGCGCGGCGGCTTTCAGGCCACGCGTTTGTGGCGCGCCATCGTGACGGCGGCGTCGATTGCGGCGATCATGCTGCCCGCGTCCGCGCGGCCCGTGCCGGCGAGATCGAGCGCGGTGCCGTGATCCACCGAGGTGCGGATGATCGGCAGGCCCAGCGTCACGTTGATGCCTTCGCCGAAGGTCGCGTATTTCAGCACCGGCAGGCCCTGATCGTGGAACATCGCCAGCACGCAGTCCGCGTCTTGCAGATAGCGCGGCTGGAACAGGGTGTCGGCGGGATACGGCCCCGGCGCGTCGATGCCGAGCGCACGGGCCTGTTCGAGCGCGGGCGCGATCACGTCGATTTCCTCGCGCCCCAGATAGCCGTTCTCGCCCGCGTGCGGGTTGAGGCCAGTGACGAGGATGCGCGGCGCGGCCAGGCCAAAATGCGTGCGCAGGTCGTGATGGATGATGCGCAAGGTCTCGACGAGGCCTTCCACGCTCAGCGCTGCCGACACGTCCTTCAGCGGCAGATGCGTGGTCGCCAGCGCGACCCGCAGCGGACGCTCGCCCGAACCCGCCAGCATCATGACCACGCGCGGCGTGTGCGTGCGTTCCGCGAGATATTCGGTGTGGCCGGTGAAGGGCACGCCCGCGTCGTTGATGGTGCTCTTTTGCAGCGGCGCAGTGACGATGGCGTCGAAGCGTCCCGATACGGCGCCGTCGATGGCGGCATCGAGCAGGCCGAGCACATAGCGCCCGTTGGCCGCGTTCAGCTTGCCCGCCTCGGCCGGCACGGCAAGCGCGTGATGTTCCACGTCGATGGCTTCACCCGCCGCCGGCCAGTCCGCGCCGGCGCGTGCGGCGAGCAGCGCGCGGTCGCCGAGCACCGTGAAGCGCGCCTGCGGCCAGCGCGTGCGGGCCTGCGCGAGCGCCGCCGCCGTCAGTTCCGGGCCGACGCCCCCCGGCTCGCCCGTCGTGATGGCGATGGCGAGCGGGCGGGTATCGGCGGTGCTCATGGTGCTTACTGCTGCGCTTGGGCAGCGACGCCCTTGTACTGCACGTAGGCGGTATCGCGCAGTTCGCGCAGCCAGTCGGAATAAGCCTGCTCCGCCTTGCGCTGGCCGATCGCCTGACGCGCGATGTCGAGCTGCTGCGTGGCCGAGCCTTCCGCCTCGCGACGGCCAAGCACCTGGATCAGGTGGTAGCCGTACTCGCTGCGCACCGGATCGCTGACCGCGCCGTCCTGCAGGTTGTTCATCGCGCGCTCGAATTCGGGCACGGTTTCGCCCGGGCTGATCCAGCCGAGGTCGCCGCCCTGCGAGGCCGAGCCGTCCTGCGAATAAGTGCGCGCGAAGTTCGCGAAGTCGCCGCCCGCCAACACTTGCTGCTTGATGTCGAGCAAACGCTGACGCGCCGCCTGTTCCGACATGCCGTCCGTCACGCGCAGCAGGATGTGGCGCACGTGCGTCTGCGTGAGCTTCGGCGCGTCGGCGGCAGTGCCCTGGCTTGCGCGCCGATCCACCAGCTTGATGACCTCGAAGCCGCCGCTCGTACGCAGCAAGGTAGGCGCGACCTGACCCGGACGCAGCGTCGCCACCGCCGTCACGATGCCCGCCGGCAGCGAAGCCGGCGCACGGAAACCGAGATCGCCGCCCTTGGAGGCGTCGGTATCCTGGGAGTTGGTCTTGGCGAGCTTGGTGAAGTCGTCGCCGTTGAGCGCCTGCTTCAGCACGGCGTCGGCCTTGCCCTGCGCCGCCGCGACGTCCGACTCGGGCGCGTCCTGCGCGACCTTGAGCATGATGTGCTGCAAGCGCAGGTCGCTCGTGTTGCGGGCGCCCGGGCCGCGCTGGCTGGCGATGTAATTCGCCACTTCGCCGTCCGACACGGTGATCTTGCCGTCGACTTCCTTCTCGCGCAGCTTCGACAGCGTGAGTTCGGTGCGGGCGTCGCGCACGAAGGTGGCCCAGGGCACGCCCTGCGCCTCGATGCGCGAGCGGTAGACGTCGAGCGTCATCTGGTTCTGCTGGGCCAGGCGGGCGAGCGTGCGGTTCACGGTGGCGTCGTCGACGTTGATGCCGTCGTCCTTCGCCTTCTGGAGCTGGATGCGCTCGAGCACCATCTGGTCGAGCACCTGGCGCTGCATCTGGTCGGCGGGGGGCACCGGCGCGTTCTGCTGCTGGAGACGCTTGGCGATCAGCGCGGTGCGCTCTTCCAGTTCGCGCTGCGTGATGACGCCGTCGTTCACGACCGCGACCACGGAATCCGCCACCTGCGCACTGCGGTTCGACAACGCCTGCGCGCCGGCCGGCGTACTCAGGATCAACGCAGCGGCGAGCGCGCCCGCCACGATGGCCGTCGATCTAAACAATTTCACGTTTGACACAGAGACTCCATCAAATTCCAGCTTCACCCGTTCGTGTGCTGCGTGTGTGGTGCGCGGCGCCGTTGCCTGGCGCCGCTTGTGTGTTGCCTGTCTGTTGCTCACCGTTCAGGCGTCACTCGTAGTCGCTGTAGCGGGCGAGCGGCGGCGCGGCCGGCGGCGGCGACTGATACCCCTGGACACTCGAGCGGAATGCGCTGACGAGACCGTTGTCGACGTTCGACAAGCCCTTGAACGTCAGCTGCGCCAGCACCCGCGTGCCCGCCGAAAGCTGGCCCGTGCTGTTGACGCCGTTGGCGTAGCGCTGCACGCCGAAGCCGAACGCCCAGCAGTCGGCATCGTACTGGAAGCCCACCAGCCCGTCGACGAGACGATGGCTCGCCATGTCGTAGTTGACGCGGCCGACCGCATAGAGACGGTTCGTGAGCGGCCATTCGCCGGACACCAGGATCTGGTTGATCGGCTCGTTCGACAAGGTGGTCTGGTTCGAACGCGTATAGCGGTAGCCGACGTTGATCACCTTGCGCGCGCCGGGACTGAACGCGAAACCAATGCTCGAACGCACGAGCTGGTTGTTGTCGACATTATATTGGAACGCGGTTTCCGAAGCGAAACCAGCCCCGAGCTTGATGGCCGCGCCCGCGATCAGGTCCGAGTGCTTGGCCTGGTCGGGCAACTGGCCCGGCGTGATCGTGACGCGCTGGCTCTCGAAGTAATACTGCTGCGCGATCACGAAGCGCGCGCGTTCGTCGCCGGTCGCCGGATTGATGAAGCGCGTGGTCAGGCCGGCGGTGATGCGGTTGGCGTCGGCGATGCGGTCGTTGCCGACGAAGGTGTTCGGCGTGTAGATCTCGGCCAGTCCGAAGTCGGCTTCGGAGGTGTCGAAGATCGGCGCGAAATCCTGGTTGTGATACGGCGTGTAGACGTAGTAGAGGCGCGGCTCCAGCGTCTGGATATAGTCCTGGCCAAACAGCCGCACCGAGCGCTCGAACACGAGCCCGGTGTCGAAGCTCAGTGTCGGGATCGACTCGGTGAAGTTCTTGGGCTGGCCCGCGACCGGCGGCGACGAACCCGCTACCTGTGTCGTGGCAATGTGGCTCAGGTCATACGACGCGAAGTGCCACTGCACCTTCGGCGTGATGAAGTAGCCCGGCGCGTTGATGCCGTAGCTGAGGTACGGATTGAAGTACAGCCGGTTGCCGTCGGTCGCACCTTCCTGCGAGATCGTGAAGCGCGTGGCGTCCAGTTCCGCGCCGTAGTCGAAGCCGCCGACGTTGTACTTGTTGTACTGGACGTTGACCTGCGGCTCGCGCGCATACGGCGGAATGGACGGCTGAAGCGTCTGCCAGCGCTGCTCGCGGGCGAGCACCGTCCACGGGCCGTTGTTGTACGTGAGACCCGCTTCCTGCTGATACAGCAGCTGCGTGCCGTTCAGGAACTGGTTCGACGCGTTGCCCAGGTCTTCGGGATACTGCGAATCCGAAACCTTGTTGTAATTGACATAGCCGCCGAAGCCGTTGCCGAAATTCTGCTGGTGCTGCCAGAAGATCGCATAACGGTTGGTATGCGTCTCGCGGTCGTTCGGCAGATAGTTGACATCCAGCGAACCCGAATAAGTGGGCGACAGATAACGGTAGTTCGCCTCGCCGAGCACGCCGCGGCGCGTCATGATGCGCGGCGTGATGGTGAGGTCGCGGTTCGGCGCGATGTTGAAGTAGTACGGGACCGTGACTTCGAAACCGGTCGTCGAACTGAGCGAGAACGTGGGCGGCAGCAGGCCGCTGCGCCGGTCGCCCGTCAGCGGGAACGACATCCACGGGCTCGCGAACACCGGCACGCCCTGGAAGAACAGCACGCCGTTGTGCGCGATGCCCTCTTCCGCGCCGGTGTCGAAATCGAACGACGTGCCCTTGATGTACCACGCCGGATCGGTCGAGCACGCGCAGGCGGTATAGGTGCCGTGATCGACGCGCGCACGTTCGTTGTCGACCATGTCGACGCGCTCGGCGCTGCCGGAGCCGCCCGTCAGGTTGAAGTGGTACTTCGGGTTCGTCATGAACCCTTCGTTGGCCTCCACCTTCAGATGCGCTTCCGGACCGATGAACGACACGCCGTTGTTGATCAACCTGACATTGCCGAAAGCATCGGCCATGTCGGTGTCCTGGTCGTAGTGCAGCGCGTCGGCCTTGATGACCGTCACCGTGCGCCGCACCTCCGCCGAGCCCTTCGCGGCCATGTCCTCGTCGGATGTGCCGGTGGTCTTGTCGCCCAGCAGGAAGGTGGTCGGCTGCTGGCCGCTCTGCAACGGGCGCTCTTCGAGCTGCGGCGCGAGGCGCAGGCTGTCGGCGCCGTCGAGCGGCGCGGCATACGTTGCGGCCCCGCTGAGCTGCGCATGCGCGAACGCGGGCATCAGCCCCGGCACGGACAGCAGCGCGACGACGAGCCGCCGCCTGCGTGGCTGAGCGTCAGCTTTGATTTTCGATACGGGAAACTGTCGTGGCGGCATGGATGGGTGGCGGTTCGATCCCGTTCGCGTCCCATGCGCCCGATGCCGCCGGACAGGCGGCCGCGCCCTCACCGCAGTCACGAACTTGACGGTCCGTTGCTAGCAGGGACGACACTCGATTGAACGATGACGCTCACAGTCGTCGGGGGCCTGGCGCCAGGCGTGAAACGGATCGCTTGAAAAGTCGTGGGGTATTATATGGCAAGATGTTTGGCCCCTCGAATTTATGACGAACATTCCTTCCGACGCGCGCCTTGAACAACTCGGCGCATGGCTTCAACGTCTTGCCGGACGCTACCGGCTGAACCTCACAAGTCTTGCTCCCGCTTCCGCCGACGCCAGCTTTCGCCGCTATTTCCGCCTGGAAAGCGACGCGGAGTTCGGCGCGACGCTGATCGCGGTGGACGCCCCGCCGCCCGAAAAGTGCCGTGAATTCGTGCAGGTCGCAGGTCTGCTGGACGCGGCGCAGGTACATGTGCCGAAGATTCTCGAAGCCGATTTCGACGCCGGCTTCATGCTCGTGACCGACCTCGGCACCACCACGTATATCTCCGTACTCGACGAGACCAACGCGCGGCCCCTGATGCGCTCGGCCATCGACACGCTGATCCGCTTCCAGCAGACGGCGCGCGAAGGCGTGCTGCCGCCCTTCGACCAGGCGTTCCTGCGCCGCGAGATGGAGCTGCTGCCCGAGTGGTTCATCGGGCGTCACCTGGGCCGCGAGGTCACGGCGGACGAGCGCAAGGTGCTCGACGCCACCTTCACGCTGCTCGAACAGAGCGCGCTCGCGCAGCCGCAGACCTTCATGCTGCGCGATTTCATGCCGCGCAACCTGATGGTCTGCGAGCCGAACCCCGGCGTGCTGGACTTCCAGGATGCGGTGTTCGGTCCGATCACCTACGACATGGCCTCGTTGCTGCGCGACGCCTTCATCAGCTGGGAAGAGGCGTTCGAGCTCGACTGCATCGCGTATTACTCGGAACGCGCGAAGAAGGCCGGCCTGCCCGTGGACGCCGATTTCGGCGAGTTCTACCGGCAGCTCGAATGGATGGGCCTGCAACGGCACATCAAGGTGCTCGGGCTGTTCGCGCGCATCCACTATCGCGACGGCAAGCCGCGCTATCTCTCGGACCTGCCGCGTTTCATCGGCTATGCGCGCAAGGTGGCCGAACGCTATGCGCCGCTGTGGCCGTTCGCGCGCCTGCTCGATTCGCTCGAAGGCCGCGCGCAGGAAGTCGGCTACACCTTCTGAACTCCAAATCCACGATGACGCACGCTCTGACAACGGCGATGATCTTCGCCGCCGGCCGCGGCGAACGCATGCGCCCGCTCACCGACACCTGCCCGAAACCGCTGCTCGAAGCGGGTGGCAAGCCGCTGATCGTCTGGCAGATCGAGCGGCTGGCGGCGGCGGGCATCCGCACTATCGTCATCAATCACGCCTGGCTGGGCGCGCGGATCGAAGCCGCGCTCGGCGACGGCGCGCGCTGGGACGTCGAGCTGCGCTACTCGCCGGAAACCGAGGCGCTGGAAACGGCGGGCGGCATCGCGCAGGCGCTGCCTCTGCTCGGCGAGCAGGTGTTCGTCGCGGTGAGCGGCGACGTGTTCTGCGAGTTCGATTACGCCGCCTTGCGCGCCCGCGCCGAAACCTTGCACGCGCGCAGCGAGCCCGGCATGCATCTGGTGATGGTGCCGAACCCGCCCTTCCATCCCGCCGGCGATTTCGCGCTGCACGACGGCCAGCTTGCGCTCGACGGCGAGCCGCGCTTCACCTTCGGCAACATCGGCTTATACGACCCGCGCATGTTCCGGGATCTCGCGCCCGGCTCGCGTCGCGCGCTGACGCCGTACTATCGCGAAGCCATCGCCGCCGGGCGCGCCAGCGGCGAGTTGTACGCGGGCCGCTGGGAGAATGTCGGCACGCCCGCGCAGCTGCAGGCGCTGGACGAGGCACTGCTTTCCCGGTGAGCACCCGGATTGCGTCGCATCCGATGGTAAAATGCGCGGTTCTTCCGTCTTTTCCTTCCGTTGCGACAAGCAATCATGTTCGATACCCGTCCCGATACTCTCTTTGCGCTCACCGCGCTCTCGCCGCTCGACGGCCGTTATGCCGGCAAGACCGAGGCCCTGCGTGAATGGCTGTCCGAAGCCGCGTTCATGCGCCATCGCGTGACGGTGGAGATTCACTGGCTGATCGCGCTGTCGCGTGCGGGCTTCGCCGAAGTGCCGCGCTTCTCCGAGGCGTCCGAGCAATTCCTGCTGGGCCTCGCCGAGCGTTTCACCGCTCATGACGCGGCGCGCATCAAGGACATCGAACGCGTCACGAATCACGACGTGAAAGCGGTCGAATACTGGCTCAAGGAAGCGGTGAAGGGCCAGGCCGAACTGGAACGCGCGAGCGAGTTCATCCACTTCGCCTGCACCTCCGAAGACATCAACAACACCTCGCACGGCCTGATGCTCGCCGGCGCCCGCGAGCATGTGATCCTGCCCGCGCTGCGCTCGGTGCATGAACGCCTCGTCAAGCTGGCGCACGCGCAGGCCGAACAGCCTATGCTCTCGCGCACGCACGGCCAGCCCGCCAGCCCGACGACGCTCGGCAAGGAGATCGCCAACGTCGCGGCGCGTCTGGCGCGCGCGATCCAGCGCATCGGGAAGGTGGAACTGCTCGGCAAGATGAACGGCGCGGTCGGCAACTTCAACGCGCATCTGTCGGCGTATCCGGAGTTCGACTGGGAGGCGTTCTCGAAGGATGTCGTCGAGAACCGCCTGAAGCTCACCTTCAATCCGTACACCACGCAGATCGAGCCGCACGACTACATGGCCGAACTGTACGACGCCGTCGCGCGCGCGAACACCATCCTGCTCGACCTCGACCGCGACGTGTGGGGCTACATCTCGCTCGGCTACTTCAAGCAGAAGACGAAAGCCGGCGAAATCGGTTCGTCGACGATGCCGCACAAGGTCAATCCAATCGACTTCGAGAATTCCGAAGGCAACCTCGGCCTGGCCAACGCCACGCTGCGCCATCTCGCCGACAAGCTGCCTGTCTCGCGCTGGCAGCGCGACCTGACGGACTCCACCGTGCTGCGCAATATCGGCGTGGCGTTCGGCTACTCGCTGCTCGCATACGACTCGCTGATCCGCGGTCTCGACAAGCTCGAAGTCAACGCGGCACGTCTCAACGAAGATCTCGACAACACCTGGGAAGTCCTCGCCGAGCCGGTGCAGACGGTGATGCGCCGTTATGGCATCGAGAACCCGTACGAGCAGTTGAAGGAACTGACGCGCGGCAAGGGCATCACGCGCGAGGCATTGCAGACCTTCATCACGGGCCTCGCCATTCCTGACGACGCGAAGAAGCTGTTGCTGGAGATGACGCCGGGCTCGTATATCGGCCGCGCGGTGGAGCTGGCCAAGCGCATCGGCTAAATCGTCCGCACGAAAGACAACGCCCCACGCTGCCTGCGCAGCGTGGGGCGTTTTGCTTTCCGGAGCCGCGTTCAGCTCACCGCGTCTTCAACTGCTCCATGACGATATCGACGATCTCCTCCGGCGTGTGCTCGATATTCACGACGATCGCCTCATCCTCGCCCGGCGGCTCGAGCGTGTCGAGCTGGCTTTGCAGCAGCGTCGGGTCGAAGAAGTGCCCCGTGCGCGTGCCGATGCGCTCCTTCAACACGTCGAACGAGCCTTCCAGATAGACGAAGCAGACGTCCTTGTCGCCGTCGCGCAGCACGTCGCGGTACGAGCGTTTCAGCGACGAGCACGTGAACACCGCCGTCTCGCCCGCGCGCTGCTTCTCCTCGATCGCGGCGCGAATGGTCTTGAGCCACGGCCAGCGGTCGTCGTCGGTGAGCGGAATGCCCTGGTGCATCTTTTCCTTGTTGGCTTCGCTGTGAAACGCGTCGCCGTCGGTGAAGGCGCACTGCAGACGTTCGGCCAGCAACTCGCCGATGCGGGTCTTGCCGGCGCCCGACACACCCATCGCGATCAGAATCATCGAAATCTCCTTACACGACCGCCGCAAGCGCGAAGGTCAAACCCAGTCCTAACAGTGAAATGATGGTTTCGAGCAGCGACCAGGTCTTGAACGTCTGACCCACCGTCATGCCGAAATACTCCTTGATCAGCCAGAAACCGCCGTCGTTCACGTGCGAGAAAATCAGCGAGCCGGAGCCGGTGGCCAGCACCAGCAGTTCCGGGCTCGTGTGACCGCCCGCCGCCGCCGCGATCGGCGCGACGATGCCGCAGGCCGTGGTCATCGCGACCGTCGCCGAGCCGGTAGCCAGACGGATCAGCGCCGCGACGAACCAGCCGAGCAACAACGGCGACAGATTCGCGGACGAAGCCGTCGCGACGATCTGCTGGGAAATGCCGCTGTCGCGCAACACTTGCCCGAAACCGCCGCCCGCGCCGACGATCAGCGTGATGCCCGCGATGGGCGCAAGACATTCGCCGCAGAACTTCTGGATCTGCTCGCGGTTGAAGCCCTGCTTCGCGCCGAAGGTCCAGAAGCTGACCAGCACCGCGATCAACAGCGCCATGTCCGATTGGCCGATGAAGCGCAGCAAATCATTGGGCAGCGTCTTCGGCGTGAAGACCAGATCCGCCCAGCTGCCGACCAGCATCAGGATCACCGGCAGAAGAATGGTGAACAGCGTGATGCCGAAGCTCGGCAAGACGCGCTTCGTGTCGGCTTCGCCGTGCTTCTGCACGAATTGATCGGCGAGCGCGTTGGCGTCGGGCAGCTTGATGTGACGGCTGATCAGCAAGGCGAACAGGGGACCGGCGACGATGGCCGTCGGAATGCCGACGATCAGACCATACGCGATGGTCTTGCCGATATCCGCGTGATACGCCTGCACCGCGAGCAGCGCGGCCGGGTGAGGCGGAATCAGCCCGTGCACGACGGACAAACCGGCGACCATCGGCAATCCGATGAGCAACAGCGACTTGCCGGTGCGCTTGGCGACGTTGAACGCAATCGGAATCAGCAGCACGAAGCCGACTTCGAAGAACACCGGCAAGCCGACGATGATCGCGACGACCATCATCGCCCAGTGAATGTTCTTTTCGCCGAAGAGATCGATCAGCGTGTTGGCGATGCGCTCGGCGCCGCCCGATTCGGCCATCATCTTGCCGAGCATCGTGCCGAGGCCGACCACGATGGCAATGTGGCCGAGCGTATTGCCGTTGCCGGTTTCGAACGACTTGACGATCTTGTCCATTGGCATGCCCACCGCGAGCGCGAGCAGCACGGAGACGATCATCAGGACGAGGAATGGATAGACCTTGTAGCGCGCGATCATCAGGATCAGAACCGCAATCGCGATCACCGCGTAGAGCAACAGCATGCTCCCGTGGACGGCTGGCATGACGCCTCCTTTATCTCTTTGTTCAGGTTATTTTTTCGCCCTGCGTGCGGCCTCTATCGCAATCCTTACTGGCAGGCTCGGTGGCGAACTCAGCGCAGCAACCACGGGCACGCACACATCGGGCGTTGGGCAACAGAATTTTACTTGCTGAAAGGCGTTTCAGCCGAAGACGTGCGGGCTTCGCAGCGTCTTTTCATCGGCGATGCCACGGATGGCTCGACGGCGCATCCGGATCACCGGTCGTCTCCCTGTTTTTTTAATTGACGATGGACGCGCTGGGCATGCGCGTCCATCGTATGGAACATCAGTGCGGCGCCAGTTCGCTTGCGGCGCGCGCGAGGCGGGTGACTTCGTCCCAGTTATGCGCGGCCAGCGCTGCCTTGGGCGTCAGCCACGAACCGCCGACGCACACCACGTTGGGCTGCGCGAGGAAACTGGTCGCGGTCTCGGCCGTGATGCCGCCGGTCGGGCAGAAGCGCAGGTTCGGGAACGGTCCGTAGAACGCCTGCAGCATCGGAATGCCGCCCGCCTGTTGCGCCGGGAAGAACTTGACGATCTCGTAGCCCAGTTCCATCGCGGCGATGATGTCGGACGGCGTCATGACGCCCGGCAGCAGCGGCAGGCCGGCATCCTGCGCGGCCTTGTGCATGTCCTTCGTCAGACCCGGCGATACGCCGAACTGCGCGCCCGCCCTCTTCGCCTGCGCGCAATGCTCGGGCTTCGTGATCGTGCCGACGCCGACCACGATGTCGTCCGCGAGCTGGCCCGCGCGTTCGATCGCGGCAATGCCGGCCGACGTGCGCAGCGTGATCTCCAGCACCTTCACGCCGCCTGCGTGCAGCGCGCGCGACACGTGTTCGCCCTGCTCGACCGAGTCGAAGGCCAGCACCGGAATCACCGGTCCCAGACGCACGATTTCGCTTACCGTTTTCATGTGATGCGACTCCTGGTTTGATGCGGCGCCTTGCAGGCGAACCGCGGGGTTCTCTCAGGCCGGGCCCGGGCCGTTCAGCGTCAGTGATGCGTGGCGTGCGCCTTGTTGAGCGCCGATGCCGCGGCACGCGCGTTGTCGCGCAACGGATTGCGCTCTTGCTTGGCCGCGCCGTCCGCCTCCGCGGCGTCCGCGCCGATCAGCGCGCCGAACACCGATGCGCCTTCTTCGGCCGGCAGCGCCGCACTGCGGAACACGCCGAACAGTTCGCGCCCGAAGCCGACTTCGTTCTCGGCCTGATACAGCGGCGCCTGGACTTCGCGCGCCGCCCATTCCTTTGCGTCGATCTCGATGTCGAGCACGCCGGACGGTGCGTCGATGACCAGCATGTCGCCGGTGCGCACCTTGCCGAGCGGGCCTTGCAGCAGCGCTTCCGGCGAGACGTGGATCACCGCCGGCACCTTGCCCGATGCCCCGGACATGCGTCCGTCGGTGACCAGCGCGACATGGAAGCCCTGATCCTGCAACACGCCCAGCAGCGGCGTCAATCGATGTAGTTCCGGCATGCCGTTCGCACGCGCGCCCTGGAAGCGCACCACGGCGACGAAGTCGCGCTTGAGTTCGCCCTTGTCGAAGGCTTCCTGCACTTCTTCCTGCGAATTGAAGACGATGGCCGGCGCCTTCACCACGCGATGCTCCGGCGCGACCGCCGAAATCTTGATGACGCCGCGGCCGAGCTTGCCCTGCATCAGACGCAGGCCGCCGTCCGGCTGGAACGGCTCGCCGATACCGCGCAGCACCTTGCTGTCGTGGCTTTCGGCGGCGCCGTCGATCCATTGCAGCTTGCCGTCGATGAGTTTCGGCTCCTTCGTGTAATGCGACAGCCCACGGCCCGCAACCGTCTGCACATCCTCATGCAGCAAACCGCCTTCGAGCAGGTTGCGCACGAGGAACGCGACGCCGCCCGCAGCATGAAAGTGATTCACGTCGGCCTTGCCGTTCGGGTAGATCTTCGCGAGCAGCGGCACGACTTGCGAGAGCTCGTCGAAATCGTTCCAGTCGATGATGACGCCCGCCGCCCGCGCAATCGCCACGAGGTGCAGCGTGTGATTGGTCGAGCCGCCCGTCGCGAGCAGCGCGACGATGCCATTCACGATGGCCTTCTCGTCGACCACATGGCCGATCGGGGTGTAGTTGCCGCGCTCGTGCGTCAGGTCCAGCACGCGGCGCGCGGCTTCGGCGGTGAGCGCATCGCGCAGTTCGGTGTGCGGATGCACGAACGCCGAACTCGGCAGATGCAGGCCCATCACTTCCATCAGCATCTGGTTGCTGTTGGCGGTGCCGTAGAACGTGCAGGTGCCGTGACCATGATACGCGGCCGCCTCGGCTTCGAGCAGCGCGCTGCGGTCGCACTTGCCGGTGGCGAACTCCTGGCGCACCTTCGCTTTGTCGTCGTTGGTGAGGCCGCTGGTCATCGGGCCGGCCGGCACGAAGATGGTCGGCAGATGACCGAACTGCAGCGCGCCGATGGCCAGGCCCGGGACGATCTTGTCGCACACGCCGAGGCACAGCGCGGCGTCGAACATGTTGTGCGTCAGCGCGACGGCGGTGCTCATCGCGATGACTTCCCGCGAAAACAGCGACAGTTCCATGCCCGCATTGCCCTGCGTGATGCCGTCGCACATGGCGGGCACGCCGCCCGCAAACTGCGCGATCCCGCCGTGTTCGCGCGCCGCCTGCTTGATGAGGTCCGGAAAACTCTTGTAGGGCGCGTGCGCGGACAGCATTTCGTTATACGAGGACACGATGCCGATGTTCGGCTCGCGCACCGCCTTGATCGCAAATTTTTCCTGGCCTTCGAGGCCCGAGAAGCCGTGCGCGAGATTCGCGCAGGACAGCGCGCCGCGCGCCGGGAACATGCCCTGCGCGGCGTCGATGCGCGCCAGATAGGCGGCGCGCGTCGGCTTGCTGCGCTCGATGATGCGGTCGGTAACGTGCTTCAGTTGCGAATGCGGGGAAACCATCGATGCTCCTTCGTCTCACTCCCGGCGCGCCTGCCGTCGAGATGGGGTTTGGAATTGCGAGGAACGGCGCAGGTGTTGTTGTCGTGTCGTTCGCCGATGGACCGAATATTAGTAGAAAAACTACATGGATTCAATGGGGTGAATACCGAGACTGCATGCCAACGCGTCGTGCGCTTGCGCTTTTCGGGTGAGCTTCTCAGGGAAATCCCTGAGATATGCCGCCGAAATTATGTAGTATTTGTACAAGCTGAATGATCGGCTATAGTCGCAAACAATTTTCAGCATAGGCGAGATTTCCGATGTTGCTGTCCCAAGTCGAAGCAATGCGCGAACAGTTGCGGCCCTCGGAGCGCAAGCTGGCCGACTACGTACTCGAAGCGCCGCGCGAAGTGCTCGATCTCTCGATGACCGATTTCGCCGCGCGCGCGGGCGTGAGCCAGCCGACCATCGCGCGCTTCTGTCAGGCGCTCGGCTTTTCCGGCTTTCGGGAATTCAAGATCCGGCTTGCACAAGGCGTAGCAGCGGGCGTTCCCACCGTCTATCGCGATGTGAAGAGCGACGAACCGCCTGCGGGCGTCGCGGCGAAGGTGCTGGACCGGACCATCGGCGCGTTGATCGAGGTACGTAACAGTCTGTCTTCGGACAGCGTCGCGGCGGCCATCGCGATTCTCGCGGACGCGCGGCGCATCGAGTTCTACGGCGCGGGCGGTTCCGGCATTGCCGCGCTCGACATGCAGCACAAGTTCTTCCGGCTCGGCGTGCCGTCCGTCGCGTATTCCGATCCGCACACGTACACGACCTCGGCCGCGCTGCTCGGCCCGGGCGATGCCATCGTCGCGATCTCGAACACGGGCCGCACGCGCGACATCCTGGATGCATGCAAGTCCGCGCTGCACGGCGGCGCGAAGGTGATCGCGATCACGCACGGCAACTCGCCGCTGGCGCGACTGGCGACGGTGGGACTCTTTGCCAACGTCGACGAGGACACGGATATTTTTTCGCCGATGACCTCGCGCGTGTCGCATCTCGCGATCGGCGACATTCTGGCGGTGGGACTGGCGCTCGCACGCGGTCCGAAGCTGGCGGAAAAGCTCGCGGAAGCGAAGGACGTGCTGGAGAGCCGCAGGGTGGGCACGTGAGCCGGGACGCGGCTCACGCGGAAGACATCAGAAAGGCTTGACGACTACGAGCAGCGTCGCGCCGAGCAGGCCGAGCACCGGCAGTTCGTTGAACATGCGATACCACTTGTCCGACCGTTTGTTTTCGCCGCGCTGGAAGGTATGCAGCAGGCGTCCGCAATACGCGTGATACACGATGATCAGCGCGACGATGCTGAGTTTCGCGTGCAGCCAGCCCTGCCCCGCGCCGATGCCGACGACGAGCCACAGCCACAGCCCGCACGCCAGCGCCGGCACCGCGATGAAGGTCATGAAGCGGAACAGCTTGCGCGCCATCAGCAGGAGCCGGGCGGTGGCCTTGGGGTCGGTTTCCATCGCCAGGTTGACGAAGATGCGCGGCAGATAGAACAGCCCCGCGAACCACGAGGCGACCAGCACGATGTGCAGCGATTTGATCCAGAGCATCGGTCTTGTGGGTTTTCGCGAGGTTATTGACGCACTTCGCCGCGCCCCAGCACGACGTATTTCAACGATGTCAGGCCGTCCAGACCCACTGGGCCGCGTGCGTGCAGCTTGTCGTTAGAGATGCCGATCTCCGCGCCCAGCCCGAATTCGAAACCGTCGGCGAAACGCGTCGAAGCGTTGACCATCACGCTCGCCGAATCCACTTCGCGCAGGAAACGCATGGCGCGGTCGTGGTCTTCGGTGAGGATGGCGTCGGTGTGATGCGAGCCGTAGGTATTGATATGGTCGATGGCCTCGTCCAGCCCTTCGACGATCTTCACCGCCAGCACCGGCGCGAGATATTCGGTGCTCCAGTCGGCTTCGGTCGCGTCGACGAGCCCGCCGATCTGCGCCGCCTCCAGCACCGCGCGCGCGGCCGCATCCACGCGCAACTCGACTTCCTTCGCCTGATACGCGCGCGCGAGCAGCGGCAGCGCTTCATGCGCGATGCCGCGCGCGACCAGCAGCGTTTCCATCGTGTTGCAGGTGCCGTAGCGATGCGTCTTCGCGTTGTCGCAGACGGCGGCGGCCTTCGCCAGATCCGCGCGGTCGTCCACGTAGACGTGGCAGATGCCGTCGAGATGCTTGATCATCGGCACGCGCGCTTCTTCCATCAGCCGCGCGATCAGGCTCTTGCCGCCGCGCGGCACGATCACGTCGACGAATTCGGTCATCGTGATCAGCTTGCCGACCGCCGCGCGATCCGCTGTCTCCACCACTTGCACCGCGTCCTGCGGCAGGCCCGCCGTTTCCAGCCCGACGCCGATCAGTTTTGCGAGCGCCGTATTGCATTCGAGCGCCTCGGAACCGCCGCGCAGGATGGTCGCGTTGCCGGACTTGAGGCAGAGCGCGGCGGCGTCGATGGTCACGTTCGGGCGCGATTCGTAGATGATGCCGATCACGCCGAGCGGCACACGCATCTGTCCGACCTGGATGCCGCTCGGACGGAACTTGAGGCCGCTGATCTCGCCGATCGGATCGGCCAGCGCGGCCACCTGGCGCAGCCCTTCGATCATCGTGTCGAGGGCCTTGTCGGACAGTGTCAGCCGGTCGATGAATGCGGCGTCGTGGCCTTTTTCGCGCGCGCGTGCCAGGTCGCGTGCGTTCGCTTGCTTGAGCGCCTCGCGCTCGCGTGCGATGGCATCCGCCACCGCGAGCAGCGCGGCGTTCTTTGCCGCCGTCGAGGCCCGCGCCATCGCGCGCGACGCCGCGCGGGCGCGGCGGCCGAGGTCGGTCATGTACTGGTCGATGTTCATCGTGAGTCTCTTTCTGATGCCGCTGATCCGCAGTGTTGTCTGCGCGCTTGCCGGTGCCGGACGGGCGTCCGCGAGCCGGGCGCCGCAATAATTCATTTTAAGCCGGGTCGCCGCCTGAAACAGGCCGCGACGGCCGCGCTCTATCGACGCAACCTATCGACGCGGTCGCGGCGCCGCCGAGGCCGCCGCCGCCCGCCCCGGCGTGCCGCCGTGCGCCACGGCCATCGCGAGTTCGAACATGCCGGCCCACGGATCGGGCGGCGTCTCGCTGCCGCGCCTGCCCGTTCCGCCGGACAGGCCCTTCACCTGACGGTCCAGCCGCGCCGCCAGCGAGAGCGCCTTTTCAAGCGCTTCGTCCGTCACGCGCGCCAGCGCCGGCGGGATCAACCGCTCGCGCGGTCCCCACACGCGGTTCTCGCGCATCAACGTGGCGAGCGGCTTGCCGGCGGCGACGCCACGCTTGATGCGCAACAGCGTGCGCACTTCCTCGACCAGCGCCCACAGCACGAGCACCGCCGCTTCGCCTTCGCCCTTCAGGCCGTCGAGCATGCGCGCGAGCCGGCCGACGTCGCCCGTCAGCATCGCTTCATTGAGCTTGAACACGTCGTAGCGCGCGACGTTCAGCACGGCATCGTGAATCTGCTCGAAACTGAGCACGCCTTCCGGATACAGCAGGCCGAGCTTCTGGATCTCCTGATGCGCGGCCAGCAGATTGCCTTCCACCCGTTCCGCGATGAACGCCAGCGCGCGCCGTCCGTCTTCGCCGGGCGGAACGCGCTGACCCTGCTGCGCGAGCCGCTGGCCGACCCACATCGGCAAGTGCGCGCGCTCGATCGCATCGATTTTCAACGTGACGCCTGCGCCGAGCAGCGCGCTGAACCACGCCGATTTCTGCGTCGCGCTGTCGAGCCGCGGCAGCGTGACGAGCGTGACGACGTCGGGATTGTCGGCGGCGGCGAGCGCCTTCAGCGACTCCGCGCCTTCCTTGCCCGGCTTGCCCGTGGGAATGCGCAGTTCGATCAGCTGGCGGTCGCCGAACAGCGACATCGACTGGGTAGCGCCGAGCAGCGCGCTCCAGTCGAAACCGCGCTCGACCGTGAACACCGAGCGGTCAGTGAACCCGTTCGCGCGCGCGGCGGCGCGGATGCGGTCGCACGCTTCCTGCGCGAGCAGATGCTCGTCGCCATGGACGACGTACAGCCCCTTCAGGCCTTTCGCGAGATGCGCGTCGAGCGCGTCGAGCTTCAGTTGCATGCGCGCGGGCCGCCGGCGTTCAACGCGGTGATCAAAGCGGCGGCACCGGCAGCGGCGCGCGCGGCGCGACGCCCGGCGTCTGCTCGCCTGGCGCCGGATGCAGCGAGCGCACCGTGGCGAGCCGGCGTGTCAGTTGATCCACGGCGTCGTTGCGCATGTCGTTGTAGAGCAGGGTCGCTTCCTGCGACTTGGCGAGCGTGTACTGGTCGCTGTAGGTCATCGAACGGTTCAGCGCGATCACGCTCGGCGGAATCAGCAAGGTCCCGTCCGCGCCGATCAGCGAGTAACTCACGTTGTAGACCAGCTCGTATTCCTGCACCACGCCCTGCGCATTCAGGCTGAGCGTGCGCATGCCCTGGCCTTCCGCGAGGCGCAGCGTGGCGTCCGGCTTCTCGACCGCCTTGACGACCACCGTATCGCTGCCGCCCTGGATCATGCGTTCGAGGCGCGCGACCATCTGCGGCGGTCCGCCGCTGATGGCGAGCCGCTTGAACGCATAGTCCTGCTGTCCGCGCAGCTGGAAGCCGCACGCGGACAGCACAGCCGCGCCGCCAAGAAGCGCGACGAACGAACGCCTGCTGATGCCTTTTTCGAAGGCTTTACCGGTCACATCGACTCCTTGGTTTTGCGCGTCGGACGCATTACACGACGACGTTGACGAGACGCCCCGGCACCACGATCACCTTCTTCGGCGTGCGGCCTTCTGAGAACTTCCCGAACATGTCATGCGCGACCGCCGCCTGCTCAATGGCTTCGCGCGACGCGTCTTTCGCCACGGTCAGCGCGCCGCGCACCTTGCCGTTGATCTGCAGCACGAGTTCGATTTCCGACTGTTCGAGCGCGGCTTCATCGACCTTCGGCCAGGGCGCGTCGAGCAGCGGGCCGAAGGTGTCGGCGTAACCGAGTTCCGACCACAACTGGAAGGTCGCGTGCGGCACCACCGGATACAGCACGCGCAGCAGCACGCCGAAGGTTTCGTTCAGCACGCCCTCGCCCGCCTGCTTCGCGCCTTCGAGCGCGTTGAGCATCTTCATCGCGGCGGACACGACCGTGTTGTACTGCAGGCGGCCATAGTCGAAATCGGCCTGCTTGAGCACGGTGTAGATCTCGCGGCGCAACGCGCGGTCGGCGTCGCCGAGCTTCGCCGCGTCGAGCTTGCCGTGCTGGCGCAGCGCGGCGGCGTTGTCGTGCCCGAAGTGCCACACGCGGCGCAGAAAGCGGCTCGCGCCTTCCACGCCCGCGCCCGACCATTCGAGCGACTGCTCCGGCGGCGCCGCGAACATCACGAACAGGCGGGCGGTGTCCGCGCCATACCGGTCGATCAGCGTCTGCGGATCGACGCCATTGTTCTTCGACTTCGACATCTTCTCGACGCCGCCCAGCACGACCGGCTGGCCGTCGGCGTTGAGCGTCGCGCCGGTGGGACGGCCCTTGTCGTCGTGCGCGACCGTGACGTCCAGCGGGTTGTACCAGGTCTTCTTGCCGGCCGCGTCCTCGCGATAGAACGTCTCGTTCAGCACCATGCCCTGCGTGAGCAGGTTCTTCGCGGGCTCGCCGAACTTCACCAGCCCCATGTCGCGCATCACCTTGGCCCAGAAGCGCGAATACAGCAGGTGCAGGATCGCGTGTTCGATGCCGCCGATGTACTGGTCCATCGGCATCCAGTAATCGGTGCGCTCGTCGACCATGGTCGTGGCGTCCGGCGCCGCGTAGCGCGAGAAGTACCACGACGAGTCGACGAAAGTGTCCATCGTGTCGGTTTCGCGCTTCGCATCGGCGCCGCAGGTCGGGCAGGTGCAGTTCAGGAACGCTTCCGACTTCGCCAGCGGATTGCCCGAGCCGTCCGGCACGAGGTCTTCCGGCAGCACGACCGGCAGATCCTTCTCGGGCACCGGCACGTCGCCGCACTTGGGGCAATGGATGATCGGAATCGGCGTGCCCCAGTAGCGCTGACGCGAGATGCCCCAGTCGCGCAAGCGCCAGGTGATCTGCTTGTCGCCGAGGTCCTTCGCCTTCAGGTCGGCGGCGATCGCGTCGATGGCCTCCGCCGTGGTGAGGCCGTCGTACTTGCCGCTGTTGATGAGCTTGCCCGCGGTCTTGTCGCCGTACCATTCTTCCCAGGCGTCGGTCGAATAGGTCTTGCCTTCGATGTCGATCACCTGGTTGATCGGCAGGCTGTATTTCTTCGCGAAGGCGAAGTCGCGTTCGTCGTGCGACGGCACGCCCATCACGGCGCCTTCGCCGTAGGACATCAGCACGTAGTTGCCGATCCACACCTCGACTTGCGCACCCGTCAGCGGATGCGTGACGAAGAAGCCCGTGGGCACGCCCTTCTTTTCCATGGTCGCAACGTCGGCTTCCGCCACGCCGCCGCGCTTGCATTCGTCGATGAACGCCTGCAGCTCCGCGTTGTCGCGCGCGAGACGCGTCGCGAGCGGATGCTCCGCCGCGACCGCCGCGAAGGTGACGCCCATGATGGTGTCGGCGCGCGTGGTGAAGACACGCAGCAGCTTCGCTTCGCCATCGATCTCATACGGAAAGCCGAAGTTCACGCCGAAGCTCTTGCCGATCCAGTTCTGCTGCATGACCTTGACGCGTTCGGGCCAGCCGAGGCCTTCGAGGTCGTCGAGCAGTTGATCCGCGTAATCGGTGATGCGCAGGTAGTACATCGGGATTTCGCGCTTTTCCACCAGCGCGCCCGAACGCCAGCCGCGTCCGTCGATAACCTGTTCGTTGGCGAGCACCGTCTGGTCGACCGGGTCCCAGTTCACGGTACCGGTCTTCTTGTACGCGATGCCCTTGTCCAGCATCTTGAGGAACAGCCACTGGTTCCACTTGTAATACTCGGGCGAGCACGTGGCGACTTCGCGCGACCAGTCGATGGCGAGGCCCATCGACTGCATCTGCTTCTTCATGTACGCGATGTTTTCGTAGGTCCACTTCGCCGGCGGCACGTTGTTCGCCATCGCGGCGTTCTCGGCGGGCATGCCGAACGCGTCCCAGCCCATCGGCATCAGCGTGTTGTAACCGTTCATGCGCAGATAACGGTACATCACGTCGTTGATCGTGTAATTGCGCACGTGACCCATGTGCAGCTTTCCGGACGGATAGGGCAGCATCGAGACGCAATAGAACTTGGGCTTGGCCGACGTCTCGGTCGTCCGGTAGACGTCGTTCGCGCGCCAGGTGGTCTGCGCGGCGGATTCGACGTCGGCGGGTACGTATTTATCGTGCATGGTGTGATGGCTTTACGCTAAGGCTGGGAACGGACCCCGGAACCCGCCGTTCCCGTGATGGAGAACGACTGATTCTGGCGCCGTGTGGTCTCGTGTGCCGGACCGGCGCGGCGTCGAATGTCGGCCCGCCGGCGGAGGCGATCCGCGCAAAAACGGGCAAATCGCGATTATACCGTTCGATGCGGCGCGTCAGGCGCGTCAAGCTTCTCGGGCGCGTCAGGCTTCAGACGCATGCGCGCACGGCGCGGACTCAACGCGCGGGCGAAGGCGCCTCCGGCTGCGCCGGCTGCGTGACGAAGCCGATCCGCTCGATCCCCGCCTGCTGCGCGGCGCCCATCACCTGCGCGATGACGTCGTAGCGCGTCGCGCTCGACGCCCGCAGATGCAGTTCCGGCTTCTGCGCCGCGCGGCCCGCCTCGACGAAGCGCGCACGCATCTGCTCCACGCCGATGAGCGTGTCGTTCCAGTAGAGCTTGCCGGTGTCGTCGATGGACAACGTGATGGTCTGCGGCGTCTCGCGCGCCGGCTGCGACGACACCTTCGGCAGATCGAGGCGGATGGCGTGCGTGAACAGCGGCGCCGTGATGATGAAGATGACGAGCAGCACGAGCATGACGTCGATGAGCGGCGTCATGTTGATCTCGGCCATCGGCTGGCCGTTCGCGTGCTTGTCTAGTCCGCCGAAGGCCATGTGCGCTCCGTGTCGGCCGTGCCGCACACGAACGCGTGCAGGTCGTGGGCGAAGCCGTCGAGTTCCTCGGAAATCTGCCGCACGTAGCGGCCCAGCACGTTGTAGGCGAGCACGGCGGGAATCGCGACGACCAGTCCGAAGGCCGTCATGATGAGCGCCTCGCCGACCGGGCCCGCGACGTTCTCGATCATCGCCTGCCCGCTCGATGCAATGCTGGACAGCGCGTGGTAGATGCCCCAGACGGTACCGAGCAGGCCGACGAACGGGGCCGTGCTGCCCACGGACGCCAGCAGCACCTGGCCGAATTCGAGGCGGCGCTGCGAGCTGAGCATCGCCTGGCGCAGCGCCCGCAGCACGCGTTCATTGCGTTCGACGCCCGACAGCAGCGCGCCCGGCATGTCCGCCTCGGACGCGTGCCAGGCGGCCTCGGCGAGCGGCAGGAAGACGCGTTCGCGATCGGCCCGCCGCAACGCGCCGATGCCGTCCTTGAGCGTCGCCGACTGCCAGAAGCGTTGCAGCGCGCGCGGGCCCTGCCATTTGGCACGCGCGAGGATCCACGCCTTCATGAGCAGGAAGCACCAGCTGGCGAGGGACATCGCGAGCAGCAGACCGGCCACCGCGTGCGTAATGGCGTCGCCGGATTGCAGATAGTGGATGACGCCCGTGGTAGCCATGGTCGCGCGACGGAATCAGCGCAGGCCGAGCACGTCCTGCATGTCGAAGAAGCCCTTGTCGCGGCTCTGCAGGAAACGCGCGGCGCGCAGCGCGCCTTGTGCGTAGGAGAGCCGGCTGGCCGACTTGTGCGTGATCTCGATGCGCTCGCCGATGCCCGCGAACAGCACGGTGTGATCGCCGACGATATCGCCGCCGCGAATCGCGGAGAAGCCGATGGTCGACGGATCGCGTTCGCCCGTCACGCCTTCGCGGGCATACACGGCGCAGTCCTTCAGGTCGCGGCCGAGCGCCTTCGCGATGACTTCGCCCATGCCGAGCGCCGTGCCCGAGGGCGCGTCCACCTTGTGGCGATGGTGCGCCTCAATGATCTCGATGTCGTAGCCGGTCGCGAAATGCTTCGCGGCGAATTCGAGCAGCTTCAACGTCACGTTCACGCCGACGCTCATGTTCGGCGCAAACACGAGGCCGATCTTCTCGCCGGCCTGCTTCAACTGCGTCTTCTGCTCGTCCGAGAAGCCGGTCGTGCCGATGATCAGCTTGACGTTGTGGCGCAGCGCCGCTTCCAGATGAACGAGGGTGCCTTCGGGGCGCGTGAAGTCGATCAGGGTGTCGGCGTCGGCGAACACGCGCTCGATGTCGTCGGTCAGCAGCACGCCGGTCGTCTTGCCGAGGAACGCGCCCGCGTCCTGGCCGAGCTGCGGCACACCGGGCCGGTCGAGTGCGCCGACGAGCTGGGCGTCGGGATCGTTGAGAACGGTTTCGATCAGCATCCGGCCCATGCGGCCCGATGCGCCGGCGATGGCGATCTTCATGGCAATCTCGTTTGATGAACCGCGCCCGGTGTGCGGCCGGGGCGTGGTGGTTCAGTGCGGTGTTTCCATACAGCGTCCCGGTGCAGTGACACCGGAGCTTACCGACTCTACTGCGGCATCGTGAATTGCTGTTGGCCGCTGCCGCTGCCGCTGCCGGCCGGCGCCGGCGACGTGCTCGCCGGACCGACTGCGCTGCTGTCGGGAATCTGGATCGGCTGCGGCTTGCGCTGAAGCTGGATCTGCGAGTTGCTGCCCGAGGCGCCGCCCGCACCCGGCGCACCGCCCGCGCTCGTCGGCGCGCTGCTGAACGACGAGGAACGTTGACGGCCCGCGGGCATTTCCACTTGCGCCGTCGCGCGGTTGGCGGCTTGCGCGGCCTGCTGGTTCGCATCGCCGGCAAAGGCATTCGACGCATTCGGCTGCGTGGACGGCTCGCCTGCCGGCGCCGTGACCGCCACGCCCGACGCCGCCGAAGCCCCCGACGCCGGCGCTGCCGCAGCACCCGTCTTGGCGACCTTGACGCCCTTGTCGCCGTCGATTTCGGCGAGCAGTTCGAGGTTCGACGGCAGGTTTTCACCGCCCGACCAGCTCACCACGCGGTCGCTCGCGAAGTTGACGACAAAGTCGCGCTGCTGCACGACGGCGGTGGATCCGCGCTTGAAGTAGAAGACGTAGTCCCAGCGGTCCGCATGGAACATGTCGACGAGAAGCGGCGTGCCCAGCAGTTGCTTCACCTGGTCGCGCGACATGCCGACCTGCATCTGCGCGGCGGCTTCCGCCGAAACGAAATTGCCTTGCACGACCGTGATCCGATACGGTGTGATGCTTTGCGCGATCCTCTGCGTGACGCTGTCGTACGCCGAGCAGCCGGCGAGCAATGCGGCCAAGGTTGCTGCGATCACGGTTCCCCGCATGCGACGGCTCTCCCTGCTATTCGATAAAGATTGAAAAAACATTTCACCTTTTACGCGAGGCGCTCCAACTCCGCGCTCGCTTCGTCCGACCAGCCCGCAAGCATAAGCGACGCAAGCACGCAGGATGTCGGGAATCGGAAAAACGCATTACTATGAGAACCTTGAATTGTACTCTAGGGATGCCTAGCCATGACCAATCCCGCCGATCTCAAAAATATCGGACTCAAGGCGACCCTGCCCCGCCTCAAGATTCTCGAGATTTTCCAGCACAGCCCGGTGCGTCATCTGACCGCTGAAGACGTGTATCGAAACCTGCTTCACGAAGAGCTGGATATCGGTCTCGCCACGGTGTATCGCGTGCTCACGCAGTTCGAGCAAGCCGGCCTGCTGTCGCGAAGCAATTTCGAATCGGGCAAGGCCGTGTTCGAGCTGAACGAAGGATCGCACCACGATCACCTCGTCTGCATCGACTGCGGCCGCGTCGAAGAGTTCTTCGACGCGGAGATCGAACGCCGTCAGCAATCGATCGCCAAGGAGCGCGGCTTCAAGCTCCACGAGCATGCGCTCGCGCTGTATGGCGCATGCACGAAGGAAAACTGCCCGCACCGCAAGCATTGAGCGTCGCGCGCCGCGCTTCCCAGCGGCGCGCCGGATGCAAAAAACCGCCGTCCATCTTGTCGATGGACGGCGGTTTTACTTCGCCTGTACGTTTCGCGATCTGCTTATGCGAGCGATTCGCAACTGCATTTCGCGAGAGGCATCATGCGGCGCGCGCGGCCGGTTCGATCAGCGTGTAGCGCTCGGGCAAGTCGAGTTCGTCGCAGTTCGGCTGGTCGCCGCCGCGATCCACCACGATGAAATCGCCTTCCCGGTCCAGCACGATCAACGGGTGATGCCACACGCCGCGCGCATAGTTCACGCCTTGCCAGCCACGCGCGTAGAACGCGCGCAACGCATTCACGTCAAACGCGCCCTCTGGCGCCACCACCACGAGATAGCGCACGTCGGCGAGCGGCACAAACGCCTGGCTGCCGAGCGGATGACGCTCCATCATCGAGATGACGACCGGTTGCGGACGCGGTTGCCCGCGAAACAGATTGATGAGCGGACGCCCGCCGTTCTCGAAGCCGATCTCCACCCGCGCCAGATCGTGAAAGCGTTCGGTCGTGCCGGCGTTGATCGGAAAATGACGCGCGCCTTCCAGCTCGATGACATCGCCGAACGGTGCGAAAGCTTCGCGCGTGAGCGGTTCCAGCGTCAGCGTTTTCATTCGATTGCCCCAAAGATCCGCAACCGCGACACGCCGCCGTCCGGATAGATGTTGAAACGCACGTGCGTCACCGGGCCGAGCGCGGCGACTTCGTGCTCGAAGCGATGCACGCTGTCCATCGAGAGTTTCTGCTCGTCGAGCAACACCGGCCAGAACATCGCCTGCGTGACGAGCGATTCGTCGGTGCCGCCCACGACGCGCGCCGCCTGCAGCGAACAGCGGTCCGGATAGTTGCCCTTGAAGTGCGCGGTATCGACTTCAATTGCGCGGATCACGCCGGGATGCGCGAGGGCGACGATCGTCCAGTCGTTGCCGGGCTCGCGCCGGCGCCGCGTTTCCCAGCCATCGCCCATGTTGACGCCGCGCCCGGGCATGAGCATCTGCGACGCAGGTCCGAAATGCTGGTTGTTCGCCGCGACGAGCGACGCGCCGTTCTCGAGCGCCGCAAGATCAAGCAGCGTGCCGCGTTCGACGCGCGAGAAATCCGTCTTCGGCTGCCCGTACACCCGCAGCCGCGCGATGCCGCCGTCCGGATAGATGTTCACGCGCAAGTGCGTGTAGGCGCGGGTATCGGCGATGTCGAGATAGTGGTGATGGTCGCCCTTGAGCGTCGTGGACGGCACGATCTCGCGCCAGTCGCCGTCTTCCTGCGGATTGGGACTGTTGCTCACGCAGGCGTCGATGGACGCCGCCGGCGGAAAGTTGCCGGTGAAGTGACTCGTGTCGATGTCGATGCCGTGAATCACGCCCGCGCGCGCGAGCTTGACGATGCAATAGTCGTAACCCGTCGTGCGCTTGCGGCGCGTCTCCCAGCCGTCCATCCACTTGCCGTGTTCGTCGTACTTGCCGGGGATGAACACCGCGGGCTGCGGCTCCAGCATGCGCGACTTCGGCGCGAAGAATTCATCGCTGGCGAAGAGCGCCTCCGCGCCCAGACGCGGATCGGCCAGGTTCATGTAGCGGCGGGCGAATGCGGGAGCGTCGGCGGGGAGAAGCGGATTGGCCATGTCAGGTTCCTTCGGTTGCGTTTGCGTGAATGTTCAGACTGCGTGTGCGGGTTCGTTGCCGTGCGCGGCGTCCGGCGCGGCCGGCACGAAGCGATAGTCGGCGTCCTGGTCGAGTACGCGCTTTGCACGCACCCGGTCGATGTCGTTCTCCCACACCGCGACGACCACGGTCGCGACGCAGTTGCCGATCAGATTCGTCACCGCCCGCGCGATGCCGACGAACCAGTCCACCGGCAGGATCAGCACGAGACCCAGCACGGGAATCGCGGGAATGGCGGAGAGCGTCGCCGCGAGAATCACGATGGCCGAGCCCGGAATGCCGTGCGCGCCCTTCGAGGTCACCAGCGAGACCAGCACGACCACGATCAGATCGTGCAGCGACAGCGGCGTGTTGGTGGCCTGCGCGATGAAGATGACTGCGAGCGTCAGGTAGATGGAGAAGCCGTCGAGGTTGAACGAATAGCCGGTCGGGATCACCAGGCCGACGGTGGAATCCTTCACGCCCATCCATTCGAGCTTGCGCATGATCTGCGGCAACACCGCATCCGAGGACGCCGTGCCGAGCACGATCGACAGTTCCTCACGCAGATAGCGCACGAGCTTGAAGATGGAGAAGCCCGCGAGCCGCATCACCACCGCGAGCACCACGAACACGAACAGGAAACAGCTGGCATAGAACACCATCACCAGCAGCCCCAGTTGCTTGAGCGAGGCAACGCCGTACTGGCCGGTCGTGAACGCGATCGCGCCGAGCACGCCGAGCGGCGCAAGCTTGATGATGAACGCCATGATGCGGAAAAACACGGACGAGAGTTCGTCGATGAACACCGTCACGCGCTGCGCCTTGTTGCCAAGCATCGAAAGCGCCGAACCGAACAGGACCGCGAACACCAGCACTTGCAGGATGTCGCCTTTTGCGAAGGCATCGACGGCCGTATCGGGAATGATCTTCAGCAGGAAGCCCGCCGTGTCCTTGAGACTCTTGGCATGCTCGGTGTAGGTGGAGAGCGCGGAGGCATCGAGCGTATGCAGGTCGATGTTCATGCCGACGCCCGGCCGCGTAACCCACGCGAGAATCGCGCCGATCACCAGCGCCAGCGTGGTCATGATCTCGAAGTAGACCACTGCCTTCAGTCCGACGCGCCCGACCTTCTTCAGATCGCCGGCGCTTGCCATGCCGCTCACCACGACGCAGAACACGATCGGTCCGATGACCATCTTGATCAGCTTCAGGAAGCCGTCACCCAGCGGCCGCAGCGACTGGCCGAAATGCGGAAACAGCGCGCCGACCACGATACCGATGACCAGCGCGATCATTACCCTGCCGAACAGCGAATTCAGAAATCTCGACACGACCGTCTCCTCGTGTAATGTCTCACCTCCGGAGCAACTGTTCCGACTGGTCGGACCAGTGCTGTGATGGGGAATATTAGAAAGCCGATATAGCGGCGTCAAGGAAGCATTGATAACGGTTTACCCTGTGGAAGCCGGGCACGGAACTGGCCGCCCCACGGACCTTCACACGACTTAACGGGACACGCATACAATGGCGGTCAGACCGGCCAAAGCACCCTTTCCCCATGAAAAACGTTCCGCACACCGTCACTGACGCGGCCATCGCGACCATTCGCGAGCGCGTCGAATCGAGCGTGTATCCGGTGGGCAGCTTGCTGCCGGCACAGCGGCAGTTATCGGAAGAACTGGCGATCAGCCGGGCCTCGCTGCGTGAAGCGCTCTCCACGCTCGAAGCGCTCGGCATGCTGCATATCCGGCCCGGCAAGGGGGTGTATGTCAGCAGCGCGCAGGCAAGCAATACGCATCCGTGGCGTTTCGCGGACCAGGCGTCGCTGCCTGACACGTATCAGATGCGTTTCGCGCTGGAAGGCTTCGTTGCGCGGCTGGCGGCGCATTCCATCGGCGATGCGGACGTCGACTGGCTCGACGACAACCTCGCGTCCCTGCATGGGGCGCTGACGGAAGCCGCGCTGGAAGAAGCCGCGCAACTGGACTTCGCGTTCCATATGCGCATCGTGAGTCTCGCGGGCAACGCGGCCATCGAATCGATCCTGCGCGGCAGCGCCGACATCATGAAGGAGAGCCAGCGCCTGCCCTTCTATCGGCGCGAACTGGTGCTGTCGACTTATCACGAACACGCGGCGATCATCGAAGCGCTCAAGGCACGTGACGGCGAAGCGGCCGGCGAGGCGATCGAAGGACATATCGTCAATGCGGCGCAGCGGGCGGGCGTGCATTTTCCCGTGCCGAAACGCTGATTCGCTCCGGCACTTCTCCGACGCTCTGCGGTCTCAGCAAGGGCCGCATGCGCCGAAGTTTTCCATGCGCTTGCGCTGCCCTGCAATTGACTGAATACCAACAGGAGCAGCGTCGATGGACATGCAACAACTCGCTTCAGAATTTCTCGCCTCGGAACACGGCGCACAAGCTACGCAAGCGCTCGCCGATCAGGGCATCAGCACGGAAGACAGCCAGCAGATACTCGGGACGGCGGCCGAAACGGCCCATGCGCACGTGGAAGAACAGCATGAAGGCTTGCTGGGCGATCATCCCGGCAAGAGCTTCTTCGCGGCCTTCGCGTCGGGACTGGTGCGCGGCGACGGCTTCTTCAAGTCGATGGAGGAAGGCGGTGAAGGCGTGCTGACGGGGCGCATTGCCGAATCGATCGCGGCGCGCATGGGCATGGACCCGGGCACGGCATCGACGGTCGCGGCAGCGGCTACGCCCTACGTCATCTCGTTCCTGCGCGAGAAGCTCGGCTGAGCCCACGCAACACGCAGTCGAAAAAAAGCCGCTCCGAGGAGCGGCTTTTGCATGCACGAGATTGAAACGCAGCGAAGCTTACTTGGCGTTGGCGAGCGCCACGGCCGTGTCCAGCATGCGGTTCGAGAAGCCCCACTCGTTGTCGTACCAGCTCGACACCTTCACGAGACGGCCCGACACCTTCGTGAGCGTCGCATCGAAGCTCGACGAAGCCGGGTTGTGGTTGAAGTCGATCGAGACCAGCGGTGCGTCGTTGTAGCCGAGAATGCCCTTCAGCTCGCCTTCCGCCGCGTCCTTCATGATCTTGTTGACTTCTTCCACCGTCGTGTCGCGCGCGGCGATGAACGACAGGTCCACCACCGAGACGTTGATCGTCGGGACGCGGATGGCATAGCCGTCCAGCTTGCCGTTCAGTTCCGGCAACACGAGGCCGACCGCCGAAGCCGCGCCCGTCTTCGTCGGGATCTGGCTGTGCGTGGCTGAGCGCGCGCGGCGCAGGTCTTCGTGATACACGTCCGTCAGAACCTGGTCGTTCGTGTAGGCGTGGATCGTCGTCATCAGGCCGTTCACCAGGCCGATCTTGTCGTTCAGCGGCTTGACGAGCGGCGCGAGGCAGTTGGTCGTGCACGATGCGTTCGAGATGACCGTGTCCGAGGCCTTCAGCACGTTGTGGTTGACGCCGTACACGATGGTTGCGTCGACGTCCTTGCCGCCCGGCGCCGAGATGATGACCTTCTTCGCGCCGCCCTTGATGTGCGCGCTGGCCTTTTCCTTCGTCGTGAAGAAGCCCGTGCACTCGAACACCACGTCGACCTTCAGCTCGCCCCACGGCAGTTCGGCCGGGTTGCGGTTGGCCAGCACGCGGATCTTGTCGCCGTTGACGACGAGGTAGTCGCCGTCCACCGAGACTTCGCCCGGGAACTTGCCGTGCGCCGTGTCGTATTGCGTCAGGTGGGCGTTGGTCTTCGCATCGCCCAGATCGTTGATCGCGACGATCTCGATGTCATGCTTCTTGCCGTTCTCGTAGAACGCGCGCAGCGTGTTGCGGCCGATGCGGCCGTAGCCGTTGATTGCAACGCGAATCGTCATGGTCTATCTCCTGATGGTAAAAAAACCTTGTCCGCTGGTGGAGGCGCTCGCGCACCCGAGCGCCTTCAATCGCACTCAAGCGGCGAGCACGTCCTTCGCCGTCTTGACGACGTTCTCCACCGTGAAGCCGAAATGCTTGAACAGCGCGCCGGCCGGCGCCGACTCGCCGAACGTGTCGATGCCGACCACGCCGCCTTCCAGGCCCACATACTTGCGCCAGAAATCCGTTACGCCCGCTTCGATCGCCACGCGCGCCACGCCCTTCGGCAACACGCGTTCGCGATACTCGGCGTCCTGCTTGTCGAAGACGTTCGTGCAGGGCATCGACACGACGCGCGCGCCGATGCCTTCCTTCGCCAGCGCCTCGACCGCCTGCATGGCGAGTTGCACTTCCGAGCCGGTGGCCATGAGGATGATCTTGCGCGCGGGGATGTCGTCGTTCCAGTCGCGCAGCACGTAGCCGCCCTTCGCGATGTTCGCGATCTGGATGTCGTTGCGCGGCGAGTACTGCAGGTTCTGGCGGCTGAAGATCAGCGTCGACGGACCGTGATGCGCGATGGCATGCGTCCACGCGACCGCCGTCTCGACGGTGTCGGCCGGACGCCAGGTCTGCAGGTTCGGGATCAGGCGCAGGCTGGAGACGTGTTCGACGGACTGGTGCGTCGGGCCGTCTTCGCCGAGGCCGATGGAATCATGCGTGAACACGAAGATGGAACGCGACTTCATCAGCGAGGCGACGCGCAGCGCGTTGCGGCTGTAATCCGAGAACGTCAGGAAAGTGCCGCCGAACGGACGATAGCCGCCATGCAGCGCGATGCCGTTGATGGCCGCGCTCATGCCGAACTCGCGCACGCCGTAGTTGATGTGGTTGCCCCACTGGATGCCCGCGTGATCCGGGTTGGCGTTCTCCTGATCGCCCGCCGCGCGGACCGCCTTCGACGCCTTCCAGTTGGTCAGGTTCGAGCCGGTCAGGTCAGCGGAGCCGCCGAGCAGTTCCGGCAGCGCGGCCGCGAGACCTTCGATGGTGTTCTGCGAGGCCTTGCGCGTCGCGATGGTCTCGCCCTTCTGGTTCGCGTCCTCGATGATCTTCGCTGCGGCTTCGGCCCAGTTCGCCGGCAGTTCGCCACTCATGCGGCGCGTGAACTCGGCGGCTTCGGCGGCGTACTTCGCACGATAGGCGTCGAACGCCTTGTTCCATTCGGTTTCCGCGTGCTTGCCCTGCTCCTTCGCGTCCCACGCGGCATACACGTCCTGCGGGATCTCGAACGGACCATAGTTCCAGCCGATCGCCGCGCGCGTCGCCGCGATTTCCTTGTCGCCGAGCGGCGCGCCGTGCGCGTCGTGGCCGCCCGCCTTGGTCGGCGCGCCCTTGCCGATCACCGTGCGGCAGCAGATCAGCGTGGGCTTGTCCGACTTCTTCGCGGCCGCGATAGCTGCGTCGACGGCATTGACGTCGTGGCCGTCCACCGCGCGAATCACGTTCCAGCCGTAGGACTCGAAGCGCTTCGGGGTGTCGTCGTGGAACCAGTGCTCGACGTGGCCGTCGATGGAAATGCCGTTGTCGTCGTACAGCGCGATCAGCTTGTTCAGCTTGAGCGTCCCTGCCAGCGAGCAGGCTTCGTGCGAGATGCCTTCCATCAGGCAGCCGTCGCCGAGGAACACGTACGTGTGGTGATCGACGATCTTCGCGTCGGCCTTGTTGAACTCGGCGGCGAGCAGCGCTTCGGCCAGCGCCATGCCGACCGCGTTGCCGACGCCCTGGCCGAGCGGGCCGGTGGTCGTCTCGACGCCCGGCGTCATGCCCACTTCGGGGTGGCCCGGCGTCTTCGAATGCAGTTGGCGGAAGTTCTTCAGTTCGGCGAGCGGCAGGTCGTAGCCGGTGAGGTGCAGGAGCGAGTACAGCAGCATCGAACCATGACCGTTCGAGAGCACGAAACGGTCGCGGTCGAACCAGTGCGGATTCACCGGATTGTGCTTCAGATGGCACGACCACAGCGCGACGCCGATTTCGGCCATGCCCATCGGCATGCCGGGGTGGCCGGAATTGGCTTGTTGAACGGCGTCCATGGCGAGCGCGCGGATTGCGTTGGCCATGTTTTTGGCCACAGGGGCGGTCTGGCTGGAAGTCGGGGTCGTCATGTCGAGTCTGGGCAGGTCCTGAAAAGATCCGCAGTGCTTCTCTGGCTGGATGTCTCACACGCGCCGGACCCGCGGCACACAACGTTTTCAGGACCGGAACGACGAGAAACGACGAGGATCGGGAGGCCGTCATTCTAACAGACCGGTCCGTTCGCCACGCGGCCAAGGGCGGCCGGGGACCGGCGTGTATCCGGCTGTGCGGCCGCGGGCATGTTCCGTGCAAAACACGGTCGGCGCGGTGCGTTCCTGAGCGTCGTCGTCACCACGCACGTGTGAGGACCCCGCGACATTACCCGCTTCGGCGCACGCGCAACGGACGTTCATCAGGCGAAATCCGTCCGGCGCGACGCATGGCTTGTCACCGTTTCGCGGTTTCCCGCGGCCGATTGATCGTACGGCTTCATGGCAGAATGTCTTACAACCCGCAGCAGCAAGGCTTCAAGGAGTGTTCCCGATGACCGACCCTCGCCCGGCCGACGTGCCCTGGCTGACTCCGTATCTCACGGTGCGCGATGCGCGCGTGAGCATCGCGTTCTATGAAAAGGCGCTGGGCTTTGCCGTGCGCGACAGCGTGAACGACGACGGCACGATCATCCATGTGGAGATGATGTATCGCGGGCAGTTGATCGTGATGTTCGCGCCGGAGGGCGCGTACGGTTCGCAGGCGCGCACCCCGAAGAGCGCGGGACACATGGCGCCGCAGTCGTTCTATCTGTATGTGGACGACGTCGATGCCACCTTCCAGCTGGCGCTCGCCGTTGGCGCGAAGCCGCTGATCGAGCCGCAGGACCAGTTCTGGGGCGACCGTTTCGCGCAATTCGAGGATCCGGACGGATACCGCTGGGCCATCGCTCGGCATCTGGCCTGAACCTCCAGGCATTTCCACTATCCGCGGGCGCACCGGTCCGCGATCGACCCTCCATGCCACGTTTTCATGTCGACGGCCCGCTCTCGCCGGGTCAAACCTTCTCGCTTCCTGACGCCGTCGTGCGTCATGTTCACGTGTTGCGCCTCCAGACGGGCGACGTCATCACCCTGTTCGACGGCGCCGGCGGCGAGTATCGGGCCGAACTGGTCGATATCGCCAAACGCGCGGCGCTCGCGCGGATCGACGAACACAGCGACCGCGAAGCCGAACCGCCCTATCGCGTGATCCTTGCGCAAGGGATCGCGGGCGGCGACAAGATGGACTGGCTGATCGAGAAGGCCGTGGAACTGGGCGTCGCGGGCATCGCGCCGCTCACGGCCGAGCGCGGCGTCGTGCGTCTGGCCGGCGAGCGGGCACTGCGGCGTCAGGCGCACTGGCAGGCGCTGACGCGCGCGGCCTGCGAGCAATGCGGCCGCAATCGCGTGCCGGAAGTCGCTCCGCCACGCGATCTCGACGCCTGGCTCGCCAATCTCCCCGCTGCCGCCGAGGGTGAACTGCGCCTGCTGCTGTCTCCACGCGCCGACGTGAGCTTCGCCGCGCTGCCCGTCGAAGCGCCGCGTGGAACGGTTACGTTGCTGATCGGCCCGGAAGCGGGCTTCTCGCCTGCGGAGGAGCAGGCGAGTATCGATGCCGGCTTTGTGACGCTTGGGCTCGGCCCGCGCGTGCTGCGCACCGAGACGGCCGGCATCGCGGTGCTCGCGGCGCTGGCGGCGCGCTGGGGCGGCTGGTGAAGTGCGAGAGCGGTTGGTGACGCGCTGGGGCTGACGCGCGAGAGCGGTTGGTGACGCGCTGAGCGGCTGGTGACGCGCTGGGGCGGCTGGTGAAGCGCGAGAGCGGTTGGTGACGCGCTGAGCGGCTGGTGAAGCGCGAGAGCGGCTGGTGACGCGCTGGGGCGGCTGATGAAGCGCGAGAGCGGTTGGTGACGCGCTGAGCGGCTGGTGAAGTGCGAGAGCGGCTGGTAAAGCGCAGGGCGATTGGTGACGCGCGAGGGCGCAGTGGCTGCCCCCAAAAGTCGATCAGCCCGAGGAACGCGGCGCGCTCATCGGGCTGATTGACTGACGGAGGATCGGGACCGCGGCGGGCTTACACGAACGAGTAGAAGACGCGGAACGCCACTTTGCGCTCGGCCCAGAACTCGGCCGCGTCGCGGAAGACATCGAGCAGCACCTCGCGCCCTTCCTTGTCGAATTTCTGCGCGATGGGCAGCTGCTCCAGCACGATCACGAAGCCCGGCTGCGAACCCGCTTTGTGGACGAGCTCGGTCAGCGAATCATAGAGTGCGTCGTAATTCTTGCCGAAGTGCTTCGGAAACAAGAACGACGTGGCGATCGTTTCCAGTATTTCCTGCTTGCTCTGCGCCTGGCCGAGGTACGCATACAGAAAATGCTGGCCGAGGCGCGTGGCTTCGTCGGCCAGATCCTGCACGCGAAACGCGCGGATCGACTGGACGATGTTCGGCCGCACCGTGGCGAACATGGCTTCCGCATCTTCTTCATGCAGGTGAGGCGCATGGGACTCGTCGGGACTGGTCTCGTCGCCGGGTCTGTTGTCGTGTTCTGTCATGCGTAGCCGCAATACTCGCTGGAACAGGTTGCCATCGCCGGTGGCGAAAAGATCACTCGCGACGCTGTGATCGTGCGCGTAGATGCTGTCGCTCATGCCGTTTATCCCTGGTTAATCCGTAATGCGTTTGAAACTGGTGTAGTGATCGTCCGTGTAGAAACACTCGCCGATCTGCCTGCGCGGCCCGCCACATACGATGCGGCGCGCGCCGCGGTCCCTCGCGCGCGGGGTGGGAACCGTGTATTCGTGATAGTAGCCGCGCGGATGCCGAGGCAGCAAACGCTCGCGATTGCCGAACACGACGCCGTCCTTCTCGAAAGGGAACGGCCCGCCCGCCTCGATGAGCCGCAGCGTCGTGACCGCCTGCTTCGGCAACTGCTCGATCCGGACGGTGACCAGGCCGTCCTGGCCTGGCGCGGCCGGCGCGGCTGGCTGTGCCCGCTGAACCGCTTCCGCCGGCTGAACCGGCGCCGGGATAGCGGACGCGACGGGTTTTTGGGAATGGCTGCCCTGCTCGTCCTTGCCGCACCCGACGAGAACGATGCTCAAGCCGAGCAAGCAGGAAAGAGCCCAGACGCGCCTCACGTAACGATTGTCCCCGTGTTGAACCGAAATCTGGCGACCATTAAAGGTGTAAGGGTATCGCTAATAACAGGGCGAATCAATGTTCGCTGGGAAATCAGAAATTTTTCCCGAAGAAGCGGTCATCGGGCGCTTCGACAAGGTTCGAGAAGGACCCTAATTTCGAACTATTCTGAGTGAAATTTATCTTCAACGAGATAATAATCAATGCCTGTGGGACTCGAGACCTCTGGACAAGCCGCCTCACTTGTCGCCAGTCTCACGGCACGCGCTCCGCCGACAGCCTTGCATTTTTGGTGAAAAGACAGCCTCGCGTTTCGCCTGGGCGTGCCGCGCAACCTTTGCGGCACGCCTTTTTTTTGGTCACCCTCCGGCCCATGCCCTCTTTCCGCACTCATTCGGCCGGCTGTTGCGTTGTTTGACAATGACGCGCGGTGCGTGCGGGATAATTTCTCCGTTCTCTCGTCTCCGCTGCCGCGCGTGAATCAGGAAGACGGCGTCGCCCATCTCGCGGCCTCCGCTCTACACTGAACAATGTGAGACTTTTCGCAGCAACCGATCAGCATAGCCAAATGAATGCACCGACTCGCCATTCGCCAGCCAGTACGGTTGAAATCTTCCAGGCTTTCCTGCGCAACGCACTGAGCGCGCAGCAGCGCAACGAATCCATCGTCCGCGACACCTGGCTCGACGCCGCGCGATATCTGTTTCCGTTGGATGGCGCATCCGTCGGCGCGATGCTCCAGCGGCTCGCCGCGGAGCAACGGCTCGTCGATGCCGAAGCCATCGCGCGCACGCTCGCACAACTCGAGCCGCACAGCGCGCTCGCGCAGTTCAATCTGGGGCTGGCGCTGCAGTTCGCGAACCGTCACGACGAAGCGATTGCGCCGTATCTCGACGCGCTGGCTATCGATCCCGACCTGTACAGCCTGCGCAACAACCTCGCCGCCGCGTGGCTCGACCGGGATCCGGGGTCGTCCGAAGCGGCCCGGCTGCTCGAAGCCGCGCTCACGCACGATGCGCGCGATGCCAACCTGTGGGTCAATCTCGCGAAGGTGCGTCTGGCGCGCTTCGACCTCGCGGGCGCGCTCGCGGCGAGCGAACAGGCTGTCAGGCTTGCGCCGGACGATCCGGTCGTCGTCAGCAATCACGGACAGAAGCTGCGCGAAGCCCAGCGCTGGGACGACGCCGAGCATTGCGCCACCCGGGCGTTGCAACTCGCGCCGGAGTACGCCGGGCATCGCTCGAACCTGGGCATGCTGCACCTCTTGCGCGGGCACTACGCCGCGGGATGGCCGGAACACGAGGCGCGGTGGGACGGCTCGAAGGAACTGGCCGGCAAACGGCCGGTGTTCCCCGGGCCCGCATGGACGGGCCAGCCGCTCGCGGGCAAGACGCTGCTGCTCTGGGGCGAGCAAGGGATGGGCGACCTGCTTCAGTTCTGCCGCTACGTCCCGCTGCTCGCCGAGCGCGTGCATCGCGAGGGCGGCCGTCTCGTCTGGAACTCGTTTCCGCAGATGGGCGGGCTGATCAGTCGCACGCTGGCGCGCTTCGTCGATGAATTCACGTTGGGCGGCGGGCTGGAGTCGTTGCCGTTGTTCGACTACGAAGTGTCGATGGTGACGCTCCCGTTCGTCTTCGATACCCGCGAAGACACGATTCCATCGCATGTGCCGTATTTGCGGGCCGATCCGGCCGCCGTCGATGGCTGGCGCGCCCGCCTCGCCGGGGAAACGCGTCTGAAGGTCGGCCTGACCTGGACCGGCAGCCGCACGCACCAGCGCAATCCGTTTCGTCGCGTGGGACTGGAACGACACGAAGCGTATCTGCGCGACCTGGACAACGTCGCGTTCTATTCATTGCAGCCCGATGCCGCCGCGGACGTTGCCGCCGCGCGCTCAGCGGGATTCGACATCGCCGATCATACGGGCGAGTTCAAGCGTTTCGACGACACGGCGGCATTCATCGGCGCGCTCGATCTCGTGATTTCGGTTTGCACGTCGGTGGCGCATCTGAGCGGCGCGCTGGGACAACGCACGTGGGTGCTGCTCGACGTCAATCCGCACTGGGTCTGGCTGCTCGATCGGCAAGACAGCCCCTGGTATCCGACCGCCACGCTGTATCGGCAAAGCAGGTTCGCCGAGTGGGACGCGGTGTTCGAGCGGCTCCGGGACGACCTCGACAAGCTCGCAGCTGAAGCCGCGGGAAACGCTGGAACGGCCGCGGCGTCTTGAGTCTTGCGCCACGTGTGGCGGGGCGCGGCCTGCATCGGTCGCGCTGAACGCGTATCCAAAACCGCGCAGGCCGCGCGCCAGCATGACCTCGGGCCCCTCGCGGACGGGGATTCGTCGGGCGCCATCGAGGCCGCCCGAGCCGGCGGAGCATCGGATTCAACCGCTCGACGCAGACGTCCCGGCTCGCCGCGATGAAACCGTCGAGCCTGCGTGGCCGGCGTTCCTCGAGTCGAGCGCAGCCTGTCCGGTTCGCGCCGGCGAGCCGGGCGGGTTCGCCGCTGCGTCGCGCGACGCCCTCGCGGCGACCAGCGGCCCTGCCGCGACGTCGCCACAGACGAAAGTCAGCTCGCGCGGATCGGTGACATCGGTATCGTCGCCCGGCATCGTGTCGACGGGATCGCGCACCGTGACCGACTCTTGTTCGCAGATCGATCTCGCGCGCTTCATGCAGGTCTCGCCGCTTGCGAACCAGCCGTGGCACTGCACTTGCCACGCTGGTTCACCCGACCCGAGCGTCAGGAGACCGGCAGCGGACATCGGGGAGGACCAGGTGGCGGAGCCCGTCACGACGACCGCCACGAGCGCCACCAGAAGAAGTTGAAGGTTCATGACGTGCGTTCGTGGAAATCGGGGATCTCCGTCAGGCGCCTTCGCCAGGCGGACGACGCGCGCCGTCCGCCTGGCAACCGGCCGGAGCCGGAGCGTGTTACCACTGATAGGACGCGCCTGCGCCGAATGCCGTCCCCGCGGCGCTGACACCGGCCCCGATCTTCACCTTGACGTTCTCCATGATCCGCGCCGACGCACCGAGGGCCGCTGCCTGATAGCCCTTGTAGGTGGCTGTGCCGACACCGACCGCGATCGTCTTGCCCGGATCGACGTCCGGAATCATCGTCAGCGCCGTGGCGGCCGCGACGCCCGAGTAGGCGTAGCGCGCCACGGAATTGACCTGATTGCCGAGCGCGTTGAACTGCTGGTTCGTGTAGGCGTTAGCCTGGTTGACGCCTTCCGCGACGCTCTGGTTCAGCTGATTCACGTTCACCGCGTCGGTGCCTTGCGACCCGGGCGCGACGTTCGCGATCTGCCGCTCGCTGCCAGGCGCGCCGACCGACACGGTGTTGTCGCGATCGGCCACCGAGTTCGAGCCGAGCGCCACCGAGTTCGCGCCCTTCGCCTGGCTACCGGTACCGATCGCAGTCGAATCGGCGCCCGTTGCCTTGGCGCCTGAACCGATTGCGGCCGCTTGCGTGCCGGTCGCGCTGGCGTTGTAGCCGAACGCCGCCGCCTGCGTCCCGGTCGCGCTGGCAGTGGCGCCAAGCGCGGCCGCATGAGCGCCGGTGGCGACGGCGGCCTCGGTCGTACGATCGCCGTTGGCGGCGACGAGCGGACTGCTGGCTGCCTGCGCCATGTTCTCGACGCTGCCGATGGCCTCGTTCAACTGATCGACGTTCACGGCATCGCCCCCGGCCAGACCGTACGCCACGTTGTGGAGCACCGTGCCGCCCGTGTGCGTGGCCGCACTGTAGGTCACGCCGTTCAGCGTGGCGCTGCTGTAATCGGGCGACCCGCTGGCGGTGGTGTCGTACTTCACGGCAGAGTTGCCCAGCGTGCTCGCGGTGTTCGAGATCGTCGTCACCTGAGTCTGCAGGCTGCCGACGGCCTGGTTCGTCGCGTTGAGCTGTGAGCCGTTCACGGCGTCGGTGGAGGTGGCGGAGATGCGTCCCGCTGCCACGTTCGTGAGCGTGCGCTCGGCGCCCGGCGAGCCGACCGATACCGTGCTCGTCGCATTCGTGCCGGCGAACGTGTACAGGTTGCCGGCGATGGTCGCGTTCGGCGTGTTGACGACCGCTGCGGTTGTCGAACCGGCGCCGAGGGCGACATCGCCGGGATTGGTCGACACCGCGCCCGAACCGATCGCCACCGAATCGAGACCGGTCGCCGTCGGGGCCGCGCCGGTGCTGTTGGTGTGGAAGTACTGGCTGCCTGTGCTCGTGATGCTGTTGATCGAGTTGAGGGCGTTGCTGATGTCGGTCGCGTTCTGATCGATCGCCTGATTCGAAGCGAAGAGTTGCGAGCCGTTCACTGCGTCGGTCGAGGTGCCGGAGAGACGCCCCGCCGCGACGTTGGTGATCGTGCGTTCCGCGCCCGGCGCGCCCACCGATACCGTGCTCGTCGCATTCGTGCCGGCGAACGTGTACGGGGTGCCGCCGATCGTCGCGCCCGGCGTGTTCACGACTGGCGCGGTTGTCGAACCGGCGCCGAGGGCGACATCGCCGGGATTGGTCGAC
>NZ_JARUXV010000001.1:2779102-2800103 GCF_031450975.1 Caballeronia sp. LZ065
GGTCGAGGTGCCGGAGAGACGCCCCGCCGCGACGTTGGTGATCGTGCGCTCCGCGCCCGGCGCGCCCACCGATACCGTGCTCGTCGCATTCGTGCCGGCAAACGTGTACGGGGTGCCGCCGATCGTCGCGTTCGGCGTGTTCACGACCGGCGCTGTCGTCGAACCAGCGCCGAGGGCGACGTCGTTTGCGTTGTTGGCGCGCGCATTCGTGCCAAGAGCCGTCGAGCCGTCTGCCGAGGCCGACGCGAGCGCGCCATACGCACTGGCACCGGTGCCGCTCGCGCTGGCCTTGATGCCGGTCGCCGTTGAACCAATATCCGAAGCGTTTGCGAAAGCGCCCACTGCAGTCGCGTCGTTGGCTGAAGCTGAGGCGTGATTTCCGAACGCGATCGAGTTTTGCGCTGACGCCGTCGCACTCGGTCCGATCGCCGATGCACCGACACCCGAAGCGTTTGCGGCAATGCCCACTGCAATCGTGCCTAAGCCGCTCGCGGTGGACCCCGCACCGATCGCCGATGCACCGGCACCCGAAGCGTTTGCGAGAACGCCCACTGCAGTCGCGCCCACGCCGCTCGCGCTAGCCTGCCCGCCAATCGCCGATGCACCGGCACCCGAAGCGCTTGCGGAGGCGCCCACTGCAGTCGCGGCGTCGGATGCGGCATCGCTCGTCACGCCGTTGGTTGAAGCTGAGGCGTGATTTCCGAACGCGATCGCGTTTTGCGCCGACGCCGTCGCATTCGGTCCGATCGCCGATGCACCGACACCCGAAGCGTTTGCGGCAATGCCCACTGCAATCGTGCCTAAGCCGCTCGCGATGGACGCCGCACCGATCGCCGATGCACCGTCACCCGAAGCGTTTGCGCGAGCGCCCACTGCAGTCGCGCCCACGCCGCTCGCACTAGCCTGGCCGCCAATCGCCGATGCACCGGCACCCGAAGCGCTTGCGGAAGCGCCCACTGCAGTCGCGGCGTCGGATGCGGCATCGCTCGTCACGCCGTTGGTTGAAGCTGAGGCGTGATTTCCGAACGCGATCGAGTTTTGCGCCGACGCCATCGCATTCAGTCCGATCGCCGATGCACCGACACCCGAAGCGTTTGCGGCAATGCCCACTGCAATCGTGCCTAAGCCGCTCGCGGTGGACCCCGCACCGATCGCCGATGCACCGGCACCCGAAGCGTTTGCGAGAACGCCCACTGCAGTCGCGCCCACGCCGCTCGCGCTAGCCTGCCCGCCAATCGCCGATGCACCGGCACCCGAAGCGCTTGCGGAAGCGCCCACTGCAGTCGCGGCGTCGGATGCGGCGTCGCTCGTCACGCCGTTGGTTGAAGCTGAGGCGTGATTTCCGAACGCGATCGAGTTTTGCGTCGACGCCGTCGCATTCGGTCCGATGGCTGCGGAAGCATCGCCGGAAGCCGTCGCACCATTCCCAAAGGCCACGGAGTCCACTCCTGATGCAAGCGTATGATCCGTCCCGCTTCCCCCCGAACTACCCACGGCGATGGCGCCCGCACCGCTCGAAATCGCGGCGCCTCCGACCGCGATGGCACCGTTGATGCCCGTGGCCGTCCCGCCATCGACCGAACCGGCAGAGGCCGTGTCCGCCATCGACAGCATCCCTCCAAGCAGGACCACCGCGCAGGACGCTGCAATCTTGCTGCTCGTTTTCTTTCCCCGTGCCTTTGCCGATTCCGCCACCGCTACCCACGTGCCGGTGGTCTCGTTCCACACTGTCCGATATGTCTTATTCATTTGTATCTCTAAGTCTTCAATAATGTTGCTGATACTTCATATCCGCAACTCAAGGTTCTTCAATCTCCAGGCGCTCCCCACCGGAGCCACCTGGCGCATCAAGCGATCGATGCCAATGCGCCGCGGTCACTGGCGCGCCATGTCGGCTTTGCGGCATCATTGATTACGCAAGCTCCCACTCTTGCTTCCGGGCTTCACCCAACCTCCCCTTTGACGGCTGCAGCGTTGCAAATCGATGGCGATGTCCAGCGAATCGGTCTGACCGAAACCGGCTTCCCTGGCGATGCCGCCCGTGAATTCACTCGCGTCCTTGAAGCGTCATGTGAGACGAGACGGCGCGCCACGCGTCGTCTCGGCGCACGAAAACGTCGGTGAAAGAAAACAGGAGCGCCGCTGGCTGACCGGACTGATTGAACCGGTTGGTCCCCGTGATGATTGCCGTGTCGCCGTAGGTCCTGACCTGCATGTCCTGCAGTTGCTGCGTGGAGCCCACGGGCGGGGGCGCTGCGCTCAACACCTCGGCCTTGTTGCGGCGGTGCCCGTTGCTGAGCGTCTCCACGAACGACGGGTCGAGAATCCGGTCGAGCGTCGCCATATCCCGGCTCGCCGTAGCCTGAACCCAGGCGCGCTCGAGTGTTTCCGGCGACGCGGAAGCGCCCGGCGTTTGCGCAATGCATTGCATGCTCAACAGTGCAAACGAGATAGAAGCGAAGCATTTACTGCGCGCGGCACAAGATTTCATGGCGTGGACTCCAATACAGCCGTTACTGCAAACGAGCGATAAAGACGCTCGTTCTGCAAATGACATCGAGATTTCTCAATCAAGCTTTCGGCAATAGCTCACCCGCGCCGCCGGACGAATGAAATCGTCGGCTGCGTGCGTTTAAGCGCGTTGCGTTCAAAGCGGCGGTCGCATCACTGAACAAACGAGATGCGACGGATGGCGGCTCCCCAGAATCGCCTTATGATTGGTTATCCGAAATTTATATGCGACTATTTACCTGAGACAATCTGTTCAGCGTCAATTACGCCGTGTTTCTCCCCAGCCCTGTTCCGCTTTTGTCCGCGGCGAAAGATTCAGCAGGAAACGTCATGGGTCAACAAAGTGTTGACCTCGATTTTCGATGGAGTATTCGATTGCAAGCGAAGCGCACATTGCTCGCGCCAGATATCTTGAAACGCACGCTCCATACCCCGTGCGAAGCGCGCACCGTCCATCAATGAAGAACGCTCCATGGTCGTTCTCAGTTCAGACCGAAGCTTGCGCAAGCGACTCAGATCGCGGGCCGCCTCAACCGCTTTTTCAATGAAGCTCTCTTCCGAATCCGCAATCCATTCCGGCATGCTCAGATTGGACAGCAACGCATGACCCGCGCGACTTGCCGGCGTCTGGCCGGTCATCGTGAGAACCGGTACGCCCATCCACAGTGCGTCGAGACTCGTGGTGTGGCCGTTGTACGGAAAGGTGTCGAGCACGATATCGATCTCGAGATACGTATCCATATAACGCTCGCGCGGACGGTAGTCGACGAAGTCGAGTCGCGATGACTCGATGCCCGCCGCTTCGAACTTCGCCACCACGTCTTCCCGCGCACGCCCCCAGGCCAGCAGAAGCATCAGGGTCGAACCAGGAATGCGCCGCATCGCCTCGGCCCAGAGCGCAAGCGTCCGATCAGTGAGCTTGCACGGATTGTTCAGGCATCCGAACGTGATATGTCCCTTGTCGTCAGCAGGCAGCGCGTTCACATGGTGCGCCTGATTGAGCGGCGCATAACACCAGAACGTATCGGGCAGGCGAATCGACGTTTCGCTGTAGCAGTCATCCCGGTTCGAACCAACCGGATCGAGCCACGGATCGGTCAGGCGGTAGCCGATCGCGCTGCTCCCCGTGGTCCCCGGATACGCCAGCCAGGCCGCCTGGACCGGCGCGGGCTTACGCGCAAAGAGCTGAGGACGCCCGCCCGCCATGTGCATGGTCAGATCGACCAGAATGTCGATGCGATCGTCCCGGATCTGCTGTGCAAGTCGTTCGTCGTCGAGGCTGTGCGCATCGCGCCAGGCATCCGCGAGATGCGCGATCTCGTCGGTGATGCGATCACGGATATCGACGCTCGAATAGCAAAAGACCTCGACCGCGCGATGATCGTGATTTCGCAACAGCGGCAACATGAACAGCGCCTGGCAATGGTCGCGAAAGTCCGGCGAGACGTAGCCGATGCGCAAGCGCCGCTCGGATGCCGGATCATTCCGGTACTGCTCGGCCGTAGCGGCATGCCGGGCTTCGAACCGGGCGGCGAAGCGGCGGCCCTCTTCGAGCACGTCGTAACCGGCCTCGCTGACGAAGCTGAGCGCATAGACCAGATTCGAGTGGGCGATCAAACAGTCCGGATCGATTTCAATGGCGCTGCGAAAACAGTTCAACGCCTCCTCGATGTTTCCCGAGTTCTTCGCCAGCAACACGGTGCCCAGTCCGACGTGCGCAGCGGCGAGACGCGGCTGCAATTCAAGCACCCGGCGCGTGAGCACTTCGGCTTCGTCGAGCTTGCGCCGATTTTTAAGGAAAGCCCCGAAGTTGAAAAGCGCGCCCCAATGATTCGGATCCACTTCGAGGGCGTGCCGATAGGCGGCCTCGGCGGCTTCGGTGCGGCACGTCTCCGCGAGGATATTGGCGAGGTTGATCAGCGCGAGGACGAAACGCGGACTCAATTCAAGCGCGCGACGCAACACCGTTTCCGCTTCTTCGAAACGGCGTTTTTCCGCCAGCAGACTGCCCAGCGCATTCAACGTACCAACATTGTTCGGCGACAATTGCAGCGACATCCGAAAGGTATCGATTGCTTCGTTCGAGCGTCCGAGTTCGTTCATAAGCCTCGCCAGCATTTCGCTTGCGCCAGCGAATTGCGGATCTGCGCGCAATGCATGACGCAAAGCCTGCTCGGCTTCCGCTTTCCGACCGGTGTCCTTGAAAAGGGAACCGAGATTGCACAGTGCCTGTGCAAAGCCAGGTCGAATCTCCAGCGCGTGGCGAAATGCAGATTCGGCATCGTCGAACATTCTTTGCTCGGCCAGTACCGTGCCCAGACTATTAAGCGCTTCAGGCCAATTGGGACGCAGCGCGATTGCGCGGCGCAGTTGCTCGAGCGCATCGGCTCCATTACCGAGTCTCGAAAGCAGTTTTCCGAAATTGAAGCGGTAATCAGCCGAGTTCGGATCGAGTTCGACTGCACGGCGAAACGCTGTCCTGGCTTCTTCGAGCTGATTCTGTTCCTCGTGCAGCCGCGCGAGATTGAAATGCGCGATGGCGAAACCGGGATCGATGTCCAGTGCGCGGCGCTGCGCGCTCATCGCTTCCTCATAGCGCTTCTGCGCTCTCAGCGCCAGCCCGAGATCCGACTCTCCCGCAGCGCTTGGAGCGATGGAAAGAGCAATCTGAATGAGCGCTTCCGCTTTGGAGGGATCGCCATCCAGCAGATGAAGCACTCCCAGAAGATGATTGGCTTCGCAATGAAGCGACACTTCGCTCAGGATGCTTCTGCATTGGATAGCGGCCTGTACGCGATCACCCGCGCGAAAGCATTCCAATGCAGATTCGAAAGACTGTGAGGTTACGAGTCCGGTGGCTTGCACGTCCGGCTTCCCTATATTGATTGTATTGCGACTGCGCAGCGGAACATCGGTCCCGCTGAATTGCGCTTGCACCCGTGAGGTGCGAGATCCACGCAATGTTACAACAATCAACTTATTGTTAGGAAGACGATTCAAGTCCTGTTTAGTCCTTGCCCTCTATTTTATTGCGACTCCATCGAAACAATGCTCGAATCCATTTCTGCAAACTGAATTAATCACCGCAAAATTTTTGCAGTTATCCTGAAAACATTTGATTCGGATTTCAAGATCGTTGCATGGTCCGATTCTTCGATGGCTCCGATTTATATTCAGAAAAAATGAAAGTAATGAAATGAATCAGCTGTTTGAATAACAAGCTTCAAACAGTTACTTGAATCGGGTTTGCAAAATGCAAGCGGACGACTTGCGCCGTCCGCTTGTAATCAGCCTTGCATTACCACTGATAGGAGGCGCCTCCGCCCACCGCCGTTCCGGCGGCGCTGACGCCGGCACCGAGCCTCAGCTTGACGTTCGCCGTCACGCGCGCCGAAGCACCCAGTGCGGTTGCCTGATAGCCCTTGTAATTGGCGGTCCCGACGCCAACCGCGAGGGTCTTGCCCGGATCGACGTCCGGAATCATCGACAAGGCCGTTGCTGCGGCCACGCCGGCGTAGGCGCCGCGTGCAACGGAACTCACCTGGCTGCCGAGCGCGGTGATCTTCTGATCCGTGTAGGCGTTGGCCTGGTTCAGGCCCTGCGAGAGGCTCTGGTTCATCTGGCTCAGATTCACGGCGTCGGTGCCTTGCGCACCGGCTGCCACGTTCGTAATCTGGCGCTCCGCACCCGCGGCGCCGACCGATACCGAGTTATCGCGATCCGCGACCGATCTGGCGCCCAGCGCCACCGAGTTCGCCGCCGATGCGCTTGCGCCGGAGCCGACCGCCGTCGAACGCGCTCCGCTGGCGCTGGCGAGTGCGCCCATCGCGGTCGAATGCGTGCCGGTTGCCGTGGCGCCCTCCGTGTCGCGATTGCCTTCGGCGGCCATGAACGGGTTGTTGGCCGCGTTCGCCACGTTGGTCACGGTGCCGATCACCTCGTTCAACTGACTCACATTCACGGCATCGCCGCCATCGACGCCGTACGCCACGTTGCGGATGGCGGTGCCTCCGGTGCGCGTCGAGCTGTCGTAGGCGCCGCCGCTCAACGTGATGCTGCTGGTATCCGGCGTGCCGTCCGCGTGGGTGTCGTATTTCACGGACGCATTGTTGAGCGCATTGATGTCGGTCGAGATGGTCGAGACTTCCGTCTGCAGGCTGCTGACCGCCTGATTGGTCGCGTGGAGCTGCGAACCGTTGACGGCGTCGGTCGAGGCGGCCGAGATGCGGCCGGCCGCGACGTTCGTGATGGTGCGTTCAGCGCCAGTCGAGCCGACGCTCAACGTGCCGACCGGCGCCGAACCGGCGAACGCGTAGTTCATGCCGTTGATGGCGATGCCCGCTGTCGCGACGGCCTCCGACGTGATCGAGTTCGAACCGAGCGCGATGCTGTTGGCGTGGGTCGCCGCTGCGCCCTGGCCGATTGCGATGGCATCGACACCCGTGGCCGTCGAATCGTCTCCGGTACTGTTCGCGTGGAAGTACTTCGTGCCCGTGGCGACGATGCTGTTGATCGAGTTGACCGTGTTGCTGATATCGGCCGTGTTCTGGTCCACTGCCTGATTGGTCGCGTAGAGTTGCGAGCCGTTCATTGCATCGGTCGACGTTGCGGAGAGGCGGCCTGCCGCAACGTTCGTCACGGTGCGTTCCGCGCCGACCGAACCCACCGACAACGTGCTCTGCGCATGGCTGCCCGCGAACGCGTAGTCCTTCCCGCCGATCGTCGCGCCGATGGTATTCACTACGCCAGCCGTCGTGGAGTTCGAACCGAGCGCGATGTCGTTTGCGTTGGCCGCGACCGCGCCCTGACCGATCGCGACCGAGTCCAGACCCGTGGCCGTCGAATCGTCTCCGGTGCTGTTCGCGTGGAAGTACTTCGTGCCCGTGGCGACGATGCTGTTGATCGAGTTGACCGTGTTGCTGATATCGGCCGTGTTCTGGTCCACTGCCTGATTGGTCGCGTAGAGTTGCGATCCGTTCACCGCATCGGTCGAGCTTGACGACAAGCGGCCTGCCGCCACGTTCGTCACCGTGCGCTCCGAACCCACCGAACCCACGGATACCGTGCTTCCCGCATTGCTGCCCGCGAACGTGTAGTCCTTGCCGCCGATCGTCGCGCCGGTGGTGTTCACTGCGGCCGCCGTCGTGGAGCGTGAACCCAGCGCCACGTCATCTGGATTGACAGCGTTCGTCCGATAACCCAATGCAGTCGATCTTAATGCGGCGGCGGTTGCTTCTCGTCCTATGGCCGAGCTGTTGTAGCCCTGGGCAAGCGAATATGCACCGATCGCCGTCGTGTTCTGATCGGAAGCCGTAGCGGAATACCCCATCGCAATTGCCGTGTTCTTGTCCGCGAACGAACTCGTTCCGAACGCCATCGCACTCGTCGAAAGCGCTTGGGCGTTCTTGCCTATCGCCGTTGCGGGAAAGGGATTGGTGCCGCTTGCAGTTGCGTTCGCGCCCAGCGCGATATCCTCTCGGCCAGCAGCGGTCGTTGCCTGACCGATTGCGATTGAGTCGGCACCCATCGCCACCGAATCCGCGCCCGTGCTGTTGGCGTGGAAGTACTTCGTGCCCGTGGCGACGATGCTGTTGATCGACTGATTCGTCGCGTACAACTGTGAACCGTTCACGGCATCCTGGCTTGACGTACTGACATCGCCCGCTGCCAGCCCCTTGATCTTGTGCGCCGTGCCCGTGCCGCCCAGAACATTGTTCGCTCCGTTCATGTACAGGTCGCTCCACGAGTACACGCCGTTCTGGCCGTACATCGTCACGTAGCCCTGCTTCACGCCGGTAATGAACGCGGGTTCGCTGGTGGTAAAGCCTGCGCCGTTGTTGGTGAACAGCCCCCAGCCATTCTGAACCCCGCCGGAACTCGGAAGCGCGCAGGCATTGCTGTTGATGCCGCTGTCCGTGCCGTTCTCGCAGATCTCGAGGCCCGCCGTCCCACCGGCTGCCTCCGCCGGCATGCTGCCTCCGCCCAGCGCCATCGCCAGCGAGCTCACCGCCGCCGATATCGCCTTCTGACTGCGCTTGGTTTTTCCCTTGGCGGTCTCGGGAACGGCCACCCAGTTCCCGATGACATCAGACCAAACAGTGCGGTGTGCCTTATTCAATTTCTGATCCTTATTAATTTGCCCATGGACACGACGCGGTGAAAGCGACATGAATCACATCGCCCGGATGACAGAAGGCCTTTGCTTCGTCTGGTGCCGCTCGCGTGCGGAACTCGCGTCAGCCGGATTCGATTCCGTCTGGAGTTCGTGCTGGAACATTAAGGTTCAGGACTATTCCCTGAAATGGCACGACTCTTAAAACCGTGCCGTGTCTTGGCAGAGTGTCATGGTGCGACGGGAGATTGCGCTCAATGCGTCGGCGCTTCGGGGAGACTGCGCTGAAGCGCGGCGCAAAGCGCGGGAAAGGACCGGAAAAGGCAGAAAACAACCGAAGGGAGGCCACGGCGACCCAAAGCCGAGGTTCAAAAAAAACGCGGCGGAAAAATCCGCCGCGCTTCACGCCGTCATCATGCGCCTGGAGCGCTCACCTCACCTCACCTCATCGCGCCGCCGACGCATCCGCCACCAGCAACGCCGTCATGTTGACGATCCGCCGCACCGTGGCCGACGAAGTCAGCACGTGCACCGGCTGAGCCGCGCCGAGCAGGATCGGCCCGATCGCGATGCCGCTGCCCGCCGCCGTCTTCAGCAGGTTATAGGAGATGTTCGCGGCATCGATGTTCGGCAGCACCAGCAGGTTGGCATCGCCTTCGAGCGTCGACTCCGGCAGCACTTCCTTGCGCAAACGCGCATCCAGCGCGACGTCGCCGTGCATCTCGCCGTCCACTTCCAGATCCGGCGCGCGTTCCTTCAGAAGGGCCAGCACGTCGCGCATCTTCTGCGCGGTCGGCGCGTTGCTCGTGCCGAAGTTCGAATGCGACAGCAGCGCGATTTTCGGCACGATGCCGAAGCGCCGCACTTCTTCCGCTGCCATGATCGTGATTTCGGCGAGTTGCTCCGGCGTCGGGTCCGCGTTGACGTGCGTATCGACCAGGAAAATCTGCCGGCCCGGCAGCACCAGGGCATTCATCGCCGCATAGACGTTCGCGCCTTCCTTCTTGCCGATCACCTGATCGATGAAGTGCAGATGCCGGTGCGTCGTGCTCACCGTGCCGCAGATCATGCCGTCGGCCTCGCCCTTCTTGACGAGCATCGAACCGATCAGCGTCGTGCGGCGGCGCATCTCCAGCTTGGCCATCTGCTCGCTGATGCCCTTGCGCGCCATCATCTTCGCGTAGGTCTGCCAGAAGTCGCGATAGCGTTCGTCGTGATCCGTATCGACCACCGTGAAGTCGGTGCCCGGCGTCAGGCGCAGGCCGAACTTCTGGATGCGCTGCTCGATCACCGCCGGCCGGCCGATGAGAATCGGCTTGGCAATCTTCTCGTCCACCGCGATCTGCACCGCGCGCAGCACGCGCTCTTCCTCGCCCTCCGCGAACACGATGCGCTTCTTCTCCGGCTCGACGCTGCGCGCCAGCTGGAACACCGGCTTCATGGTCGTGCCGCTGTGATACACGAACTGCTGCAAGTGCTGTTCGTAGGCGTCCATGTCCTCGATCGGACGCGTCGCGACGCCGCACTCCATCGCGGCCTTCGCCACGGCCGGCGCGATCTTCACGATCAGGCGCGGATCGAACGGCTTCGGAATCAGATACTCCGGACCGAACGACAGATCCTGAATGCCATAGGCCGTCGCGACGATGTCGCTCTGCTCCTGACGCGCCAGTTCCGCGATGGCATTCACCGCCGCGACTTCCATCTCCTTCGTGATGACGGTCGCGCCGACATCGAGCGCGCCGCGGAAGATGAACGGGAAGCACAGTACGTTGTTGACCTGGTTCGGGTAATCGGTGCGGCCCGTGGCCAGCACCGCGTCCGGACGCACTTCCAGCGCGAGTTCCGGCAGGATCTCGGGCGTCGGATTGGCGAGCGCGAGAATCAGCGGCTGCGCGGCCATGCCCTTGACCATCTCCTGCTTGAGCACGCCGCCAGCGGAGAGGCCGAGGAACACGTCGGCGCCTTCCATCACGTCGGCCAGCGTGCGCGCGCTGGTTTCGCGGGAGAACAGTTCCTTGTCCGGATCCATCAGTTCCGTGCGGCCCTTGTAGACCACGCCGGCCAGGTCCGTCACGAAAATGTTCTCGCGCTTCATGCCGAGATCGACGAGCAGGTTCAGACAGGCCAGCGCCGCCGCGCCCGCGCCGGACGCCACCAGCTTCACTTCGCCGATCTCCTTGCCGACCACTTTCAGGCCGTTGGTGATCGCCGCCGCGACGACGATGGCCGTGCCGTGCTGGTCGTCATGAAAGACCGGGATCTTCATGCGCTTGCGGCACTCGCGCTCGACGATGAAGCAGTCCGGCGCCTTGATGTCTTCGAGATTGATGCCGCCGAAGGTCGGCTCGAGCGCGGCGATCACGTCCACCAGTTTGTGCGGATCGCTTTCGTTCAGCTCGATGTCGAACACGTCGATGCCGGCGAACTTCTTGAACAGCACAGCCTTGCCTTCCATCACCGGCTTGGACGCGAGCGGTCCGATGTTGCCAAGGCCGAGCACGGCCGTGCCATTCGACACGACGCCGACGAGATTGCTGCGCGCGGTGAAGCGCGCGGCGTTCAGCGGATCCTCGACAATAGCCTCACACGCGAACGCGACGCCCGGCGAGTAAGCGAGCGCGAGGTCGCGCTGGTTGATCATCTGCTTGGTCGGGGCGATGGCGATCTTCCCCGGGACGGGAAATTCGTGATAGTCGAGCGCTGCTTCGCGCAACTTGGTATTGGCGGGAGTCGTCATAAGGCGGGCCAGTGGTGCGGGATTTAGAATGGAAGTTCGAACGCATTGTAGCGCCAATCAGCGGGCGTTTCGGGCAGCGGCCCGTGCATTTCGGCTACAACTGCCATGACCGGAAAAGGTCTGATCGCCCGGCCAGGCAAGGCTCGCCGCCCGTCGTTCGACTTTTTTGAGATATGCCGCGGGCGCCTTCGGGCGACGGCGGGCGCATCTCGCTCCATTCTTGCAGCGCACAAAAAACCCTTCTTTGCGAATCATGCTTTCCGAGTTTTCACTGATCGACCGATACTTTGCCCGCCGCGCAACGGCGCCCGCACCGCGTCATGACGACGCCGCCGCGACGCCGCTCGGCATCGGCGACGACTGTGCGCTGATTGCGCCGCCTGCGGGCAGCCAGCTGGCCATTTCGACGGACATGCTGGTGGAAGGCCGCCATTTCTTCGCCGATGTCGATCCGGCCGCGCTCGGGCACAAGGCGCTCGCCGTGAATCTTTCCGACCTGGCCGCGATGGGCGCGCAGCCGCACGCATTCACGCTCGCGCTCGCCTTGCCGCGCGCCGACGAAGCCTGGCTCGCCGCGTTCAGCGACGGACTGTTCGCGCTGGCGTCACGGCACGGCTGCGCGCTGGTCGGCGGCGACACTACCAGCGGGCCGCTCAATCTCTGCATCACCGTATTCGGCGACGTGCCGCACGGCATGGCCCTGCGCCGGGATGCCGCACGTCCCGGCGACGACATCTGGGTGTCCGGCACGCTCGGCGACGCGCGCGCCGGCCTGGGCCTGCTGCGCGGCGAGTGGCAGGCGCCGGATGCCGCCGCGGCTGAAAACTGGCGCCGCGCGCTGGAGCGGCCCGAGCCGCGCATCGCGCTGGGACTGGCGCTGCGCGGTGTGGCGCACGCGGCACTCGATATCTCCGACGGCCTCGCCGGCGACCTGATGCACATCCTGAGACGCTCGCAGGTTCGCGCCGTCGTCGATGCCGAGGCGGTGCCGTGCTCGGACGCGCTGCGTACTCTGCCCGATCCCGCGCGCCGCCAATGCGCGCTCGCCGGCGGCGACGACTACGAACTCTGCTTCACCGCGCCGCACTCGGCGCGCGACACGCTCGCCGCAATCGCGCAGCGCGTGCAGGTGCCGCTGACGCGCATCGGTACAATCGAATCCCTGGGTGAATCCCTGGATGCGCCCGCCCTCGCCTGGCGCGATGCCTCCGGCGCCCCGCTCTCCCTGACGTTGCAAGGCTTCGATCATTTCCATGCAGACTGACCCGACCCTCGCGGGCGAAACCGCCGCGCCGCGCCGCGCAAGCGCGCGTTTCATGCTTACCAATCCGCTGCACATCCTGTCGCTCGGCTTCGGCAGCGGGCTGTCGCCGGTCGCGCCCGGCACTGTCGGCACCCTGTTCGCGTGGCTGTCGTTCGTCGTGCTCAATCCGCACCTGACGGTGGCGGAATGGGGCGCGCTGATCGTCGTGGGCTTTATCGCCGGATGCTGGTTCACCGGCTTCACGGCCACCAGAATGGGCATCGCGGATCCGTCACCGGTGGTGTGGGACGAGATCGTCGCGTTCTGGCTCGTGCTGCTGCTCGTCACGCCCGCCACCTTCACCGGGCAGACGTGGGCGTTCGTCGTATTCCGCTTCTTCGACATGGTGAAGCCGCCGCCCATCCGCTATTTCGATCGCCATCTGAAAGGCGGCTTCGGCATCATGTTCGACGACCTCGCGGCGGCATTCTTCACGCTGCTCGTGATCGCGCTGTGGCGCATGACCGTCTGATCTCCACCCTCATCTTCTGGACCCCGCCATGCCAACCGACACCGTCGTTCACCAACTTGCGATCCGCGTCGGCAACGCCCTGCGCGACGAACGGCTGATGCTCGCCACCGCCGAATCCTGCACCGGCGGCATGGTCGCGGCCGCGATCACGGATATTTCGGGCAGCAGCGCATGGTTCGAGCGGGGCTTCGTCACCTATTCGAATCTGGCGAAGACGGAAATGATCGGCGTGCCTGTCGCGCTGATCGAGCAGCACGGCGCGGTAAGCGAGCCGGTCGCGAAAGCCATGGCCGAAGGCGCGCTGCGCAACAGCCGCGCGCAAGTCTCGGTGTCCATCACGGGGGTTGCGGGCCCGGCGGGCGGCAGCGAGGCGAAGCCGGTGGGAACGGTGTGCTTCGGCTGGAGCAACCGGCTGCACACGACGGTCGAAACGGTGTTGTTCAAGGGCGACCGCGATCAGGTACGCACCCAGGCGGCGGCGCACGCGCTGCGCACGCTGCTGGAGTTCATCGATCAGCGCGAGCGCTAAGCCCCCCGTTCATCGTATGAGCAAAGCACGCAGCGACGCGCCCCGTCCCGCCCGTTTCACGCGCGACCAGGTGGCTCGCTGGATGGGCCCGAAGACATTCGACAAGGCGCTCGGCTACGTGCGCGCCGTCGCCGACATCAGTTGGGAGGGAGACATTCTGCGCGCGCGAGTCAAGGGCACGCAGGCGCAGCCCTACGCGGTCGAAATCTCGTTTCGCCAGGAGCGTCCGCACGGCTATTGCTCGTGTCCCGTCGGCCATGAATGCAAGCATGTCGCGGCGACGCTCCTCGCCTGTCTGGAACGCGAGGACGAAGCCGCGCGGAACGGCGTGAGCGTTGAAGTCGGGCAATGGCTTGCGCGTTTTCGCGCGAGCGTTCAGGCGGCCCGGCTGGCGCAGGCGAAAGCGTCCAAACCCGCAACGGGTGCGAAACACCAGCTTCTCTATGTGCTCACGCTGCCGTTTTCCACCGCGGCAAGCCTCGAACTGACTTTGCTGAAAGCGCGGCTCGGCGTCGACGGCGAGATTCGCGCAGTCGAACCGTGGTACCCGAACTATGCCGCGTGGAACAAACCGCCCGGATTCGTGACGCCTGAAGACGACGCCATCGTTCGCGCGCTGCGTTCGGAGCGTCAAGCGGCAAACCAGGGTTACGCGTTGTGGGCTGCGCGCGGCGCGAAGATCTGGCACATGATGCTGACGACCGGCCGCCTCTACTTCGAAGCGAATCCTGGCGCCATGCAATTGCTCGACCCGCTGCGAGAGGGCGCGAGCCGCCGCGCGAACATCGAGTGGAATCCACACGGCGACGACATGATCCTCGCGTCGCTCGAAACCGAGCCCGAATCCAACGTCGTGCTGCCCACCGAGCCGGCCTGGTACATCGACCTCGTCACGAGCGAAACCGGCGTCATCGACGCGCCGATGCCCGACGCGCTGCTCGCCGATTACCTGTCCATGCCCGCGCTGACCCCGCAGGAAGCGAACGTGGTACGCGCGGCGCTCGCCGAATGCGCGCCTGAACTGCCCGCCCCGCCCGCGGACGGCGACATCGGCATGCGCATGATCGAGGCCGAGCCGGTTCCGGTGCTGACGCTGGACACGCTTCTGCTCGATGCGCCCGGCAAGCTCAGCATGCTCCCGACCGAACTCGACCTCGCGCGCCTCGAGTTCGACTACGACGGTCTCGTGATCGCGGCGAACAGTCCCGACTTGCTCGTGCGGCTCGCGGGCGGCGAACTGGCCCGCATCGCGCGCCGGCGCGATGCGGAAAACAACTGCGTCCAACGCCTGCTCGACAGCGGCCTGAAGCCGATTTCCGGCGCGCCCGTCAGCCGCGACGACTCACCGTATGCGGGCGCCTTCTTCATGCCGGACCGGGACGCGTGGCCGGACTTCGTCGGGCAGCACGTGCCCGCGCTGCGCGAACTGGGCTGGCGCGTGGTGATCGCGCCCAATTCGCGCTTCGACATTGTCGAGATCGACGAAATCGATGCCACCGCGCGCGCCTCCGAAGACGGCTGGTTCGACCTCGAACTGGGCATCATGGTGGAGGCGGAGCGCGTGCGTCTCGAACCGCTGCTCGCCGAACTCTTCGCACGCGACCGTCGCTGGCTCAACGGCGCGATCGACATGATCGACGACCGCCATGCCATCGAATTCCGCACGCAGACGGGCCGCCGTTTCGAGTTGCGCGCCGCCCGCATCAAGCCGCTCGTGCATGCGCTGCTCGACCTGTTCGACCGCCCCGCGTCCGGCCATGCGGCGCCCTTGCGGCTGTCGGCGCTGGAAGCCGGCCGCCTCTTGGGAACGAACCTCGCCGGAACGAATGACAGACAGCGCTGGCAGTTCGATGGCGACGCGTCGCTCGTCGAACTTGCGCAACGGCTGGGCAGCGCCGCGAGACCGCGCCGCGTCGAGGCGCCGCGCGGCCTGCACACCACGCTGCGCGACTATCAGCGCGACGGCCTCGACTGGATGCAGTTTCTGCGCGAGCACGACCTCGCCGGCGTGCTCGCCGACGACATGGGCCTCGGCAAGACCGTTCAGACGCTCGCGCACATTCTGGTCGAGAAGGAAACGGGCCGGCTCGGATGCCCGGCACTGATCGTCGTGCCGACGACGCTCGTCAACAACTGGGTCGAAGAAGCGCGGCGTTTCGCGCCTGCGCTGAACGTGCTGGATCTGCATGGGCCGCTGCGGCATGAACGTTTCGCGGCGATCGCCGCGCATGATCTGGTCGTGACGACCTATCCGCTCGTCTGGCGCGATCGGGAAGCGCTGGCGCAGCACGACTTTCATCTGCTGATCCTCGACGAAGCTCAGCAGGTCAAGAACGCGTCGAGCAAGGCGGCGGGCGCGCTGCGCACCTTGCGGGCGCGGCATCGGCTATGCGTGACCGGCACGCCGCTCGAGAATCATCTGGGCGAGCTCTGGTCGCAGTTCGATTTTCTGCTGCCCGGGTTTCTCGGCACGCAGAAGGAGTTCGCCTCCCGCTGGCGCAGGCCGATCGAAAAGCTGAACGACACCACGCGCCGCGCGCTGCTCGCCCGCCGGATCCGGCCGTTCATGCTTCGTCGCCGCAAGGACCAGGTCGCGACCGAACTGCCGCCCAAGTCGACGATCGTGCGCCGCGTCGAACTCGAAGGACCGCAACGCGACCTCTACGAAACCGTGCGCGCCGCGATGCAGGAGAAGGTCCGTGACGCCGTTGCAAAACAGGGCGTTGCGCGCAGCCATATCCTGATGCTCGATGCATTGCTCAAGCTGCGGCAGGTCTGCTGCGACCCGTCGCTCGTCAAATTGCCCGGCGCGAAGAAAGGGCAAGGTTCGGCGAAGCTCGCCCTGCTGCTGGAGATGCTGCCGGGACTCATCGACGAGGGACGGCGCGTGCTGGTGTTCTCGCAGTTCACGGGCATGCTCGCGATCATCGCGCATGCGCTCGATCAGGCGGGTCTCGCCTACGTCACCCTCACCGGCGAGAGCGTCGACCGGAAGACACCGGTGCGACGCTTCCAGGCGGGCGAAGCGCCGATCTTCCTGATCAGCCTGAAGGCGGGCGGCGTGGGCCTGAACCTGACGGCGGCGGACACCGTCATTCATTACGATCCGTGGTGGAATCCGGCCGCCGAGAATCAGGCGACGGATCGCGCGCACCGCATCGGACAGGACAAGCCGGTGTTCGTGTACAAGCTCGTCGCGGCCGGCAGCATCGAAGAGAGAATTCTGGCGATGCAGGAGAGCAAGGCGGCGCTTGCGGCGGGAATCCTGTCGGAGAACGCGAGCCTGACGCAGATGTTTTCCGCCGAGGATCTCGAGGCGCTGTTCGCACCCATCCCCGGCGAATGAGGCGTCGCGTTACCGATACTGATTGATGCTGTCGCGCGTCTTCTTCGCCGCCTCGGCCGCGGCCTCGGCGTAGTCATCGCCCTTGCCGGCGTAGATGATCGCGCGCGACGAGTTGATCAGCATGCCGGCGCCGTTCGCGCTGCGGCCGGCGCGCACGGTTGCTTCGACATCGCCGCCCTGCGCGCCGATGCCCGGAATCAGCAGCGGCATGTCGCCGACGATGCTCCGCACCGTTTCGATTTCCTTCGGGAAGGTCGCGCCGACCACGAGCCCGAGTTGCCCACTGGCGTTCCACTTCTCCGCCGCGAGCCGGGCGACGACCTGGTACAGCGGCTGGCCGTCGGTGGTGAGGAATTGCAGGTCGGAGCCGCCCGGATTCGACGTGCGGCACAGCACGATCACGCCCCGGCCCTCGTGTTCGAGATACGGCTGGATGGAATCGAAACCCATGTACGGATTGACCGTCACGGCGTCGGCGCGATAGCGCTCGAAGGCTTCCTTTGCGTACTGCTCGGCGGTGCTGCCGATATCGCCGCGCTTCGCATCGAGAATCACGGGAATGCCGGGATGGCGCTCGTGGATGTGGGCAATCAGCGCTTCGAGCTGGTCTTCCGCGCGATGCGCGGCGAAGTAGGCGATCTGCGGCTTGAACGAAGACGCATACGGCGCGGTTGCGTCGGCGATGGTCTTGCAGAACTCGAAGATGGCGTCGGGACGGCCGTTGAGCGCGCCGGGAAACTTCGCGGGCTCGGGATCGAGGCCGACGCACAGCAGCGATTGAGTCTGCGACCACGCGGTCTGGAGGGTCTGGAGAAAGGACATGGCGGGGAATTCAATGAACGTCAATGCGCCGCATTTTAACAAGCGGCGCATCGCTTTCCCTTCGCTCCCTGCCCCGCTTTAGCGCGTGGCGGCCGTGCGCGTCCGCGCCTTGACTCCGGCGCGCGTCTTCGGACGGCCGCGCCGCGTGGCCTCGCCGGTCCGTTCGACGGTGAAGCGGAAGGTGCGCGTCAGCCGTTCGCCCGGTTCGAGCACGGTCATGCCGTGCGCTTCAGCGCCGCCGGGCAGGTTCACTGCGTTGATCGGGTGATCGACGGGTTCGAAGCAGAAGAAGTCCCTGCCGGGCGGCGCGTACAACACGTAGTAATCGGTGTCGGCGGCGATGGTCAGCGACAGCCGCCGCTTAGGCCACAGCACGCTGGTGCGCCCGCTCCAGCCAGTGAAGGCGTTGTTCACCATGGCGGAGGGCATCGGATAGGCGACGCCGAATTGCCACGCGGGCGGCGCCGGCACGTGCCGCACCGGCAGCCAGTCGTCGCCGCACAGCCACAGGCCGCCCGCCGCCGCCGAGAGTTCGGTGTCCGCCTCGCGCATCAGGAACGGATGCAGGCCGAGCCCGAAGGGCAAGGCGGCGTCGCCGGCGTTCTCGATCTCGAGCGTGACGATGAGGCTGGCCGCGTCCAGCGCATAGGTCTGTGCCGCGCGAAAGGCGTACGGCTTGCCGTTGCTGCGATCGAGCGTCAGCCGCACGCGTCCTTCGTCCTCATCGCTCGTGCCGGCGACTTCCCACGCGCCGAGCCAGCCGTCGCCGTGCAGCGGCAGCGGTTCGCCGGCGCGATTGCAGGGCACGTCGATCGCGCGGCCCGAGAACTGGAAGCGCCCGTTGCCGATGCGGTTCGAATACGGCAGGAGGGGATAACACGCGAGCTGATTGGGATCGGTATCGGGTCCGGGATCGGTGCACGGCCGGAAGATCGGCACGAGCGCGCCTTCGTCGCGCCAGTCGAAGCGCGTGATGCCGCCGCCCAGGGCGGGCGCGAGTTCGAGCCGGAGATGCGGATTGGAGAGCGTGATGCAGGCTTCGGTGCGCGTGCCGCCCATGGCGATCACGGCCGTGGCCGGACCTGGCCGGACGGGCGGCTCGGTGGCGGCGGCCAGACGCGAGCGGCGCGCCTGGGCTTGCAGCTGGGACGTCGATGCAGGATTCGGTCTTGGTGCTGTGCGGGCAACAGTCATGACGCGTGCTCCATCGAGAGGCGAAGAACCCGGCGCGGCCGGGACGGGTCGGGCGGCGCGTCATGGCGCGCCGCCTCGAATGCTGTTGTCAGGCTCGTCCGGCGAACGCCGTTTCCGCGAGACCGCGCACGCCGGGCGTCGCGACGAACACGCCGCCTGCGTGGGCATCGCGGCGCAGTGCGTCGTCGTCGAGACCGATGCGCGCGCTGGTCACGAAGAGCGTGGCGAAGTCCTCGCCGCCGAACGCGGCGCAGCTGGGCTGCGTGGTGGGCACGTCGATGCGCGCCGTCTCGCGGCCGTCGGGTCCGTAGCGCACGACGCGTGCGCCGCCCCATTGTGCATTCCACAGCCCGCCATCGGCGTCGACGATGGAACCGTCTGGCACGCCGGTCATGTCGGTCAGTTCGACGAACACGCGGTCGTCGGTGAAGTCAGGATAGTTGCATGCGCGAATCTGGCGCGTCGGTGAATCGCAGTAGTACAGGGTCTTGCCGTCGGGCGCGAAGCCGATGCTGTTCGAGATCGCGCACGCTTCGAGCGGCAGTCGTTCCAGCGAAAGATCCTGGTTGAGCCGATAGAACCCGCCTACTGCTTGCGCGTCTTCGACGTCGTGCTTGGTGCCGAACACGAAGCGCCCGTCGCGGTCGCAGCGGCCGTCGTTGAGACGGGTGGGCAGACCGGCTTCGACTTCCATGAGGGTGTCGATGCGACCGGTTGCGATCTCATGGAACGCGAGCCGCGACGCGAGGCCGAGCAGCAGAAAGCGCGTGTCGGCACAGGGCGCGAAGCATGCGAGCCGCTCGGGCATGTCGAACGACTCGCTCGAGCCGTCGAGCGGATTGCAGCGCCATAGCCGGGCGCCTTCGATGTCGGTCCACCAAAAGCGGTGGCTGGCGGCGCACCAGGTTGCGCCTTCGCCGAGGGCGCATTGACTGTCGATCAGGAGCCGGGCGGGAGCGCTGTCCATCAGGCCCATCCTCCGTCGACGACGATGTCTTGCGCGGTGACCATGGCGCTGTCGTCGGAGGCGAGGAAGAGCGCGGCGCGCGCGAGGTGTTCGGGCAGCAGTTCCCCGCCGATGCATTGGCCTTGTTTGATGGCTTCGCGGCCGGCGTCGTCGAGCCACAGACGCTTTTGCTTCTCGGTCATGACCCAGCCTGGCACGAGCGTGTTGACGCGGATGCCGAACTTGCCGAGATCGCGCGCGAGGCCGCGTGTCATGCCTTGTACTGCCGACTTGGCGGTGGTGTAGACGGGGAAATTGCCTTGCTTGAGCATCCAGCTGACGGAGCCCAGGTTGATGATGGAGCCGCCGCCGAGTTGCTTCATGTCGTCGATGACCGCTTGGGCCGCGAAGAACTGATGACGGATGTTGACGGCGATGCCTGCGTCGTAGGATTCGGGCGTGACGTCCTCGATGGCGTGGCGCTTGTCGTTGGCGGCGTTGTTGACGAGCACGCCGATGGGGCCGAGCGTGCTGCGGACGTCGGCGATGCCTTTTCGCAAGGCGTCGATATCGGTGAGGTCGACGTTCAGGAACGTCGGGCGGGTTTGATGCGGCTGCAATGCCGCGCCGAGGCGGTCGGCGAGCGCTTCTCCTGCTTCTGTGTTGATGTCGAAGAAGGCGACTTTCGCGCCTTGGGCGAAGAAGTGTTCGACGAAGCCCTCGCCGATGCCGGTCGCGCCGCCGGTGATCAGGATTGTTTTGCCTGACAGGCTGGGGTAAGTCGCAAGTTTGGGTTCGGGTTGGGGCATGGTTTTTTTGAGGTCAGTGGTTGGTTTGTTGCCCCTCGCCGAGGCCGGGGTCCTTCGCGTGATTGCTTCTGCTTGCCTGCGCTTCCATGGACTTCCCGTTTTCGCGTCGGTCTGTTGGCACTGCCCCTCCCCGGGGCGGGGGTAACTTTCTTTGCGGCTGCAAAGAAAGTCACCAAAGAAAGCAGCTTTCTTAGCGCCCAAGGACCACCAAGCGGCG
>NZ_JARUXV010000001.1:2800203-2886899 GCF_031450975.1 Caballeronia sp. LZ065
GGCAGTTTGTCCCAGTGGGTCCGCGATCCAAGCCCGGTGTGGCCTATGAGGGCACTCGCTAGTGCAGTGCCAGAAACTTGGTTCTGTGCTGCGCTGCTAAGCGGACCTTGGGCGGGAAGAAAAGCTGCTTTCTTTGGTGACTTTCTTTGCAGCGGCAAAGAAAGTTACCCCCGCCCCGGGGAGGGGCAGTGCTAACAGACCGACGCGAATACGGGAAGTCCATGGAAGCGCAGGCGAAAGTTAAAAAAACCACGCGAAGGCTTAGAGCGCAGAACCCCGCTTCGGGGAGGGGCAGTGCCAATAGACCAGACCGACGCGAAAACAGGAAGTCCATGGAAGCGCGAGCAAAGAAACAACCGCAAGCTCACGCAAAAACATTCAATCCCGCGAACCGCGATTCTTCAACTGATCGAGCAAAACGGCAGCCAGCAAAATCGCCCCTCTCACGAGGTACTGATAAAACGCATCGATATTGAGAAGATTCATCACATTCTCAACCGTGCCCATAATGAGCACGCCAATCACGACGCCGGAGATCGTCGCCCGTCCGCCGAGCAGCGACACGCCCCCCAACACACAAGCCGAGATCACGTTGAGCTCGAATCCCTGAGCAGCATTCGGCTGCCCCGAAGTAATCCGCGATGCGAGAATCACCCCCGCCAGAGCCGTCACCGCGCCCTGAATCAAAAAGATCCACACCCGCGTCCGCTCAACATTAATCCCCGCCAGCCGCGACGCCTCCGGATTGCCGCCAATCGCCAACGTATTGCGCCCATACACAGTCTGGTTGAGCAATACGCCAAAAACGATGAAACACGCAAGCGTGACCCAGATCGGCAGGGAAATCCCGAACATCGCGAGCCCGCCAAGCGCAATGAACGTATCCGACGACACGCCCACCGCCTGCCCGTGCGACACGATAAAACCCAGTCCACGCACAATCTCCATCGTGGCCAGCGTCGTAATCAGCGCGTTGATCCGCAAGTACGCAATCACCGCGCCGTTGACGAAGCCAATCACCGCGCCCGCCGCCACCGCCGCGACAATCGCAATGGCCGTGTTATCCGTCGCGTTGAGAACCATCGCGCACAACACGCCAGCAAACGCGATCGTCGAACCCACCGAAAGGTCGAAGTCGCGCGACGCGAGACAGAACATCATCGTGCACGCAACCATGCCGATCTGCGAAATCGACAACGCCAGACCCAGCATGTTCTCGATCGAGAAGAAGTGATCGACAGTCGCCGACATCGTCACGAACATCACGACGAAGATCACGATCAGACTGTATTCGGTGATCTGCTGCCACCACTTCTGTTTGTCACTCTTCTGCGGGATCAGCGTGTTCGCCACCGTCTCGGCCGCCTGCCCCACAATGTTTTCTCTAGCTTCCATAATTGACTCCTCTCTTGTCCTTGTCCGTCGCCGTCCGCCCGGCTCACGCCGCCTGCGCGACGCTGTCCGACTGCGGCAGCGCAAGACTCAGCACCGCCTGTTCATTCGCCTTCTCACGCGGCAGTTCGCCCGCAATGCGTCCCTGCCGCATCACCACGATGCGATCCGACACACCCAGCACCTCCGGCAACTCCGACGAAATCATCACGATCGCGCAGCCCCGTTCCGCAAGCTGATAGATGACGTTGTAGATCTCGTGCTTCGCGCCAACATCGATGCCCCGCGTCGGCTCATCGAGAATCACCACCTTCAAGTCCGGCTCCGCGAGCCAGCGCGACAGAATCGCCTTCTGCTGATTGCCGCCCGACAAAAACCGGATGCGCTGCCTGCGGCTCGGCGTCTTGATCTTCAGCAAGTCGATGAAACGATCCGCCGTCTGCGCTTCCTTCTTCCGGTCGAGAAACAAGCCGCCGCGCAAATAGTGCCGCCGGCACGAGATGTTGATGTTCTCGGCGACCGTCGCCATCGCGACAATGCCCTCTTCCTTGCGGTCTTCCGGACACAGCACGATGCCGTGACGAATCGCCTCGCCCGTGCTGCGCACCTTGATCGGCTGGCCATCGAGCGCAATCGCGCCGTCCTTCTTCTTGTCCGCGCCGTAGACGAGATGCATCAGTTCGCTGCGGCCCGCACCCACGAGCCCGAAGAACCCGACAATCTCGCCCCGCTTCACCTCGAAACTCGCGGGCGCGCTCAATGCAGGGCCCTGCACGTTCGTCACGGAAAAACGCACGTCGCCGAGCGGGCGCGCGCGGTAGTTGTAGATATCGCTGATTTCGCGGCCGACCATCTCCTGCACCAGCGTGTCGCGCGGCACTTCAGCAAGCGACAGATGCGAAGCAATCTTGCGCCCGTCGCGAAAAATGGTGCACGCGTCGCACAACTCGTAGATCTCGTCCATGCGGTGCGAGATGTAGATCAACGCACGGTTGTCGGCCTGGAGATCGCGCACCAGCTTGAACAGCACTTCGGTCTCGCGATGCGAAAGCGAACTGGTCGGCTCGTCCAGCGCAATCACGCGCGCATTGCGCAGCAGCGCCTTGCAGATCTCCACCATCTGCCGCTGCGCGATGGAAAGCTTGCGCAACTTCGCGTCCGGATCGAGATCGACGCCCATCGCCGCAAGCCGTTCGGCCACGTGCTTCCTGGCCGCGCGCTTGTTGACCCAGCCGAGCCGGTTCGGCAGCGCGCCAAGCAGCAGGTTCTCGGACACCGTCAGGTCCGGCACGTACTGCAATTCCTGATGAATCACCGCGATGCCCGAGGCGATCGACGCCGCCGCGCTCGGGAAATGCACTTCTTTTTCGTCGATGAGCACGCGCCCCGAATCGGGCTGGTACTCGCCGCCGAGAATCTTCAGCAAGGTCGATTTGCCCGCGCCGTTCTCGCCCATCAAACCGTGAACTTCGCCGGCGTTGACGTCGAACGACACGCCGTCGAGCGCGCGCACGCCTGGAAACACCTTGCCGATATTGTCAAACCGCAGCGTCGCTGACACATCGCCTCCTGATTTCATCGGCGGGCCACGCACGCGCGGCCCGCTTGCTGCACGAAAGACTTAGTTCGACGCCAGACCCATTTGCTGACGCACCGAGGCCACGTTGTCACGCGTCGCCAGCATGCCGGTCGTGAGCGTCAGCGGCGGCGGCGCCTTGCCGTCCTTGATCCACGCGTACATCAGTTCGGAGGTCTCTTCGCCGTGACGCTTCGGGCTGATGATGACGGTGCCGAAGAAGCCCGTCGGATTCGGCTTCTTGAACTCGTTCAACGCCGAGTCCGATCCGCCAATGCCGATGCCGATCATGTTGTCCGCCTTGAAGCCCCGGCCTTCCGCCGCGCGCACCGCGCCCAGGACGCCTTCGTCGTTCAGCGCGTAGGCCACCCAGTGCTTGAACTGCGGGTTCTTCGTCAGCGCGATGTTGGCCGCGTTGAACGCGTTCTCGGTGTCGGTCTTCGCCTGCGGCGCCATCACGATGTTGGCCTTCGGGAAGCCGGCGGCGACCAGCGCGTCAGTGGCGCCCGAGGTGCGGTCGTGTGCGGTCGGCAGCTGTTCGTAGGTCACGTCGATCGCGCCGACATCCTTCATGTCCCAGCCGCGCTTCTTGATCTCGGCGGCAATGCCGTCACCCACCTGCTTGCCGATGTTGTACGCCGAGATGCCCATGTGCGGCACGGATTCGATCGGCTTGCCCGAGCCGTCGACGAGACGGTCATCGACCGTCATCATCTTGAGCTTGTCGGCCTTCGCCTTCGCGACGATGCCCGGTCCGAGCTTCACATCGGGCGTGCAGATGATGAAGCCCTGCGCCTTTTGAGCGGCCAGGTTGTCGATGGCGCTCATCACCTTCTCGCCGGACGGCGCGCCGATCTTCACGAGCGTGAAGCCCTTCTCCTTCGCGGCCATTTCCGCGAACTTCCACTCGTCCTGGAACCACGGCTCTTCCGGCTGCTTCACGAGGAAGCCGATCTTGACGTCGTCGGCGGCCTGCGCGACCGGCGCCGCGATCATGGAGGCGCTCGTGGCCGTGGCGGCAGCGATCAGCGTGAGGAACAGTCTGCGTTTCATCTTGTGTCTCCTGACTTTTTCCGTTATTGCAAAGATGCCCGCGTGCGGGCGCTACAAAGCTACGAAGGTGTGTGGCCGCTTTTTTTCATGTGTGATGTCGCACAGCGGCCAGTGCGTCATTCTTCTCATCTCGATCAGTCGTGATACAGCGCGCTGCGCCCGCCATCCACCGTGATGCAACTCGCGTTGATGAACGGCGCCTCGTCCGAAGCCAGGAACACCGCCGTCATCGCCACTTCGTGCGGCTGGCCGATGCGCTTCATCGGCTGCAGGTCGAGCGTCGCCTGGCGCGCGGCCCGCGGATCGTCCTGTGCATCCCACCAGTCCAGCGTCAGCTGCGTCTCGATGTAACCCGGCGCGATCGCATTCACGCGCACGTTGTTCGGCGCGTACTCGATGCCGAGCGCACGCGTCAGGCCGATCACGCCGTGCTTCGCCACCGGATACGGAAAGCATCCCGGGATGATCTTGAAACTGTGCGTCGACGCAATGTTCACGATGCTTCCGCGCCCGCGTTCGACCATGCCCGGCAGCACCGCGCGGCAGCCGTTCCAGACGCCGTCGAGATCGACGGCGAAGCAGCGGCGCCAGTCGTCGTCGGTCATGGTGAGCGGATCGCAGAACACGTTGATGCCGGCGTTGTTGACCAGCACATCGAGCGGACCGAGCCGTGCTTGCGCCTGCTCCACCGCGTCCTTCACCGACGCGCTCTGCGTCACGTCCGTGCGCAGCGCGATCACGCGCGCGTTGTTCGTTTCCGCCGCGATGCGTTTGGCCGTGGCCTGCGCGGTGTCGATGTCGAGTTCCGCCAGGACCACCGCGGCGCCCTCGCGCGCGAAGGCCAGCGCGATCGCCGCGCCGATGCCGCGTCCCGCGCCGGTGACCATCGCCACCTTGCCGGCGAGGCGGCTCATTTCTTCTCGCCTCCGTGTTCACCTCGCGCCAGCGCCAGTCCGTCGATGAAGGCCTTCGCGTGATGCGCGGTCACCTCGGCGCTCTGTCCCGGCTTGTACAGCGCCGAGCCGAGACCGAAACCATTCGCGCCCGCCGTCAGGAACGGCCCCATGTTGTCGGGCGCAATGCCGCCGACCGGCACCAGCGGCACCTCTTTCGCAATCACCGCCCGCCAGGCCTTTGTCAAGGTCGGATCGAGCTGCTCGGCGGGGAACATCTTCAGCACGTCCGCGCCTGCCTTCAGCGCGAGAAATGCTTCGTTCGGCGTCGCGACGCCCGGCGCGCACGCCATGCCCTGTGCCTTCGCGGCGCGGATCACGTCGGCGTCGCTGTGCGGCATCACGATCAGCTCGCCGCCCGCCGCCTTCACGTTGTCGACGTAGCTCGGATGCAGCACGGTGCCCGCGCCGACGATTGCGTCGTCGGGCAGCGCCTGACGGATGGCCGCGATGCTGTCGAACGGCTGCGGCGAATTGAGCGGCACTTCGATGATGCGAAAGCCCGCCGCATAGAGCGCGCGGCCGTGATCGGCGGCGTCGGCCGGCGTGACGCCGCGCAGGATCGCGATCAGCGGACAGGCGGCGAACGCTTTCGCCAGGCCGCCGTGCATGCCGTAGGGAGCGGGCAGGTTGATGGGAGGCTGCATGTCTCGTGACTCCATCTCAGGCCGCGCGCGACGGCGCGGACACCAGCCCGGCCTGCGCGGCAATTCGGTAGAGGCCGCGCTCGGTGGCGTGCGCGACCGTTCGTGCCTCATGGCAACCGTAGCGCGCCAGTGCCGCGCGGTAGCGGTCGCACAGCGCGTCGTTGCCGATCAGGCGCAATGTCTTGCCCGCCAGCGCGCCCTGTTCGCGCAACAGCACTTCGTTGAGGCCGCGCAGCTCGTGTCCGATCAGCAAGCCCGACAGATAGTCCGACTGCTGTTCCGCCGTCAACTGGCCGGTGAGGCCCAGCGTGCGCGTGCTGAAGATCGTCGCGAGCACGCCGGGATGACCGGCGTCGCGGGCCGTATCGACGCCGCGCAGGAACGCCGCTTCATCGTGGGTCGCGCTCGGATGCATGGTGCGGCCGAGGATCGTGTGGTCGCGCAGTGCGCCGAAGGTCTCGCCGGTCATGAAGGTATAGAAGCGTTCGATGCGGTCCTGCCCGACGAACGCCCACTTGGCGTGCGTGCCTGGCAAGCCGATCAGCGCGCCGCCCGAGGCGCCCAGCGACGGTTCGCTCGCCAGCGCGCCGAAGATCTGGGTTTCCTCGCCGCGCATCACGTTGGGCAACGTGCCGCGTTCGAGCACGCCGGGTACGACATGCAGCGCGACGCCGCGCGCCGTCTGCACCGTCACGATGCCGCCGACCAGCGCATCCGCGCCGGCCGGCGTCTCGACATAAGGCGCCTCGACCCAGCCTTGCGCGCTGCCGACCATCCCTGCCGCGATCACGGGCAAGTGTGGATGCGTGTCGAGCCACGCGCCGCAGGTGTCCTCGAACGCCTGGTCAAAGCCGCCTTCGGGCAGTTTCATGATGCCCGCCGACGATGCGCGCGTGTCGAGCGCGCCGGCATCGTCGCCGAGCAGATAGGCGCGCAGCGAGGTCGTGCCCCAGTCGAGCGCGATGAGTGCGGGTCCGGACGCGGTTGCGCTCATCGCTTGATCCTGCGCGACGGCTGCGGCGCGCGCCAGCCGAGTTCCTCGGAGATCGCGCGCGCCTCGCGCTGCACGACCGGAATCAGTTCTTCCATGCGTTCGTGCGGCATGTATGGGATCGTGCTCGCCACCGACAGGGCCGCGACGATCGACCCGGACGCGTCCCGCACCGGCGCGGCGACGCAACGGATCGACGCTTCGTTCTCTTCGAGATCGAAAGTGAAGCCGCCTTGCGCATAACGCGTCATGCGCTGCAGGAAAGTGTCGAAGTCGGGGCGGTTGTCGGGCTTGAAGCTGGTCTTCGCCAGCACGCGATGCGACGCGTCGAGCAGCCGCTTCCATGCGTTCGCTTCGAGGTCGAGCATCATCGCCTTGCCGATGCCCGTCGATGCCAGCGGCATGCGGTGTCCGACGCGCGAACGCATCTCCAGCCCGCGCGTGCCCGGAATCTTGTCGATGTAGAGGACGTCGTCGCCGTCGCGCACGCCGAGGTGAATGGTGTCGTGCGTATGGTCGGCGAGCGCTTGAAGATGCGGACGCGCGACCGCCGTCAGCGGCATCTGCTCCAGCGCGATCGTGCCCAGTTCGATCAGCTTCGGCCCGAGCAGATAGCCCCCCTGCACCTGGCGCAGATAGCGCGCCTGCACCAGCGAACTGACCAGCCGGTGCGTCGTGCTGCGCGTGGTGCCGAGCGCGGCGCCGAACGAGCGCAGATCGCGCGCGCCGTTGGCGGCGGCTTCGAGGATCGCGAGGCCGCGCAAGAGGGTTTGTGTGCCGGCCTGTTGCGGCGTGATGTCGACCAGCGCGCTCGGCAGTGCGATTGCGTCCGGATCGGGCGCATGCCGCGCAGCGCCGGTGCCGTTGCGTTTCAGGTCCGGACCGCTGGTGGGAGCGGCCTGAACGTCGGCTTCGGCGGCGTCGGTTTCGGGATTCTGGAACTGAGTCATGGCGCGGGTCTCCTGGCGGATCACGAAGCGCAGCGTGGGGCGGATGACGCCGTCATCGCGCGGAACGCCGAGGCCGTATGACCCTGCGAGGAAGCGTATGTTGCGTACGAAACAGCCCACGAGCGCGGGCAGGCGATCGAATGCATGACGTGTCTCCGTTGTTCTTGTCGCGTGCCGTGCTCCGCCTGGGAGGCTGATCCGGTGACACGCGCAGTGCCGTTTTCCAGCTTTGGTCGGATTGTAGTTCTGGCTGGTTGATTTATTCAATATGTGATCGAGCGACTCACATAATGGGAACCTAGTGCGCGGGACGCCGCTCCTCGAAAACAAAAAAATCCTGAAGAATCAGGGCTTTATCTTGTTTATTGAGTCTCAGCTAAACCTCACTGCGGCAACTCGGCGGCGCCCATCCGGCGTGCAATCACGCCTGCGCGCCGCGCCAGATACGGCGCGTTGCGATGATCGTCGAAGTACTTCGGGCCGTCGGGAAAAACATCGTCAGAAAACGGGTGGGAACTTATCTTCCAGATAGTTTTGCAACTCGAAAGGATTCGTAGTGTCGTCTTTCAAAAATCCGTATTTTTGACGGAAATCCTTTCGTCAGGATATTTGTGAACGAAACGAACTCGTGGGCGCTTTTGGTAAGGTTGGTTCTGACTCCGTGGCTGCGTAGTCAACCCCCGAATTTTTTGCAGTGAGAACGATTTTATTGAGAATCTCCTCACTGCTGGCGCGTCGTTGACAGAGGTGAAAATATATTTCTGCGAGTCAACCATTTTATTGTTTTTTTCATATCAAATTCCAAGTCGGCACCGACGCCACGTGGCCCGCTTAATCTCGCTTGTTTTGCCTTTCTGCCAAAACTCGACTAGAAGTCTGGATGGGCAAAGTGCTTTTGAGAATACGTGGCAATTGATCGACGATCGAAGCGAGCAAAAAAATCCCTGTCGCATGCAAGCAGACAGGGCAACACACATTGCAACACCTATGTGATCCGAAGCTTTTTATTCGGGGAGACTCTTTGTTTGCACGAAGCAAGCGCAAATAGCACACGTTTGATATCGCAGCACTACTTTCGCGCACCTGCGCCATACATTGTTTGGTGCATCTCGTCTGCCGTTTCACGCCATAATTGTATATAGAAATCGATAAGGGATTCGTCTCGCGTGAGGTATCCCATGAACTTTCCAGCCTCTTCAGCGTGTTCGATTTCCGCATTCTTATGCATTGTGGAATGCACTACCTTGGCGCTGTCACTGGAGCTAAGGAAAATCTGCTCTTGGTGTATGAAAAAGCGAGGCGCCAACATCTCGACGACATACATCATATGCAGACCCTTTGTTACGTCACAAACGGATTCCGTTATTGCGCTTGCCAACATTCTATTTGCGCGACCGCGGATCCAAGTGGCCCGAAGTTCGTCCTGACCAAGCCCTGTGCAAGCATTTATTTGAGCCGCAAAGAGATCGTGATGCACACATTGATATTTGTCCCTTCCATGGCCGAGTTCGTCGATAGTCGGGGGAAACATAAAACGAAGCGCCCCTTTAAGCCTCTGTTCTTCCGTACGATTTCCGCCCGACAGAGCAAGCTGGCCAATCTCTTGGCAAATGGTCCCCGTGAGTTTAGGCAGACCAACGATAAAGCTCACCTGAATCGGCCAGAACATGCGCCCATAAATTGCCAATTGCTCTTTGTTTGCCTTGGTCTCAGAGAACAGCGGCGATTGAAAAAAAAGGTCAAATCCTTGCGCTTCATTCATCATGTATGTCCTATTCCTTCGACGTGTGCGGGCGCCCAACATCAAGATTGTGCAAATCAGCATTTACATCATCTACAACCCACGCCTTTGGCAACCAACGGCGGAAATACTCAGCCATATCGGTTATTTTCAATACGTGACGCGCGTGCATTGAATCGAAGTTACTAATCGCGCGCGCAGTTGGTGGCGGCTTCGAGGATTGCGAGGCCGCGCATTAGAGTTTGCGTGCCGGCCTGTTACGGCGTGATGTCGACCCGCGCGCTCGGCAGCGCGAGTGCGTACGGATCGGGCGCGTGCCGCGCGGCGCCCGTGGCGCGCCATTCTTCGAAAACAAAAAAAGCCCTGAGAAATCAGGGCTTGATCTTGTTTATTGTGTTTCGACTAAAACTCATTGCGGCAACTCGGCGGCGCCCATCCGGCGTGCAATCACGCCTGCCCGCTGCGCCAGATACGGCGCGTTGCGATGATCGTCGAAGTACTTCGGACGCGGCAGCATCACGGCGAGCCGGGCGCTCTGCCAGGCCGTAAGCTTCGCCGCTGAGGTCTTGTAATAGTGCTGCGCCGCCGCCTCCGCGCCGTACACGCCGTTGCCCCACTCGACCGAATTCAGATAGATCTCAAAGATGCGTTCCTTGTCCATCCAGAATTCGAGCATCCAGGTGATGACGAGCTCCTGCGCCTTGCGCACATAGCTCTTCTCACGCGACAGCAACAGGTTGCGGGCCAGTTGCTGCGAGAGGGTCGATCCACCCGCGACGATCTTTCCGCGCGTCTTGTTCTTCTCCCAAGCCTGCAGGATGGCGTCGGTTTCGTAGCCGTTGTTGTTGACGAAGTTGGCGTCCTCGGACGCGATGATCGCGCGCTTCAGATTGCGCGAAATCTGGTCGTAGGGAACCCAGGTGCGCTGCAATGTGACACCCGGATGCGTCCGGGCGAGCGTCCAGGCGTCGCTGCGCATGAAGGCCGTCGGTCCGGGATTCACGACCGTCCAGATGCCGACCTGCGCGAAGAACCAGACCTGCGTGGCGAAGAATGCGATGCCCAGCACCGAGACGCCGTAGAGAATCCAGCGCGCCGGCCCGAGCCGCACCCCGCGGCGGCTTCGCGCGCTGCCCGATGGCGTACGGCCGCCGACCGGCGCGGTGGTCATCAGGCTTTCGCGGCCAGCGTCTGGCGCAGTTCGCGCAGCACCGCGCCGCCGTCGGGACGCACGCCGCGCCAGACGAAGAACGACTCGGCGGCCTGCTCGACCAGCATGCCGAGCCCATCCGCTGCACGCGCGCCGAGCCGCGACGCGTGCTGCATGAAAACCGTGGCCTGCGCGCCGTACATCATGTCGTAGGCGAGTGTGCTCAGGCCGAAGGCGCTGTCGTCGCACTCGGGCAGCGCGGCATCCAGGCTGCCCGCCGTCGCGTTGACGATCACGTCATACGCGCCGCCCTCGACGCTCGCCGCGCCGCCGCCCGAGAAGCGCACGCCGGAGTCGACCGCGTTCGGCGCGAACTGGTCGACGAGTTGATGCGCCTTCGCCGCCGTGCGATTGACGATGGTGAGCGCAGCCGGCGCGCGTTCAAAGATGGGCAGCACGACGCCGCGCGCCGCGCCGCCCGCGCCGAGCAGCAGAATGCGCGCGCCCTTCAGGCTCACGCCGAGATTCACTTCGATGTCGCGCACCAGCCCGACGCCGTCGGTGTTGTCGCCGCGCACGCCATCGGGGCCGAATGCGAGTGTGTTCACCGCGCCGGCCGCCGCGGCGCGCGGCGACAGCGAATCGGCCAGCGCGTGCGCTTCGAGCTTGAACGGCACCGTGACGTTCAGGCCACGCCCGCCCGACGCGATGAAGCGCCGCACTTCCGGCTCAAAGCCGCCGAGCGGCCCGAGCATGCGGCCGTATTCGACCGGCTCGCCCGTCTGCGCGGCGAACCTTGCATGGATCCACGGCGACTTGCTGTGCTCGACCGGATTGCCGATCACCGCGTAACGATCTTTCATGATCCGCTCGGCTCCGAGGGTTGCGGCGCATCGTCAGGCAAAACAGGCGCATCCGCCGGTGTCTCCGCCGACGCCTCCGCCTGCGCCTCCGCCTCGCTTTGCGCCGAGAGATCGTCGGCCTCGATAATCTCCTCCTCGGCCTCGTCTTCCTCGGCCGGCGCGCTGACGGACGGCGCATCGATCACGTGCAGCAGACGGCAAGACGCCTCGACCGTCAGTTCGTCGGTCGAAACGACCTCCAGCATCACGCGCGTGCCGCGCGCATGCACGCCGAGGCCCGGCACGTGCAGCACCAGCGGAATCTCTTCGAGACGCACCAGATCGTCCTTGATCACCGACGCCGGCACCTGCTTGCGATTCTCCTGCCGGAGCCAGCGCAGGCACCAGAAATACTCCATGCGGCGCTGATGATCCGCGTAGGCGCTGTAGGTGTCGTCGAAACCCTGCACGACGGCGAACAGATCCGCGTCCTTCGGCTTGAATGGCGCAGCGAGTTTGGCCATCACGCCATGCTGCACGCAGGCGAGCAGCTGCCATTGATTGACGAGATCGACATAGCGGCGCAGCGGCGACGTGCTCCACGCATATTGCGCGACGCCGAGCCCTTCGTGCGGCGCGGGCGTCGTCTGCATGCGCGTGCGCTTCGGACCAGGACCGCCGAAACCGCGCTGCGAACGATAGATGCCCGGCACGCCGTGATCATTGAGGAACGCGCCCCACGACGAATTCGCGAGAATCGCCAGCTCCGCGACGATCAGGTCGAGCGGCGAGCCCCGACGGCGCGGCGTGATCGTGATGTGCTCGCCATCGACATAGAAGTTGAAGTCGTTGTTGCGCTGCACTTCGCGCCGCAGGCCATAGCCGGCGCGCGCTTCCTGGCGCTTCTCGAACAGCGCCTGCGCGAGCGGCCACAGCACCGCAATATCGTCCTTGTGCGGATACTCGCCCGTGCCGGCGGCGAGACTTTCCTCGGTGACGTGTTCGTCGAGATGGTTGTGACGCAGGTTGCTCTTCACGAACACGCGCTCGGCGCGCGTTTCAGTGGCGACGATCTCCTGCGTCTCGCGATTCACGATGATGTACAGCGACAGCGCCGGACGCAGCCCGCCCTCGCCGAGCGTGAAGACCTCGACGACGTTGTCGGGCAGCATCGTGATCTTGTCGCCGGGCATGTAGACGGTGGACAACCGCCCGCGCGCGATCGCGTCGATGGCGTCGTCGCGCGCAATGCCGAGCGCCGGCGCCGCGATGTGGATGCCCACGCGCACACGGCCATCGGCGAGATGTTCGACGGAGAAGGCATCGTCGATTTCGGTCGTGGTGACGTCGTCGATGGAGAACGCCTGGACGTTCGCTTCCGGCAGCTCGTCGGGCAGCGGCGCCGGTTGCACCGCGGGAAAGCCGATGCCGTGCGGAAAGTGCTCCGACAGGAAACGCGCTTCGTGCAGCGCGCGCGGCGACGCGATGCCGCCGCATTCGAGCATCAGCCGCGCCTGCGAAATGCCGCGCGCGGCGGCGGCCGCCTCGAGCGCCTTGTATTCGCTGGAGTTCTTGTCCGGCTTCGTCAGAAGCCCGATGGCCTTGCCCTTCAGCGCCTCGGGCAGCTTGCCGGCCTTGAGTTCCTCTTCCCAGCCCTGCTGCACGAGCGCTTGCTGCCGCTTGCGCTCGAGCGAGGCGAGCGCCATCTGCAACTGCTCCTGCGGCGCGCGCTGGTACTGGCCGCGTCCCTTGCGGCGGAAGTAGACCGGCGAGCCGTGCATCCGCAACACGAGCGCGGCGCGTTCCGTGGGGCCGAACTTGTCGCCGAAATAATCCGCGCCGAGCGTGGCGAACGGAAACTCCTCGTCGGGCGCGCACTCCCACAGGAAATCGAGATCGATCTCCTGCGCGATCGCATCGGCCTCCTGCATCAGGTCGCCGGCGGCGGGCTTCTCGAACTCGATCAGCACGTCCTTCGCTCGCACCTTGGCGCGGCGTCCGCCCGGCAACTCGACCTGGAACGCGTCGCCCTGCTTGGACAGCACCGATCCGGCCTTGAAACTACCCGATTCCTCGAAGAAAACGTTCACTCAATACTCTCGTCAGACAGTGGACCGGAACGCAGGCCGATGGTGATTGGGCCGCGCGCCAGTGGATGAATGGGTTCGACGCCCGGATTCACGCCGCGGCAGGCGTGACCCGTGGCGGCGGCGCCTGATCGCAGAACGCGAGCACGTCGGCGAGATGCGCCGGAAAGTCGCCGATCGCATGATCGCCGCCCTGGATCAGCGTGGTGCGCACGCCGGGATAGTGGTCGAGCATCGTACGGTAATCGAGGACTTCGTCGCCGGTCGCCGCGATCAGGAAGTAGCGTTCGGGCCGCGTGATCCGTTCGACCGCGAGCGCACGCAGTTCGTCGAGATGACGCGGCAACACGGTGATGGTGCCACCGCCGTGCCACAGCGGCTGTTCGCCGAGGAAATGACTCAGGTCGCGCTGCGGCACCACGGCCGGATTCAGCAGCACGGCGCGCCAGCCGTGTTTCTCGGCGAGATACGTCGCGTAGTAGCCGCCGAGCGAACTGCCGACCACCGTCACGTCACGCGCCGCTTCGCCCGCCACGAGCGATTCAGCCAGCGCGACGGCATCGGCCGGCGAAACCGGCAGCGTCGGGCACCGCCATTCGCCGAGCCGCCCGAGTTCAGCGAGGCGTGCATGCATCACGCGCGCCTTGAAAGACTCGGGGGACGAACGAAAGCCGTGCAGGTAGAGAATCACGCGCGTCCTCCGGCGCGGCGCGCCGAAAGCGCGTCGAGCAATTTCTGATGGACGCCGCCGAAGCCGCCGTTGCTCATGACGAGCACGTGGTCGCCGGGACGCGCGGCAGCCGCGACCGCCTTCACCAGCGGTTCGATTTCGTTGAAGGCCCGCGCCTTGTCGCCAAGCGGCGCGAGCGCGTCGGCCAGATCCCAGCCGAGCTTGTCGCGGCCTTCGCGTGCGCCGTAGCCGAACACGAGGTCCGCGCCGGCGAGGCTGGCGGGAAGCTGCGCCTTCATCGTGCCGAGCTTCATCGTGTTGGAACGCGGTTCGAGCACGGCGAGGATGCGCGACTCGCCGATGCGCGTGCGCAGTCCGGCGACGGTCGTGTCGATGGCGGTGGGATGATGCGCGAAGTCGTCGTATACGGTGACGCCGTCCACACTGCCTTTGATCTCCATGCGCCGCTTGACGTTGCGAAAGCTGCCGAGCGACTTCACCGACTGCGCCGCCGGCACGCCGACCGAGCGCGCCGCTGCAATCGCCGCGAGCGCGTTCATGCGGTTGTGCTCGCCCTGCACCTGCCAGTCGACCACGCCCTGCCGCTCGCCTTCCCAGTACACGGCGAATTGCTCGTCGACGGCCGCGCCATCAGCAGCCGGCAATGCCTCCCAGCCACCTTGCACGCCAAAGCGTTCGACGCCCGACCAGCAGCCGCGCGTCAGCACGCGTTCGAGCGCTGCTTCGCGTCCGTTCGTCACGATGCGTCCGACAGCGGGCACCGTGCGCACGAGATGATGGAATTGCGTTTCGATGGCGGCGAGATCCGGGAAGATATCGGCGTGATCGAATTCCAGGTTGTTGAGTACGGCGGTGCGCGGACGGTAATGGACGAACTTCGAGCGCTTGTCGAAGAACGCCGTATCGTATTCGTCCGCTTCGATGACGAAGAAATTCGAATTAGTCAGCCGTGCGGAGATGCCGAAGTTGAGCGGCACGCCACCGATCAAAAAGCCCGGGTTCATGCCCGAGTCTTCCAGCAGCCAGGCGAGCATCGAACTCGTGGTGGTCTTGCCGTGCGTGCCGGCCACCGCCAGCACCCACTTGCCGTTCAGCACATGCTCGCCGAGCCATTGCGGGCCGGACGTGTACGGCAGTCCGCGATCGAGGATGGCCTCCATCAACGGATTGCCACGCGTCACCACGTTGCCGATCACGAACAGGTCCGGCTCCAGCGCCAGTTGCTCGACACCATATCCTTCGATCAATTCGATGCCCTGCGCTTCGAGTTGCGTGCTCATGGGCGGATAGACGCCCGCGTCGCAGCCGGTGACCTTGTGGCCCGCTTCGCGCGCCAGGACGGCGAGTCCGCCCATGAAGGTGCCGCAGATGCCGAGGATGTGGATGTGCATAAAGCGTGTCGCGCCGCGCGGGCGATTCAGTGCAGAAAACAGGGATTGGCGCGTGATTCGAGATCCTTGCGGAAGCGCGCCTGAGAGCGGCTATTGTAACCGAGCGCATCCCGCCGTCCGACGTCCCCGGTGGCGGAGCCTGAAGCCGGCCAAAATGGCTGCCTGCCGTTATCTAGTATCATTTCGGCATGGTTCGCAAATCACATTTCGATCCGCAGCGGGTGCGCGAGGAAATCGCGATCGCCGCCGCGAGAATGATCGCCGAAGACGGTCTCGACTACGCCACCGCCAAGCGCAAGGCCGCGAAGCAAGTGGTTGGCGAGACGAAGATCGGCGGCGAATTCCTGCCTGATAACGACCAGATCGAAGAGGAAATCCGCGAGTACCAGGCGATTTTCCAGAGCGACAGTCAGCCCGCGCTGCTCCGCCGCATGCGTGAAGCCGCGCTCGACTGGATGGAACGGCTCAAGCCCTTCGATCCCTATCTGACCGGCGCGGTGTTGAACGGCACGGCAGGCGAACATTCAGATGTCCATCTGCAATGCTTCTGCGACAACCCGAAGGAAGTCGCCATCTACCTGCTGAACAACAACGTGCAGTACGACGTCTCGGAGACGCGGCATTTCGCCGGGCGCGGCTATGTCGAGACGCTCAGCTTCCTGCAGCGCACGCCGGGCGAGGAGCCGGTCGGCGTGCATATCGCGCTGTACGGCCCGGACGATCTGCGCGGCGCCGTGCGCGCGGACGGCCGCGGGCGGCTCGCTCGCGCCAATGCCGCAACGGTTCGCTCGCTGCTCGATCAATCCGATGCGCCGCCGCTCGAAATCGGCGGCTGACACTTTTCCGGACGCTCATGAACACCACACGCATTCTCGCGGCCCTCGTGGTCGCGGTCGCCGCAACGGCCGGCGGCCTCTACGCGGGCCACGTCTTCACCGGCAATGACAGCGATGCCGCGACGCAGGCCAATAGCGGCGCACCGGCCGGCAACCCCGTCGACCAACTCTGGAAGACAACGCCGCCGGGCGCGGCGGGCACGTCGCAACCCTTGGCGGCATTCAAGGGCAAGCCGGTGGTCGTCAACTTCTGGGCCTCGTGGTGTGGGCCGTGCGTCAAGGAAATGCCGGAACTGTCCGCGCTGCAGCGCGAGTACCAGAAGAAGGGCATTACCTTCATCGGTCTGGGCGTCGACAGTGAAAAGAACGTCAACGACTTTCTCAAGAAAGTGCCGGTGGCCTATCCCGTCTATGTCACCGGATTTGGCGGTGCGGACCTTGCACGCAGCTTTGGCAACAGTGCCGGCGCCCTGCCTTTTACCGTCGTGATCGATGCAAAAGGCGCCGTTCGGTCGACGAAATTGGGCGAAGTGGACAGCGCGGAACTCAAACGCACCCTCGACAGCTTGTAAAATTTGACTTAACTCTGTCCACAGGTTGCATTAAGTAAGCCGCGAGTTAGGGTACATTACGGCGATCTTGAGCCAAATTCGAGATGCGCAGGCGGCGCGCGTGGTAATTTGTCTCGCGCTCGCCTCCCGGCCCAAACAGTAAAACTAGACAAAATTCTCTAAACGGCGCTAAAGTGCGCCCAATTACGCACAACCCGAAGCGACCATGACTACCCTGCCGGTGCCGCGAGCTTGCCTCGACGTTGGGTCCGCCACCCGTGAAGCGGGTGACGGTCGCCGTGCGGCATCGGCAGCGGTCATACCCGCGCCGTTCGCACAGGCGGCCCGCCGCAGTCGGACGATTGCCGCACCGGCTCGCGGCTGAGCGGTCAGAGCACTCACACATCAAGTCAAGCACCGGACAGCCCGGTCTCCAAGTATTGAAAGGGGATTTTTCGATGGACCTTCGTAAACTCAAAACGCTGATCGACCTCGTCTCGGAATCCGGCATCTCGGAGCTGGAAGTGACGGAAGGCGAAGGCAAGGTTCGCATCGTCAAGAACGCCGCGCCGGTGTACATGCAAGCGCCGCAACAGTACGCGCCGCAAGCGCCGATGCCGTCGGCCCCGCACATGGGCCAGGTGGGCGAAGCCAGCGCCCCGGTCGCCGCCGGCGCTCCGGCCGCAGCCGTGCAGGGACACGTCGTGACCTCGCCGATGGTCGGTTCGTTCTACCGCGCACCGTCGCCGGGCGCGGACCCGTTCGTGCAGGTCGGCGATACGGTGAAGGAAGGCCAGACGCTGTGCATCATCGAAGCCATGAAACTCCTGAACGAAATCGAGTCCGACAAGGCCGGCGTCGTAAAGGAAATCCTCGTCGAGAACGGTCAGGCGGTCGAATACGGCCAGCCGCTCTACGTCATCGGCGACTGACGCGCCGCCGCGCCGGATGCGCCGCTTCTTCGTCGAACGCAGCCTGAACGCGCGCTATTTGCCCATGCCGTCGCCGTTGCTGTCCGGCATGGCGTCCAGCGCGCAGACTCGCTCGCGAACCCGCCTGCAGCCTTCGTTCGCCCGAGCCGCGCGCGCCGCCGATTGGATCCCCGAGGGCCGCTCGTGCGTGCCCGTTGATGAGCCGACCCACCATGTTTGAAAAAATTCTTATTGCGAACCGCGGCGAAATCGCGCTTCGCATCCAGCGCGCGTGCCGCGAGCTGGGCGTCAAAACCGTTGTCGTCTACTCCGAAGCCGACAAGGAAGCCAAGTACGTCAAGCTCGCCGACGAAGCCGTGTGCATCGGACCGGCACCGTCCAACCTCTCCTACCTGAACATGCCCGCGCTCATCAGCGCGGCGGAAGTCACTGACGCCGAAGCGATCCACCCCGGCTATGGCTTTCTGTCGGAGAACGCGGATTTCGCCGAGCGCGTCGAGCAATCGGGTTTCACGTTCATCGGCCCGCGTCCGGAGACGATTCGCCTGATGGGCGACAAGGTCACCGCGAAGCAGACCATGATCAAGACCGGCGTGCCGTGCGTGCCGGGTTCGGAAGGCGCGTTGCCGGACGATCCGCGCGAGATCGTGAAGATTGCCCGCGCAGTCGGCTATCCGGTCATCATCAAGGCGGCGGGCGGCGGCGGCGGACGCGGCATGCGCGTGGTGCATACCGAAGCGGCGCTGGTCAACGCGGTCAACATGACGCGCGAGGAAGCCGGCCGGGCCTTCGGCAACCCGCAGGTCTACATGGAGAAGTTCCTCGAGAATCCGCGCCACATCGAGATCCAGATCCTGTCGGATTCGTTCCGCAACGCGGTCTGGCTGGGCGAGCGCGACTGTTCGATGCAGCGCCGTCACCAGAAGGTGATCGAGGAAGCGCCGGCGCCGGGTATCGCGCGACGTCTGATCGAACGCATCGGCGACCGCTGCGCCGACGCCTGCAAGAAAATGGGCTATCTCGGCGCGGGCACGTTCGAGTTCCTGTACGAGAACAACGAGTTCTACTTCATCGAGATGAACACGCGCGTGCAGGTCGAGCATCCGGTGACGGAGCTCATCACCGGCGTGGATATCGTGCAGGAGCAGATCCGCATCGCGGCCGGCGAGAAGCTCTCGATCCGCCAGAAGGACATCCAGTTCCGTGGTCATGCCATCGAATGCCGGATCAACGCGGAAGATCCCTTCAAGTTCACGCCGTCGCCGGGACGCATCACGTCGTGGCATACGGCGGGCGGCCCCGGCATCCGTGTCGACTCGCACGCCTATGCCAACTACTTCGTGCCGCCGAACTACGATTCGATGATCGGCAAGCTGATCGCTTACGGCGCGACCCGCGAGCAGGCGATCAACCGCATGCGCATCGCGCTGTCGGAGATGGTCGTGGAAGGCATCCAGACCAACATCCCGCTGCATCGCGAGATGATGATCGACGCGAAGTTCGTCGAAGGCGGCACGAGTATCCATTACTTGGAAAACAAGCTCGCCGCGCGTCAGGCGGCCGTGGCCGAAGAGTCCTGAAGCCCGCAAGCAAGCAACCCGCAAGAGAGTCAGCATGAGTTACCGGGAACTGATCGCCGAACTGGACCGCGAGCACGCGGAAGCGCTGTCGGATGCGCTGCTCGACGTGGGCGCGCTGTCGGTTTCCGTCGAGGACGCCGACGCCGACACGCCCGACGAACAGCCGCTCTTCGGCGAGCCCGGCCTCGTGCCGGAAAAGAGCGCATGGAAGCGGTCGCGCGTCGTGGCGCTGCTCGCCGAGGACGCCGAGCCGGCCGTGTTGCTGGCGGCGGCCGCGAATGAAATTGGACTGAGTGCGACGCCTTCGTTCAGCGTCCGCGACGTGGCCGAGCAGGACTGGGTGCGGCTGACGCAGGCGCAGTTCGATCCGATCTCCATCGGCGAGCGCATCTGGGTCGTGCCTTCGTGGCATGACGCACCGGACCCGGACGCACTCGTGCTCGAACTCGATCCGGGTCTCGCGTTCGGCACCGGCAGCCATCCGACCACGCGTCTGTGCATGGAATGGCTCGAGCAATCGGTCCGGCCCGGACAGTCGCTGCTCGACTACGGCTGCGGCTCCGGCATCCTCGCCATTCTTGCGAAGAAATGCGGCGCGGATCCGGTCATCGGTATCGATATCGATCCGCAGGCGGTCGAGTCCGCGCGGCACAACAGCGAGCGTAATCACGCGGCCGTGACCTACGGCCTGCCCGATGAATGTCCGTCCGGCGAGTTCGATATCGTCGTCGCGAACATTCTCTCGAACCCGCTCAAGCTGATGGCGTCAATGCTTTCGTCGAAGGTCAAGCCGGGCGGCCGGATCGCGTTGTCGGGCGTGCTCGCGCGCCAGGCCGACGAGGTCGCGGCGGCCTATGCGAAGTGGATCGACATCGGCGTCTGGCGTGAGCACGAAGGCTGGGTATGTCTGGCCGGAACGCGGCGCGAAAGTCATTAAAATAGCGCCATCGTCCACGAACCGGCCGCAAGGCCCACGGCACTTCTTATATGGCGCTGGCAACCCGCTGCCCCCACTGCGAAACCGTCTTCAAGCTCGACCCTCACCTGCTCGCGCCGCATGACGGTCGCGTGCGCTGCGGCCACTGCCAGGAAATTTTCGACGCCGCGCATCATCGCTTCGAACTGCCCGACGAAACCGCTGCGCCGGCCATGCCGCAGCATGCCGCGATCATCGACGATGAGGCCGCCATCGGCCCTGCTACGCGCACGGCTCCCGCCGATACGCCGCCCGTAGCGGACACGCCGCCGAAGCGTCGGCCGTTTGCGCCGTCGCCCGCTGCACCTGCTGCTCCCCTTTCAACGCCCGAAGACGACGAAGACCGCACGGTCTACGCGCATGGTCCGGCGTCGCCACCGACGTCCGCGCCGGCGCCGCAAGACGACGCCACGCAGACCGCATCGAGCGACGCAGCCAACGAACCGTCCGCCGAACCGCAAGCGCCGCCGCGCGTGAAACAGTTCGTTCGCGCAGGCGCGCCGCAGACGCGGCCCGATGCGCCGTTTGCGTCGCCGGTAGAACCGCCTCCGCCGCCGTTCAGGCCGGCCTCTTCGTCGTTCAGTCCGGTCGACGATCGCGCCGAGCCGTTCATCGGCCCGGTGGGCAAGCCGTCCGAGCCGCCGCCCCCGCGTCCCGCGCCGGAGGCCACCGCCACGCGCGCATGGGCCGACGATCCAGAACCCGGTTTCGGCGAAAGACGCGCCGGCGCCACGCACGCGGCGAGTGCCAATGAAGCCTTTCCCGCGATGCGCGAAACGATGCATGACACTCTGCACGACGCGCCCCGCCCGCCCGCGACCGAGCCGGCGGGCAGCACGCGCAAGGGCAAGGGCGGCCGTATCGCCGGGATCGTGCTGGCTGTGCTGCTGGTGCTGCTGCTCGCCGCGCAGCTCGCCTGGTGGCAGCGCGAGACCGTCATGGTGAGCGTGCCCGGCGCACATGCCCTCTACGCCGATGTCTGCGATCAGCTCGGCTGCAAGGTGTCGCCGCCGCGCGATATCGACGGCCTCCAGATCGAAAGCTCGGGACTGCGCCAGGTGGACGGCCCGCACAAGCTCGAACTGAAGCTCTCGTTGCGCAACCGGATGGATGTCGCGCTCGCCTACCCCGCGCTCGAACTCACGCTGCTCGACGACAAGAACAATGTCGCCATCCGCCGCGTGCTCTGGCCGCAGGATTACGCGCGACCGGGTACGATATTCGCCATCGGCCTTCCGCCGCAGAGCGCGCAGCCGGTCGTCATCCGGCTCGATACCGGCGACGCCGTCGCCGCGAACTACCGGGTTCAGGTCTTTTATCCGTAGTGGCGGGCCGGCGCACGAGCGCCCGGCCCCCTGTTCCACACGACGCGCGTCACGGCCTTCGCGGTTCGCGCACGCGCGGTTTTCCCGTCAGCATCTGACAATTCTCTGGAGCGCAACATGAGTCAAGTTACCCTCGGCGGCAATCCCATCGACGTAGGCGGCACGTTCCCGGGCAAAGGCCAGCAGGCCAGCGAGTTCACGCTGGTCGGCACGGATCTCGGCGACGTCAAGCTCGCCAGCTTCGCCGGCAAGCGCAAAGTGCTGAACATCGTGCCGAGCCTCGACACGCCGACCTGCGCCACCTCCACGCGCAAGTTCAACGAAGCCGCCAGCAAGCTGGACAACACGGTGGTCGTGGTGGTGTCGGGCGACCTGCCCTTCGCCATGAAGCGCTTCTGCACGACCGAAGGGCTCGAGAACGTCGTGTCGGCATCGACGTTCCGCGGCCATGAATTTGCGCAGTCCTACGGCGTCGATATCACGAGCGGCCCGCTGCGCGGCCTGACGGCGCGCGCGGTCGTCGTGCTCGACGAAAACAACGCGGTGCTGCATTCGCAACTCGTCCCTGAAATCAAGGAAGAGCCGAATTACGACGCCGCGCTTGCTGCACTGAAGTAATTCCGAAACGCGGGCCGCACTGCGCGGCCCGCGCGCATGCGAGGCGCGATGCAAAGCGCCGTCGCGCCCCGCATGCGCTTGCGCTTTTCCCTCTTCCGGCTTCCAACAATAAGGACGTTCGCCTTGGCTACGCTCATCTGCGGCTCGCTCGCCTACGACAACATCATGACCTTCCAGGGCCGCTTCGGCGACCACATCCTGCCGGACCAGGTACACATGCTGAACATCAGCTTCCTGGTGCCGACGATGCGCCGCAACTTCGGCGGCTGCGCGGGCAACATCGCCTACGCGTTGAAGCTGCTGGGCGGCGACGCGAAGATCATGGCCACGCTGGGCGAAGCGGATGCGCAGTTGTACATCGATCGGCTCGACGCGCTCGGTTTGTCGAAGGAATACGTGCGCGTGCTGCCCGACCAGCACTCGGCGCAGTGCTTCATCACCACCGACCTCGCGAACAACCAGATCACCGCATTCCATCCGGGCGCGATGATGGAATCACACCTCAACCGCACCGAAGAAGCGCGCGGCGTCTCGCTCGGCATCGTCGCGCCGGACGGGGCACAAGGTATGCGCGAGCACGCCGAAGGTTTCGCCAAAGCGAACGTCCCGTTCGTCTTCGATCCGGGTCAGGGATTGCCTATCCTTGAAGGTGTGGAGCTTTGTCGCATGATTGAACTTGCCACCTACGTGGCGGTCAACGATTACGAAGCCAAGCTGTTGAGTAACAAGACCGGATGGTCGATTGAAGACATCATGAGCCGCGTGAAGGCGCTCGTGATTACGCGGGGCGAACACGGCGCGCAGATCTATCACGCGGACGGCGTGCTTGAAGTACCTGTGGTGCAGGCGCAGCAAGTGGTCGATCCCACCGGTTGCGGTGACGCGTTCCGCGGCGGCCTGCTCTACGGCATTGAGAATGAGCTTGGATGGGAAAAGACCGGGCGTCTCGCGAGCCTGATGGGCGCGCTGAAAATCGAGCATCAGGGGCCGCAGACTTACGCGCCCACGCGCGCCGAGATTGAAGCACGCTACCAGCAGGCATTTGGAAACAGCCTGTTGTAACTGATTTGGAGCAAGGGTATGAAAACGGTAAGTCGTGTCGTGCTGGCGGCGGCGCTCATCGGCTCAGTGGCGATGACCGGCTGCGCCTCTAACAGCAGTTCGCCGGACGTCTACACGTCGTCGCAGGCGCAGCGCGAGGAGACGGTCCGCATGGCCACCGTCGAAAGCGTGCGGGGCGTGAAGATCAGCTCGAACAACGGCCAGCCGAGCGGCCTGGGCGCCATTGGCGGCGGCGCGCTGGGCGGCGTCGCGGCGGCCAGTGCGATCGGCGGCGGCAACGGCTCGATCATCGCGGGCATCATCGGCGGCCTGGCGGGCGCGGTCGCGGGCAACGCGGTGGAGAACAACGTAGCCACCAAGAACGGCCTTGAGATCACCGTGCGTCTCGACAACGGCGACCTCCGCGCCATCACGCAGACCGCCAGCGGCGAAGTCTTCCAGGCAGGCGAGCGGGTGCGTCTGTTGTCGAGCGGCGGCGTGACGCGCGTCACACACTAAGACACTACGACGCTGAGCCGCTGAGGCACATCCCGGCGCGACAGGACTGATTGAGCGCATGCATCGAACGATGCATGCGCTTTTTTCTTTGCCCGCGCGCAGTGAGTTTTTCGATTCGACTGACTTGGCGCAATCATCACTGCGCGTTCCCGCCATACGAATAAAAGAATGAAAAACCCGCCGCCGGGTTGCTCCGGACGGCGGGTTCAGTCCGGGTAGCATTACCCGGACTCAAGGCACATCGCAATGTGCCGGATTGCGGCCTGCTACGCGAACTTACGGACGGCTGCCCGTCGGGAACGGCCATGCTGCTGCCGGGTTCAACGCCGTCTTGACCGCTGCGGCCGGAGCCGGAGCAGGCGCCGAAACGGTCGTTGCCGTCGTGGCAGGAGCGGCAGCCGTGGTCTTCTTCGCAGCAGCGGCTTTCTTGGCCGGAGCTTTTTTCGCGGGGGCCTTTTTCGCAGCGGGCGCAGCAGCAGGCGCAGGGGCTGCGGTCTTCGCAGCAGCCTTTTTCGCGGGAGCCTTTTTCGCAGCGGCCTTCTTCGCTGCGGCCTTCTTCGCAGGCGCCTTCTTCGCGGCAGCCTTCTTCGCGGGCGCCTTCTTGGCCGCTACCTTCTTGGCTGCGACCTTCTTCGCTGCGGCCTTTTTCGCGGGCGCCTTCTTGGCTGCTACTTTCTTGGCTGCAACCTTCTTCGCTGCGGCCTTCTTCGCGGGCGCCTTCTTGGCTGCAACCTTCTTGGCTGCAACCTTCTTCGCTGCAACCTTCTTGGCCGCGACCTTCTTCGTTGCGACCTTCTTCGCCGCTACTTTCTTGGCTGCGACTTTCTTGGTTGCGACTTTCTTGGCCGCGACCTTCTTCACAGCGACCTTCTTCACAGCGACCTTCTTGGCTGCGACCTTCTTAGCTGCGACCTTCTTAGCCGGAGCGGCCTTCTTGGCGGTGACCTTCTTTGCTGCAGCCTTTTTAGCGGCGGGCTTTTTCTTGGCAAGTGCCATGGTTTACTCCTTCAGGTTTTCAGATGAGAGTCAGTTCAAACAACACCCTTCGTCAAAACCCGCTTCCCACGTGTCGCCTTTCTCGACAGCGCACGCTACGAAGCGGATTATTCATCGGCGTACGCTGATCCCACCTGCTTACGCTAATGAATACGGCAAGGCGCGCCGTGCCCCAAGGCACCGCGCGCCAAATTGAGTCGGCACCACGTCTTCGTGGCGCCGGCCATCGCTTGATCGAGCCAGCGGGCCTGCCGCTGGCATATTCCGGGGGGAAGTTTGCCCATCCCTTTGCAGGGAATGCACAACGCCTGTCTTCTGTTCGGGCCGATAATCGGCGCGTTGAATTGCTAGGCGCACATTGCATCAGGCGACCGTTCTCCTAAACCTTGTTGGTCCGGGCGCGCGTGAGCGACACGCTGCTGCCCGGCCATCCCATCGATTTCGTCTGCAACACGTCCTGGATTTTTATTATTCCCAGGTCAGCGCGCCGCCGGTTTGATACTCAATCACGCGTGTCTCGAAGAAGTTGCGTTCCTTCTTCAAGTCGATCATTTCGCTCATCCACGGGAACGGGTTTTCCTCGTTCGGGAAGAGCGGGTCCAGTCCGATCTGCTGGCAACGCCGGTTGCAGATGAACCGCAGGTAGCTCTTGAACATCGCCGCATTCAGGCCGAGCACCCCGCGCGGCATGGTGTCTTCTGCGTAGCGATATTCAAGTTCCACCGCCTGCTTGAAGAGCTCGCGGATCTCGGCCTTGAATTCGGCGGTCCACAGTTGCGGCTCTTCCAGCTTGATCTGGTTGATGAGGTCGATGCCGAAGTTGCAGTGCATCGACTCGTCGCGAAGGATGTACTGATACTGCTCCGCCGCGCCCGTCATCTTGTTCTGGCGACCCAGCGCCAGAATCTGCGTGAAGCCCACATAGAAGAACAGCCCTTCCATGATGCAGGCAAACACGATCAACGACTTCAGCAATTTCTGGTCCGCTTCCAGCGTGCCGGTCGTGAAGGCCGGATCGGTCAGCGTCTGGATGAACGGAATGAGGAACTCGTCCTTGTCGCGGATCGACTTCACTTCGTGATACGCGTTGAAGATCTCGCTCTCGTCGAGGCCCAGCGATTCGACGATGTACTGGTATGCGTGCGTGTGGATCGCCTCTTCGAATGCCTGGCGCAGCAGGAACTGGCGGCACTCCGGAGCGGTGATGTGACGGTACGTGCCCAGCACGATGTTGTTCGCTGCCAGCGAATCCGCGGTTACGAAGAATCCGAGATTGCGCTTGACGACGCGGCGCTCGTCGTCTGACAGACCGTTCGGGTCTTTCCACAGGGCGATGTCGCGCGACATGTTCACTTCCTGCGGCATCCAGTGGTTCGCGCAGCCAGCGAGATACTTTTCCCAGGCCCACTTGTACTTGAACGGCACGAGCTGATTGACGTCGGTCTGGCCGTTGATGATGCGCTTGTCGGCGACGTTGACGCGGGCCTCGCTCTGCGCGGCGATGGCGCCGGCCGAAGGCGTGGCGGCTGCGGGCGGAACGAAGCCGTCGGAGAAGATGTTGGTCGTGCTCGCTTGCGCAGCTTGATGAGTGGCTTGATGAGCATGCGCAACATGCGTTGCAGCTTGCGTACCGAAAGTCGTGCCTTGAGCGTTACGCAACGCGTTCGGTTGCGGAGCGCTCGAGGGAGCTACGGCAGTGGTCTCGTCATCCCAGTTGAGCATAAATTCTCACCATCAATTTAGATCGGTTTGTACCATCTTTTTCTGAGCGTTAAAAGAGTTTGCTCATGAAAAATCTCGTTTTCTTGCGATTTGGATTCCACGTTGCTACTTGCAAACAACACTCGACAGAGCGTGATGTGTTTGAAGCCCGATGCGATATCCGTTCAAACGTGTGTGAAGCGATCCTGATCGAGTGACGTCGAAGACCTCGCGAGGTTACTGCAGCGTGCTTCATGCAGCTTGTCTCGCTGCCTTGAGAACCTTGATGTATAAGGCTTTGCGGCTTGGGTACCCAACGCAGCCGAGTCATGCTGGCTGCTGTGTCACTCGCTGTGACGCGAGCATCGCGACATGCAGCGCGTCCGATGATCGATGCAGCGAAGCGTCGCTCGCTTCATGCATCGACGATGTCTCTCGACGACACTCGATGCGAAGCGAAAGATGCGTGAAGAGCGACTGCTTCGCGATGTGCTCGAACGATGACTCGCACCACGTGTTCTTGCCTCTCACTCGCGCGCTTCGATGACCTCCGTTGCGTGTCATCGCACACCCTTCGCGCCACGCCTTCGCTTCGCTCGAACCATGCTCGTGGCAGCCTGCTGATGTGTGCTGCACGACCGCTTGCGCGCTTCGAATTCGTTGCCAAAGTCTAGCATCCGACGCCCCGCATTTCCACCATATATTGTGGCTGTAAAATAGACCGACACAACCTATAGCGCGTTAACACAGCGACCCGAAACACGTCGATTCCCCGCTCTCAGCCCTTCCCGCCACGCAAGGGATCGAGCAGCGAACGCAGGTTGTTATGGTCGATCTCATGCATCAACGCGAGCAGCCTGCCGAGCTTGCCCTCTGGAAAACCCTCACGCGCGAACCATGCGAGATAGTGCGCGGGCAGGTCGGCGATGACGCGATCCTTGTACTTGCCATAGGGCATCTTCATTGACACGAGTCGTTGCAGATCTTCCGGTTCCATCTCGTCCTCACGTCCTGAGCAATGTTCTTCGCGCCACGTTGCGCACCGCAATCCTTCAGCGACTGCTCCATATCGGTGCCATAATCGCCGCTCTTGCCGCCAAGAGTTGATCGCGATTCGCCATGCCGCTTGCCGTCAAAGCTTTCGTTGCCCCTCTCATCGTCGCGTGTGCGATGTTCATGGAAAGCGTCGACGCCAATGTCATCGTCACCGCGATCCCCGAGATGGCCCGCGCCTTCGGCCGCGATCCCGTCACGCTCAAAGTTGCCGTCACGAGCTACGTGCTCGGTCTCGGTGTCTTCATCCCGATCTGCGGCTGGGTTGCTGACCGCTTCGGCGCGCGGGTCGTGTTCCGCACCGCCATCGGCATCTTCGTCGTGGGCTCGCTGCTGTGCGCGGCGTCCACGTCGCTCGGACCGTTCACGGTGGCGCGCTTCATCCAGGGCGTCGGCGGCGCGATGATGGTCCCGGTCGGCCGCATCATCATCTTCCGTTCGGTGCGCCGCTCCGAGTTCATCCGCGCGATGAACTACCTCTCGCTGCCCGCCATGCTCGGGCCTGCCATCGGACCGCTGCTCGGCGGCTTCATCACGACCTACCTGCACTGGCGTCTCATCTTCTTCATCAACATCCCGATCGGCATCCTCGGCATCTGGCTCACGAATCGTCATATCGCCAACTCACGCGAGGAACATCCAGGCCGGCTCGACTGGTTCGGCTTCTTCCTTTCGGGAAGCGCCGGCGTGCTGCTGCTGCTCGGACTCTCGCTCCTCGGCGGCGAACTGATTCCGCAAGGCACCGCCTGGGCGATGTGCGCCGCCGGCGCGCTGCTGGTGGTGCTGTACTGCATCCACGCGCGCCGCGCCGACAAACCGCTGCTCGACCTGCGCTTCTTCCGCGTGCCGACCTTCCAGGCCAGCGTGCTCGGCGGCTCGATGTTCCGCATCGGCCTGGGCGCCGTGCCGTTCCTGCTGCCGCTTGCGTTGCAGGAAGGCCTCGGCATGACCGCCTTCAAGTCCGGCGCGATCACCTGTGCATCGGCGTTCGGCGGCATGTTCATGCGCTCGCTCGCCTCGCGCGTGCTGCATCGCTTCGGCTTCCGGCAGACGCTGTTCTATAACGCGGCGCTGTCGGGCATCGCGATCGCGGCATGCGGTGCGTTCTTCCCCGGCACGCCTGCCTGGGTGATCTGGGCGGTCGTGCTGCTCGGCGGCTTCTTCCCCGCGTTGCAGTTCACGAGCCTCAACTCGCTCGCCTACGCGGAGATCGAGACGCGCGACGTCGGCCGTGCGACCAGCCTCGCGAGCTTTGTGCAGCAGGTGTCGCTGGGGCTCGGCGTGACGGTCGCGGGCATCACGCTGGAGTTGTCGCAATACCTGAACGGCCATGCCACCGTGCAATGGTCGGATTTCTGGCCGGCGTTTCTCGTCGTCGGCCTGTTCTCTTTCTTCTCGATGCCGATCACCGCGCGCCTCGCGCACGACGCGGGTACTGAGATTTCGCGGGGTACGCGCGGCTGAGCGTTGGGATCACCGCTGAGCGCGGGTGGGCTGCGGAGGGCGGGGTCCTGCGTCGTCAGTCAGCGTGGCGCTGATGTTTGTACCTTCGCTCTCGTGTCGTTCGCTCTCGTGGCAGTCGGCGTCGTGGGCTTCGCGTTCTTCGCCGCCGTGGTCCTCGCCTTCGTGCCCTTCGCCTTCGTGCCCGCCGCCGCCATAGCCTTCGCCTTCGCCTTCGCCTTCGCCTTCGCCTTCGCCTTCGCGTCTTTCGTCGTCGTTTCCTTCGCCTTCGCGCCCTCCGCCTTCGCGCCCTTCGCCTTCGCGCCCTTCACCTGCTCGACCTTGGCCGCAGCGCCCTCTGCCGTCGCGCCCCACGCCCTCGCACGCTTCCCCGCCGTCTCACCGCGCCCGCAATCACCCTGACCCGCGCCGTACAGCGCCGCAAAACAAACGGGCCGGCACCGGAGCGAAACGCTGCTCCGATGCCGGCCCGCCCGACCGGCTCAACCTGCGCTTACTGGCAGGCTTCGCACTCGTCGAAGCCCGGGTCGCCCGGACGCATCATGCACACGGGACCGTCCGCTTCCGGGGCCGTCTCGACGGCCTGCGCGCTCGCTGCCGCCGCGTTGAAGCCGCCGTTGCCCGCCGCCGATGCACCGCCCTTCACGCCGCCGCCGAAGCCGCCATTCGCACCCGAGGGGCCGTTACCGCCGTCGCCCGACGGCACCGCGTTCAGCGCGCCGTGCGCGACCGTCGACTTCTCGACGTGCGTGGCCGCCATCGTGCGGAGGTAGTACGTGGTCTTGAGGCCGCGAACCCAAGCGAGCTTGTAGACCTCGTCGAGCTTCTTGCCTGACGCGCCTGCCATGTAGATGTTGAGCGACTGCGCCTGGTCGATCCACTTCTGACGACGCGACGCCGCCTCGACCAGCCACTTCGGATCGACTTCGAAGGCCGTTGCGTAGATCGCGCGCAGGTCCGCCGGAACGCGGTCGATGCGTGACAGCTTGCCGTCGAAGTACTTCAGATCCGACACCATCACTTCGTCCCACAGGCCGCGCGTCTTCAGGTCGCGGACGAGGTAGTCGTTCACCACCGTGAATTCGCCCGACAGGTTCGACTTCACGTACAGGTTCTGGAAGGTCGGCTCGATGCACGCCGACACGCCGATGATGTTCGAGATGGTCGCCGTCGGCGCAATCGCCACGCAGTTCGAGTTGCGCATGCCGTGGGTCGAGATGCGCGAACGCAGTTCCACCCAGTCCATCGATTCCGACGCATCCACTTCCACGTAGCCGCCACGCGCGTCGGCCAGAAGCTTCAGCGAGTCCTGCGGGAGAATGCCGCGATCCCACAGCGAGCCGCGATAGGTCGCGTAACGGCCGCGCTCTTCCGCCAGTTCCGTCGACGCGTAGTAGGCGTAGTAGCAGACGGCTTCCATCGAGCGATCCGCGAACTGCACGGCTTCAGCCGACGCGTACGGCGTGCGCAGCAGGTGCAGGCAGTCCTGGAAGCCCATGATGCCCATGCCGACCGGACGATGCTTCAGGTTCGAGTTACGCGCCTTCGGCACCGCGTAATAGTTGATGTCGATCACGTTGTCGAGCATGCGCATCGCGACGCTGATGGTGCGCTTGAGCTTCGCCTGGTCGAGCGCGTAGCTGCCGTCGGCCTGCTTGACCATGTGCGCGACGAGGTTCACCGAGCCCAGGTTGCAGACGGCGATTTCCGTGTCGCTCGTGTTCAGCGTGATTTCCGTGCACAGGTTCGACGAATGCACGACGCCGACGTGCTGTTGCGGCGAGCGCACATTGCACGGATCCTTGAACGTGATCCACGGATGGCCGGTCTCGAACAGCATGCCCAGCATCTTGCGCCAGAGCTGCGCCGCCGGAAGCTTCTTGAACAGCTTGATCTCGCCGCGCGCGGCTTTCTCTTCGTAAGCCGTGTACGCCTTTTCAAAGTCCGCGCCGAACAGGTCGTGCAGGTCCGGGCAGGTGGACGGCGAGAACAGCGTCCAGTCGCCGCCTTCCATCACGCGCTTCATGAACAGGTCGGGAATCCAGTTCGCCGTGTTCATGTCGTGGGTGCGGCGGCGGTCGTCGCCAGTGTTCTTGCGCAGTTCGAGGAATTCCTCGATGTCGAGGTGCCACGTCTCCAGGTACGCGCACACCGCGCCCTTGCGCTTGCCGCCCTGGTTCACGGCCACGGCCGTGTCGTTCACCACCTTCAGGAACGGCACCACGCCCTGCGACTTGCCGTTCGTGCCCTTGATGTGCGAACCGAGCGCGCGCACGCGCGTCCAGTCGTTGCCCAAGCCGCCCGCGAACTTCGAGAGCAGCGCGTTTTCCTTGAGCGCCTCGTAGATGCCGTCGAGGTCGTCGGCGACGGTCGTCAGGTAGCAGGACGACAGCTGCGAGCGGTGCGTACCCGAGTTGAACAGCGTCGGCGTGGACGACATGAAGTCGAACGACGAGAGCACGTTGTAGAACTCGATGGCGCGCGCTTCGCGGTCGATTTCGTTGAGCGACAGGCCCATCGCGACGCGCATGAAGAATGCCTGCGGCAGTTCGATACGCGTGCCTTCGACGTGCAGGAAGTAGCGGTCGTACAGCGTCTGCAGGCCGAGGTAGCCGAATTGCAGGTCGCGGTTCTGGTCGAGCGCGGCGCCGAGGCGCTTCAGGTCGAACTGTTGCAGCTTGTCGTCCAGCAGGCCGGCTTCGATGCCGCGCTTGATGAACAGCGGGAAGTATTCGGCGTAACGCTCGCCCATGTCGGCTTGCGTCACTTCCTCTTCGAGGATTTCGCGGCGGATCGTGTGCAGCAGGATGCGGGCGGTGACCTGGCTGTAGGCCGGGTCCTTTTCGATCATCGTGCGCGCGGCGAGGATCGCCGAGTCGTAGACCTGCGCCATCGGCACGCCGTCGTACAGGTTCTTCACCGTTTCCGCGAGGATCGGGTCGGCCGACACGGCGTCGCCCAGATTCGCGCAGGCGGAGGCGATCAGCGCCTTCAGCGCGTCGAGATCCAGCGGATGCGACACGCCGTTGTCGGTCACGTTGATGACGCCGCCCTCATGCGCCTGCGCGTCCGGGTTCGCCGAGCGTTCCTGCGAACGCTGCTGCGTGCGCTTCTCGCGATACAGCACGTAAGCACGCGCAACGTTGTGCTCGCCGCCGCGCATCAGCGCGAGTTCGACCTGATCCTGAATGTCTTCGATATGGAACGTGCCGCCATGCGGACGGCTGCGCACGAGCGCGCGCACGACCGCCTGGGTCAGTTGCTCGACGAGCTCGCGCACGCGCGCGGAGGCGGCGCCCTGGCCGCCGTTCACGGCGATGAACGCCTTCGTCACCGCGATCGCGATCTTCGACGGCTCGAACGACACCACGCTTCCGTTGCGACGGATGACCTTGTAGTCGGCGAACGTCGTGTTCGGCGCGAGCGCCTGGGCGCTCACGGGCTGCGCGCCGCCCATCGGCTGGGTGGAGGCGCCTTCGAAGGAAGTCGTGGCGGTGTCGGTGGTTTGCATGTGCAAAACTCCTGGTGTTCGAATGGTGCGGATGGTCCGCGGATTTATCACTTATGCCGCGCGTGCGTCATGGGTGGTCATGCGGCGCGCGGTGTTTTGTCGGTCAAGCCGGGCTGTGAATGCAGCAGGCTCTGGAACGCGATTCGCGGCGATGCCGGCCCGCATTGTTCTTGGCGTCCATGCGGTGCCCGCGTTGGCGCGCGGTGTTGGTCGACGCAACCCGCCCTCCCTTGCATGCTTCTTCACGGTGCTGCTTGCTGGCGCTCGATGCTCGCGCAGCCTCTTCCTGCCTGCAAAGAAACCGCCTCGCGCACCGCCCCGGGCCAGCCAAACTTCTTCTACGCCGGAAAGCCAACGGCGCCGGCTCAAGGAGCGGGCGCCGCTTCAACAACACAAGATCTAGTGCAAATTACGTCTGTCGGCACCAAGTATAGTGGGCATCCGCGCAGTCTCAAAAACTTTTTTCTGCTTGTTTGGGATTGACTTTTTCCGCCTCAAGCGCGGCAAAGGTATCGCGCGCCTCCTTGCTGCGTCGCAACGAGAAAAATCTTGCTCGATGTCAGCAACCCGGCTCAGTCGCGCGGCAGGAACGGGAAGAAGGACGCCGGCAACGCGCTGTCGTGACGCAGGCGCGGCCAGTCGAAGTGCGGGCCGGGATCGGTCTTGCGTCCCGGCGCGATGTCGGAGTGCCCGGCGAGCGCGTCGATCGGATAGCGCTTCACGAGCAGGCGCACGAGCGGGCCGAGCGCGTCGTACTGCGGGCTCTCGAAGGGCAGTCGGTCGCTGCCCTCCAGCTCGATGCCGATGGAAAAATCATTGCAGCGCTCGCGTCCGCGAAACGATGAAACGCCCGCATGCCACGCGCGTTCGTCGCAGGAAACGAACTGTTCGATGTCACCGTTGCGGCGAATGACGAAGTGCGCCGACACGCGCATGCCGCGCAGCTGATCGAAGTACGGATGCGCGTCGTGATCGAGCTGGTTGAGGAAGAAGTCGGCGATGGCGTTCGTCGTGAAATCATCGGGCGGCAGGCTGATGTTGTGCACGACGATGAGCGTCGGCGCCGCGTTGCCCGGACGCGCCTCGAAGTTGGGCGACGGCAGGCGTCGCGCGCGCGTGAGCCAGCCCTGCCCGTCGATGTGCGCCGGGTCCGTGCTGCTGCTGCCTGTGCTCATCGGGCGTCGCGGCCGGTCGGACGGTTGGCGTGGGCGCGCGCGTGATCCGGGCAACAGAAGCGCTCGCCCGCGACGACAATCGCTTCGCTGCGCGGCGTGTGGACGCCGCATTGCGCGCAGCGAATCAAGGGATCGGCGAGTTGCGGCGGCTGGCTGGTCGCGCCGGCCGTCCCATTGCCGTTGCCGTTGCCGTTGCCATGACGTGCGCGGCCCGCGCCGTTGAACCCGCCTGCGGTAGCGCCGCCGGCTTGGGACTCGCCCTGCTGCGCGCGCTCGTTCGCGCGGCGCAGCTTCTTCAGGAGCCACTGGCTCGCGAAGAAGAGGACGATGAGAAGCAGGAAATTTCGCATGAGTACGATCAGGAAGAAGAGCGCGCCGCTCAGACCACTGCGCGATGCAGCAGCACTTCGAACACGAAGCGGCTGCCGACATAAGCGAGCAGCAGCGCGGCGAACGACGCCAGCACCCAGCGCAACGCGGCGCGTCCGCGCCAGCCGGAGATGCGGCGCGCGGTCAGCAGCGCGCCGAACATCAGCCACGAGAGAAACGCGAACACGGTCTTGTGATCGAGGCGCAGCGCGCGATCGACCAGTTGTTCATTGAACGCGATGCCCGACACGAGGGTGAGCGTGAGCAGCACGAAGCCTGCCGCGATCAGCCGGAACAACAGCTTCTCGAGCGTCAGGAGCGGTGGCAGCGTATCGAGCCAGCTCGCGAGCCAGCCGTTGCCGGTGTGACGCGAGGCCATCCCGCGCATGCGCTGCAGGCGGCGTTCGAGCATCAGCATCAACACAGCGTGCAGCGCGGCGATGGCGAACAGCCCGTAGGCAATGTTGGCGATCAGGAAATGCACCTTGAACATCGGCGCGGCGGAATACGACAGCACGCGCACGCCGCCGAACAGCAGCGGCATCAGCGACGCGACACACGCGAGCGGCAGCACGAGCAGGCGCAGGCCGTCGAGCGGGAAGAAGAAGCTTTCGATCCAGTAAATGCCCGCGCCGAGCCAGAACATCGCGGAGAGCGCGAACGCGAAGCCGAAGATCATCGCGTTCTGGGGAAAGATGGTGGTATGCAGCAGCACGCCATGCACCAGCAACGCCACTAATAATAGTGAGCGTCCGACGCCGCTCATACCGGACGCTTTCGACTGTGTCGCAGCCGGGACAGAAGACGGCAACGGGGACCGCACCGCCGCCCCGAATCCCGCCGGCGGCATGCCTGCCAGCGCCGGCTCCACGGCCGGGTGGCGATGCGCGCGCCAGCCCGCCACGGCAAGGCCGCCGTAGAGAAGCGCAGTGAGGGCATACAGTACAATATCCATGTTCGAAGTTTACACTAGGGCCCCGAGTCACGACGTTTTGCCCCTTGCGCCAGCGCGGGGCGGAACCTGAACCGGCGTACGACACCGCGCCGAAAAAGGCCCCTTTCCTACCGTTCCCCCATGCTCGATAACCTCACTCAACGGATGGCGCGCGTCGTCAAGACGCTGCGCGGCGAGGCCCGCCTCACCGAAGCCAACACCCAGGAGATGCTGCGCGAGGTGCGCCTCGCCCTGCTCGAAGCGGACGTGGCGTTGCCGGTGGTGCGCGAATTCATCGCGAAGGTGAAGGAGAAGGCGCTCGGCGAGGAAGTGCTGTCGAGCCTGTCGCCGGGACAGGCGCTCGTCGGCGTCGTCCAGAAGGAACTGACGGCCGTGATCGGCGGCGATTATGAAGGCAAGGCCGCCGAACTGAATCTCGCTGTCACGCCGCCCGCCGTCATCCTGATGGCCGGTCTCCAGGGCGCCGGCAAGACCACCACCACCGGCAAGCTCGCCAAGCTGCTGCGCGAGAAGCAGAAGAAGAAAGTCCTCACCGTTTCCGTCGACGTCTATCGTCCCGCCGCCATCCGTCAGTTGCAGACGGTGACCGAGCAGGTCGGCGCGGATTTCTTCCCGTCCGAACCCGACCAGAAGCCCGCGGATATCGCGCGCGCGGCCATCGATTGGGCGAAGCGTCACTTTCATGATGTCGTGATCGTCGATACGGCCGGCCGCCTCGGCATCGACGAAGCCATGATGAAGGAGATCAGCGAACTACACGAGCTGCTCAAGCCCGCCGAGACGCTGTTCGTCGTCGACGCCATGCTGGGTCAGGATGCCGTCAACACCGCGAAGGCCTTCAATGACGCGCTGCCGCTCACCGGCGTCGTGCTCACCAAGCTCGACGGCGATTCGCGCGGCGGCGCGGCGCTCTCCGTGCGCAACGTCACCGGCAAGCCGATCAAGTTCGTCGGCGTCGCTGAAAAGCTCGACGGCCTCGAAGTCTTCCATCCGGACCGCATGGCGAACCGGATCCTCGGCATGGGCGACATTCTCGCGCTGGTCGAGGAGGCGCAGCGCGGCGTGGATACCGCCGCCGCGCAGAAGCTCGCCGACAAGGTCAAGAAAGGCGGCGACTTCGACCTGAACGACTTCAAGGCCCAGCTCTCGCAGATGAAAAAGATGGGCGGACTGTCGTCGCTGATGGACAAGCTGCCCGCGCAGTTCCAGCAGGCCGCCCAAGGCGCGGACATGAACAACGCCGAGAAGCAGATGCGCCGCATGGAAGGCATCATCAATTCGATGACGCGCCAGGAACGCGCCAAGCCCGAACTCATCAAGGCCGCGCGCAAGCGCCGGATCGCGGCGGGCGCGGGTGTGCACGTGCAGGAAGTCAACCGCATGCTCAATCAGTATGAGCAGATGCGCGGGATGATGAAGAAGCTGAAGGGCGGCAACCTGCAGAAGATGATGCGCGGCATGAAGGGCATGATGCCGGGCATGCGCTGATCTTCGCTTCCTTGAACCCGCGCTGCGCTCGTCCGACGCGGCACAAGGCGCGGGTTTATCATGTGGCGAACGCCGCCGTTTTTTTCCACACTAAGAAGTCTGCCTTTCCCCCGCTTGCCCTATGAATCGCGAAGAAGCCCTGCATATTTTCAGCCATTCCGAAGAGATCGTGACGGCCGCTGAAGTCAACGCCTCGATCGGCAAGATGGCCACGGCCATCAAGGCGGCGACGCAAGACGACTTCCCGCTGGTGCTGTCGGTCATGGGCGGCGCGGCCGTGTTCACCGGCATGCTGCTGCCGCATCTGGATTTCCCGCTCGAGTTCGATTACATCCACCTGACGCGTTATCGCAATGCCATCAAGGGCGGCAGCGAGATGCAATGGCGCGTGGCGCCGGCGGAATCGGTGAAGGATCGCACGGTGCTCGTGCTCGACGACATCCTCGACGAAGGCGAGACCATGGCCGCCATCCGCGACCGCATCATGGCGATGGGCGCGAAGACGTTTCTTTCAGCGGTGCTGTGCGAGAAGATCATTCCGAAGGCCAAGCCGCTGCGTCCGGATTTCTGCGGCTTCGAAGTGCCGGACCGCTATGTGTTCGGCTGCGGCATGGATGCCAAGGGCTACTGGCGCAACCTGCCGACCATCCGCGCGCTGACCGAGGGCGCGTGAGGCGTCTTCGTTGCCAATTAAAAAAAAAGCGGCCTCGGCCGCTTTTTTTACAGCTGATTTTTTACAGCTGATGTACGAAAGTGCGTATGCCAGTGAGCATCATTTCGACGGAAATCGCCACCAGCACGAGCCCCATCAATCGCTCGAACGCCGTCACCACGCGCTCGCCGAGCCATTGCTGGATTTTCTCCGCGAGGATCAGCACGACTGCGCAGACGAGCATCGTCACCGTCAGCGCGCCAATCCACTCGAACATCTTGCCGGGCGCCTGCGAGGTCAGCAGCATCACCGTTGCGAGCGCTGAAGGCCCCGCCAGCGCCGGAATGGCCAGCGGCACGATGAGCGGCTCGCCGCCGCGCGAATCGCCGCCCATCGCGCCGTCCGGATGCGGAAAGATCATCCGCAGCGCGATCAGGAACAGCACGATGCCGCCGGCGATGCGCAACGAAACGTCCGTGAGGTTCATCGCGCGCAAAAAGCGGTCGCCGGCCAGCATGAACACCAGCAGGATCACGAACGCAATCGCCACTTCCCGCAGCACGACCACGCGGCGCCGCTCCTTCGCGACGCCGCGCAGCGCGTTGATGAAGATCGGAATGTTGCCGAGCGGATCGGTGATCAGCAGCAACAAGATCGTCGCCGACAGGAAGTTGTATTGCATTACTTCCCGAGCGCGGCCCGGACCTTGCCCGTCACGACGGCCGCCGCTTCCTCGACCGGCAGCAGCGTGGCTTCGGTATCGCGACGGCCCTGGTACTCGAGCTTGCCTTCCTTGAGCCCGCGGTCGCCGATCACGATGCGATGCGGCACGCCGATCAGTTCCCAGTCGGCGAACATCACGCCCGGACGCTCGCCGCGATCGTCGAGAATCACGTCGATGCCGGCTTCTTGCAGGTTCGCATACAGTGCGTCGGCCTGCTCGCGGACAGCGTCGCTGCGGTCATAGCCCATTGGGCAGATCACCACTTCGAACGGCGCGATGGCTTCCGGCCAGATGATGCCGCGCTCGTCGAAGTTCTGTTCGATCGCCGCGCCCAGCACGCGCGTCACGCCGATGCCATAGCAGCCCATCTGCATCGGCGCGGGCTTGCCGTTTTCGTCGAGGAAGGTGGCGCCCATTGCTTCCGAATACTTCGTGCCGAGCTGGAACACGTGGCCCACTTCGATGCCGCGGCAGATGTCGAGCGTGCCCTTGCCATCCGGCGACGGATCGCCTGCGACGACATTGCGGATATCCGCCACTTCGGGTTCGGGCAGATCGCGGCCCCAGTTCACGCCGGTCGTGTGGAAATCCACTTCGTTCGTGCCGACGACAAAGTCGCTCATGTTCGCGACCGTGCGGTCGGCGATCACGCGCACGGGCTTCTTCGGGTTGAGCGGACCGAGGTAGCCCGGCGGCGTGCCGAACCATTCGACGATCTCGGCTTCGGTCGCGAAGCGGTATTCCTTGAGGCCCGGCAGCTTGTTGGTCTTGATGTCGTTGAGCGAGTGATCGCCACGCAGCATCAGCAGCCAGATGGTGGGTTCAGCGCCTTCGTTTTCCGTCGCGAGAATGATCGACTTGATGGTCTTCTCGAGCGGAATGTTCAGCAGCTGCGCGACGGCCTCGCACTTGGCGGCGCCCGGCGTCGGCGTCTTCTTCAGTTCTTCCGTCGGCGCGGCGCGCTGCGCGATCAGCGGCAGCCCTTCCGCTGCCTCGACATTCGCCGCGAACTCGGAAGCCGGGTTATAGGCGATGTCGTCCTCGCCCGTTTCGGCGATCACGTGGAACTCGTGCGAACCGCTGCCGCCGATCGAACCGTTGTCCGCCGCCACCGCGCGGAACTCCAGGCCGATGCGCGTGAAGATGCGCACGTAGGCGTCGTACATCTTGCGATACGACTCGGCGAGGCCGGCAAGGTCCTTATCGAAGGAATACGCGTCCTTCATGATGAACTCGCGGCCGCGCATCACGCCGAAGCGCGGACGGATCTCGTCGCGAAACTTGGTCTGGATCTGGTAGAAGTTCACCGGCAACTGGCGATAGCTCTTGATATCGCGGCGCGCGATGTCCGTCACGACTTCCTCGTGCGTCGGGCCCATCACGAAGTCGCGTTCGTGGCGATCCTTGAAACGGAGCAGTTCCGGACCGTACTGTTCCCAGCGCTTCGATTCCTGCCAGAGTTCGGCGGGCTGCACGGCGGGCATCAGCAGCTCGAGCGCGCCCGCGCGGTTCATCTCTTCACGCACGATGGCCTCGACCTTGCGCACCGAACGCAGGCCGATCGGCATGTAGTCGTAGATACCGCCCGCGACGCGGCGGATCATGCCGGCGCGCATCATCAGCTTGTGGCTGACGATCTCGGCGTCGGCGGGAGCTTCCTTGAGAGTGCCGATGAAGAAACGGGATGCTTTCATTCAATTTTTCCAAAAGCGGCGCGTGCTGCGCTGCTGGTGAGCGCCGGAGCAGGCGAAACGAGGGTGAACAACGAAAACGCTGGACGGCGTTGCATGGGGCCGGAGTGTGAGTCTTGCGCCGGCCACTCGCCTGTCACAGAAGTGAAGATTTTGCCGCCATCCGGGTTGTCTGGTAAAGCGTCAGGCGAAGCATGGCAGGCGCGGCGCCGGATTCGTGCCCTGAATTGGGGTTCCTGCCGGTGCGCCAGGCCCGTTAACTGTTTATAATCAAAGCAATTTTAAAGGATTCGAAGGTGGTTGTATGCTGGATCGTGAAGGCTTTCGCCCGAACGTCGGCATCATCCTCTTGAACGCGCACAACGAAGTGTTTTGGGGTAAGCGACTGCGTGAACATTCCTGGCAGTTTCCGCAAGGGGGTATCAAATACGGCGAGACCCCCGTGCAAGCGATGTATCGGGAGTTACACGAAGAAACCGGTTTGCTTCCTGAACACGTGAAGGTCATGGGTCGCACCCGTGACTGGCTGCGTTATGAGGTGCCGGACAAGTTCATCAAGCGCGAGGTGCGCGGACATTATCGCGGTCAGAAACAGATCTGGTTTCTGCTGCGCATGGTGGGCCGCGATTGCGACATCTGCCTGCGTGCGACGGACCATCCGGAATTCGATGCCTGGCGCTGGAACGAGTATTGGGTACCGCTGGATGCGGTCATCGAGTTCAAGCGCGACGTTTATCAACTGGCTCTCAACGAGCTGTCCCGCTTCCTGCGGCGTACCAACTCCCGCGGCGAACGCGGCGAGCGAGCCGCGCATCATGGGGCGCGCTACCCGCGCGTGCTCCAGACGATAACGATCGAAGCACCTGCGGTAACTGCCTCCGGCGCGGCAGTTCAGGCAGAATGCACGGTCAGTGAAGAAGTCTCGGTGATCGTGCAGCAGCGCTCACCGTGCGACTGAGTTCCGTTGTTTCAGGTTCTCGGTTCTTCGCATACTTTGACACTCGGCATGACGTGAAGCGGCAGCCCGGCGATACACTCGCCGGGCTGTTGTTTCCATTTCGCCTTTAGCGGCCTCTAGCGCCGGGCGGATGCCCGAAGCCCGCGCGCATGTTTCCGGGAAATCCAATTGAAAGTCTCTGCTTCACTCGCGTTGCTCGCGGCATCCACGGCCGCACTCGCCGTGCTCGCCGGCTGCTCAAGCTCCAAGACGCCGACGAATCAGGATGACGGCGTCTTCACCTATCTGCTCGACCGCAAGACCACCTGGGCCGAAGACAAGATCGACACGATGCCGCCGCTGCCGAAGGAAGCGAATCTGCTGCCCTTCAACGTCTCGCAGAACACGCCGCTCAACTTTGCCGTCGACAAATCCACGCTGACGGTCGGCAATGATGGCGTCGTGCGCTATGTGGTCGTGGTGACGAGTCCCGCGGGGGCGCGCAACGTCAACTATGAAGGCATCCGCTGCGACACCTACGAATGGCGCCGTTATGCCAGCATCAATGACGATCAGAACGGCTGGGACCAAGGCGCCGCGTTCGACTTCAAACGCATCGAGAATGGCGAACTGAACGCCTATCAGGCCGCGCTCTATCAAGACTATTTCTGCACGAGCAAGCTGGTGGTCGGCACGGCCAACCAGATCGTGGAAAACATCCAGTACAAGCGCACGCAGCGTTCGATCAACACGCGCTGATTACTGCGGCCACGCATGAAAAAGCCCGCGGACCTTGCGGTCTGGCGGGCTTTTTACGGCTGCGATCTTGATGAATTGGCGTCAGACGAGCACCAGGTTGTCGCGATGGATCAGCTCGGGCTCCAGCATGTATCCCAGCACGCTCTCGATCTCTCCGCTCGGCCGCCGATGAATCAGCCGCGCTTCGGAACTGCTGTAGTTTGTGATGCCACGCGCCACTTCGCGGCCCTGATCGTCGACGCACGCAATCACCTCGCCACGGGCGAAAGCGCCCTTCACGTCGATCACGCCAATCGGCAACAGGCTCTTGCCGTCGGCCGTGAGCTTGTTCACGGCGCCCGCATCGATCACGACGTGGCCGCGCACCTGAAGGTGATCCGCCATCCACTGCTTGCGCGCCGCCATGCGCGCCGTACGCGCGATCAACTGCGTGCCGATCAGCTCGCCCGACGCAAGCCGCGTCAGCACGTCGGCCTCACGGCCGCTCGCGATCACCGTGTTCGCGCCGCTGTGCGCCGCGCGCTTCGCCGCCAGGATCTTGGTCAGCATGCCGCCGCGACCGAGGCTCGAACCGGCGCCGCCCGCCATTTGCTCGAGCTCGGGCGTGCCGGCATCGGCCTGCTCGACGAGCGTCGCGCTGGCATCCTTGCGCGGATCCGCCGTGAACAGGCCGCGTTGATCCGTGAGAATCACGAGCGCATCGCCTTCGATCAGATTCGCCACCAGCGCGCCGAGCGTGTCGTTGTCGCCGAACTTGATTTCATCGGTGATGACGGTGTCGTTCTCGTTGATGATCGGCATCGCGCCCAGCCGCAGCAGCGTGAGCAGCGTCGAACGGGCGTTGAGATAGCGTTCGCGGTCGGCCAGGTCGGCATGCGTGAGCAGGATCTGCGCGGTGCGAATGCCGTGCGCGCCGAAGCTGCTCTCGTACACCTGCGCCAGCCCCATCTGTCCGACGGCCGCCGCCGCCTGCAATTCGTCGATCTCGCGCGGCCGCTTGCTCCAGCCGAGCCGGTGAATGCCTTCCGCGATCGCGCCCGAACTCACGAGCACGACTTCCTTGCCCTGTTCGCGCAGCGCCGCGATCTGCGCCGCCCAGCGGCCGATGGCCGCATGATCGAGCCCGCGCCCGTCGTTGGTGACGAGGCTGGACCCGACTTTCACTACGATTCGCTTCGCTGCGGCGATGACTGAACGCATCGTGCGCTTTCTCCCTCGGAAGACGTGTTCTTGACGCTCGTTCTTTGAAGCTCGTTCGTTACTCTTTGCTGGCCTGATCGTCGCGGAAACGGACGTCGGCGGCGAGATCTTCCTCTTCCGCCGCGCGCGACGCATCCGAGTGCTGCGAGATGTAGTCGAAGACCGCGTAGGTCAGCGCTTCACAGCCCTGGCCTGTCAGCGCCGAGATCTCGAACACGGGACCGTCCCACTCGAAGCGTTCGACGAAGTCTTTCACGCGCGCTTCGCGCTCGTCTTCCGGCACCATGTCGAGCTTGTTCAGCACGAGCCAGCGCGTCTTTTCAAAGAGCTGCTCGTCGTACTTGCGCAGCTCGTTGACGATCGCCTTCGCTTCGGCCACCGGATCGACGTTTTCGTCGAACGGCGCCATGTCGACCAGATGCAACAGCACGCCGGTGCGCTGCAAGTGCCGCAGGAAGCGATGGCCCAAGCCCGCGCCTTCCGCCGCGCCTTCGATCAGGCCGGGGATGTCGGCGATCACGAAGCTCTTGCTCGGCCCGACGCGCACCACGCCGAGGTTCGGCGCGAGCGTCGTGAACGGATAGTCGGCGATCTTCGGCCGCGCGTTCGACACCGACGAAATGAACGTGGACTTGCCCGCGTTCGGCATGCCGAGCAGGCCGACGTCGGCGAGCACTTTCAGTTCGAGCTTGAGCATGCGGCGTTCGCCCGGCTTGCCTTCGGTCTTCTGCCGCGGCGCGCGGTTCGTGCTCGACTTGAAATGCAGGTTGCCGAGGCCGCCCGCGCCGCCTTGGCCGACGAGCACTTGCTGATTGTGTTCGGTCAGGTCGGCGATCAGTTCGCCCGTTTCCTGATCCGTGATGATGGTGCCGACCGGCATGCGCAACGTGATGTCGTCGCCGCCCTTGCCGTAGCAGTCGGCGCCGCGGCCGTTCTCGCCGTTGCGCGCCTGGTGTTTCTTCGCGAACCGGTAGTCGATCAGCGTGTTGATGTTGCGGTCCGCGACCGCGTAGACGCTGCCGCCGCGGCCGCCGTCGCCGCCGTCCGGCCCGCCGAACGGAACGAACTTCTCGCGGCGCATCGACGCGCTGCCATCTCCTCCGTCGCCGGCGATGACTTCGATCCTCGCTTCGTCAATGAACTTCATGCGTTGCTCCGTCCCGTGTAATTCGAGCTATTGTGCCGCGACCAGGCGCTGCCGGTCACTGGCTTGGATGAATCCTGCCGATGCACAATTGCTGCACATCAAATGAAAAAGGCCCCGCGAACTTCGCGGGGCCCTGGATGTCCGGCCTTGCGGCCTTGATCCTTTTTTCGGTCCTGAAGCCCGTGCGTAAAATTTACGCTGCCGGGACGACGACGACCGTATGCTTGCGGGCAGCGCCCTTGGTCACGAACTTGACGTGACCGTCGGCCAGTGCGAACAGGGTGTGATCCTTGCCGATGCCGACATTCTCACCCGGGTGCATGCGCGTGCCGCGCTGGCGAACGATGATGCCGCCTGCGTTGATTGCCTGGCCGCCGTACACCTTCACGCCGAGGCGCTTCGACTCGGAGTCGCGGCCGTTGCGGGAAGACCCGCCTGCTTTTTTGTGTGCCATTTGCTTAGCTCCTTAACCGGTGCGCTTACGCGTTGATCGCGTCGATGCGCAGTTCGGTGTAGTTCTGGCGATGGCCAGCGTGCTTTTGGTAGTGCTTCCGGCGACGCATCTTGAAGATGGTCACTTTCTTGTGACGACCTTGGGACACGACGGTAGCCTTGACGGAAGCCCCACTGACCAGCGGCGTACCGAACTGAATCGATTCACCTTCGCCTACTGCGAGAACCTGGTCGAGCGTGATTTCAGCGTCAATGTCTGCCGGTATCTGTTCTACTTTCAATTTTTCGCCGACAGCAACCTTATACTGCTTGCCGCCGGTTTTTATGACCGCGTACATTGAGAACCTCACTCTGAATTCAAACTTGTTTCTCCGGATTTCCTGTACCTTCCTGGAGATCACGAAGACTTTCCACGCACCACGCGCGGAAAACACGCGATTATACATGGGGTTACGCCCGAGGTCAAAGCGCGCTTTGCCTGTCGCCGCGCTGACCCAGACCCCATGCGAACCTCGGTGAAATGCCGTCGAACGGTCCGAAATTTCCTCATACCCGCGGACGCGTCACGGCGTGCCCCCGTCGTCCGGCCGATTCGCCTTATAATCCGCCGGATTACCTTAACCGCCGATCATGTCGTCCACCGCCACTTCCTCCCCCAACGCCGCCGCACTGCTCGCCCCGATCGCCGAGGACATGCAGCAGGTCAATCGCGTCATCCGGCAGCGCCTGGCATCAGAAGTGATGCTCATCAACCAGATTTCGGAGTACATCATCGGCGCGGGCGGCAAGCGGCTGCGTCCGGCGCTGTTGCTGCTGGTTTCGGGCGCGCTGGGGGACACCACCGGACATCGCCATGAACTCGCCGCCGTGGTCGAGTTCATCCACACGGCAACGCTCCTGCACGACGACGTCGTCGACGAATCCGACCTGCGGCGCGGCCGCCAGACGGCCAATGCGCTGTTCGGCAACGCAGCGAGCGTGCTGGTGGGCGACTTCCTGTATTCGCGCTCGTTCGAGATGATGGTGAGCGTCGGCAAGATGCGCGTGATGGAGATCCTGTCGGTCGCGACCAACATCATTTCCGAAGGCGAAGTGCTGCAGTTGCTCAACATGCACGATCCGGACGTCGACGAAGCGCGCTACATGCAGGTGATCCGTTACAAGACGGCCAAGCTGTTCGAAGCGGCGGCGCAGCTGGGCGCGGTGCTGTCGGGCGCGGATGCGTGCACCGAAGCGGCGGCGGCGGAATTCGGCCGGCGCATCGGCACGGCGTTCCAGATCATGGACGACTGGCTGGACTACACGGGCACGCCCGAGTCGATGGGCAAGAACGCCGGCGACGACTTGCGCGAAGGCAAGCCCACGCTGCCGCTCATCTACCTGATGGAGCACGGCACGCCGGAACAGGCGGCGCTTGCACGCGAGGCGATCGAACAAGGCGGCACCGACCGCTTCGACACGATCTTCCACGCGATCACCACGTCCGGCGCGCTCGATCACACGCTGGAGTGCGCGCGCAAGGAAGCCGAAGCGGCGGCGGATGCGATTTCTTCGTTCCCCTCTTCCATCTACAAAGAGAGCCTGCTAGAATTATGTTCTTACTCGACATCGCGGCAGTCTTGAAAGAGACTAAAGCAACGAAAGAGTCTGTTTCGAGTAAGGTGCAGTAAAATTCGGGGTGTAGCTTAGCCTGGTAGAGCGCTACGTTCGGGACGTAGAGGCCGGAGGTTCGAATCCTCTCACCCCGACCAGAATTTCCGAAACCCGCATGGTCCGCCATGCGGGTTTTTTGTTTCCGGCGGCCGTGTTTCTGCCTGCTCCTTCAGTCTCAGTCAACGGGGCCTGCGGCAAGGTCGGAAATCCGTCTGCTATATTTCCTTCCATCTCCGCCCCTACCGACCAATCGCGTGGACAGCCTCCCCTTATGGGCGCAAATTTGCGCCATCTTTCTGCTGCTCTTCCTGTCCGGTTTCTTCTCCATTTCCGAAACATCGATGATGGCGCTCAACCGTCATCGGTTGAAATACCTCGCGAGCCAGGGTTCGCTGCGGGCCCGCACCACCCAAGGCCTGCTCGCCAAGACCGACCAGCTGCTGTCCGTGATCCTGATCGGCAACAATCTGATCAACACGATCATCCCGGTGCTCACCACCTCGATCGCGCTGCGCACCTTCGGCCACAACAACATGGTGCTGTCGATCACGACCGGCGTGATCGCGTTCCTCATCATCGTGTTCGCGGAAATTGCGCCGAAGATCGTCGGCGCGACGTATCCCGAAAAGGTCGCGCTGCCCGCGAGCCTGATCCTCGCGCCGCTGATGCGCATCGGGCGGCCGCTCATCTGGTTCGTGAACCTGTTCGCCAACGCGATCCTCGCAGCGCTGCACATCAACACGAAGAACAAGCGCGACCAGCGCATCTCGCCCGAGGAACTGCGCACCATCGTGCTCGAAACCGGCAGCTTCATGCCGACCAAGCACCGCAGCATCCTGTTGAATCTGTTCGATCTCGAGAACATCTCCGTCGATGACGTGATGATTCCGCGCCGTCGCATCGAGGCGCTGGACTTCGACGCGCCGTTCGACCAGATCCTGCATCAGCTCGAAACCTGCTATCACAACAAGCTGCTGGTCTATCAGGGCGACATCGACCGCGTGATGGGCATCCTGCACGTGCGCAAGACGCTGTCGGCGCTGCATAACCAGGAGCTGGAACGCGAGACGCTGCGCGAACTGCTTTCCGAACCTTACTTCGTCCCCATTGGAACGCCCGTTTTCCAGCAATTGCAGTACTTCCAGGAAAGCGGCCAGCGGATTGCCATCGTGGTCGACGAGTACGGCGAATTGCAGGGACTCGTGACGCCCGAGGACATCATCGAGGAACTGATCGGCGAATTCACCACGACGATTCCACGCGGCGCCGGCTCGCGCGGCGGCTGGGACGCCAACGGTGAATGCATCGTGGCGGGCAGCATGCCGCTGCGCGAACTGAACCGCTGGCTGCACCTGACCCTGCCGACCGACGGCCCGAAGACGCTCAACGGACTCATCCTCGAAACCCTCGAAGACATTCCGGACGGCGACGTCTCGGTGCGCATCGCCGGCGTGACCTTCGAAGTGATGCGCAGCGACGATCAGGCCATCCGCACGGTGAAGATTTTCCAGCCGACGCCGCCGGCCCGGCGCAGCGCGCGCTAGCCGTTCGGACGACTGGGCGTGCTGGCGCGCAAGCGGGATGATCAATTCATTCCGACTGCGACGACCTCACGCCATGACACAACCTTCGCGCGAAGCCTTCACGCGCCCGCCCCGCATCGCCGACCCCGCCCCGGACAACGAGGCGCCGGCCGTCTCACTGCTTGCCGAAACGCTGCGCGAAGCAGCTGCGCGCGGCGCATCCGACATTCACGTCGAACCTGCCGAGCATGACTGGCGCATCCGTATGCGCGTCGACGGCGTGCTGCATGTGCTGAGGCGTCCGCCGCCGCATCTGCGCGACGCGTTCGTCACGCGCATCAAGGTGCTGGCGCGCATGGACATCGCCGAGCGGCGCGTGCCGCAGGACGGCCGGCTGCGTCTGCATCTGACGGGCGGGCAGGTCGGCGACTATCGCGTGAACTCGCTGCCCACGCTGTTCGGCGAAAAACTCGTGCTGCGGCGACTCGACGCGCTGCCGCCCGATCTGTCGCTCGGCGCGCTCGGACTGGATGGTTCGCAGAGCCGCGTCGTCGAAGGGGCGATCCGCGCGCCGCACGGGCTCGTGCTCGTGACGGGGCCCACCGGCAGCGGCAAGACGCTTTCGCTCTATTGCTTCCTGCAATTGCTGAACGCCGAAGCGCGCAACCTATGTTCGGTGGAAGATCCGGTCGAGATCCAGCTGGCCGGCATCAATCAGGTGAGCGTGCGCGAGAAGGCGGGGCTGACCTTCGCCGTCGCGCTGCGGGCGTTCATGCGGCAGGATCCGGACGTCATCATGGTGGGCGAGATTCGCGACGCCGAAACCGCCGATGTCGCCGTGAAGGCCGCGCAGACCGGCCATCTCGTGCTCTCGACGCTGCATACCAACGACGCGCCCGCCGCCATCGCCCGGCTCATCGACATCGGCATCGCGCCTTATAACCTCGCGTCGGCGTTGCGGCTCGTCACCGCCCAGCGACTCGTGCGCAAGCTCTGCACGGCGTGCCGCGCAGCTTCGGCGCTGGCGCTGGACAGCGGGTTTCATCCCTTCGAGCCGCGCGGGTGCCCGACGTGTCACGGCATCGGCTATCGCGGGCGGATCGGCGTGCATCAACTGATGCCCGTATCGGATCAACTTCGCGAACTGATCGTGGCGCGTGCCGCCACGCATGCCATTGCGCGCGCCGCCCAGTCGCAGGGCATGCCCGCCCTGCGCGACGCGGCCTTCGCCCGGGTGCGCGAAGGCGTGACGAGCGTCGCCGAGGCCGCCGAAGCCACGGAGCTCGAATGATGCGCGCCGCCATCCAGGAAGAAACCGAGCTGCGCTACGCCTGGCGCGGGCTGGATGCGGACGGCCGCGAACAGCGCGGGCGGATCATCGCCGTCGATGCACCGTCCGCTCGCGCGTCGCTCCGGCGCGACGGCGTCATCGTCACCACGCTCGACATGACGGGGGTCGCTCCGCCGCCGAAAGCCACCGCTGCCGAAATCACCCTTTTCACGCGCCAGCTGGCCAGCCTCCTGCGCGCGGGCCTGCCGCTCGCCGGCGCGCTCGACCTGATCGGAAACAGCACGACGCGCAGCGGACTGCCGCGCATCGTGCGCGCGCTATCTCGCGGCATCACGCGCGGCCTGCCGTTCTCGGCTGCGCTCGCGCATCATCCAGACGCGTTCGGCACGCTCTATTGCCAATTGATCTCGGTCGGCGAAGTGGCTGGCGCGCTGCCCGCGGTGCTCGGGCGTCTCGCGGACGATCGCGAACGCGCCGCGTCGCAACGCGCCCGGCTGCGTGCCGCGCTGGCCTATCCGGTGATGGTGCTGCTGCTGTCACTGGCCATCACGGCGGGATTGCTGATCGGCGTGGTGCCCACCTTCAAGACGATCTTCGACGGCTTCGGCGCCGCGCTTCCCGCGCCCACGCGCTTCGTGCTCGCGCTTTCCGACGGCGTCGCCCGCTTCGGCGTGCCCTTCGTCGCGGCGTCGGGCTGTCTCGCGCTGGCCGCGTGGCGCTGGCTGAAGCGTTCGCCCGATGCGCGCGAAGCGGCGGATCGTCTGAGCTTGCGCTTGCCGCTGGTCGGCTCGCTGTTGCGCGCGCTGGCGGTGGCGCGCTGGAGCCGTGCGCTCGGCACCTTGCTGTCCGCCGGCACGCCGCTGTCCGATGCCTTCGACTCGCTCACGCACGCCACCGGAAACCGCGTCTTCGACCGTGCAACCGTCGAGATCGCAGCGCGCCTGCGCAACGGCGAGCGGCTCGCTGTCGCCATGCGTGCACCGGGCTGCTTCCCGCCGGACGTGGTGCAGCCCATCGCCGTCGCCGAGGAATCCGGTTCGCTCGACGCCATGTTGCTCGATCTCGCCACGTTGGCCGATCGTCAGGTCGACGAGCGCATCGGCGGCTTTGCCAGCCTGTGCGAACCCATCGTCATTGCGGTGCTGGGCGCGCTCGTGGGCGGTCTCGTCATCGCGATGTATCTTCCCATCATTCAGCTCGGCAACGTGGTGTAGCATCGCGGGCCAAAGCCATCCATCGTTCATCATGCAACCCTCGTTCGATCCGTCCGCCGCGCATGTCGCCGGCCGCTATGCGGAAGCCTTCGCGATGCTGCCCGTCGCCGCGCAGTACGGATTCGCCATCGTGTTCGGTCTCGTGATCGGCAGCTTCCTGACGGTGGTCGTGCATCGCCTCCCGGTCATGCTGGAGCGCGCCTGGCGGGCGGAAGTCGAAGCCGCTGCTGCGGATGCGTCGAAAGCCTCAAGCCCTGCCGAAACCGACCCCTACCCCGCGCGTTACAACCTCGCCGTGCCGCGCAGCGCGTGTCCGCATTGCAAGCATGTGTTGCGCGCCTGGGAGAACATTCCCGTCGTCAGCTATCTCGCGCAGCGCGGGCGTTGCTCGGCATGCGGCGCCCGCGTGAGCCCGCGCTATCCGCTGACCGAACTCGCAACCGGCGCGCTCGCCGCGCTTGCGCTGTACGCGTACGGTCCGGGATGGAACTCGGTCGCTGCGTTTGGCCTCTGCGCGACGCTGCTCGTCGCGGCCCTCATCGACTACGACACGCGCTATCTCCCCGACGTGCTGACGCTGCCGCTGCTGTGGGCGGGCCTCATCGTCAACCTGGGCGACACCGGCTTCGCCAGCTTGCAGGACGCGGTGACCGGCGCGATCGTCGGCTATCTGTTCCTGTGGTCCGTGTACTGGCTCTTCAAGCTCGCGCGCGGCGTGGAAGGCATGGGCTACGGCGACTTCAAGCTGTTCGCCGCAATAGGGGCGTGGCTCGGCTGGGCGCCGCTCGCGCAAGTCGTTCTGATCGCGGCCATCGCGGGCGCGGCATTCGGCATCGTCGCGACGATGCGCAAGCGCATGCGCTTCGAAGAGCCCTTGCCGTTCGGACCGTTTCTTGCGGCCGGCGGAGCGATCACGCTGTTCGTCGGTACCCCGCTGTACGCCATGTTCGGATGAACGCTTCGGCATCAAAGGAGAACCCGCACGCATGTTCAGTATCGGACTCACCGGAGGAATCGGCAGCGGCAAAAGCACGGTCGCGGATCTGTTCGCGGCGCGCGGCTTACCGCTGATCGACACCGACCTCATCGCACACCGGATCACGGCGCCGGGCGGCGTCGCCATGCCGCTGATCGCCGCCGAGTTCGGCCAGGACTTCGTGGCGGCGGACGGCGCGCTGGACCGCGCGAAAATGCGCACGCTCGTCTTCTCCGACGACACCGCGAAAGCACGTCTCGAAGCCATCGTGCATCCGCTCATCCGCGCCGAGACCGAACGGCAGCGTCACACGGCAACGGGTCCGTATCACATCGTGGTCGTGCCCTTGCTGGTGGAATCCGGCTCGTGGTCGGAGCGCGTGTCGCGCGTCCTCGTGGTCGACTGTCCGGTCGAGACGCAGATCGCGCGCGTCATGCGCCGCAACGGCTTCGCGCGCGAACAGGTACTCGCGATCATGGCGAAGCAGGCGTCGCGCGAAACCCGGCTCGCCGCCGCCGACGACATCGTCCTTAACGACGATGCCGCCACCCTCGATCAACTTGCCGACCAGGTGAACACGCTTCACGCGCGCTATCTGGCACTCGCAAACGGCAGCGCCTGAGTTGCCCGAACGTCCCAAAAGTTCCCGCTTTTGTGTCGAAAGACGCAACGAGAAGCCCGATTTTGCCCTGATTTGCTAGGGTGAGGATGCGGCATTAGAATGTGCTCACTTCCGCTCATGGAAGCAACCGACCCACGCCGAGGCGAGCGCGCTTGATCCTTTACGAGTACCCCTTCAACGAGCGCATCCGGACGCTGTTGCGGCTCGAAGACCTGTTCGAGCGCTTCACGTTCTTTCTGACTCAGGAAGACGCGCGCGAACATCACGTCGCGCTCACGACGCTCTTCGAAATCGCCGAAGTGGCGGGCCGTACGGATCTGAAAGCCGACCTCATGAAGGAACTCGAGCGGCAGCGGCAAACGCTCGCGCCGTTCCGCGGCAACCCGGGCATCGAACAGGAAGCCCTGGAAGCGGTGCTCGGTGAAATCGAGCAGACGCTCGCCGGCCTCACCGACATGCACGGCAAGACGGGCCAGCACCTCGCGGACAACGAATGGCTCGCGAGCATCCGCAGCCGCACCATCATTCCCGGCGGCACCTGCAAGTTCGATCTTCCGTCGTATTACGCGTGGCAGCAGTTGCCCGTGGAGGAACGTCGCCAGGACATCGCCAAATGGGTCATGCCGATGCTCGCGCTGCGCGACGCGGCCGCCATCGTCCTGCGCCTCGCGCGCGAGTCCGGTCAGGCGTCGAAAGTGATGGCCATGCAGGGTAGCTATCAGCAGATGTTGTCCGGGCGCACCTATCAGCTGATGCAGGTGCGCGTTTCGCCTGATACGCGCGTCATTCCTGAAGCGAGCGCGAACAAGTACATGCTGTGGGTGCGCTTCACGGTGCAGGACGGCGACCTCAAGCCGCGCGCAGTCGACGTCGACGTGCCGTTTCATCTGACGCTTTGCAGCCTTTGAATCCGGAGCGGTCTGGCCTCATATGGTCAAATACCGTCTGTAACCGGCTCGAATCGCACACGTCATGACCACTGTCGTCAAATGCCCGACCTGCAGCAAGGAAGTCCGCTGGGTCCCTGAAAACCGCTTTCGCCCGTTCTGCTCGGAGCGCTGCAGGCAGATTGATCTCGGCGCGTGGGCGGCCGAGAAGTACAAGATCGCGGGTAATGCGCAGGAAACACCGCCGGACGACGACCAGCACGGCGGTCTTAACTAGACGAAGCTCCGCAGCCTATTCCCGCTCTTCCTCTTCGAGCCATTCCAGAATGGGGATGGCCGCCGGAAGTAGTGGCGCGACCTCGACAGGCAGCGTCTGCCACGCAATCGCCTGTCCCTCGCGGCCAAGCGGCTCGCCCTTCCACTCCGTCACCTTGCAGAAGAACAAGCGCACGTAGGCATGCGGATAATCGTGCTCGAGCGTGCGCCACAGCTGACATGCAGTGACGTCGATGCCCAGTTCCTCGTGCAGTTCGCGCCCGAGCGCCGCCTCGATGCTCTCGCCCGCCTCCAGCTTGCCGCCCGGAAACTCCCAGTAACCCTCATACGGCTTGCCGGCGGGCCGTTGCGCGAGCAGATAGCGGCCGTCGTGCTCCACCATCACGCCGACGGCCACTTCCGTCACCTTGCGGCCGTCGGGCGCGAGATCGCTCTGTGCGCCGCTCACTGCTTGCGTCCCGACCAGTCGCGCGCGAACTGCCACGCCACGCGTCCCGAGCGCGAGCCGCGTTCGAGCGCCCACACCAGCGCATCGCCGCGCGCGCCTTCGATCTCCGTGTCGGCGCAGCCGAAGTGCTTCAGCCAGTGGCCGACGATCGCCAGGTAATCATCCTGCTTGAACGGGTAGAAGCTGACCCACAGGCCGAAGCGCTCGGACAGCGAGATCTTTTCTTCGACCACTTCGCCCGGATGAATTTCGCCATCGGACGTGTGCTTGTACGTCTCGTTGTCGCTCATGTACTCGGGCAGCAGATGGCGGCGGTTCGACGTTGCGTAGATCAGCACGTTGTCGGACTGCGCGGCGACCGAACCGTCGAGCGCCACCTTCAGCGCCTTGTAGCCCGACTCGCCTTCCTCGAACGAGAGGTCGTCGCAGAACACGATGAAGCGCTCGGGCCGCGCCGCAATCAGATCGACGATATCGCCGAGATCGTGCAGATCGTCCTTGTCCACTTCGATCAGTCGCAGCCCGTCCTTCGCGTAGGCATTGAGACACGCCTTGATCAGCGACGACTTGCCCGTGCCCCGCGCGCCCGTCAGCAACACATTGTTCGCGGGCAGCTTCTTCACGAATTGCAACGTGTTCTGCTGGATCAGCCCTTTCTGGCGATCGATGTTCTGCAGGTCGTCGAGCGAGATGAGCGAAATGGCCGGCACCGGCTGCAGGAAGCCGCGGCCTTGACGCTTGCGCCAGCGGAACGCGATCGCGGATTCCCAGTCGATGTCCGGCGCCGCGGGCGGCAACATGCCTTCGATGCGCGCGAGCACCGCCTCGGCGCGCGTGAGAAATTGTTCGAGCTTGTCCATTGTCGGTATCGTTGCGCGCCGTCCGATCAGGAGCGATAGTCGGCGTTGATGCTCACGTAATCGTGCGAGAGATCGCACGTCCAGATGGTGGCCTGCGCGTCGCCGCGACCCAGCAGTACGCGAATCGCGATCTCGCTCTTCTTCATCACGCGCTGGCCGTCTTCTTCCTTGTAATCCGGATTGCGCCCGCCGGCCTTCGCGACGAGCACGTCGTCGAGATAGAGATCGACCTTGCCGACATCGAGGTCGGTCACGCCGGCATAGCCGATCGCCGCGAGAATGCGGCCGAGGTTCGGATCCGACGCGTAAAACGCCGTCTTCACGAGCGGCGAATGACCGATTGCGTAGCCAATCTGACGACATTCCGCCGCGTCGCGCCCGCCTTCGACGGTCACGGTCATGAACTTGGTCGCGCCTTCGCCGTCGCGCACGATCAGCTGCGCCAGTTCCTGCGCCACTTCGGTCACGACATCGCGCAGGGCGGCGTAGGCCGGGGAATCGGTGGAGGTGATGGCGGGCAAGCTCGACTTGCCCGACGCGATCAGGATGAACGAATCGTTCGTCGAGGTATCGCCGTCGATCGTGATGCAGTTGAACGAGCGATCCGCCACGTGCTTGACGAGCGCGTCGAGCACCGGCTGCGCGACGTTGGCGTCGAAGGCGAGGAAGCCGAGCATCGTCGCCATGTTCGGCTTGATCATGCCCGCGCCCTTGCTGATGCCCGACAACGTGACCACGTGCCCGTCGATGGTGACCTGACGCGACGCGGCCTTCGGCAGCGTGTCGGTCGTCATGATGGCTTGCGCCGCGTCGAACCAGTGCGCCGCCTGCTGGTTCTCAAGCGCGGCGGGCAGCCCGGCCTTCAGGCGGTCGAGCGGCAGCGGCTCGAGAATCACGCCGGTCGAGAACGGCAGGATCTGTTGCGCGTCGAGGCCGGCCAGGCGCGCCAGTTCCGCGCAGGTTTCGCGCGCGATCACCATGCCCGGCTCGCCCGTGCCCGCGTTCGCATTGCCGGTATTCACGACGAGCGCGCGAATGCCCTTGCCGCCCTGACCCGCCGCCGTGAGATGCTCGCGGCACACGATGACCGGCGCGGCACAGAAGCGATTCGTGGTGAACACGCCGGCGACGCTCGCGCCTTCATCGACGCGAATGACGAGCACATCCTTGCGATTGGGCTTGCGGATATTCGCCTCGGCCCAGCCTAGCGTGACGCCGGCGACGGGATGAAGCGCTGCGGGATCGATCGAGGGAAAGTTGACGGCCATGTTCGCGTCTCACTGAGGGTGGCGCGTGCCGGAAGGTGCACCGGCACGGGATGAAAGACTGACGCGGACCGGCTGAGCCGGACCGGCGCCGTGAATAAGCGAATCTGCAAAAACAAACGACGCATCGCTGCGTCGCCTGTTCTGTGTCAGCAGTGATTAAGCCAGCTTGCCGTGACAGTTTTTGTACTTCTTCCCGCTGCCGCATGGGCAGGGATCGTTGCGGCCGACCTTCGGCACGTCGTCGACACCGCGCGTCACGACGCTGACGTCCTCGCCGCCCGCGCCGGCCATGGCCTGACTGACCATCTGCGCAGCGGCGTTCGCGGCGCTGGCGGCCGGCGTGGGTTCGGCCGCCGGCGCATTGAAGTCAGCGTGCTGGAACGACACGTTCTCCAGATGGCTGCCCTTCTCCTCGTACTGCTCGGCCGCTTCTTCCAGCTGTTCCGGCGACTGGATCTGCACGTTCATCACGACCCGCGTGACTTCCTGCTTCACGGAATCGAGCATCGCGGCGAAGAGTTCGAACGCCTCGCGCTTGTATTCCTGCTTCGGATTCTTCTGCGCATAGCCGCGCAGATGGATACCCTGACGCAGGTGATCGAGCGCGGCCAGATGCTCGCGCCAGCGGCTGTCGAGCGTCTGCAGCATGATCGAACGCTCGAACGCACTGAACGACTCGCGGCCCACCAGCGTCACCTTCGCTTCGTACGCTTCGTCGGCGGCGGCGAGCACGGCTTCGGAGATTTCCTCGGCGTCGATCGAATTCGACTCGTTGATCATCTCCTGCACCGCGAGATCCAGCGACCATTCGTTGCGCAGCACCTCTTCCAGCTCGGGCGCTTCCCACTGTTCCTCGATGCTGCCTGCCGGCACGAACGTGCGCACCACGTCGCCGATCACGCTCTGGCGCATTGCCGCGATGGTTTCCTGCACGTCGTTCGCTTCGAGCAGTTCGTTGCGCTGCTGGTAGATCACCTTGCGCTGGTCGTTGGAGACATCGTCGTATTCGAGCAGCTGCTTGCGGATGTCGAAGTTGCGCGCTTCGACCTTGCGCTGCGCGCCCTCGATGGACCGCGTGACCATGCCCGCTTCGATCGGCTCGCCTTCCGGCATTTTCAGGCGATCCATGATGGCGCGCACGCGGTCGCCCGCGAAAATGCGCAGCAGCGGATCGTCCAGCGACAGATAGAAGCGCGACGAACCCGGATCGCCCTGACGGCCCGCGCGGCCGCGCAGCTGGTTGTCGATACGGCGCGACTCGTGACGCTCGGTGCCGATGATATGCAGGCCGCCCGCGGCCTTCACGTTGTCGTGCAGCGTCTGCCATTCGTCGTGCAGCTTCTGGATGCGCGCGGCTTTCTCGTCTTCGGGAATCGAAAGATCCGCCTCGATGAACGACGCCTGCTTCTCGACATTGCCGCCGAGCACGATGTCGGTACCGCGGCCGGCCATGTTCGTCGCGATGGTGACGACGCCCGGACGTCCCGCTTCCGCGACGATGGCCGCTTCCCGCGCGTGCTGCTTCGCGTTGAGCACTTCGTGACGCACGCCGGCCTTGCCGAGCAGGTCGGACAGCAGTTCGGACGCTTCGATGGACGTCGTGCCGACCAGCGTAGGCTGGCCACGCTCGACACAGTCCTGGATGTCGCGGATCACCGCGTCATACCGTTCCTTCGCCGTCTTGTAGATCTGATCCTGCTTGTCGACGCGCTTCGGCGGCCGGTTGGTCGGGATCACAACGGTTTCGAGACCGTAAATCTCGTTGAATTCGTAGGCTTCGGTGTCCGCCGTGCCGGTCATGCCGGACAGCTTCGCGTACATGCGGAAGTAGTTCTGCAGCGTGATGGAGGCGAGCGTCTGGTTCTCGGCCTGGATCTGCACGTGCTCTTTCGCTTCCACCGCCTGATGCAGGCCGTCCGACCAGCGGCGGCCGGTCATCATGCGGCCGGTGAATTCGTCGACGATCACGACTTCGCTTTCCTGCACCACGTAATGCTGGTCGCGATGGAACAGCGTGTGTGCGCGCAGCGCGGCGTACACGTGGTGCATCAGCGTGATGTTCTGCGGCGCGTAGAGACTCTCGCCCTCGCCAATCAGGCCCCACTCGGCAAGCAGGCGCTCGGCCTTCTCGTGGCCCGACTCGGTCAGGAACACCTGCCGCGCCTTTTCGTCCAGCGTGTAGTCGCCCGGCTTTTCGACGCCCGTGCCGTCGGCCTTTTCCTCGCCGATCTGCTGTTCGAGCAGCGGCGGCAGCGCGTTCATGCGGACGTACAGGTCCGTGTGGTCTTCAGCCTGACCGGAGATGATGAGCGGCGTGCGCGCTTCATCGATCAGGATGGAGTCCACTTCGTCGACGATCGCGAAATTGAGCGGACGCTGCACGCGCGCGTTCGGCTCGTAGACCATGTTGTCGCGCAGGTAGTCGAAGCCGAACTCGTTGTTGGTGCCGTACGTGATGTCCGCGGCGTAGGCTTCCTGCTTCTGCTCGTGCGCCATCTGCGAGAGATTCACGCCGCAGGACAGGCCGAGGAAGTTGTAGAGGCGCGCCATCCATTCGGCGTCGCGCTGCGCGAGGTAGTCGTTCACCGTGACGACGTGCACGCCGCGGCCCGACAGCGCATTCAGATAGGCGGCCAGCGTGGCGACGAGCGTCTTGCCTTCGCCGGTGCGCATTTCCGCGATCTTGCCGTAATGCAGGACCATGCCGCCGATCAGCTGGACGTCGAAGTGACGCATCTTCAGCACGCGCCGGCTGGCTTCGCGGCACACCGCGAACGCTTCGGGCAGGATCACGTCCAGCGACTCCCCGCCCGCGACACGTTGACGGAATTCGTCGGTCTTGGCGCGCAGTTGATCGTCCGAATACTTCTCGACGGTCGGCTCGAGCGCATTGATCGCCGTAACGGTCTTTTGGTACTGCTTGATCAGCCGCTGATTGCGGCTGCCAAAAATCTTTTGAAGGAAACCGGTCGTCATCGGATCAATGTCTGCGTCGCGGCTTCGGACGGGCGACAGCACCAAGCTGCGTCCGGGCTCGGAGAACCTCGGCGACTTAAGTCCATAGGGTGAAATTCGAATCGGGAATTTTAGCACGCGACTCCGGCAGACCTTGCGTCGGCTTGCCTGCGCGCGCGTCGGCGCAATGCGACAGTCAACCCGCCGAAAGCTTTCTGTGCCATGCGTTTTCCTCTGGACCTCGTCCGGCGCTGCCGTTTGCCTGACGTACAATCGAACGTGTCACCGAACGGTCCTGTCAGGGTCCGCACCCAAGCAAAATGAGCCGCTTTTCTACAAATTCAAGGCAAGGCACCTGGAAGGTCGATCCGCGCCGCCCGCAGGCCGTCGCCGACGTGCTCGGCCGCACCGATGCGTTCCAGGCCCTGCGCGCGGGCGTCGAGCAGGTCGCCGCACTGCAGCGCGATCTGGGCGCACTGCTGCCGGATTATCTTGCTTCGAACGTGGAACCCGGCTTCATCAAGGACGGCGTGCTGGCGCTGTTCGCCGCGCACAATGCGCTCGCCGCGCGCCTGCGGCATCTCGAACCCCGTCTTCTCTCGGACCTTCAGGCGCGCGGCTGGGCCGTCAATGCGTTGCGCATCCGCGTGCGTCCGCAGTCGATGAAAGAGCCCGCGCAGCCGAAGCAGGCGCGCATGTCGCAGGCGGGCGCATCAGCGCTGCAGGAACTGGCCGAAACGCTCGAACCGTCGCCGCTTCAGGAAGCGCTGGCGCGCATGGCGTCGCGTCATCGGCCCGGGCAAAAAAAATGAGCGGCGCTTGCGCGTCGCTCATCTCTTGTTGCCACCAGCCGGTTTGATCAGGCAAATGCCGTTTGCGTGTCGAAGCCGAAACCGCGCGGCGCTTGCTTGATGTCCTCGAACGTGACGATCTCGTAGGCATCCTCGTGCGCGAGCAACTCGCGCAGCAGCATGTTGTTCATCGCGTGGCCGCCCTTGTACGCGTTGTACGAAGCCAGCAGCGGATGCCCCACCACGTAAAGGTCGCCGATGGCGTCGAGCATCTTGTGCTTGACGAACTCGTCGTCGTAACGCAAGCCGTCGTTGTTCAGGATGCGGTACTCGTCCAGCACGATGGCGTTGTCCATGCTGCCGCCGCGCGCCAGACCCAGTTCGCGCATCATTTCGACTTCATGCGCAAAGCCGAACGTGCGGGCCCGGGCAATCTCGCGGACATACGACGTCGTTGCGAAATCCACTTCCAGCGCCTGACCGGTCTTGTCGACGGCCGGATGACGGAAGTCGATGGTAAAGCTCAGCTTGAAGCCGAAATACGGCTCGAGACGGGCGAACTTGTCGCCGTCGCGGACCTCGACGGGCTTCGTCACCTTGATGAATTTCTTCGGCGAATTCTGCTCTTCGATACCCGCCGACTGGATCAGGAACACGAAGGAAGCCGCGCTGCCGTCCATGATCGGGATTTCCTCGGCGGTGACATCGACATACAAATTGTCGATGCCGAGGCCCGCGCACGCCGACATCAAGTGCTCGATGGTAGACACGCGCGCCCCGTCCTTCTGCAACACGGACGCGAGCCGGGTATCGCCGATCGACATCGCCGACGCAGGGATATCGACTGCCTGGGGCAGGTCGATCCGCGAAAACACGATGCCCGTGTCAGCCGGCGCGGGCTTCAGCGTCAGCTCGACCTTGCGGCCGGAATGGAGCCCGATTCCCACGGTCTTGACGACGGTCTTGATTGTTCGCTGCTTCAACATGATGTTCTTTTCCGATTTGCATTCCCTATTAAGAGAATCAATCACTCACTTTATTCCGATAGCCCGAATTATACTCCATTCGCCAAGCGCCGTCGTGCTTCGGGACGTATCAACTGTTTCCCTGTGTTACTCGCACATAGCCTTTTTAAAAGTCGAACGGGCCGATGCCCGGAATGGAGGCATTTCCGGTCATCGGCCCCAAGTTGCGGCGGATTACGAGGGCGCCACGGGCGTTGCGCAACGGCAACGCAGCGCCGCTGAAATCAGCGCAACGTCGCGAGGATGCTTCGAGCGTCGCTGACTTCGAACTTGCCGGGCGCTTCGACGTTCAGCGTCTTGACCACGCCGTCGTCGACCACCATCGCGTAGCGCTGGGAACGGATTCCCATGCCACGCTCGGTCAAATCCTGATCCAGTCCGAGTGCCTGGGCGAAACGCGCACTGCCGTCTGCGATCATCTTTACCTTGCCCGCGGTTTGAAGATCGCGTCCCCACGCGCTCATGACGAACGCGTCGTTGACGGAAACGCACCAGACCTCGTCGATGCCGGCAGCGGACAACTCCGCCGCCGCCTCGACATAGCCGGGCACGTGCCTGGCGGAGCACGTCGGCGTGAACGCGCCCGGCAATCCGAAGATCACCACGCGTTTGCCTGCGCACCGCTCGCGCGCCTGGAACCCGTTCGGTCCCACGGCGCAGCCTTCCGTCGCCTCCTCGATGAACTCGAAGAGACGCACATCCGGCAGCGTGTCACCCACTTTGATCATGCTCGGTCCTTCCCTTGTCAGTGCTCGTGAACCTGCTCGCGATCGCATCGTCCCGCGAATCCTGCCCGACGGCGTGACGGTCATGCGGCTTCCATCCGGATTCCCCAGCCTCGGGGAGCGGAAGCGTGGGGGTCGGCTGGCCACGGCCCGGCGTCCATCGGTGAATCAGGACGCGGCCTTGGACAGTCGCCCCACGTGATGCCTGCATGAACCGCGCAAGACGTCCGGCGCGGCCACGCGGTAAGCTGCTTCGTCAGACCTTGTTCATCAGCAAATCACGTGCGCGACGCTCAGTCGGCCTGCTTGCGCAGGAACGCCGGAATGTCATACGTATCGACACCCTTTTCCTGCAAAGCCTGCACATGCGATGCCGCCGTCTCACGCGTCGAACGCCACACCGCCGGGGTGTCGAGCTGACCGTAGTCGGTGGTCGACTGGCCGTGCTGCGAACCATACGAATTGTGCGCCGTTTGCGGACCGTGTGCGATCGGCTGATTGTCGGTGCCGGTACGGAGCAGGGTCATCGGCGCTTGCTGCTGCTTCTTCGCCGCGCGGCCCAGGCCCGTTGCCACCACCGTCACGCGCAGGGCGTCGCCCATTGCGTCGTCATACACCGCACCGAAGATCACGGTAGCGTCGTCGGCCGCGTAGGACTTGATGGTGTTCATCACTTCACGCGTTTCCGACAGACGCAGCGAACGGCTCGACGTGATATTCACCAGCACGCCGCGCGCACCCGACAGATCCACACCTTCCAGCAGCGGGCTGGCAACAGCCTGCTCGGCGGCCAGACGCGCGCGATCGACGCCGGCGACCGTCGCCGTGCCCATCATCGCCTTGCCCTGCTCGCCCATCACGGTCTTCACGTCTTCGAAGTCGACGTTGACCAGGCCATCGACATTGATTATTTCAGCGATACCTGCGACAGCGTTGTTCAGCACGTCGTCCGCGCACTGGAAGCACTTGTCCATCTCGGCGTCATCGCCCATCACCTCGAACAGCTTGTCGTTCAGCACGACGATCAGCGAGTCGACGTGATCCTCCAGTTGCTGCGAACCTGCTTCGGCAACACGCATGCGGCGGCCGCCTTCGAACTCGAACGGCTTGCTGACCACACCCACCGTCAGAATGCCCATTTCCTTGGCGATCTGCGCGACCACCGGCGCTGCGCCCGTGCCCGTGCCGCCGCCCATGCCTGCGGTGATGAACACCATGTGCGCGCCGCGCAGTGCATCAGCCACGCGCTCGCGTGCATCTTCCGCCGCTTCCTTGCCCTTCTCCGGCTTGGCGCCTGCGCCGAGACCGGTCATGCCCAGTTGCAGCACCGTCGGCGCGCGCGAACGGGCCAGCGCTTGCGCGTCGGTGTTCATCACGATGAAGTCGACGCCCTGCACACCGCGGTTGATCATGTGCTGGACTGCATTACCGCCCGCACCACCAACACCCACGACCTTGATGATCGTGCCGTTGGTTTCCGTTTCCAGCATTTCGAAATCCATGTTGCCTCCGTCAAGAATGAAGATCGGCGTTATTCGATGAGAGATCGGGCAACCTCACATCGCGCGCCAGCCGCCGGTACCAGCGCGTAATTCGTTTGATGCGTAATCGTCAGAAATTCCCGAGGAACCAGTCCTTCATCCTCGTGAACACTTGTCCCATCGATCCGTTCTGCACCGCGACCTTGCGGCCGCGCATGCGTTGCGAGCGTCCTTCCGCGAGCAAGCCCATCGCGGTGGAGTAGCGCGGATTGCGCACGACATCAGCAAGACCGCCCGCGTACTCCGGCACGCCGATGCGCACCGGCTTCAAAAAGATGTCTTCGCCCAGCTCGACCATGCCGGGCATCATCGCGGCGCCGCCGGTCAGCACGACGCCGCTCGACAGCAGCTCTTCGTAGCCCGACTCGCGCACCACCTGCTGCACCAGCGAGAACAGCTCCTCGACGCGCGGCTCGACCACGGCCGCCAGCGCCTGGCGCGACAACGTGCGCGGGCCGCGTTCGCCGAGTCCCGGCACTTCGATCATTTCGTCCGGATCAGCCAACGCCTGCTTCGCGATGCCGTAGCTCACCTTGATGTCTTCCGCGTCGGGCGTGGGCGTGCGCAGCGCCATGGCGACGTCGCCCGTGATCTGGTCGCCGGCGATCGGGATCACGGCCGTGTGGCGGATCGCGCCTTCGCTGAAGATGGCGATGTCGGTCGTGCCGCCGCCGATATCGACGAGCACCACGCCCAGTTCCTTCTCGTCCTCGGTCAGCACCGCCAGCGACGACGCCAGCGGCTGCAGCACGAGGTCGTTCACTTCGAGGCCGCAGCGGCGCACGCACTTGACGATGTTCTGCGCCGCGCTCACCGCGCCCGTGACGATGTGCACCTTCACTTCCAGCCGGATGCCGCTCATGCCGATCGGCTCGCGCACGTCTTCCTGGCCGTCGATGATGAATTCCTGCGTCAGGATGTGCAGCACCTGCTGATCGGTCGGGATGTTGATCGCCTTGGCCGTTTCGATCACGCGCGCGACGTCCGCCTGCGTGACTTCCTTGTCCTTGATCGCCACCATGCCGCTCGAATTGAAGCTGCGGATATGGCTGCCCGCGATGCCGGTGAAGACATTCGTGATCTTGCAGTCCGCCATCAGCTCGGCTTCTTCCAGCGCGCGCTGGATGGACTGCACCGTGGCCTCGATGTTGACCACGACGCCCTTCTTCAACCCCTTCGAGTCGGCCTGACCGAGTCCGATCACCTCATAGTGGCCTTCGCCCTTCAGTTCGGCGACGATCGCGACCACCTTCGACGTTCCGATGTCGAGGGAAACCAGCAGGTCTTTGTAGTCTTTGCTCATAGCGTGCTCATGCCCGTGATGTCTGCTTACTTCTTGGCCTTGTCGGTGTCATTGATGAAGCGCATGTTCGCTGCTCGTATCGCGAAGCCGTTCGGGTACCGCAAATCCGCATATTCGATCTCCTTGCCCCAGCGCCCCGTGACCGCCGGCCACGACGCGACGAAGCGCTTGCTGCGCTCGAGCAGCGTGTCCTGATTGCGCTCACGACCAAGTTCGACCTGCATGCCGTTCGAGAGCTTCACCGTCCACGCGAAACGCGGCGACAGCGTCACTTCGTCCGGCTTCGCATCCAGCGGCGCGAACCACTTCTCGAAGTCGTGGTAGCGCGCGACGACTTCCTTCGCGGTGCCTTCCGGGCCGTCGAACGCGGGCAGGTCGTCGTCCAGTTCGCCCTGGTTCGCAGTGAACAGTTCGCCGTCCGTGCTCACCAGCTGATCCGTGCCCCACGTACCGAGCGGCTTGTATTCCTCGAGCGTCACCGCCAGCGCGTTCGGCCAGACCCGGCGCACGCTCGCGTGCCGCACCCACGGCACCTGTTCGAACGCGGTCCGCGCCGAATCCAGGTCCACCGTGAAGAAGTTGCCCTTCACACGCCCGACCACGCTCGCGCGGATCACCGGCGAACTGATGTGGGTCGTGTCGCCGTCGATCTGGATTTCGCGCAGCCGGAACTCGGGACGCTGGATCGCCCAGTAACCCGCCGCGCCCAGCAGCAGCAGCACGAGTACGACGTGCAGCGCATTGGCGGCGAGGTTGAGTTGGCGAACGTTGTTCCACATAGTGTCGCTGCTACAGGTCCGGTGAGTGATCGCTTTATTGCTTTACTGCTTCAAAGTCAGGGACAGCACCTGCACGACGAGATCGCTGTAGCTGATGCCGACCGCGCGCGCGGCTTTCGGCGGCAGCGAGTGATCCGTCATGCCGGGCGCCGTGTTCACTTCCAGGAAGTACGGGTTGCCGTCGGCGTCGAGCATGAAGTCGGCGCGGCCCCAGTCAGTGCAGCCGAGGATCTCGAACGCGCGCTTCGTCAGCTGCTTCATGCGCGTTTCCTCGGCTTCCGTCAGGCCGCACGGAATCAGATATTGCGTGTCGTCGGCGACGTACTTCGCGTGATAGTCGTAGAACTCGCCCGCCGGCACGATCTTGATGACCGGCAAATCCAGGTCACCCGCGATGCAGCAGGTGTACTCGCCGCCGCCCTCGATGCTCTGCTCGACGATCACGATCTTGTCGAAGCGCGCGGCTTCCGCCAGCGCCGCGCCGAGCGTTTCAGCGCTCTTCACCTTGATGACCGCGACACTCGATCCTTCGCTCGCCGGCTTCACGAAGAGCGGCAAGCCGAGCTTCACGATGATGTCCTGCGCGCGCGCTTCATAGTCTTCGTCGCGAAAGACGGTTTCGAACGGCGGCGTCGGGATGCCGGTCTGCTGCCAGACGAGCTTGGTGCGCAGCTTGTCCATGCCGAGCGCGGAACCCAGCACGCCGCTGCCCGTATAACGAATGCCGTAGAAATCCAGCGCGCCCTGCAACTGTCCGTTCTCGCCATAACCGCCGTGCAGCGCGATGAACGCGCGCTCGAAGCCTTCGCTCTTCAGTTCCGCCAGCGGACGCTCGGCCGGGTCGAACGGATGCGCATCCACGCCTGCCGCGCGCAGACCTTCGAGCACGAGCCGCCCGGAGTTGAGCGACACCTCGCGCTCGGCGGAATGACCGCCCAGCAGCACCGCGACTTTGCCGAAAAGTTTCGGATCGATTCGATTCACTTGATTGCTCGTTACGTCTGTCATTTCAGTTCTGACCGCTCGTCGCGTTGGTGGCGTTTGTGACGTTCGCCAGCTTGCCGCACACCCCGCCGATGGAACCCGCGCCCATCGTGATCACTACGTCGTCATTGCGCGCGAGCGTCGTGATCGCGTCCGGCATCTCATCCACCGTGTCGACGAACACCGGCTCGACCTTGCCCGCCACCCGAATGGCCCGCGCGAGCGCCCGGCCGTCGGCGGCGACGATCGGCGCCTCGCCCGCGGAGTAGACCTCGGTGAGCACGAGGGCATCGACCGTCGACAGCACCTTCACGAAGTCCTCGAAGCAGTCGCGCGTGCGCGTGAAGCGATGCGGCTGGAACGCCAGTACCAGGCGGCGCCCCGGAAACGCGCCGCGCGCCGCCGCGATAGTCGCGGCCATTTCCACCGGGTGATGACCGTAGTCGTCGATCAGCGTGTAAGCGCCTTCGCCGGCATTCGCGTTCACTTCGCCGTAGCGCTGGAAGCGCCGGCCCACGCCGTTGAATTCGGCGAGCGCACGCTGAATATCGGCATCCGGCACTTCAAGTTCAGTCGCAATCGCAATCGCCGCGAGCGCGTTCTGCACGTTGTGCGTGCCCGGCAGGTTCAGCACGATGTCGAGCGACGGCGCGTCCGTGCGCAGCGTCGTGAAATGCATGCGGCCATTGCGCGCCTCGACGTTCACCGCGCGCACTTCGGCTTCCGCGCCGAGGCCATAGCGGATGATCGGCTTCGACACGAACGGCAGGATCTCGCGCACGTTCGGATCGTCGACGCACAGCACCGCGATGCCATAGAACGGCAGACGGTGCGTGAACTCGATGAACGCCTGCTTGAGCCGCGCGAAGTCGTGGCCGTAGGTGTCCATGTGATCGGCGTCGATGTTCGTGATGACTTCGATCACCGGGAACAGATTCAGGAACGACGCATCCGACTCGTCGGCTTCCGCGACGATGAAATCGCCGGTGCCGAGCCGCGCGTTCGCGCCCGCGCTGTTGAGCCGCCCGCCGATCACGAAGGTCGGATCGAGCCCGCCCGCCGCCAGCACGCTCGCGACGAGCGAGGTGGTCGTGGTCTTGCCGTGTGTGCCGGCAATCGCGATGCCCTGCTTCAGGCGCATCAGTTCGGCGAGCATCACGGCGCGCGGCACGATGGGCACACGGCGATGGCGCGCGGCCAGCACTTCGGGATTGTCGGAACGCACCGCTGTCGACACGACGACCGCGTTCGCGCCTTCGATGTTGTGCTCGTGATGCCCGATCTCGACGCGCGCGCCGAGTGTGCGCAGGCGTTCGGTCACGGCGCCGTTCGAGAGATCCGAGCCGCTGACGTGGTAACCGAGATTGAGCAGCACCTCGGCGATGCCGCTCATGCCCGCGCCGCCGATCCCGACGAAGTGAATATGCTTGACGATATGTTTCATTCAGTGTGCCTCCCGAGCTTGCGCGTCGAAACGCGCGCCCGCCACGTCGGCGCAAATACTCGCGACCTTCTCGGTCGCGTCCGGCTTCGCCAAGGCACGCGAACGCACGGCCATCTCGGCCAGCGTCTCGCGGGTCTGTACGCGTAACCAGTCGGCGAGCTTTTGCGCCGACAAATCATGTTGTTGTATCAGCTCGGCCGCGCCGTTCTTCGCGAGGAACGCGCCGTTGGTCGTCTGGTGATCGTCGACGGCGAACGGGAACGGCACGAACAGCGCAGCCACGCCCACGGCCGCGATCTCGGAAACGGTCATGGCGCCCGAGCGGCAGATCACGAGATCCGCCGCCGCGTAGGCGCTGGCCATGTCTTCGATGAACGGCACGAGTTGCAGGTCTTCGTCCTGCGTGAGACCCGCCGCCGCGTAATGCGCTTCGAGCGCCGCAATATGCTTCGCGCCCGCCTGATGCACGATGCGCGGACGCTGGTCGGATGCGAGCATCGCGACCGCCTTCGGCACCGTTTCGTTCAACGCCGCGGCGCCGAGACTGCCGCCGACGACGAGCACGTTCAGGCGTCCGGAACGCGCGGCGTAGCGTTCTTTGGGTGGCAAAGCGCTGGTTAGTTCCGCACGGAGCGGATTACCCGTCCATTCCGCATTCGGCAGAGCATTGGGGAACGCCACCAGCACGCGCTTCGCGAGATGCGCGAGCAGCTTGTTCGCGAGTCCGGCGATCGAATTCTGTTCGTGCAGCACGAGCGGGCAACCCGCGAGCTTCGTCATGATGCCCGCCGGAAACGTGATGTAGCCGCCCATGCCGAGCACCACATCCGGCTTCACGCGGCGCAGCGCGGCGAGGCTCTGCGTGCAGGCGCGCAGCAGGTTCACCGGCAGCATCAGCTTGGTCCCGAGGCCCTTGCCACGCACGCCGCCGAAGCGCACGTATTCCATTGGAATGCCGTGCTTCGGTACGAGCGTCGCTTCCATGCCGCTCGCGTTGCCGAGCCACACCACGCGCCAGCCGTGCGACTGCATCCAGTGCGCGACCGCGAGCCCCGGGAACACATGGCCCCCGGTGCCGCCCGCCATCACCATCAAGGTGCGGTCGCGTCGCGCGCTCATACTTTTCCTCCGCGCATCAGCACCCGGTTTTCATAGTCGACGCGCAGCAGCACCGCCAGCGCGACGCAGTTCAGCAAGATGCCCGAGCCGCCGTAGCTGACGAGCGGCAGCGTGAGACCCTTGGTCGGCAGGAGGCCGAGGTTCACGCCCATGTTGATGAAGGTCTGCGCGCCGAACCAGATGCCCACGCCCTTCGCCATCAGGCCGGCGAAGGTGCGGTCGAGCGCGAGCGCCTGACGGCCGATCTCGAACGCACGGCGCACGATCCAGTAGAACAGCAGGATCACGCAGATCACGCCGACGAAACCGAGTTCCTCGCCGATCACGGCCAGGATGAAGTCGGTATGCGCTTCCGGCAGGTAGTTGAGCTTTTCAACGCTGCCGCCGAGCCCGACGCCGAACCACTCGCCGCGTCCGAAGGCGATCAGCGAGTGCGTCAATTGATAAGCCTTGCCTTGCGCGTAGCGGTCGTCCCACGGATCGAGGTACGCGAAAATGCGTTCGCGACGCCACGGCGATGCCCACACCAGCAGCGCGAAGGTGCCGACGGCCGTTGCCACCAGTCCGCCAAACAGCTTGCCGTTCACGCCGCCGAGGAACAGCACGCCCATGGCGATGGCCGCGATCACCATGAACGCGCCCATGTCCGGTTCGAGCAGCAAGAGCGCGCCGACGAAACCCACCGCGACGGCCATCGGCAGGAAGCCCTTGCCGAAGCTGTGCATGAACTCCTGCTTGCGCACCGTGTAGTTCGCGGCGTAGATGGTCACCGCGAGCTTCATGATTTCCGACGGCTGCATGTTCGAGATGCCGAGCGGAATCCAGCGGCGCGCGCCGTTCACGCCCTTGCCGATGTGCGGGATCAACACGATGATCAGCAGCACCAGCGAGAAGAGAAAAAACTTCGGCGCGTACTTTTCCCAGACCTTGATCGGAATCTTGAAGGCGATCACCGCGCCGACCAGCGCAGTCGCGATCGAAACCAGGTGGCGCATCAGGAAGTGCCAGTCGCGATAGCTCGCGTACTTCGGGGAATCAGGCATCGCGATGGACGCCGAATACACCATCACCACGCCCAGGCCGAGCAGCGCGATCGTCACCCACAACAGCGAATAGTCATAGTCGAGCATGCGCGAGCGCGCGGGACGCACGCCGTTCACCGCGCTCGAAATGCCGCCCGCGCCCTCGCGGCGCGAACGCATGCCGGAGTCCGTGCGGCCCGCGAGCGAGTCGTGCGAGACCACGTTGCGCTGGCCCGTCAGTTTCGATCCGAAGCGTTCCGTCCAGCTCATAACATCACTCCCCGCGCGGCGGCGATTTCTTCGACCGCGCCACGAAACACGTCGGCGCGATGTGCGTAGTTCTTGAACATGTCGAGGCTCGCGCACGCGGGCGAGAGCAACACGGCGTCGCCGGCTTCCGCGATGCGCGCGGCGGCGTTGGTCGCCGCTTCGAGCGTGGCGTGGTCTTCCAGTGTGACGCCGGTGGCGGCGAGCGTCTCGCGCAGGCGCGGCGCGTCGCGTCCGATCAGCATCACCGCGCGCGCCCAGCGGCCGACTGGCGCTTCGAGCGGCGAGAAGTCCTGGCCCTTGCCCTCGCCGCCGGCGATCAGCACGACGCGTTGCGCGAGGCCGTCGAGCGCCGCGACCGTCGCGCCGACGTTGGTGCCCTTGCTGTCGTCGACATAATCGACGCCGTCGATCTGCGCGATCACTTCCACGCGATGCGGTTCGCCACGGTATTCACGCAGCCCGTGCAGCAGCGCCGCGAGCGGCAGGTCGATCGCGCGGGCCAAAGCCAGCGCGGCCAGCGCGTTCGCCGCGTTGTGCAGGCCGCGGATGCGCAGCGCGTCGGCGGGCATCAGGCGCTTCGACACGAGGTTCGGCTCGGCGGCTTCCTGCTTGCGGCGGCGCGCCGGCGCGGGTTCGCCCGACGCGTCCTGATCGATGCCCGCGACCAGCCACAGCATGCCGTTGTCGCGCAGCAGCCCGTAGTCGCCGACGAACGACGGCTCGTTCAGACCGAAGCTCACCACGCGGTCCTGCGCGATGTTCTTGGCGAGCGCCATGGTGCGCGAGTCGTCGCGGTTCAGCACGCGCACCGTGCGCGGCCCGAAGATGTGGCCCTTCGCGGCGGCGTAGGCATCAAGGCCGCCGTGCCAGTCGAGATGATCCTGCGTGATGTTGAGCACTGCGGCCGCATCCGGCGCGAAGCTGTGCGCGGTTTCCAGCTGGAAGCTCGACAGTTCGAGCACCCACACGTCCGGCAGCGCGGTCTGGTCGATGGCTTCGGTCAGCTTGTCGAGCATGGCCGGGCTGATGTTGCCCGCCACCGCCACCGTCTTGCCCGCACGCTCGCACAAGAGGCCGGTGAGCGCGGTGGTCGTGGTCTTGCCGTTGGTGCCGGTGATCGCCAGCACCTTCGGCGCATAGCCGTTCGCGCCGAGTCCGGCGAGCGCCTGCGCGAAGAGTTCGAGTTCGCCCCACACGGGAATGCCGCGCTCGTTCGCGGCGGCGATCAGCGGTGCGAGATCGGGCGCGAGCGGCGACAGCCCCGGGCTGATCGCGACCAGCTCGATGCCGCCATCCAGCAATTCGGGCGTGAAGACGCCGCCGACGAAGTCCGCGTCGATCTGGTGGACGGCCAGTTCGGAGAGATTGGGCGGCGTCTCGCGCGTGTCGGCGATACGCAGGCGGCAGCCGTGCCTGGCGCACCAGCGCGCCATCGCCAGACCGGATTCACCCAGTCCCAGCACGAGCACCATCGGACTTTGCCGACCCACGAACTTCTCGCCAAACATCGCTTTACCTTTCCCGGAGAACTGCAAATAAAACTGGAGCTGCTTGAAACGCCTGCTTCGATCAACGCAACTTGAGCGTCGAGAGGCCAAACAGGCACAACATCAACGTGATGATCCAGAAGCGCACCACCACTTGCGTCTCGGTCCAGCCGGACAGTTCGTAGTGGTGATGCAGCGGCGCCATCTTGAAGAAGCGGCGGCCTTCGCCGTAACGGCGTTTCGTGAACTTGAACCAGAACACCTGCAGCATCACCGACAGCGTTTCCGCCACGAAGATGCCGCCCATGATGAACAGCACGATCTCCTGACGCACGATCACCGCGACCGTGCCCAGCGCGCCGCCGAGCGCGAGCGCGCCGACATCGCCCATGAAGACCTGCGCGGGGTGCGTGTTGTACCAGAGGAAGGCGAGGCCCGCGCCGCCCATCGCCGAGCAGAAGATCAGCAGTTCGCCCGCGCCGGGAATGTGCGGGAACAGCAGATACTTCGAGTACACCGAGCTGCCCATCACATACGCGAACGCGCCAAGCGACGCGCCCACGAGCACGACGGGCATGATGACGAGGCCGTCGAGGCCGTCGGTGAGATTCACGGCATTGCTCGAACCGACGATCACGAAATACGTGAGCGCGATGAAGCCCCACACGCCGAGCGGATAGCTGATGGCCTTCACGAACGGCAGCATCAGGTCGGCGCGCGCGGGCAGGCCCATGGAAAGACCGCTGCGCACCCAGGCCATGAAGAGATCGAACACGCGCGTATTGCTGGCTTCGGACACGCTGAACGCGAGATACACGGCGGCGAACAGACCGATCACGGATTGCCAGAAATACTTTTCGCGCGACGACATGCCGCGCGGGTCCTTGTGCACGACCTTGCGGTAGTCATCCACCCAGCCGATCACGCCATAGCCGAAGGTGACGAGCATCACGATCCACACGAAACGGTTCGTGAGGTCGGCCCACAGCAGCGTGGACACCGCGATGCCGATGAGGATCAGCACGCCGCCCATGGTCGGCGTGCCGGACTTGACGAGGTGCGACTGCGGGCCGTCCTTGCGCACGGCCTGGCCGACCTTCAGCGCGGTCAGCTTGCGGATCACCCACGGGCCGCAGACGAGGCCGATCAACATGGCCGTCGCCGTGGCGCCCACGGCGCGAAACGTGAGGTAATTGAACACGCGCATGAAGCTGGCGTCATTCTGGAGCCATTGCGCGAGTGCGAGTAGCATGCTGGTCCTTCAGTGAATCAATGTGCGGCGGGCGCTTGGCCCGCTGCGGGTTGGTGTGGACTCGTCAAGGCGTCCACCACGCGCTCCATCTTCATGAAGCGCGAGCCTTTCGCGAGATACGTGGCGTGCTCGCCGTAGCTTGCGTGTTCGAGCGCGGCGATCAGGCCGGCCGCGTCATCGAAATGCGCGCCGGTCTGCTTCGATGCCTGCGCGTTGAATGCGTTCACCGCGTCGCGGCTGGCGGCGCCGAGCGCGAACAGCGCATCGATGCCGCGCTCCGCCGCATACGCGCCGACTTCACGATGAAACGCCGGGCCTTCCTCGCCGACTTCACCCATGTCGCCCATCACGAGCACGCGCGGCGTGGCCTGCGAGGCCAGCACGTCGATGGCGGCGCGCATCGAGTCGGGATTCGAGTTGTAGGTGTCGTCGATCACCGTGGCGCCGGCCAGCGCGCCAAGCTGCGCGCGCTTCACTTGCAGACGGCCTTTCACAGGCTGGAAGGCTTCGAGGCCGCGCTTCACGGCATCCAGCGCAACGCCTGCGGCGAGCGCCGCCGCCGCGGCCGCCAGCGCGTTGCGCGCGTTGTGCTCGCCGAGCACGGCCAGCGCGACATCGCACGCGCCCTGCGGCGTATGCAGATGGACCGTCGTGCCGTCGAGCGTGCCGGTGACAGCGGCTTTCGAGGTGTCGTCGGTGAGCGCGAAATCCATGATCGGATTGCCGGTCGCCGCGACGCGCCAGATGCTGGCGTAATGGTCGTCCGCCGGGAACACGGCCGTGCCGGTCTCGCCGAGCGCGTGAATCACCGACGCATGTTCGAGCGCGACGGCTTCGACCGTCGCCATGAACTCCTGATGCTCGCGCTGCGCATTGTTGACCACGGCGACAGTGGGCGCCGCGATCTTGCCCAGCAGTTCGGTTTCGCCCGGGTGATTCATGCCGAGCTCGACCACGGCGAGCTTGTGCGACGCGTTCAGGCGGAACAGCGTGAGCGGCAGGCCGATGTCGTTGTTGAAGTTGCCCGCGGTCGCGAGACGCGCCCCTTCGCCGACGGCCGCGGCGAAGATCGAGGCGATCATTTCCTTGACCGTCGTCTTGCCGTTGCTGCCCGTGACGGCGACGAGCGGCATCGTGAAGCGCGTGCGCCAGCCGTGTGCCAACGCACCGAGGCCCGCGCGCGTGTCCTTTACCTTGATGACAGGAAGCCGCCAGGCACTGCCGTTGCTTGGATCGCGTGACACGAGCGCGGCGGCCGCGCCGTCTTTCGCCACTTGATCGAGGAAATCATGCGCATCGAAACGATCGCCCTTCACCGCGATGAACAGGTCGCCGGCCTGCACGCCGCGACTGTCGGTGACGATGCGTTCGATCGCAATGTCGTTCTCGCCGTGAAGCGTGGCGCCCGGGATCATCGCGGCGGCGTCGCGCAAGGTGAACATCGTCATTCGCCACCTCCGCGCGGTTGCGTGGCGCGCGACGCCAGGGCGAGGCGCGCGTGATCCTGGTCCGAGAACGCGCGCTTCTTGCCCATGATTTCCTGCGTGGCCTCATGCCCCTTGCCGGCGAGCACGACGACATCCTCGCGCGCCGCCGCACGGATCGCCTGCAGGATGGCGCTCGCTCGGTCCTCGATGCGGCGCGTCCGCGTGGCGTCCTTCATGCCGGCGGCGATCTGCTCGATGATCGACATCGGCTCTTCGCTGCGCGGATTGTCGCTCGTGATGACCACTTGATCAGCGAGACGCTCGGCGATGGCGCCCATCAACGGACGCTTGGTCACGTCGCGGTCGCCGCCGCAGCCGAACATGCAGACCAGTTCGCCGCCGCGTGCCGCCGCCATCGGGCGCAGCGCGGCCAGGGTCTTGTCCAGTGCGTCCGGCGTATGCGCGTAATCGATCACGACGAGCGGCTCGTCGTTCTGGAGGCGGCCGCCCAGTCGTTCCATTCGCCCGTTCACCGATTCGAGCTTCGCGATGCGCGTGATCGCGGCATCGAAGGGCACGCCCACTTCCAGCAGCACGCCGAGCACGGCGAGCAGGTTGCTCACGTTGAAATCGCCGAGCGTGCCGACTTCGACATCGGCCTCGCCCCAGTCGGACGAAAGGTGAAACGCCGTGCCCGTTGCCGTGGCGCGCACTTGCGTGGCAAGCAGCAGCGCGTCGGCGCCGGGCGTGGCGCTGACGGGCATCTCGACGCCATAGGCAATCGTTCGAACCTTGCCGCGCAGGGATTCGATCAGGCGCTGGCCCGCCGCGTCGTCACGGTTGACGATGGCCGTCTTGAGCGTCGGCCACGCGAACAGACGCGCCTTCGCGGCTTCGTAGGCCTTGAACGTGCCGTGATAGTCGAGATGATCCTGCGTGAGATTCGTGAAGATGCCGATGTCGAAATCCACGCCGTTCACGCGCCCCTGATGCAACGCATGCGAAGACACCTCCATCGCGATGCCTTCGACACCCTGCGCCTTCAGCTGCGCGAGATTGCGTTGCAGTTGCGGCGCATCGGGTGTGGTGAAACCGGTATGCGTGAGCTTGCCCGGCATGCCGATGCCGAGCGTGCCAATGATCGCGCACGGACGGCCGAGCGCCGTCAGCGCGGTAGCGAGCCACTGGCTGCACGAGGTCTTGCCATTCGTGCCGGTCACGCCGACGGTGAGCATCGACGCCGTGGGCTCGCCGTACCACGCGGCAGCGATGGGACCGGCAAGCTCGTTGAGCGCCTTCACGGCGAGCGTCTTCGCTGCGTCCGGCTTGCCCGCGAAATGCTCCGGCTGATAGAGCGCTGCGGCCGCGCCCGCGGCGAGCGCTGCATCGAGGTACGGACGGTTGTCGGCGCCATCGACGGCATAGGCCATGAACACGTCGCCGCTCTTGAGCGAACGCGTGTCCGCGTGCAGGTGCGCGTCCGCTCGAGCATGCGCGCGCAGCCATTCCACGGCGTGCGACACGTCCTTCTGCATGCGCGTCTGACGGGCTGGCGCGCTCATCGCACGACTCCCGGATGCGTCTTTGCATTGCTCGACACCGCGACCTTGCGGGCGGCGTTGGCGCTGGTCGCGTTGGCCGGCTGCGGACCTGCGGGCGCGTTCGCCGGGTTCGACTCGTCGTTCACCACCATCTGCTTGACCGGCATGTCGGGCGGCACGTTGAGCGCGCGCAGCGTATCGCCGACGACGCCCGAGAACACCGGACCCGACACCTGGCCGCCGAAGTGGCTGCCCGCCGTCGGCTCGTCCACCGACACGGCCACGACGATGCGCGGATTCGGCATCGGCGCCATGCCGACGAACGACGCGCGGTACTTCGAATGATCGTAGCCGTGAGCGCCGTGCTTGTAGGCCGTGCCCGACTTGCCGCCGACGCGATAGCCCGGCACCGCCGCATCCGGCGACGTACCGCCCTTCGCCACCACGGTCTCGAGCATCGCGCGGACTTCACGCGCGGTGGTCGGCGCGAAGACACGCTGGCCGAGCGGCGGCTGGTCGCCCGGCGTGCGGAAGATGGAAACCGGCAGAATCATGCCGTCGTTGGCGATCGCCGTGTAGGCGCGCGCCAGCTGGAACAGCGAGGCGGACAGGCCGTAGCCGTAGGACATCGTCGCCTGCTCGATGCGGCGCCAGCTCTTCCACGGCCGCAGGCGCCCGGTCACCGCGCCCGGGAAGCCGACCTTCGGCGCCTGACCGAGCCCGATGCTCGTGTACATGTTCCACATTTCTTCCGGACGCAATTGCATCGCGATCTTCGTCGCGCCGATGTTGCTCGACTTCTGGATCACGCCGCCCACCGTGAGCGTGCCGAAACCGGCGTCGTCGGTGATGCGCGCGCCGTCCAGCACGAAGGAGCCGCCGCCGGTCTCGACGAGCGTGTTCGGCGTCACCCGGTGCAGATCCAGCGCGAGCGAAACGGTGAACGGCTTCATGATCGAGCCGGGCTCGAAAGTGTCCGTGAGAATGCGGTTGCGCAACTGCTCGCCGGTCATGTGCGAGCGGTCGTTCGGGTTGTAGGTGGGATAGTTGACGAGCGCGAGCACCTCGCCCGTCTTCACGTCGATCACGATCGCCGCGCCCGCCTTCGCCTTCGACTTCTCGACGGCCGCCTTCAGGTTCGTGTACGCGATGTACTGAATCTTGCTGTCGATCGACAGTTCGACGTCGCTCCCGTTGTGCGGAACCACCTGCTCGTCGACGTCTTCGACGATGTGGCCCATCCGGTCCTTGATCACGCGACGCATGCCCGGCGTGCCGGCGAGCACGCCCTGGTCGCCGAGCTCGACGCCTTCCTGACCCCTGTCTTCAATATTAGTAAAGCCGATCAGATGCGCCGTGATTTCGCCTTCCGGATAGAAGCGCTTGTATTCGCCGCGCGAATAAATCCCGGGGATGTCGAGCGCCGCGACTTTCTGTGCGACTTCGAGCGGCACCTGACGCTTCACGTAGACGAAGGTCTTGTCCATCGAGAGCTTCGTGCGCAGTTCCTTCTGCGACATGTCGAGCAGCTTCGACAGTTCGGCGAGCTTGTCCGCGCCGAGGTCGTTGGGCACGGCTTCGGGAATCGCCCAGATGGCCTTCACCGGCAGGCTCGTGGCGAGCACGAGACCGTTGCGGTCGCGAATCTGCCCGCGCGTGGCCGGCATTTCGAGCGTGCGCTGATAGCGGCTCTCGCCCTGCTTCTTGAAGAACGCGTTGCCCGGGCCCTGGATCCAGAATGCGCGCCCGGCCAGCGCGACGAACGCCATGAACAGCAGGAACACGACGAACTTCGAGCGCCACATCGGCAGGCGCACGGCGAGGAGCGGATTCGGCGTATGAGCGATGTCTCTCTGCTTCGCGGCTTTTTTCATCGCTTGGCTCCGCGGGCAGGCGGCGCCGACGCCGGCAGCGGCGGCGGCATGGGGGCGTCGGCGGCCTTGTTGGCGGCCGCGTCATAGGTGAGATATTGGGTACGTCCGGTCGTCACGGGCTGCATCTTCAGGGACGTGTTGGCCAATTGCTCGATGCGCGAAGTCTTCGACAGCGCGCTCTGCTGGTACTGCAGTTGCGAATAATCCTGCTGCAGCTGGCGCTCCTGCGATTGCGTCCGCTGCAGTTCGATGAACACCTGCCGCTGCTTGTTGGTGGCGCTGACGACCGACAGCGCGCACCCGAGCACGACGATCAGCAGCAGGATGTTGAGGCGGTTCATGGCGCGATCCGCTCCGCGATACGCATCACCGCGGATCGTGCCCGGGGGTTGTCGGCCACTTCAGCCTCGCTCGGAAACACGCGGCCCACCACCCGCAACGGCGGGCTGGGAAGATCGACCGCACGGATCGGCAAGCGCCGGTCCACGACGGGCGCGCTTGCGTGCGCCTGCATGAACCGCTTGACGATCCGGTCTTCGAGCGAATGAAAGCTGATCACGACCAGCCGCCCCCCTTGCTCCAACAATGCCAGTGCCGATTCGAGAACTACCTGCAGCTCCGCAAGCTCTTGATTGACGTGAATCCGTATAGCTTGAAAGGTGCGAGTTGCCGGGTCCTTGCCCTTCTCACGGGTTTTGACGACGTGACCCACGATTTCGGCAAGCTCGCGCGTGGTGTCGAGAGGCCCAAGACGGTCGGACTCTGCCCGGCGAGCAACAAGCGCCTTTGCAATCTGAAAAGCAAACCGTTCTTCCCCATAATCTCTTATCACCTCCGTCAGTTCCTGCACCGTGGCTCGCGCGAGCCACTCAGCCGCCGACTCGCCCCGAGTCGGATCCATCCTCATGTCGAGCGGACCTTGTGCGCGGAAGCTGAAGCCGCGCTCCGGGTCGTCCACTTGCGGCGATGACACGCCCAGGTCCAGCAGCACACCCGACACTTTCCGCACGCCGCGCTCGCTGGCCGCTTCACGCATGATCGCGAAGCTGTCGTGAACGATCGCAAAGCGCGAATCCTGAATCTTTTCCGCCGCGGCGATGGCCAGCGGGTCCTTGTCGAACGCGATCAGCCGCCCCGCTTCGCCCAGCCCCTGCAAAATGGCTCCGCTGTGTCCGCCGCGCCCGAACGTGCCATCCATGTAGATGCCGTCGGTACGCGTGATCAGCCCGTCTACCGCTTCCTTCAGCAGCACCGTGCGATGCTGCAGTTCATTTCCCATCGCAGGTGCCATGTTTTTCAGCGCCGCGTCAGAAGGTGAAGTTCTTCAACGCGTCGGGCATGCCCTGCGCCATGGCCGCGGCTTCCTTCGCGGCGTAGGTCTCGGCATCCCATAATTCGAAGTGCGCGCCCATGCCGAGCAGCGTCACGTCTTTTTCAAGCGACGCAGCCGAGCGCAATTCAGGCGACACCAACACGCGCCCGTTGCCGTCCAGTTCGACGTCCATTGCATTACCGAGAAAGATGCGCCGCCACCACATCGCTTCCATGGGAAGCGCGGCGACCTTGGCGCGAAAGACTTCCCACTCCGGGCGAGGAAACAGCAACAGGCATCCATCCGGGCTCTTTGTGAGCGTCACCCGGCTTTCAGCCTGCCCTTGCAGCGCTTCCCGATAGCGGGACGGAATAGACATCCGCCCTTTCGCATCGAGCGTCAGCGCCGACGCCCCTTGGAACACTCGCCCCTCTCCCTGTGCCTTCTGCCTTTTGCCGTCCGGGTGCTCGCCTTGGCGTGCGTCCGGACCTTCTGGCCGGCTACGGCGCCACGATGGCGCCCCTCCCGCCGCTGTTTTGCTCAAAAATGGCCTGTGAATCACACAAAAGACCACTTTCTCACACTGTCTCCCACTTTAGAGGAAGGCATTTCCTCGGTCAAGACGCGTGACTTTTTTTCGAGACGTTTTTTTCCGCTAGAACAAGGACTTAGCGCACGAGCTTGAAGTGACGGGAAAACAGAAAAGCGTTATGAATTAGAGAGCTAGTGATGGATCTGAAGGTGATACGTGAAATCAGCGCGTGAAATGAGGGAAATGTAACGGTTCTTGCGGGCGTTTCTCAGGCCGAAAGTGGGATTTCGCTGAGACGCGGTCCGATCGGCCAGACATAGGCGACCGGGACCGTGGTCATACTATATATAGTAAGCAGTGGTCGTCATGACCTTCGATGCCGCGCGCATCAGCGCACGCACGGGAAAGGGCATTTCGCTGCCACCGGCGCTGGTTGCTGCGGCGGCATGCGCGCTTTCGTCGAGTCGCATTTGCTCGACGATGGCACGCGAGGCGCGGTCGCTTGCCGGCAGCGTGTTCATATGGCCGTCGAGGTGCTGCTCGACCTGACGTTCGGTCTCGGCCATGAAGCCGAGGCTCGCGCGATCGCCGAACCGTCCCGCGACAAAACCGAGTGCCAGCGCACCGGCATACCAGAACGGGTTGAGCAGGCTCGGACGCGACTCCAGGTCCTTGAGTCGTTGCGACGTCCAGGCGAGGTGATCCTCTTCCTCGCGTGCCGCGTGCTCGAAACTGGACTTCAGTTCGGGCGAGGTCGTCGCGAGTTTTTGCGCCTGATAAAGCGCCTGTGCGCAGACTTCGCCAACATGATTCACTCGCATTAGACCGGCCGAGTGCGCGCGCTCCTTTTCGGTGAGTTCCAACTCCTCGGGGAAGAGATCGTCTTCGGCGCCCGTGCCCGGCGTCGCCTCGGGAAGCGGCCGCGACATGCGGCTCACGCCCGTCATGGAACGCAGCCCCCGATCGAACTCGCTGATGACTTCATCGAGTGTCATGTTCTCACCTCTCTTCGTTATCCGCCGACGGTGGTTGAAGCCATCCGACTCAGCAATCCGCATTCTCCAGCCCGGCCGGTTGCGGCGGCAAAACGCGGATTCTAGCGTACCTCGCGTCTGTCCGAATGCTCGCCCCCTTCGCCTCGCTCGGCCCGCAGCGGCTCGTGAAAATGACCGGGACATGGCAAAAAACTGGCCGCGGCATGTGCGTCAAGGGTGCCGAAAAGCGCAAAACGGACCGCTCGAATCACCCTGAATTTGGAATTAGGGCAAACACGGGTCGCAAAAATCCTGCAAAACCAACATTTTAGCGCCTGTTGCGTAAACGTCACATGAGTCTCAAGGACGAGCCCCTTTTCCTTTGTCCGTAAAAGTCTCTTTGTTACATTACGTGTCAACTTCGTTAAGAAGCCCGGCAGGGACCGTCAACACACTGGCGCCAAGAACAGTGACCTTGCCAAAAAGTCGCAATCACTCCCTGGAGATCTATTCAATGAAAAAGTCGCTTCTCGCTCTCGCAGCTTTGGGCGTTTTCGCTGGTGCTGCCCATGCGCAGAGCAGCGTGACGCTGTACGGCATCATCGACGCAGGCTTCGTGTACACGAACAACGCCGCTGGCCAAAAGCAATATCAGATGAACAGCGGCAACCTGCAAGGCAGCCGTTGGGGCCTGCGTGGTACGGAAGATCTGGGTGGCGGTCTGAAGGCCATCTTCGTGTTGGAAAACGGCTTCAACGTGTTCAACGGCCGTCTTGGCCAGGGTGGTGCTGAATTCGGCCGTCAGGCATATGTCGGCCTGGGTTCGACGCAATTCGGTACGGTCACGCTGGGTCGCCAGTACGACTCCGTGGTTGACTACACGGGCGCATTCGAAGTCGGTAGCCAGTGGGCCTCGTACTTCGGCGCACACCCGGGCGACCTCGACAACCTGAACAACTCGAATCGTGTGAATAACGCGATCAAGTACACGAGCGCGAACTACGCAGGCTTCACGTTCGGCGGTCTGTACAGCCTGGGCGGCAACGCTGGCCAGTTCAACCGCAACCAGATCTGGTCGGTTGGCGCAGGCTACGCACAAGGCCCGCTGCAATTGGGCGCCGGCTACTTGAACGTCAAGGATCCGAACTACTCGTTCTTCGGCAACACCCCGGCGTCGAGCACCACGGCCTCGAACATGGCCGCCAGCCGCGTGTACTCGGGCTTTGCTTCGGCGAAGACGCAGCAAGTCATCTCGGCAGGCGGTGCTTACACGTTCGGCGCAGCGACCGTTGGCGCAACGTATAGCAACACGCAGTTCAAGGATGTCGCTTCGGAAGCCGGCACGGGCCTGAACCCGGCAGGTTACACGGGCGGTTCGGGCAAGTTCCACAACGCCGAAATCAACTTCAAGTATCAGCTGACCCCGGCTCTGCTGCTCGGCGTCGCTTACGACTACACGAAGGGCTACGGCCTGGGCGATGCCAAGTACCATCAGGCAATGCTCGGCGCGGACTACTTCCTGTCGAAGCGTACCGACCTGTACATCGACGGTGTGTACCAGCACGCAAGCGGTACGGACTCGACTGGCCGCAGCGCAGTTGCCAGCATCAACGGCCTGTCGCCGTCGTCGACGACGAACCAGCTGGCTGCCATCGTCGGCATCCGCCACAAGTTCTAATAAGAACACAGCAGCACGCTCTGAAAGGCGCCTTCGGGCGCCTTTTTTTCGTCTGCGTTCTGGCCTGGCATTGTCTGCGGCGGCTGTCGCTCGCAGCCAACAAAAAAGCCTTCGTGTTTCGCGACACGAAGGCTTTTTCTCTGCTGGCCTGTTTTTCAGACTCGTCCGTCGCGCAGTTCGCGCCGCAGGATCTTGCCGACATTGCTCTTCGGCAGCTCGGTGCGAAATTCGATCATGCGCGGGCGCTTGTAGCCCGTGAGCCGCTCCTTGCAGTAGGCGATGACATCCGCTTCGGTCAGACCCGGGTCCCGGCGCACGATGAAGAGCTTCACCGCCTCGCCGGAATTCTGATCCTTCACGCCGACCGCCGCCACTTCGAACACCCCGGGCAGCATCGCGACGACATCCTCGATTTCGTTCGGATAAACATTGAAGCCGGACACCAGGATCATGTCCTTCTTGCGATCGACGATCTTCACGTAACCCCGCTCGTCCACGACGCCGACATCGCCGGAACGGAAAAAGCCGTCCGGCGTCATCACCAGGGCGGTTTCGTCGGGACGGTTCCAGTAGCCGGCCATCACCTGCGGCCCGCGAATGCAGATCTCGCCGGGCTGACCGAGCGGCACGTCACGATTGTCATCGTCGCGGATGGCAACTTCCGTCGACGGCAACGGCAGGCCGATCGTGCCGGTGTATTCGGTTGCGGTCGTCGGATTGCAGGTGACGCACGGCGAGGTCTCCGACAGACCGTACCCTTCGACGATCGGCACGCCCGTGGCAGCGAACCAGCGCTTGGCCACCGCTTCCTGCACGGCCATTCCGCCGCCGTTCGCGGCGATGAGCTTGGAGAAGTCAAGCTTGCCGAAATCGGGATGATTCAACAGCGCGTTGTAGAGCGTGTTGACCGCCGGGAACGTGTTGATCTGAACGCCCTTCAGTTCCTTGATGGTGGCCGCGATGTCGCGCGGATTCGGAATCAGCATGCCGACGCCGCCGCAGCGGATCGTCAGGAAGCCGCAGACCGTCAGCGCGAAGATGTGATACAGCGGCAACGCGACCACGCACACGAACTGGTCGATGTCCGGCCGACGCTTGCGCGCCGGATCGAACCACGCCTGGGATTGCAGCGTGTTCGCCACCACGTTGCCGTGCGTGAGCGTCGCGCCTTTCGCGACGCCCGTGGTGCCGCCTGTGTATTGCAGGAACGCGACGTCGTCGGGGCCTTGCGTCACGGCTCGGAGCGTGGCGCGGCTGCCTTCGGCCAGCGCGTCATTGAAGCGGATGCTTCCAGGCACATTCCATTCGGGCACCAGCTTTTTCACGCGACGCACGACGAAATTGACGAGCAGCCCCTTCACGCCCATCAGGTCGCCCAGCGCCGCGACGATCACGTGTTTGATCGCCGTGTTCCGGACCACGGCCTGCAACGTGCCCGCGAAGTTTTCCAGAATGACGATCGCTTCCGCGCCGCTGTCCTTGAGCTGATGCTCCAGTTCCCGTGGTGTGTACAGCGGATTCACGTTGACGACGATATACCCTGCGCGCAACACGGCCGCGATCGCCACCGGATATTGCAGGATGTTCGGCATCATCAGGGCGACGCGCGCGCCAGGCGCCAGGCCCTTCTGCTGGAAGAATGCGGCGAGGTTGCGCGACATTGTGTCGAGCTCGCCGTAGGTGATGGCCTGCCCCATACAGACGAACGCGCGACGGTCGCGGTTGGCGCGAAAGCTGTCCTCGAGCAACTCGGAAACCGACCGATACGCCGACACATCGATTTCCGCTGGCACGCCGGCCGGGTATGACTTCAGCCACGGTTTCTCCACGGCGTCTCCTTTATAGGCTTTTAGAATGGTCGTGCGGAATCGGAATCCTAGCTGCTTGGATTACGTCCGACAACTGGGTTAGACGCCATGCTGCACACTTGTTCCGGCCCTCGTGAATAAAGCTCATCAGTGCATGGGCTCCACTTCTACGAGGCAATCGTAGAAAGTTGCCGATCGGCCGAGATCTGTCAGCGCCTGGCTGGTCACTTCGTTCGCGTTGCGGCCGTCCGGGGACAGCTTCTTCCACCAGATCGACAGACCGACAACGACGCCCTCACGCGCCCGCTCCGTCACGCGCGCGCGGGCCTGCATCGAACCTCGGTCGTTGAAGATGCGCACCAGGGCGCCGTCGGCGATGTCGCGAGCCGCCGCGTCGGCGGGATGCAGGTCCAGATGAGGCTCGCGCTCCGACGCGCGCAGGCTCTCGATGTTCACGAAGCTGCTGTTGAGGAAATTGCGCGCGGGCGGCGAGATCATCGAGAGCGGATAGCGCGTGTGCAGTTCCGGCGAGCCGTCGGCCGATTCATAGGGCGGCAGATAGTCCGGCAACGGGTCGAGTCCTTCTTGTTTCAGGCGTTCGCTGTAGAACTCGCACTTGCCGGAGGGCGTGCGAAACCCGCCGTTCGCCAGCGGCGCGTCGTCCAGCCGAAGCTTCAGCCAGCCCGTTTGCTTCAGGCTTTCCCAGCCTTCGCCTTCGAGTGTCGAATCGTTCCAGTGAAAGGCCTTCGACGCGATTGCCTCGTCGCTCTCGAACAAGGCCGGCTCGTCCAGGCTCATGGCGCGGGCGATGCCACGAAAGATTTCGGTATTCGGCCGTGATCCGCCGACCGGCTCGATCGCCGGCACGTTCGCCATGATGTGCGTATGGCCGTATGACTTATGGACGTCGAGATGTTCGAGTTGCGTCGTTGCCGGGAAAATCAGGTCGGCGTAGTCGGCGGTGTCGGTCTGGAAATGCTCGAGCACGATCGTGAACAAGTCCTCGCGTGCGAAGCCCGCCGCGACCTTCGCCGAGTCCGGCGCAACCGCGACCGGGTTCGAGTTGTACACGATGAGCGCCTCGACTTTCGGGCCGAAGGTCTCGTCGCCCGGATGCAGCAGCGCATCGCCGATCGCATTCATGCTGATCGCGCGCGGAAGCTTCGCGGGCCAGCCGGGAAGCAGGTCGGGACGCTCGAGCGCGGCGCCGTCGATGGGGGCCCATCCCGACGACGACAGCAGCAACCCGCCCGAACGTTCACGCCATGCGCCCGTGAGCGACGGGAGACAGGCAATCGCACGCACCGCGTTACCGCCGCCGCGCACTCGCTGCATGCCGTAGTTGAGACGGATCGACGCCTTCCTGGTCGAGCCGAACGCGCGCGCCAGTTCGACCACGACGCTCTCTTCGATTCCACAGATCTGCGCGACGCGGGACGGCGGATACTGCGCTGCTCGCGCAGCGAGCGCGTCGAAACCGAGCGTGTGTGCGCGGATGTAGTCCGGATCGATGAGTTGCTCGCGAATCAGCACGTCGATCATGCCGAGCGCGAGCGCTGCGTCAGTGCCGGGTCGCAGCGCGATGTGCTGATGACACTTCTCGGCCGTCAGCGATCGATAGGGATCGATGGCAATCAGCTTCGCGCCGCGGCGCTTGGCTTCTTGGGCAAGCGTCCAGAAATGCAGGCTCGACGCGATCGGATTGGCGCCCCAGATCAGAATGATCTCGCTCTCGGCATAGAACTCGGTGTGCATGCCGAGACTTGCGCCGTAGGTATAGCGCAGGCCGGCAGCGCCCGCGGCGGCGCAAATCGTGCGCTCGAGCCGCGACGCACCGAGAACGTTGAAGAAGCGCGCCGCGATGCTCTCGCCCTGCACGAGCCCCATGGTGCCGGCATAGCTATAGGGCAGGATGGCTTCGGGGACGCGCTGCGCGATCGGCTTAAGTCGTTCGGCTGCGAGCTTGAGCGCTTCATCCCAGCCGATTGGTTCGAATCGACCCTCGCCTTTACGGCCGATTCGGCGCAGCGGCGTAAGCAAGCGATCCCGATGATGCGTGCGCTCTGCGTAGCGCGATACTTTTGTGCAAAGCACGCCTTGGGTGGGCGGATGGTCGGGATCGCCGCTGACTTTGATCGCCTTGCCGTCCTTGACGGTCACGCGCAAGGCGCACGTATCGGGGCAATCATGCGGGCAAACGGCGCGGGCGAACTCGGCGGGGGCGTTCATTGAAAATGTCCGGAGAAACATGAAAAACGGCAGTAGATAACGGAATTCTATTACGCCCGCTATGCGACCGTCCGCCCGATAAGGCGAATAGTGGCGGCGTAGAATGGGAGAACACCATACGTAGTCAATACGCGCATTCCGAATTCAAATCCGAGAGTAGTTCAAATGAACCTGATCCCTGAAATCGAAGCATCACACGACGAAATCCAGACCCTTCGACGAACCATTCATGCTCATCCCGAACTGCGGTATGAGGAAGTCGGCACGGCCAAACTGGTAGCGGAAAGCCTCGAGCGGTGGGGAATTGAAGTTCATCGCGGGGTGGGCAAAACAGGTGTTGTCGGAATTCTGAAACGCGGCGACGGTCATGCCTCGATTGGGCTGCGCGCCGACATGGACGCCCTGCCCATCCAGGAGCTGAACACCTTTGGACACCGGTCGACTCACGATGGACGCATGCACGCCTGCGGTCACGATGGCCATACGGCCATGTTGCTCGGCGCCGCGAAGCATCTGTCGGAACACGGGCGATTCGATGGCACGATCGTATTCATCTTCCAGCCGGCGGAGGAAGGCGGCGCGGGCGCGAAAGCGATGATCGAGGATGGACTTTTCGAGCGCTTTCCGGTCGATGCCGTATTCGGCATTCACAACTGGCCTGGCATGCCGGCTGGTCACTTCGGCGTGACTGAAGGGCCGATCATGGCATCGAGCAATGAGTTTCGCGTGACCATTCGCGGGACGGGTTCACACGCGGCAATGCCTCATAACGGGCGTGATCCGGTTTTCACGGCAGTGCAGATCGCGAACGGCCTTCAGGGCATCATCACCCGGAACAAGAAGCCCATGGACACCGCGGTGCTCTCAATCACGCAGATTCATGCAGGCGACGCCGTTAATGTCGTCCCGGATCAGGCCTGGCTCGGTGGGACTGTGCGGACTTTCACAGTCGAGACTCTTGATTTGGTCGAGACGCGCATGCGCAAGATTGTCGAAGCGACTGCGTCCGCTTACGACTGCGAAGCCGACGTGCACTTCTTGCGCAACTATCCCCCTACGATCAATGCGCCCGATGAAGCACGGTTCGCGGCGGCGGTCATGGCCGAGGTCGTCGGGGAGGACAAGGTAAACAGCGCCATCGAACCGACGATGGGCGCGGAAGATTTCTCGTTCATGCTGCTTGAGAAGCCGGGCTGCTACGCGTTTCTCGGCAACGGCGATGGTGGACATCGTGATCGGGGTCACGGCGCCGGGCCGTGCATGCTGCACAACGCTAGCTATGACTTCAACGATGACCTGCTGTCGATCGGTTCATCGTATTGGGTGCGTTTGGCTGAGCGATTCCTGGCGCGTTGACCTGTCTCTGAGAGAGGGCGATACGCAAGGTAGGGCGGCGCGCTGAAACGCAAAAACCCCACCTTGGTGGGGTGGGGTTTTTGTTTGTAGCATGAGGAGCCTGACGATTACCTACTTTCACACGGGTGATCCGCAC
>NZ_JARUXV010000001.1:2892430-2942580 GCF_031450975.1 Caballeronia sp. LZ065
GTGCATTCAACCACCTGCCCCACAACGCCACCTCCAAACCGCCTTTCCCGCTCCCTTCGCGTTCATCGAATCGCGAAGGAACGGAATTCTAGTTAGCCGCCTCGATAAGCGCAAGCACTTTTTGACGCCTCGTCACCGGTGCTTGAATACCGGCTTTCGCTTCTCGACGAACGCCGCCATACCCTCTTTCTGGTCCTCGGTCGCAAACAGCGAATGGAACAAGCGCCGCTCGAAATGCACGCCCTCGGAGAGCGTCGTCTCGTAGGCACGATTGACAGCTTCCTTGGTCATCATCACGGCAGGCAGAGAGAAGCCAGCAATGATCGTAGCGGCCTCGATGGCTTCGTCGAGAAGTCGATCGGCACCGACCACGCGCGACACCAGACCTGCGCGCTCGGCTTCGTTCGCGTCCATCATCCGCGCCGTGAGGCACATGTCCATCGCCTTGGCCTTCGACACGGCGCGAGGCAGACGCTGCGTGCCGCCCGCGCCCGGAATCACACCGAGCTTGATTTCCGGCTGACCAAACTTGGCAGTGTCCGCGGCGATGACGATGTCGCACATCATCGCGAGTTCGCAACCGCCGCCGAGCGCAAATCCCGCCACCGCTGCAATCACCGGCTTGCGGATGGAGCGGATGGCCTCCCAGTTGCGCGTGATGTAGTCGCCCTTATAGACGTCCATGTAGGAATAACCGGCCATCATGCCGATATCCGCGCCCGCAGCGAACGCCTTCTCGCTGCCGGTCAGAACGATCGCGCCAATGTTCTCGTCGGCGTCGAATGCCTTCAACGCACTTCCCAACTCGTTCATCAGCGCATCGTTCAACGCGTTCAGCGCCTTCGGACGGTGCAGCGTGATCAGTCCGACGCGATCGCGCGCCTCGACCAGCAGATTCTCGTATGCCATTCGCTCCTCCTTGCGATCCTCAGGTAAGCCCTAATGAAAACAGTTCGTCACCCCAACCCGATGATGCTAACATTACCAACCAACCGGTCGGTTAATTATTTAACCCGGCGCCCTTCTCCGTTCTCCTCAAGCGACCATGACACATCCGCTATTCACGAAGCACGAAGCGACGCTCGATCGGGCGCTCGCCGCCATCGAAACACGCGGCTACTGGAGCCCATTTGCCGAAATGCCGAGCCCCAAAGTGTACGGGGAAACGGCCAATGCCGATGGCGAAGCCGCGTTCAAGGCGCATATCGGAAAGACCTTCGAACTGGATCAGCCCTCAACGGATGAGACCGTCGGAGGCGAGCGTTCGCCGTTCGGCATCGATCTCGATATCCGCTATCCGAAGTCAACCCCCGACGCACTCATCCAGGCAGCCTCGAAGGCGCAGGCCGGATGGCGTGCCGCCGGACCGCGCGCGTGGGCCGGCGTGAGCCTCGAAATTCTCGCGCGCGTGAACCGTGCGAGCTTCGAGATCGGCTACAGCGTCATGCACACGACCGGTCAGGCATTCATGATGGCCTTCCAGGCAGGCGGCCCGCACGCCCAGGATCGCGCGCTCGAAGCCGTGGTCTATGCCTGGGACCAGTTGCGCCGCATTCCAGCCGAAGCACACTGGGAAAAGCCTCAAGGCAAGAACCCGCCGCTGGCGATGCAGAAACGCTTCGCGATCGTCCCGCGCGGCACCGGCCTCGTACTCGGCTGCTGCACGTTCCCGACCTGGAACGGCTATCCGGGCATGTTCGCCGATCTCGCGACCGGCAACACCGTCATCGTCAAACCGCATCCGGGCGCCGTCCTGCCGCTGGCGATCACCGTGCGCATCGCGCGTGACGTGCTGCGCGAAGCGGGCTTCGATCCGAACGTCGTGACCCTGCTTGCCACCGATTCCAACGACGGTGCGCTGGTCCAGGAACTCGCCGTGCGCCCCGAAATCAAGCTCATCGACTTCACCGGCAGCACGCAGAACGGCACCTGGCTCGAGCGCCATGCGCATCAGGCGCAGGTCTATACCGAGAAGGCAGGCGTGAATCAGATCGTCATCGACTCGGTCGACGACATGAAGGCCGCTGCCCGCAATATCGCGTTCTCCCTCGCGCTTTACTCTGGCCAGATGTGCACGGCGCCGCAGAACATCTACGTGCCGCGCGACGGCATTCGCACCGCCGAAGGCCATCTGAGTTTCGCTGATGTGGCACGCACGCTCGCGGCCGCCGTCGAAAAGCTGACTTCGGACCCGGCCCGCGCCGTGGAACTCACGGGCGCGATCCAGAACGAGGGTGTCGTGGAGCGTATTGCCGAGGCACGCAAACTCGGCGACATGCTGCTCGACAGCCAGTCCCTGACGCACCCGAACTTCCCGCAAGCGCGCGTGCACACGCCGCTGATGCTCACGCTCGACGCCGGGACGGACAACGCAAAGTTCACCCGTGAATGGTTCGGTCCGATCTCGTTTGTCGTCGCCACCGATTCGACCGCGCAGTCACTCGAACTGGCCGGCGCGATCGCGCACGAACACGGCGCGCTGACGCTTTCGGTCTACAGCACCGACGACAAGGTGATCGACGCCGCCCACGAAGCGGCCATCCAGGGCGGCGTGGCGCTCTCGATCAATCTGACTGGTGGCGTCTTCGTCAACCAGACCGCTGCATTCTCGGACTTCCACGGCACGGGCGCGAACCCGGCAGCCAACGCCGCGCTCTCGGACGCCGCTTTTGTGGCGAACCGCTTCCGCGTGGTGCAAAGCAGGGTCCATGTTGCGCCGAAGGCCGCGCCCGCGGAAGTCGTCCAAACGGCATAAGCCGCGCGACACAAAACGCGCAATGCCGACTGCACCCGCTGCCGGGTGCACGCGGCCTATGCCATTCGGCCTAATGGAAAGCGGCGTGGCGCGCGGCTAGTATCGGAACGGTAACGAAACGAACCAGCCGGGCGCCGCTGCGGCACGCATCGGCGACAGAGGAGAGCTCATGTCCGAAAAAACCGTGTTGTTCCATATCGATGGCGAAACGCGCGTCGCCACCGTGACGCTTAATCGCCCTGACAAGTTGAACAGCTTCACGCGCGAGATGCATCGCGAGCTGAACCAGGCGCTGACAGAAATCGAAGCGAGCCCTGCGCGCGCGCTCGTCATCACCGGCGCAGGCCGGGGATTTTGCGCCGGCCAGGACCTGGCCGACCTCGATTTCACGCCGGGCGCCATGTCGGACCTCGGCGATCTGATCGAGGCTCACTTCAACCCGCTGGTGCGCCGCCTGCAAGCATCACCGCTGCCGATCATCGCCGCAGTGAACGGCACGGCGGCGGGCGCGGGCGCCAACCTCGCCATGGCTTGCGACCTCGTGATCGCGGCCCGCTCGGCGAGCTTCATCCAGGCGTTCGTGAAAATCGGGCTCGTGCCCGATTCGGGCGGCACGTGGCTCCTGCCACGCCGCATCGGCGAAGCCCGTGCGCTCGGTCTGGCGCTCACGGGGGAAAAGCTCGGCGCGGAAAAAGCGGAAGAGTGGGGAATCGTCTGGCGCGTCGTCGAAGACAGCGAATTGCAGCACGCCGCGGCTCGGCTCGCCGCTCAGCTCGCACAACAGCCTGCCCGAGCCGTGACCGCGATCAAGCAGGCCATGCGTGCCAGCGCCACCCACACATTCGACCAGCAGCTCGACCTCGAGCGGGACCTGCAACGCACGCTCGGCGCATCGCACGACTATATCGAAGGCGTCGCCGCATTCAAGGAGAAGCGCTCGCCGCGCTTCGAAGGGCTGTAAGCGCACGCATCCGCAGACACGGAGAACCCTGTGACACCTCAAGAACTCGCCGAAGCCACGGCTCGCTCCATGTACGAAGCCGACGCCTGCTCGCGCGCGCTCGGCATCGAATTGATCGAAGTGCGGCCGGGCTATGCGCGCCTGCAAATGGACGTGCGGGCCGACTTCCTCAACGGCCACGCCATCTGCCACGGCGGCCTGATGTTCACGCTGGCGGATTCCGCGTTCGCCTTCGCATGCAACTCGTACAACATCAGCACCGTCGCGGCGGGTTGTTCGATTGAATTCTTGCGCCCCGTCCGAGGCGGCGATCGCCTTACCGCCGAAGCGGTCGAGCAGACGCTGAGCGGGCGCACCGGCATCTACGACATCCGCGTGACGAACCGCGAAGGCGAGCCGGTCGCGATGTTTCGCGGCAAGTCGGCGCAGATCAAGGGCACCGTGATACCCGTCTGACGGAACTCATTCATGAAAGCGGACGGGGATGAAAAGCCGCGCCGCACAGTCAGCATCAAGGAGACAGCAATGAACGCACCGCTGCCGCTCGAGCCGATCGAGAAAGCGAGCCGCGACGAACTCGCCGCGCTGCAACTCGAGCGCCTCAAATGGACGCTCAAGCACGCCTACGAAAATTCGCCGGTGTACCGGCGCAAGTTCGACGAAGCCGGAGTGCATCCCGACGAAGTCACGTCGCTGGCCGATCTCGCGCGCTTCCCGTTCACGACGAAGAAGGACCTGCGCGACAACTATCCGTTCGGCATGTTCGCCGTGCCGCAGGAACGCGTGTCGCGCATTCACGCTTCCTCGGGCACCACTGGCAAGCCCACGGTGGTCGGTTACACGACGCAGGATCTCGACAACTGGGCGAATCTCGTCGCGCGATCCATTCGCGCGGCCGGCGCGCGGCGCGGCGACAAGGTCCACGTGAGCTACGGCTACGGGCTCTTCACTGGCGGCCTCGGCGCGCACTACGGCGCGGAACGCGCGGGGCTCACCGTCATACCGTTCGGCGGCGGCCAGACCGAAAAACAGGTCCAGCTGATCCAGGACTTCCGCCCCGACATCATCATGGTCACGCCGAGCTACATGCTGTCGATCGCGGACGAACTCGAACGCCAGGGCGTCGAGCCGGCGAACTGCTCGCTGCGCATCGGCATCTTTGGCGCCGAGCCGTGGACGAACGACATGCGCCGCGCCATCGAGACGCGCATGGGGATCGATGCCGTCGACATCTATGGTCTTTCAGAAGTGATGGGACCAGGCGTGGCGTCGGAGTGCGCAGAGACGAAAGACGGCCCGACCATCTGGGAGGACCACTTCTACCCCGAGATCATCGATCCCGACACGGGCGAAGTGTTGCCCGACGGTGAATTCGGCGAACTCGTCTTCACCTCGCTCACGAAGGAAGCGCTGCCGATCATCCGCTATCGCACGCGCGACCTGACACGGCTGCTGCCCGGCACGGCGCGCACGATGCGCCGCATGGAGAAGATCACCGGCCGCTCCGACGACATGATGATCGTGCGCGGCGTCAACGTCTTCCCCACGCAGATTGAGGAATTGCTGCTGAAGCGACCCGTGCTCGCGCCGCACTATCAGATCGTGCTGACCAAGGAAGGGCCGCTCGACGTGCTGACCCTGAACGTCGAGCCCTGTCCCGAATCGGCGCCGGACTCGGGCGCGCTGGACTCGGCGAAAGCCGCGCTCGCCTACGACATCAAGGCGATGATCGGCGTCAGCGCCATCATCAATGTGCTTGGGGTGAACGGCATCGAACGCTCGGTCGGCAAGGCGCGGCGCGTGGTCGATCGCAGAAACCTGGCGTGAACGCATGAAAAAAAGCTCGCGGACCCAAAGGCCGCGAGCTTTTCATCAACCGCTGCGCCAGGCCGCGGTCAGGAGTTCGGCATCAGCAGCCACATGCGGCCGCCCTGCTTCATACGTCCCGCGAGATCGCCGGCATCGTCGCCGAGGCCCCAGAAATAGTCGGCGCGAACGCCGCCCTTGATCGCCGAGCCCGTGTCCTGCGCGAACACGAGACGGTTCATCGGCTGATTGCTGAGCGGACGCGTGGTCTGAAGAAAGACCGGCGTGCCGAGCGGAATCGCCGAAGGATCCACCGCGATCGAACGTTCCGGCGTCAGCGGCACACCCAGCGCGCCGACCGGACCGTCGCCGAGACTCGCGGCCATCGCCTCGTTCGAAGGCATGTCGCGGAAGAAGACGAAGCGCGGATTCACGTCGAGCAGTGCATCGACCCGCGCCGGATTGGCCTTGGCCCATGCCTTGATGCCTTGCATGGTGGCCTGCGCAGGCGTCAATTCGCCGCGATCGAGCAACTCCTTGCCGATCGACCGGTACGGCTGATTATTGGTGCCGCCGAAGCCGACGCGCATCACGCTGCCGTCTTCCATCGTTACCCGCCCCGAACCCTGCACTTGCAGGAAGAACGCTTCGATCGGATCGTCGACCCATACCAATTCATTGCCGTTCAACACGCCCGAACGTTCGAGCTGCGCGCGCGGCGGCAGCGCCGAGCCCGCCTTGTAGCGATAAGGAAAGCGATACAGCGCGTACTGATACGGCCCGTGCCGCGTGCGCGAGCCGCGCAGCAAAGGCTCGTAGTAGCCGGTCACGAGACCGTCGAGCGTGCCGTCGGTATTGGCGAGCTGGAAGGGCGTGAAATAGGCCTCGAAGAAACTGCGCGCGGCCGACATGTCGAGGTCGTCGAGCTGCTGTGCCGCAGCGCATGCCTTCTGCCAGGTAGCCTGACGCGCAAGCCGGCTGCAATTCTGACGCAGTGCCGCCGTCGCACCGATCAGTGAATCGTCCTGCCAGCCAGGCACCTGCTGCCAGCTCACCGGCGTGAGGCGCGACGCGGCGCGCTGGCCCGGTACGATGGGCGTGCCGGTCGCCGTGGTGGGCCCCGGCTTCACGTAACTGCCGCCCCCGCACGAGGCGAGCAGGACAGCGGTTGCGATCGATGCGGCCCAGGCTGCTGCCTGCGCGGCCGTTCGTGTGACTGCCTGTGCGGCTGTCCGCGAGAAACACCTACAATGCTCGTTCTTGATGGGAACCACCATGTCTGATCTGTTCGACGAATACCCAATGCTTATTTTTGCGCTCGAGTCGCTCGTGGCGCTTGGCTTGCTGATCTTCATCGTCGTATGGACGGCGTCAGGCAAGAAGAAGCACCAGAACCGCTCGAACGATCCTGCAAAGCGGCGTTGAACATAGCCGCCGTGCCCCAAGGCGACGTCGCGGGCGCCGCTCAATGAAGCGTGCGCGGCATGTGCAGCGCGAATTCAGCGACCGGCGCCTCGAAGCGCTCACCGTCTTCCGCCACGCAGAAATATTCACCGCGCATCGTACCCACCGGCGTGGCGATCACCGCCCAGCTCGTGTATTCGAACTGCTCGCCCGGAGGCAGCAACGGCTGGTGTCCGACCACGCCCAGCCCCTTCACTTCCTGCACGTGATCGTTGCTGTCGGTGATGATCCAGTGACGCGCGATCAACTGCGCCGCGACCTCGCCGGTATTGCGAATCGTCAGCGTGTAGGCAAAAGCGTACTGCCGGCTGTCGGGGTCCGACTGCTCCGGCAGATACCGCGTCTCCACGGATACGCTGAATTCGTACTGAGCCATCGTGGTTCCAGTTACAGGTCGATGAATGAATGCATCGACTGAGCGACCGGCCGCTGAGCCGCGACCAAATCCGGGAAACGGCGCGCCGCCGCGCCGCCATTGGTCTGGCATTCTGCTTCATGCGCGGGCTGCCCGCAACATGAACGGCGCCGCGACGCCACATCCGTGCATTCCGTGCATTCCTCCTAAGCCGTTCGGACGAAGGACTCGTTTGAAAAACGCGAGTTAAAATCACGCTTCCAAGTCGCTACTTCTCTTTATACGTCCATGGCGCCATTCCATATCGCTCCCAGCATCCTGTCGGCGGATTTCTCCCGCCTCGGCGAGGAAGTCCGCAACGTCGTCGCCGCCGGCGCCGACTGGATTCACTTCGACGTCATGGATAACCACTTCGTCCCGAACCTGACCATCGGCCCGATGGTGTGCGAGGCCATCCGCCCGCATGTCGACGTGCCTATCGACGTGCACCTGATGGTCGAGCCCGTCGATCGCATCGTGCCCGATTTCGCCAAGGCCGGCGCCAACATCATCAGCTTCCATCCGGAAGGGTCGGTTCACATCGACCGGACGCTCTCGCTGATCCGCGATCACGGCTGCAAGGCCGGTCTCGTGTTCAATCCGGCCACGCCGCTCCACTATCTCGACTACGTGATGGACAAGCTCGATCTCGTGCTCATCATGTCGGTCAATCCGGGTTTCGGCGGCCAGTCGTTCATTCCCGAGGCGCTGGTCAAGCTGCGTGAAGCCCGCAAGCGCATCGACGCCTATCGCGACCGCACGGGCCGCACGATCCATCTGGAAATCGACGGCGGCGTGAAGATTGACAACATCGCGGAAATTGCCGCGGCCGGCGCGGATACGTTCGTCGCGGGCTCGGCCATCTTCGGCAAGCACGACTACAAGCAGGTCATCGACGCCATGCGCGCCGAACTGGCCAAAGTGGGAGCACAGGCATGAGCGAGAGTGCGGCGGCGCAGGCGCCCTTCGTGAATCGGCCCATTCGGGCAGCCATCATCGATCTCGACGGCACCATGGTCGACACCGCGGACGACTTCGTCGCCGCGCTGAACGCGATGCTCGCGCGTATCGCGGTCGAACAACCGGTCACGCGTGCAGAGGTCACGGACTACGTCGGCAAGGGTTCGGAGAACCTGATCCGCAGCGTGCTCGCGGCGCGGCTACCGCACTCGCAGGCGGTCGCCCAGTTCGACGACGCCCTCGCCATCTATCAAAGCGAATACGCGAAGGTCAACGGCAAGCATTCGGCGCTGTTCCCGGAAGTGCGCGAAGGGCTCGAAGCCATGCGCGAACTCGGCATCGCGCTTGCCTGCGTGACCAACAAGCCGCATCGCTTCGCGGTGGAACTGCTCGCGCACTTCGGCATCGCGGATTACTTCAGGGTGATTCTCGGCGGCGACTCGTTGCCCGCAAAGAAGCCCGATCCCCTGCCGATGATCACTGCCTGCGAACGCCTCGACGTGCCGACGCGCGAAACCGTGGCCGTCGGCGACTCCGAGAACGACGCCCTCGCGGGCCGTGCGGCAGGCCTCGCAACCTTGACGGTTCCGTACGGTTACAATCATGGGAAGCCTGTGCAATCGGTGAAGTCCGATGGTATAGTCTCCTCGCTGCGCACGGCAGCACTGGCGATAGCCGCCACCTTGGCGCCGCCGGACACCACCCTGACTGAATAAGTCCATCAATCATGTTTCTCAACAGAAAACGGAGTCTGAGCAGCATCGACCGGGGAGCCTGGCCCTGGCGTCGCTGGTCGCGCTAACCTCGCCCGAGGTCTGCTGAAGCCGTGTCGCTCCCTGCCGCATCCGCTTCAGCATCCGTTTTTTGTTTCGCTGCGCACTTCCGCGCCGTTTCTGTCGAACCGTACTACGTGCATCTTGCGCACACCGCGCATCGAGCCGAACTTCGTTCGCGCGTCCCGCGTGAATGATTCGCCCGGAGCCGCTTCGCCTCGTCGAAGCGGCGAGGTCGCCGTATGCGATGATCACGAGAAACGACCGCCCGCAGCGCCCGCTTTTCCCCGATGCCGCGCCTCCCGAACCCCGCCCGGCACGCAAAGGATCGCAACATGACCGAACTCGAATTCCAATCGCTGGCGAACGAAGGCTACAACCGCATTCCGTTGATCGCCGAAGCCCTCGCCGACCTCGAAACTCCGCTCTCTCTCTATCTCAAGCTCGCGCAGCCCGAGCGCAATGGCGCGAACTCGTTCCTGCTCGAATCCGTCGTGGGCGGCGAGCGCTTCGGACGTTATTCGTTCATTGGCCTGCCGGCGCGCACTATCCTGACCGTGCAGAACGGCAAGTCGCAGGTGCTCACCGACGGCAATGTCGTCGAGACGGATGAAGGCGATCCGCTGGCGTTCATCGAGACTTACCAGAAGCGGTTCAAGGTGGCGACCCGTCCGGGCCTGCCGCGCTTCTGCGGCGGTCTGGCCGGCTATTTCGGTTATGACGCGGTGCGCTACATCGAAAAGAAGCTCGCTGACACCGCGCCCCCCGACGATCTCAATCTCCCCGACATCCAGTTGCTGCTGACCGAGGAAGTCGCGGTCATCGACAATCTCGCGGGCAAGCTCTATCTGATCGTCTACGCCGACCCGACCCGCCCCGAAGCCTATGCCCGCGCGAAGCAGCGCCTGCGCGAACTGCGCTCGCGCCTGCGTGCGACGGTGCAGCCGCCGGTGACGTCAGCCAGCGTGCGCACTGAAACCTTCCGCGAGTTCAAGAAGGACGATTACCTGAACGCCGTGCGGCGCGCGAAGGAATACATCGCGGCGGGCGAACTGATGCAGGTGCAGGTCGGCCAGCGCCTGACCAAGCCGTTCCGGGACAATCCGCTGTCGCTGTATCGCGCGCTGCGCTCGCTGAATCCGTCGCCGTACATGTACTACTACAACTTCGGCGGCGAAGTGCATGTGGTGGGCGCGTCGCCGGAAATCCTGGTGCGCCAGGAAAAGCGCGCCGACGATCACATCGTCACCATTCGCCCGCTCGCCGGTACACGTCCGCGCGGCAACACGCCCGAGCGCGACGCCGAACTCGCGACCGAACTGCTGAACGATCCGAAGGAAGTCGCCGAGCACGTGATGCTGATCGACCTCGCGCGCAACGACGTCGGCCGGATTGCGCAGACGGGATCGGTCACGGTGACGGACAAGCTGGTCATCGAAAAGTACTCGCACGTGCAGCACATCGTGAGTTCGGTCGAAGGCAAGCTCAAGCACGGCATGAACAACTTCGACGTGCTGCGCGCCACCTTCCCCGCCGGCACGCTGTCCGGCGCTCCAAAGGTCCGCGCGATGCAGCTGATCGACGAGCTAGAACCCGTCAAGCGTGGGCTGTATGGCGGCGCGGTCGGTTATCTGTCGTTCAGCGGCGAAATGGATCTGGCCATCGCGATCCGCACCGGCATCATTCACAAGGGCAATCTGTATGTGCAGGCGGCGGCGGGTGTCGTTGCCGATTCGGTGCCCGAATCCGAGTGGCAAGAGACGGAGAACAAGGCGCGCGCCGTGCTCCGCGCCGCCGAGCAAGTGCAAGACGGCCTCGACAGCGACTTCTGAGGAGACAAGACCATGCTGCTGATGATCGACAACTACGACTCCTTCACGTACAACCTGGTCCAGTACTTCGGCGAACTCGGCGAAGACGTGCGCACGTTCCGCAACGACGAGATCACGCTCGATGAAATCGCGAAGCTCGCGCCCGAGCGCATCTGCCTCTCGCCGGGACCGAGCAATCCGCAACATGCGGGCATCACACTCGACGTGCTGCGCGAATTCTCCGGCAAGCTGCCCATTCTTGGCGTCTGCCTCGGCCATCAGGCGATCGGCGAAGCATTTGGCGGACGCGTCGTGCGCGCGCAGACCATCATGCACGGCAAGGTGAGCCAGATCGAGACGGACTGTAAAGGCGTGTTCGCCGACCTGCCCAAACACTTCAACGTGACGCGCTATCACTCGCTGGCCATTGAACGCGAATCCCTGCCCGACTGTCTGGAAGTGTCCGCGTGGACGCCGGACGGCGAGATCATGGGCGTGCGCCACCGGGAACTCGAAGTGGAAGGTGTGCAGTTCCATCCCGAATCGATCCTGTCGGAACACGGCCACGCGCTGCTCGAAAATTTCGTGAAGCACACGGCCACGTCCGGCCAACGCGCTTGAACGGGCTCGACAACATGACCATTACTGCACAGGAAGCGCTGCAGCGCACGATCGAGCACCGCGAAATTTTTCACGACGAAATGCTGCATCTGATGCGCCAGATCATGCGCGGCGAGATGTCGCCCGTCATGTCCGCCGCCATCATCACCGGCTTGCGCGTGAAGAAGGAAACCATCGGCGAGATTGCCGCGGCCGCCACCGTGATGCGCGAGTTCGCGAATCATGTCGAGGTCGAGGACAACTCGAATTTCGTCGACATCGTCGGCACGGGCGGCGACGGCTCGCACACATTCAACATTTCCACCGCGTCGATGTTCGTCGCCGCGGCCGCCGGCGCGAAGGTCGCGAAGCACGGCAACCGCGGCGTGTCGAGCAAGTCCGGCAGCGCCGACGTGCTCGAGGCGCTGGGCGTGAACATCGACCTGTCGCCGGAACAGGTGGCGGCATCGATTGCCGAGACCGGCATGGGCTTCATGTTCGCGCCCAACCATCATCCGGCGATGAAAAACATCGCGCCGGTGCGCCGTGAACTCGGCGTGCGCACCATCTTCAACATTCTCGGCCCGCTGACCAATCCGGCCGGCGCGCCGAATCAGCTCCAGGGCGTGTTCCATGAAGACCTCGTCGGCATCCAGGTGCGCGTGATGCAGCGCCTGGGCGCGAAGCACGTTCTCGTCGTGTACGGCAAGGACGGCATGGACGAAGTCTCGCTCGGCGCCGCCACGCGCGTCGGCGAACTGAAGAACGGCGAAGTGACCGAGTACGAGATTCATCCCGAGGACTTCGGCCTGCAGATGGTGTCGAACCGCTCGCTGAAGGTGCAGGACGCACAGGAATCCAAGGCCATGCTGCTCGGTGCGCTCAACAACAAGGCCGGCGTCGCGCGCGAGATCGTCACGCTGAACGCGGGCACGGCGCTCTACGCCGCCGATGTCGTCGAGTCGATCGAAGCCGGCATGGCGGCCGCGCGCGAGGCCATCGAGAGCGGCGCGGCGCGCGAGAAGATCGACACGCTCGTCAAGTTCACGCAGCAGTTTGCGAAGAAGTAAAGGAAGCCAACATGAGTGACATCCTGGACCGCATCGTCGCGGTCAAGCGCGAGGAAGTGCGCGCGGCGGAACTCAGCGCGCCGCTGGAAGAGCTGCGGCTCGAAGCCACGTCGCGTGATCTGCGCGACTTCGTCGGCGCATTGCGCGCGAAGCATGTGGCCAATCAGGCCGCGGTCATCGCCGAAGTGAAGAAGGCGAGTCCGTCGAAAGGCGTGCTGCGCGAGCATTTCGTGCCCGCCGAGATCGCGCGTTCATACGAGCAAGGCGGCGCGGCGTGTCTCTCCGTGCTCACCGACGTGCAGTTCTTCAAGGGCAGCGTCGCCTATCTGCAGGAAGCGCGCGCCGCGTGCAGTCTGCCGGTGCTGCGCAAGGACTTCATCGTCGACCCGTATCAGGTCATGGAAGCGCGCGCGATGGGCGCGGACTGCATCCTGCTGATCGCCGCCGCGCTCGAACTCTCGCACATGCAGGACCTCGAGGCCTATGCGCATTCGCTCGGTCTCGCCGTGCTGGTCGAAGTGCACGACGCCGACGAACTGCGCGACGCGCTCACCCTGAAGACGCCGCTCATCGGCATCAACAACCGCAACCTGCGCACCTTCGAAACGAGCATCGAGACGACCATCGGGATGCTGGAGATGGTGCCGGAGGATCGTATCGTCGTGACGGAGTCGGGCATTCTGTCGCGTGCCGATGTCGAGCGGCTGCGCGCGATGCACGTGCATACCTTCCTGGTCGGCGAAGCGTTCATGCGCGCCGACGATCCTGGCGCGGAACTCGCGCGCATGTTTTTCTGACTTCATCGACGGGACCGGACCTTGGGCATCGAACGGGAATTGAAACTCGCGCTTGCGCCGTCGCAGCATGACGACATCGCACGCTTCTTCGACGAACACACCGGCCCGGGCCGGCCGATCGAACTGACCAACGTGTACTTCGATACCGCCGCCTGCGCGCTGGCGAAAGCGAAGTCCGCGCTGCGCCTGCGCCGCACGCCGGAACAATGGCTGCAGACCTACAAGACGCTCGGCAAGAGTGTCGCGGGCCTGAGCAATCGTCAGGAGTGGGAGTTGCCGGTCGAGCGTGACGCGCTGCAGATCGACGCGCTGCTCGCCGCCTGCGACGACGAAGCCGCGCGCGAGACGCTGGAGCGCGCCGCGCCCGAACTGATCGCGCTGTTCAAGACCGATTTCAGGCGCATCGTGTGGGACCTGGAACGCGAGGGTTCGCAGATCGAAGTGGCGCTGGACCTGGGCGGCATCACCGCCGATGTCGACGGCGAGACGCGTCGCGCGGAAATCAGCGAACTCGAGCTGGAACTGAAATCTGGCGAGGAAAGCGCGTTGTCGATGCTTGCCGCCGAACTGCGCGGCGCGTTTCCTGAACTCACGCCGGAAGATCTCAGCAAGGCGCAGCGCGGATATCTGTTGCGCACGCAGCCAGATGACAAGAATCGCGACGCCTGATTGCCCAGCATGAGCCAACAGCCTTCGCTTTTCGAGGATGCCGGCAACGCGCCGGCTTCGCCCGGCACGACGCTCGAAAGCCAGTTCGAGGCGCTGCCCGCCGACTGGCGTCGCCATCTGCGACCGTTCATCGACAGCAAGCACTATGCAGCGCTGTGTGCGTTCGTCGATGCCGAACGCGCCGCCGGCAAGACCGTTTATCCCGCCGATGTCTTCCGCGCGCTCCGTCTCACGAACCCCGCCGACGTGAAGGTCGTGATTCTCGGCCAGGACCCGTATCACGGCGAGGACAAGGGCGCGCCGCAGGCCCATGGGCTGGCGTTCTCGGTGCCCGCGCCGGTGCGCCCGCCGCCGTCGCTGCGCAACATCTTCAAGGAGATCCACGCAAGCCTCGGCTTCCCCGCGCCCGCGCACGGCTGTCTGGATTCGTGGGCGAAACAGGGTGTGCTGCTGCTCAACACATCGCTGACGGTAGAACGCGACCGCGCCGGCAGTCACGCGAAGCGCGGCTGGGAGCCATGCACCGACACGCTGATCCACGAAATGGCGCAGCGCCATGACGGGCTCGTGTTCATGCTGTGGGGCGCGCATGCGCAGGCGAAACGCGGCTTGATCGAAGGCACGGGCAAGGCGCATTGCGTGCTGGAGTCCGCACATCCGTCGCCGTTGTCGGCGTATCGCGGCTTTTTCGGCTGCGGTCATTTCGCGCTCGCCAATGAATACCTGACGAAGCATGGCCGTCCGGCAATCGACTGGCGCCTGCCCGCCGAACCCGAACTGCTGGCCTGACGCCTTCGCGCACGACATGAAACGCACAACGCCCCGCTGACACAAGTCAGCGGGGCGCTTTATTGGATGCCTTGCTGCCGGAGCGAGACGCTTACAGCGCCGCGATTGCCTCGCGCGCCGACGCCAGCGCCGCGCCCGCCACGTCCGGGCCCATGTTCAGGCCTTCGGCGTAGATGAAGTTCACGTCGGTCAGGCCGATGAAACCGAGGAAGGTCTTCAGGTAAGGCGTTTGCGAATCGTTCGGGGTGCCCGCGTACTTGCCGCCGCGCGCCGACACCACGAACACCTTCTTGCCCTTGACCAGGCCTTCGGCGCCGTTCGCGCCGTAGCTGAACGTCATGCCCGAGCGGGCGATCCAGTCGAAATACGTCTTCAGTTGCGACGAGATGCCGAAGTTGTACAGCGGCGCCGCGATCACGACGATGTCCGCTGCCAGCAGTTCGTTGATCAGCGCTTCGCTCTTCGCGTTGATGGCGGCTTGGTCCGCGCTGCGCTGGTCGGCCGGCGTGAAGAAGGCGCCGAGCGTGGCGTCATCCAGATGCGGCAGCGACGCGCCGAGCAGGTCGCGAACGACCACTTTCGCGCCCGGGTTGCTTTGTTGCAGTTTTGCCGTGAGTTCGTCGGCGAGCAGCGTCGATTGGGCGCCTTGCGAACGAGCAGCGGAATTGATTTGCAAAATCGTCGTCATGATGGCTTCCTGGTCCTTGTCGGGACAGCGTGCACGCTTGATCGCCCACGGTGTCCCATGCAGAGCTTTCGGGATTCGGGCACTGTCTGCGCCCGGCTTAGGAAGCATTCTCCCCTTTCGACGATCGATAAAAAGCCGTCTGGCCAAGACGGATTGTTGCAGCGGTAGAACAATCCGCCCGCCGGCTTCGGACACATCAGCCTTTCAGCCAGCGTTCGCGCCATTGTTTCGACGGACCGCGCCCGTCGATAGCCGTCAGCAGGTAACGCACGACCTCGGGCCCGTCGAGCTTGAGTTCCGTGCGACGCAGTTCGTCGCGGCGAAATGCATGGATCTCCACCTTCGCGCCTGGCAGATAGCGCGACAGCAGGCTGTCGAGATTGGAGCCGGTGACGCGCAAGCCATCGATCGCGACCAGCACGTCGCCCGCCGACAACCCGGCCTTCTGCGCCGCGCCGCCCTCGTGGACGACCGCGAGCGCGCACTCCGCCCCGCCGCGCACGCGCACGCCGAGCGTGGGCTTGAGCGCCGCGCCGTTGCCGGGCAGATCGGGCGCGAGCGCGATGCCGAACGGCTCCAGCAAGGCATCCAGCGGCAGGTCGCGCGTGCCGCGCACGCCATCGCGGAACAGCGCGCGCAGGTCGGCGCCGGTGGCTTCGGCAAACAGCGCCTCAACGTCTTCCTCGCGGATGCCGCGCGCATTGCCGTGATAGAAGTCGCGTCCGTAGCGCTGCCACAGCAGGCGCATGACGTCGTCGAGCGACTTACGGTTGTCGGTCTGCGCGCGGATCGACAGATCGAAGGCCAGCGCGACCAGCGACCCTTTCTGGTAATAGCTGACGATCGCGTTCGGCGCGTTTTCGTCGGCGCGGTAGTACTTCACCCACGCGTCGAACGAACTCTGCGCAACCGACTGCTTGAAACGTCCCGCGCCGCGCAGTACGCCCCCGATCGTCTTGCCTAGCAGGCTGAAGTAATCGCCGGCGGTGATGAGGCCGCTGCGCACGAGCATCAGGTCGTCGTAGTACGACGTGAAGCCTTCGAAGAGCCACAGCAGCGTCGTGTAATTCTCCTGCGACAGATCATACGGAGCGAACGTCGCGGGCTTGATGCGCTTCACATTCCACGTATGGAAGTATTCGTGACTGCACAGGCCGAGATAGGTGCGATAGCCATCGCTCAAGTCCGGCCGGCCCTGCACCGGCAGGTCCGTGCGATTGCAGATCAGCGCCGTCGATGCACGATGTTCGAGCCCGCCGTAACCATCGCCGACGGCCAGCGTCATGAACACGTAGCGGTCCATCGGCGCGCGCTTCGTGCGCGGCTCGAACAGCGCGATCTGCGCTTCGCAGACGCGCTTGAGATCGGCCTGGAGCCGGTTCATGTCGAGATTGACGACGCGGCCCGAGATCACGATGTCGTGCTTCACGCCATGCGCGCTGAAGCTGCCGAGCGCGAATTCGCCAAGCGTGACGGGATGATCGGCGAGTTCGTCGTAGCTGTCGGCCTCATAGGTGCCGAAGCCGTAGCGCTTCGTGCCGCGCGCCTCGCGCAGCGCCGTGGCGACGCGCCAGTTGCGATACGCCCCGCCCTCGGGCGGCTGGATGTCGATCACGCAGCGTGCGCCCGACTGCCCTTCCACCGCGAGGAACACGCTCGTCGCGTTGAAGAAGCCGATGCTGTCATCGAGATGCGCGGCGCGCACCGACAGATCCCACGCGTAGACCTCGTAGCGCAGCGTGAGCGGGCCTTCGACGGGCGCGGCCTGCCACGCGTGCTTGTCGATCTTGTCGATCGCGACCTTGCGGCCCGCCGCGTTGAACGCCTGCAAGGTCACGATGTTGCGTGCGAACTCGCGGATCATGTAGCTGCCCGGAATCCACACCGGCAGCATGAAGCGCTGGCCGGCCGGATCGGTGTCGGCGACGGTCAGCGTGACTTCGAAAAGATGCGCGGCGGTTTTTTTCGGAACGATGCTGTAATGCACCGGTTGCAGGGAGGGTGTCATCGCGTGGTCCTTGTTCTTGTGCCGGGCGCGCCCGCTGCGTCCGTTGCGCCCGCGGCCCCGGCCGGCGAACCGGAGCCCGTAAAACAAAGGAGGCGCCAGGCGCCTCCATTCTCGTGCTGGGTCGCGCTTATTGCGCGGCCGACAGTTCTTTCTCCAGCCGGTCGGCGGGCACGGCGCCCGGCAAACGGCGGCCATCGGCGAGGAAGACGGTCGGCGTGCCGGTCACGTTCATCGTGCGGCCGAGCTTCAGGTTCTTGTCGATCGCGGTAGTGTCGCAGTTTGCGGCCGTGGCAGGCGTCTTGTGATCCAGCATCCAGCTTTCCCATGAGTTGCCGCGATCCTTCGCGCACCAGATCGACTTCGACTTGGCCGTCGAATCCGGCGACAGCACCGGGTACAGGAAGGTGTAGACCGTGACGTTGTCGATGGACTTGAGCGTCGATTCGAGCTGCTTGCAGTACGGGCAATTCGGGTCCGAGAACACGGCGATCTTGCGGCTGCCGTTGCCCTTCACCACCTTCACCGCGTTCTCGAACGGCAGCTTTGCGAAGTCGATCTTGTTGGTTTCCGAGAGCCGTGCCTCGGTCAGGTTCTTGCTGCTGCGCGTGTCGACGAGATCGCCGATCAGCACGTAGTTGCCGGTGGCGTCGCTGTAGATGATCTGCGAGCCCAGATTCACTTCGAAGAGACCGGGAATCGCGGTCTTGTCGATGCTCTTGATGCTGGCGTCGCCCATGCGCGACTCGAGCGTCGACTTGAGTTTGTCGGTGGTGGCGTCGGCGTGGGCCGGGCCGGTCATGCCGAGCGTGACGGCAAGCGCCGCAGCCGTCGCGAGCGCAGAACGAAGAATGGTTTTCATGCGGTTTCCTGTGAGTCGGCCAGCGTCGCGCGAATGCCGCGCGTCGGAATATCAATCAATGTTTGGTTTCAACCGAGCGCCGCCGACACCAGCCAGCGCTTGACGAGCGGCTGCGCGCCGACGAACGCCATGCCGGTATTGCGCACCGCGCGCGCGAACGTGCCGGGCACGGCGAAGAGCCGCTGCAGGCCGTCCGTGGCGAACATGAGCTTCTGGATATCTTCGCGGCGCGCGCGTTCGTAGCGGCGCAACAGGGTCGGGTCGCCGAGATCGCGGAACGACTCCTTGTTGGCGATGACGTCGGCGAGCGCGGCGACGTCGCGCAGGCCCAGGTTCATACCCTGGCCGGCGAGCGGGTGAATCAGGTGCGCCGCATCGCCGACGAGCGCGACACGCGGCGCGATCAGCCGGTCGACGGTTTGCAGCCCGAGCGGAAAACCTTGCGGGGGCGTCACGCAGTCGAGCGTGCCGAGCTGGTTTTGCGTCGCGGTTTCGACTTGGGCGGCGAGTTGCGCGGGATCGAGCGCGAGCAGGTCGTCGGCGTGCTCGGTGCGCGCCGACCAGACGAGCGACACGTGGTCGCCCGGCAGTGGCAGCAGCGCGATGATTTCGGAATCGCGGAACCACTGGTAGGCGGTCTCGCCGTGCGGCCGCTCGGCCTTGAAATTGGCGACGACGCCGGTCTGGCAATAATCGCGGCGGTTCATCTTCGCGCCCATCTGCGCGCGGACCCAGGAATGCGCGCCATCGGCGCCGACGATCAGATCCGCTTCGAGGGATTCGCCGCTCGCGAGCGCGATGTGCGCTGCGTCGGCCTCGACGGTCATGCCTTGCGCGCGCGATTCGAACCAGGACAGGCTCGGCTGGAAGCGCAACGCCGAGTCGAGCGACTGTTCGATCAGCGACGATTCGACGATCCACGCCAGCTGCGGCACCGATGCCTGGAAGGCGGAGAAGTGCAATTCCGCGTGAGCATCGCCGAACACGCGCATGTCGAACACCGGCCCTAAGCGCGTGCGGTCGAGCGCCTGCCAGACGCGCAGGCGTTCGAGCAGCGCCTGCGAGCTGGACGACAGCGCGTAGATGCGCGAATCGAACGCGGCGCCCGGCGGCAGGCTGGCGGCGCGGGACGCGACCAGCGCGGTGCGCAGCCCGGATTGCGCGAGTGCCAGCGCTGCCGTCTTGCCGACGAGCCCGCCGCCGACGACGACTGCGTGGAATTTCAGTGGGTGCGAAGTCATCCGGCCATTATAGCTGTGGGGGTCGGAGGGGTTTGGGGGCTTGCAGATGCGGGCGCAGGCGCAGGCCGGCCGACCTTCGAGGTCCAGCGCAACGGTACAATAGCGGCTTGCCTGGCCGCGGCATGCGGCCGCCGGTCGGAGCGGGCGTCATCGCCCGTCCATCGCGCACCATTTTTGACGAAAAAGCGCGACTCGCGCCGTCTCACCAGTTCGAAGGATCCCATGAGCCTCCAATGCGGCATCGTCGGCTTGCCCAACGTCGGCAAGTCCACCCTCTTCAATGCGTTGACCAAGGCGGGCATTGCCGCCGAGAACTATCCGTTCTGCACCATCGAGCCGAACGTCGGCGTGGTCGAAGTGCCGGATGCACGTCTCCAGGCGCTCGCCGACATTGTCAAGCCCGAGCGCATTCTGCCGGCCGTGGTCGAGTTCGTCGATATCGCCGGACTGGTTGCGGGTGCGTCGAAGGGCGAAGGCCTCGGCAACCAGTTTCTCGCCAACATCCGCGAAACCGACGCCATCACGCACGTCGTGCGCTGCTTCGACGACGACAACGTGATCCACGTCGCGGGCAAGATCGATCCGATTTCGGACATCGAAGTGATCAACACGGAACTCGCGCTCGCGGACCTGTCGACCGTGGAAAAGGCGCAGTCGCGTTACTCGAAGGCCGCCAAATCGGGCAACGACAAGGAAGCGATCAAGCTCGTCGCCGTGCTCGAAAAGGTGCGCGCGCAGCTCGACCAGGCGAAGCCCGTGCGCGGCCTCTCGCTGAGTGAAGAAGAATTGCTGCTCATCAAGCCGTTCTGCCTGATCACGTCGAAGCCGACGATGTACGTCGCGAACGTCAAGGACGACGGTTTCGAGAACAACCCGTATCTCGACGCAGTGCGCAAGCACGCCGAGGCGGAGAATGCGCCGGTGGTCGCGGTGTGCGCGGCGATCGAGGCGGAAATCGCCGATCTCGACGACGCCGACAAGACCGATTTCCTCGCCGACATGGGCATGACCGAGCCGGGCCTGAACCGCGTGATCCGCGCCGGCTTCAACCTGCTCGGCTTGCAGACGTATTTCACGGCGGGCGTGAAGGAAGTGCGCGCGTGGACCATCCATATCGGTTACACGGCGCCGCAAGCGGCCGGCGCGATCCATACGGATTTCGAACGCGGCTTCATCCGCGCCCAGACCATTTCCTTCGATGACTACGTCGCCTTCAAGGGCGAGCAAGGTGCGAAGGAAGCCGGCAAGATGCGCGCGGAAGGCAAGGAATATGTCGTGCATGACGGGGATGTCATGAATTTCTTGTTCAACGTGTAAATCGTCAAAAAACGTCAAACCACCTTGCCTCACGAAGCGGAGTTCCCGATAAAGGGACTCCGTTTTTTTTCGAGCGCGAGAAAGCACGAGAGCGAAAAAGCAGAGAAACAAACGAGGCAACGCCAGCCTGCGCCGTCCACAACAACAAGCAGAGAAAAACAATGAAGAAGAGACACTTCCCCGCCCGCATCTACGCCGCCTGGCTCATCGCCGCCAGCCTCATCTGGACGCCCGCCGCCTTCGCCTACCAGAACCACCCCTACCAGCAACAACCCGACGAATCCGATCTCGACAGCCACGGCCACTACACCAATCGCGACGGCGACACCGTTCACGCGCCCGCGCACTCCCGTTCCGGCAACGTGCCCGCCGGGGCCACCGCCCAGTGCCGCGACGGTTCCTACAGTTTCAGCCGGCATCACAGCGGCACCTGCTCGCGTCACGGCGGCGTCGCGCGCTGGCAATAGCGGATCGCCTCGCGAAGTACAATGTCGGTTCAGCCCGCCGCGCACCGCGCGCGGGCGGCGCCCCTTCCCGCGCCGCCAGACAGCATCGGATGCCGCGCCTCCTGCGCGCGGCATGCGCACTTCTCACCAGACGACCACCCAAGACATCCACATGGCCCAATACGTCTTCACCATGAATCGCGTCGGCAAGATCGTGCCGCCGAAGCGTCAGATCCTGAAAGACATTTCCCTGTCGTTCTTCCCGGGCGCCAAGATCGGCTTGCTCGGCCTGAACGGCTCCGGCAAGTCCACGCTGATCCGGATCATGGCGGGCGTCGATCGCGACATCGAAGGCGAAGCCACGCCGATGCCCAACCTCAACATCGGCTATCTGCCGCAGGAGCCGCAGCTCAATCCGCAGCAGACCGTGCGCGAAGCCGTCGAGGAAGGTCTGGGCGACGTCTTCCAGGCGCAAAAGAAGCTCGATGAAATCTACGCCGCCTACGCCGAACCCGACGCCGACTTCGACCAGCTCGCCGCCGAGCAGGCGAAGTACGAAGCCATCCTCTCGACCAGCGACGGCGGCAGCCCCGAGCAACAGCTCGAAGTCGCCGCCGACGCCCTGCGCCTGCCTGCCTGGGATGCGACGATCGAACATCTGTCGGGCGGCGAGAAGCGCCGTGTCGCGCTGTGCAAGCTGCTGCTGCAAAAGCCCGACATGCTGCTGCTCGACGAACCGACCAACCACCTCGACGCCGAATCCGTCGAATGGCTCGAGCAGTTCCTTACGCGCTATCCCGGCACCGTCGTCGCGGTGACCCACGACCGCTACTTCCTCGACAACGCCGCCGAGTGGATCCTCGAACTCGACCGCGGCCACGGCATTCCGTGGAAGGGCAATTATTCGAGCTGGCTCGACCAGAAGGAAGACCGCCTGAAGCAGGAAGAATCCAGCGAATCCGCGCGTCAGAAGGCCATCAAGAAAGAACTCGAATGGGTGCGCCAAAACCCGAAAGGCCGTCAGGCCAAGTCGAAGGCGCGTATCGCCCGCTTCGAGGAACTCAACAGCCAGGAATACCAGAAGCGCAACGAAACGCAGGAAATCTTCATTCCGGTCGGCGACCGTCTCGGCAATGAAGTCATCGAGTTCAAGAACGTCAGCAAGTCGTATGGCGACCGCCTGCTGATCGACGACCTGAGCATGAAGATTCCGGCGGGCGCGATCGTCGGCATCATCGGGCCGAACGGCGCCGGCAAGTCCACGCTGTTCCGCATGCTGACCGGCAAGGAACAGCCGGATTCGGGCGAAATCGTCAAGGGTCCGACCGTCAGACTCGCCTACGTCGATCAGAGCCGCGACGCGCTCGCCGGCGACAAGACGGTGTTCGAGGAAATCTCGGGCGGCGCGGATGTCCTCACCGTCGGCAAGTACGAAACGCCGTCGCGCGCGTATATCGGCCGCTTCAACTTCAAGGGCAGCGACCAGCAGAAGATCGTCGGCAACCTGTCGGGCGGCGAACGCGGACGCCTGCATCTGGCGAAAACGCTGATCGCGGGCGGCAACGTGCTGCTGCTCGACGAACCGTCGAACGATCTCGACGTTGAAACGCTGCGCGCGCTCGAAGACGCGCTGCTCGAATTCGCCGGCTCGGTGATGGTGATCTCGCACGATCGCTGGTTCCTCGACCGCATCGCGACGCATATCCTCGCGTTCGAAGGCGACTCGCACGTCGAATTCTTCGACGGCAACTATCAGGAATACGAGGCCGACAAGCGCAAGCGTCTCGGCGAGGAAGCCGCCAAGCCGAAGCGTCTGCGCTACAAGCCGATCACGCGCTGATTCCGCGCTAACCTGCGACGCCGCCCGCGCCCTTGTGCGGGCGCGCGCACCGACATCCGGCGCAAAAGTGGCGACTGTGGGAGACGCGGTCGCCATTCTTTTTTGTCAGACAAGACTACACAGCGCGGCAACTTTTCAGCAGGACTTCCGGGAGACACACGCAGATGGCGGGAACGGGCGCGCGGCGGGGAGCGCTTTGGGCAGTCGGGATCATCGTGACGCTCGTCGTCGTGGCGATCGGCGGATGGCTGTTCGTCGTGCATCAGATGAAAGAGCGGATTCTCGAGACGCTCGGTCCAAACGGGTCGGTCGAGGAGATCGACGTGGAATTCGGCCACGTGACGCTGTCGCGCGTGCGCCTGCGCGGCCCGAAGGACTGGCCCGCCGCCGACGCCATGCGCGCCGAACGCATCGTGCTCGACGTCGACATGCGCTCGCTCATCACGCGCCCCATCCATCTGCGCAGCGTGAGTGTCGACAACTACTATCTGTCGATCGTCCGTTCCGCCGATGGCCGCGTGCGCATCCTGCCCGGTCTGAAGGAAACCGCCCGCGCCGCCGACGCAAGGCCGGACAGCCGTCAGGCCGACGAGCGCGCGCAAGAGGAAAAGGTCATCGACCGCGTGTCGTTCGAGCGCGGCTCAATGGAGTTCTTCGACAGTTCCGTGCAGAACCCGCCGTATCGCGTGTTGATCGGCGATGCACGGGCGACCATCGACCGCCTTCATCTCCCGGCGCTCAATGAGCGCACCGATCTTTCAATGTCCGGCTCGATCAAGGGTCCGCAGCATACCGGCACGGTGTCGTGGGGCGGCTGGATGGTCATCGCAAACAAGGATTCGCAGACGCGCGCGACGCTGCGTTCCGTCGATGTCCAGACGCTCGACCCGTATCTGCTGAAGAAGGCCGGCGCGCGCGCGGCGGTCACGGGCGGCACCATCGACATGAACGTCGATGCCACCGTGAAGGACAACCGCATTCACGCGCCCGGCTCGCTCGTGCTGAATCACTTGCAGATCAGCGACTCGGGCAATCCGCTCGACACCTTCCTCTCGATCCCGACCAAGGCCGCCATCGCCGCGCTGAAAGACCGCAAGGAGCAGATCAAGCTGGATTTCGTGCTCGACGGCGATCTGCGCGACCCCAAGTTCTCGCTGAGCGAGAGCCTCTCGAAGAAGCTGACGGCAGGGTTTGCGAAGGCGCTTGGCGTGAGCGTGGAAGGCGTTGCGAAAGGCACCGGCGATACCGTGCGCGGAATCGGCAATGCGCTGAAGAATCTGCTGGGGCAGTAGCGCATTTCCTGGCGTTTGATTCGATCAGAACGCCAGCTGCAACGCCCGCAATTGCGCTTCCGTGTCCGACGCGTCCGTATGGTGAATGCCATGCCAGCCGAGCGCGGTCGCGGCCTGGGCGTTGTGGAGGTTGTCGTCGATGAAGACAAGCTCGGACGGCTGCACGCCCGGCAGATGCTTTTCGATTTCGTCGAACATCAGCGCGAAGATGCGCGGATCGGGCTTCACCAGCCCGACGCGCCCCGACACGACGAGTTCGCGGAATCGGCGCAGCACGTCGAAACGCTCCCACGCATAAGGAAAGGTTTCCGCCGACCAGTTGGTGAGGCCGAACAGCGGCACGTCCGCGCGCTCCAGCCGCTCCATCAGCGCGACGCCCCCTTCCAGCACGCCCGCCACCATCTCGGGCCAGCGCGCGTAAAAGGCTCGAATCAACGCTTCATGTCCGGGATGAAGCGCGATCAGCTCGGCCGTGCCCGCTTCGATGGTCTGGCCGCCGTCCTGCTGCACGACCCATTCCATCTTGCAGACGTTGTCGAGAAACCAGCGGCGCTCGCTTTCGTCCGGGATCAGCTGCTTGTACAGATAATCCCGGTTCCAGTCGATCAGCACGCCGCCGAAATCGAACACGACTGCCTGGATGGTCATGGTTTCGATGCTTCCTTCTATCAGATGGCTTGAGTGCGGGCCTCGAGCCACGCCAGCGCCGCGCCCGACACATGCGGCGACACGCGCCTGCGCACCGTCTCGTGATAGGCATTGAGCCACGCGCGTTCGTCCTCGCGCAGCAAGGTCAAGTCGATGCAGCGCGTATCGATCGGACACAAGGTCAGCGTCTCGAACTCGAGGAAATCGCCGAACTCGGTCTTCCCGGCGGCCCGGTTCATCGCCAGATTCTCGATGCGGATGCCCCACTTGCCCGGCCGGTAAAGTCCCGGCTCGATCGAAGTGATCATGCCCTCTTCCATCGCCGTCCAAGGTTCGGCGGGCGCGTAATGGGAAATCACCTGCGGGCCTTCGTGGACGTTCAGGAAGTAGCCAACGCCGTGGCCCGTCCCATGGCCATAGTCCGCGCCCGCTTCCCAGATCGGCGCGCGTGCGATCGCATCGAGCATCGGCGAGCGGATGCCGCGCGGAAAGCGTGCGCGCGAAAGCGCCATCGTTCCCTTCAGCACCACCGTGAAGTCGCGCTTGTGCTCCGCCGTGATCTCGCCGACCGGCACGACCCGCGTGATATCGGTCGTGCCGCTCAGGTACTGGCCGCCCGAATCGATCAGCAACAGCCCGTTGCCCTCGATCACCGCGTGCGACGCCTCGGTGGCGCGGTAATGCGGCATGGCGCCGTTGGCATTGAAGCCCGCGATCGTGCCGAACGACAGCGTGACGAAGCCCGGCCGGCGCGCGCGCGCCGCCGTCAGCTTTTCATCGATGGTGAGTTCCGTGATGCGCTCGCGACCCAGCGCGCCCTCGAACCACGCGAAGAATTCGGCGAGCGCGGCGCCGTCCTGCTCCATCGTCGCGCGGACGTGCTCGGCTTCCGCCTCGGTCTTGCGCGACTTCGCGAAGGTGGACGGATTCACCGCCTCGATAATCGTCACCGTCGACGGCACCTTCTCCAGCAAGCCATGCGTGATGCGGCGCGGATCGATCAGCAGCGTCGCGCCCGCGGGCAACGCAGCCAGCGCGCCGGGCGCGTCCGCATACGGCGCGACGCGCACGTTGTCGCGCAAGAGCGATTGCTGCAACTCTTCCGGCACCTTGCCGTCGGCGACGAAGAGCGTCGCGTCATCCACGCCGATCAGCGCATGCGCGACGAACACCGGGTTATAGCTCACGTCGCCGCCGCGCAGGTTGAAGATCCACGCGAGATCGTCAAGCGTGGACACGAAATGCCACTGAGCGCCTTTCGCGCGCATCGCCTCGCGCACTTGCGCCAGCTTGTCGGCGCGTGCGACGCTCGCATGCGGCGCGGCGTGCTCGTAGACGGGTGCATCGGGCAGGCCCGGACGCGCGGGCCAGACGGCATCGAGCAGATCGAGATCCGTGCGCAATACGATGCCGCGTGCATCGAGCGCATCGGCCAGCGCGCGCGCCGCCGCGACGCCGAGCACGGTTCCGTCCACCGCGACGGTCTCGCCCTCCGGCACGTGGTCCGCGAGCCATTCGACATGCGGCGCGCTCTGCTGGCCGGCCATCATCTTCACCAGCGCGATGCCCGTGCCGGCCAGTTGGGCCTCGGCCTGCGTCCAGTAGCGGCTGTCGACCCAGACACCCGCGAAATCGGCCGTCACGACCAGCGTGCCCACCGAGCCCGTGAAGCCCGACAGCCACTGCCGCCCCTGCCAGCGTTCCGGCAGATATTCGGAGAGATGTGGATCGGCGGACGGAATGAGCACGGCGGCGAGATGGTCGAGCGCCATCTGGCGGCGCAGCGCGTCGATGCGGCGCGCAAATGTGGAGGGCTCAGGAATGGCGGAATCTGCAATGCGATCGTTCATGGGGTCACCTGCTTCGAAACGTGCTTGAAAGCCCTTTGCAGCCCTTTACGGGCGCGACGGGCAGCAAGGATCACCCGCTGTCCGTCGGGAAAGAAATCAGCGGCGCGCCGCCAGTCCAACCGTCAGCGTCACGACGAGCAACGCGAAGACTGCGCACGCGAGCCATTCGAGCGTGTCGCCGTCGTGATAGAAATCGACGATGTTGCCGAGCATGCGCGCCACGATGCTCGCCAGTATGCCAGCCGCGATCGCCGTCCAGATCCGGCCTGCCGGTCCGCGGCCGATGCGTCCCGAGCGCCGTAACGGATGCAGCCACCAGCTCGCGGCGCCGATCACCGCGCCCAGGAAAATCAGTCCGAGCCAGCCCATCAGCGGCTGTGCTCCGTTGCAAGCGCCGGGCGGCCGCGTGAAGCATGGGGAGAGTCGAACATGCGTGATTCCGGGGTCGGTGACGGTGGAAGGCTGAGTTTAGGGGCCGGATTTGGCGAAGGCAAGACCACGGACCAACGGGCAAAAAACGGGAAAAGACCGTTCGTGCGTCGATCAGCCGCGTCTAGGCGCAACCGCCTATCGGGCCGTGCAAGCCAATGCCGGCAAGGCTTGCAGCCAGATTGACCCAAGCGCGCCCCAAATAGCCCCTATAAATGAAGATTCACGCGAAACGCTATAATATTGGGCTATTGAAAGGCCATCGGCTTAGGCCAAGAGCATCGTTAAAACAATGCAGCTCCTCACGATCGGAATCAATCATCACACTGCGCCAGTCGCCCTGCGCGAACGCGTGGCGTTTCCGCTCGAACAGTTGAAACCCGCCCTGGGCGCGCTGAAAGACATCTGGCTCGGCCCGCTCGCAAAGGTTTCGCCCGAAGCGGCCATTCTGTCCACCTGCAATCGCACCGAACTCTACTGCGCCACCGACGACGCCGCCGCCCGCGAAGCCGCCATCGAGTGGCTGTCGAAGTATCACGCCATCCCGGTTCCCGAACTCGCGCCGCACGTGTACGCGCTGCCGCAGTCGGAAGCCGTGCGTCACGCCTTCCGCGTCGCGTCCGGCCTCGACTCGATGGTGCTCGGCGAAACCCAGATCGTCGGACAGATGAAGGACGCGGTGCGCACGGCGTCGGAAGCCGGCGCGCTCGGCACCTATCTGAACCAGCTGTTCCAGCGCACCTTCGCCGTCGCGAAGGAAGTGCGCACGACCACGGAAATCGGTGCGCAGTCGGTTTCGATGGCCGCCGCCGCCGTGCGCCTCGCGCAGCGTATCTTCGAGAACATTTCCGGCCAGCGCGTGCTGTTCATCGGCGCGGGCGAAATGATCGAGCTGTGCGCCACCCATTTCGCCGCGCAGAATCCGCGTGAACTGGTGGTCGCGAACCGCACCGCCGAACGCGGCGAAAAGCTCGCCGGCCGCTTCAACGGCCGCGCCATTCCGCTGTCCGACCTGCCCGCGCGCATGCACGAATTCGACATCATCGTGTCGTGCACGGCATCGACGCTGCCCATCATCGGTCTGGGCGCGGTCGAGCGTGCCGTGCGCGCGCGCCGCCATCGGCCGATCTTCATGGTCGACCTGGCCGTGCCGCGCGACATCGAACCGGAAGTCGGCAACCTGCACGACGTGTTCCTCTACACCGTCGACGACCTCGGCGCCATCGTGCGCGAAGGCAATGCATCGCGTCAGGCGGCGGTGGCGCAGGCGGAATCGATCATCGAAACGCGAGTGCAGAATTTCATGCAGTGGCTCGATGCACGCAGCATCGTGCCGGTCATCCGCCACATGCACACGCAGGCCGACGCATTGCGCCGCGCCGAAGTGGAACGCGCCCGCAAGATGCTCTCGCGCGGCGACGATCCCGCGGCCGTACTCGAAGCGCTGTCGCAGGCGCTCACCAACAAGCTGATCCACGGTCCCACGCACGCGCTCAATCGCGCGAGCAGCGAGGAACGCAGCCAGCTCATCGATCTGATGAGCGGCTTCTACCGCCACGGCGACAAGTCCGATTCGTCGGACCGTTAGCGGCTCCATCTTTGCTATTCTCCAAGGCCGCGCGCCGCTGGCGCCGGCTTCCTGATCGCAGTCATTCCCCGGCGCCCGCCGCGCCAATTCCGCACGATGAAAACGAGCATGCAAAGCAAGCTCGACCAGCTCGCCAGACGGCAGGTCGATCTCAACGAACTGTTGAGCCGTGAGGACGTCACGTCCGACATGGACCAATATCGCAAGCTCACGCGCGAGCACGCGGAAATCAGCCCGATCGTCGATCAATACGCGCTCTGGCGGCAGGCGCTAACCGATGAAGCCACGGCGCAGGAACTGCTCGCCGATCCGTCGATGCGCGATTTCGCCGAAGAAGAGATCGGCGAGGCGCGCGAACGCATGGCGACCATCGAAAGCGATCTGCAGACCATGCTGCTGCCGAAGGATCCCAACGACGAGCGCAACATCTTCATCGAAATCCGCGCGGGCGCGGGCGGTGACGAATCGGCGCTGTTTGCGGGCGATCTGCTGCGCATGTATCTGCGCTACGCGGAGCGCAATCGCTGGAGCGCCGAAACGATGTCGGAGAGCGTGTCGGATCTCGGCGGCTACAAGGAAGTGATCGTGCGCATCGCCGGACAGGGCGCGTATTCGCGGCTCAAGTTCGAATCCGGCGGACACCGCGTGCAGCGCGTGCCGGCGACCGAGACGCAAGGGCGCATCCATACCTCGGCGTGTACCGTCGCCGTGATGCCGGAAGCCGATGAAATCAGCGAGGTCGTGATCAATCCGGCCGATCTGCGCATCGATACGTTCCGCGCGTCGGGCGCGGGCGGGCAGCACATCAACAAGACCGATTCGGCCGTGCGCGTCACGCACTTGCCGACCGGCATCGTCGTCGAATGTCAGGACGACCGCTCGCAGCACAAGAACAAGGACCGCGCGTTGAAGGTGCTGGCCGCGCGCATCAAGGACAAGCAGTATCACGAGCAGCATGCCAAGGAAGCGGCGACGCGCAAGAGTCTGATCGGCTCGGGCGACCGCTCGGAACGCATCCGCACCTACAATTTTCCGCAAGGGCGCATGACGGATCACCGGATCACCCTGACGCTCTACAAGCTCGAATACATCATGGACGGCGATATTAACGAGCTGATCGGCGCGCTCGTCTCCGAGCATCAGGCGGAATTGCTGGCGGCGCTCGGGGAAGCGGAGTGAGCACCGCGGCCGACGCGCTGCGCACATCCGGACTGCCGCCGCTCGAAGCGCGCGTGCTGCTGATGCACGTGCTCGGCTGGCGCCGCACGGAACTCATCACGCGGGATCAGGAAACGCTCGATGACGCGTCAGTCGCGCGCTTCGAGGCGCTCACCGCGCGCCGTCTGGACGGCGAGCCTATCGCGCAGCTGGTCGGCCGACGCGAATTCTTCGGCCTCGACTTCGAGGTCACGCCCGATGTGCTGATTCCGCGTCCGGAAACCGAACTGCTGGTGGAAACCGTGCTCGGCATCATTGCCGGCACGCCGAGCCCGCGCGTGCTCGATCTGGGCACGGGAAGCGGCGCGATCGCGGTGTCGCTGGCTCACGCGCGGTCCGATGCCAAGGTATGGGCCGTCGATCGCTCGCCGGCCGCGCTCGACATCGCGCGCTCGAATGCCGTCCGTTTGCTCGACGCCGCGCGCGCGGGCGGTCCGGTCACCTTTGTCGCAAGCGATTGGACCGCGAACCTCGAGCCGTCGCGGCTGTTCGAGGCGATCGTCAGCAATCCGCCCTATATCGCAAGCGGTGATCCGCATCTCGACCAAGGCGACCTGCGCTTCGAACCGCGCGGCGCGCTGACCGACGAATCCGACGGTTTGTCGGCAATCCGCGAGATTGTCGAGAAAGCGCCTTTTCTGCTCGCGATGAACGGCGCGCTGTGGCTCGAGCACGGTTACGATCAGGCCGAAGCGGTGCGGCAGCTCATGCAGGCGCGCGGTTTCAACGACATACATTCGCTGCGCGATCTTGCCGGCATCGAGCGCTGCACGGGCGGCGTTTTCACGGCCTGAAGCGCGGGCGACGTCAGCTCTCAAAAGCGAAATCCGCTATCATTTGAACCATCAGTCCCCCGACTTTCACGCGCAGGAACGCCATGGATACGCAAGAACATATCAAGCAGATCGTCGAATCGAACTCCGTCGTGCTTTTCATGAAAGGCACGGCGCAATTCCCGATGTGCGGTTTCTCGGGCCGCGCCATCCAGGTGCTGAAGGCCTGTGGCGCCGACAAGATCACGACCGTCAACGTGCTCGAAGACGACGCCGTCCGCCAGGGCATCAAGCAGTTCTCCAACTGGCCGACCATTCCGCAGCTGTACGTGAACGGCGAGTTCATCGGCGGCTCGGACATCATGATGGAAATGTATCAATCGGGCGAACTGCAGCAGCTCTTCGCCGCCGCCTGAGTTTCACCCGCCCGCCGATGCCAGCAAGCCCGCCCGCCCCGCAGCGACGCCTGATCGTCGCGATCACCGGGGCGACGGGCGCCATCTACGGCGTGCGGCTGCTCGACATGCTGCGCCGCCTGGGCGGCGTCGAAACGCATCTGCTCGTTTCCAGCGCAGGCTGGCTCAATATTCAGCACGAACTCGATCTCGACCGCGCCGCCGTCCACACGCGGGCGGATGTCGTACACAGCGTGCGCGATGTCGGCGCGAGCATCGCGTCCGGCTCCTTCGCGACAGACGGCATGGTGGTCGCGCCCTGCTCAATGCGCACGCTCGGCAGCATCGCGCACGGTCTTTCGGACAATCTCGTCACCCGCGCCGCCGACGTCGTCCTCAAGGAGCGTCGCCGTCTGGTATTGCTCGTGCGGGAAACGCCGTTCAACCTCGCGCATCTGCGCAACATGACGTCGGTCACGGAAATGGGCGGCGTGATCTTTCCGCCGTTGCCGGCGTTCTACCAAAAGCCCGCGACGATCGACGAGATGGTGGATCACACGGTCGCGCGGGTCATCGATCTGTTTGGATTCGGGCAGCCGGTTGCGTCGGCTTGGCAGGGATTGCGCGCGCCATCTGATTAGCAACAGTTGCGACACAATGCATTGCCGTTCGGACGGTTTATCAACGGTGCGAGCAGCCCTACATTGACGACATAGTCCACTGGAATCCTGCCGTCATGAGCCCAACACCCACCGTTTTCATTTCCCACGGCGCGCCAACGCTGCCGATCGACCCGTCGATGCCGTCCGCCGAGTTCGCCTCGCTGAGCGCCACGCTGCCGCGCCCGCGCGCGATCCTGATGCTGTCGGCGCATTGGGGCACGGCGCAGCCGGTCGCGAGTATCGCCGAGCGGCCGGAGACGATCCACGACTTCTACGGTTTTCCGCGTGCGCTGTACGAATTGCGCTATCCGGCGCCCGGCGCGCCCGATCTGGCGAAGCGCGCCGCCGCCTTGCTCGGCGCACAGGGCATTCCGGCCGCGACGACCGAACACGGTCTCGATCACGGCGCATGGGTGCCCTTGCTGCTCATGTTCCCGGACGCGGACGTGCCGGTCGCGCAACTCTCGATACAGCCGCATCTGGACGCCGCACATCATTTCGGCATGGGCCGGGCGCTGCGCGGTCTGCGCGATGAAGGCGTGATGATCGTCGGCTCTGGCCAGATCACGCACAACTTGCGCATGGCCGACTTCAGTGCGCGTCCCGAAGATGCCGACCCGCGTGTCGCCGAGTTCACCGACTGGTTCGAAGACCGCATGGCGACACGCGATATCGACGCGTTGCTCGACTATCGCGCCCGCGCGCCCCATGCGGCGCTGATGCACCCGACGGACGAACATCTGTTGCCGGTGTTCAGCGCGCTCGGCGCAGCCGCCGATGACTACACGCTCGGCATTCAGTCGCTCGGAACCTTCCAGCGCACGCTGGCGATGACGAACTACGTATTCGCGGACGCGTGAATGAAAAAACCGCCTGAGCAGCCACTCAGGCGGTTTTGTCTCGCTACAAGACGCTGGAACGCTCAGGTGCCCACTTCGTGAAGGATATCGTCGCTGCTTTCGCGCTCGTCGAGATAGGCGGTGCGATATCCGGTATGCACGCCCCAGTAATAAAACACCAGCGCCAGCACAGTCACCGCGGCCATATCCCAGCCATACGGCAGCAACCCGCTGCCGCCAAAATCCTTGCTGCCGATCAACGACATCACCGCCATGCACGGCAGGTAAGCCACGAGCCACCACGCGGCCTTGAGATCGCGTCCCCAGCCGGCGAAGCCCGCCTTGGCCTGGAAGTAGAAATACGCCGGCAGCGCGACGACCATCAGCAGAATGATTTCGCCAGTGAGCGGCCACTTCGCCCAGAACAGCACCAGCGACGCACACACGAACGCGAACGGCGCAACCACGCCCATCATAGGCAGCCTGAGCGGACGCTCGAGGTCGGGGGCTGCGCGGCGCAGCGCCATCAGGCTGACCGGGCCCGTGAGATACGAGATGACCGTCGCCACCGAAATCACCGCGGCCAGCGAACTCCAGCCACGGAAAAAGAACATGAAGATGAACGCGACGAACAGGTTGAACCACATCGCCGGACGCGGCACGCCATAGAACGGATGCACGTTGCCGAAGATCTTCGGCATGGTGCCGTTGCGCTCCATCGCGTAGATCATGCGGGTGGTCGTCGCCATGTAGGTCGTGCCGGTCCCGCTCGGGCTGACGAAGGCATCCACATACAGCAGGATGGCGAGCCAGTTCAAATTGAGCGCCAGCGCCAGTTCCGCAAACGGCGACGCGAAGTTGAAATGCGCCCAGCCCTTCGCTACATCAGCGGGATTTACCGCGCCGATATAGGCAATCTGCAGCAGCACGTAGATCACAAGCGCGAGCAGGATCGAGCCGATCACCGCGAACGGCACGCTGCGCGACGGATTGCGGGCCTCGCCGGCGAGGTTCACCGGGCTCTGGAAACCGTTGAAGCTGAACACGATGCCGCTGGTCGCGACGGCGGTCAGCACCGCCGGCCAGCCGTAGGGCGCGAAGGTCGACGACGTGCCGAAATTCTCCGAATGAAACCCGGTGAAGACCAGGCCCGCGATGGTGGCGCCCGGAATCAGGAACTTGAAGACCGTGATCAGCGAGTTCGCGCGTGCGAACACTTTCACGCCCCAGTAGTTCAGCATGAAATAGATGATCACGAGCAGCGCCGAGAGGCCAATTCCTGTCGGCGTGAGCGACTCGTTGACGAACAGCGCGTGTGCCCAGTCATACGGCCAGGTGCTCATGTACTGGATGGAGGCTTCGGCTTCGATCGGAATCACCGAAACGATCGCGATCCAGTTCGCCCACGCGCTGATGAAACCCACGAGCGCGCCATGCGAATAGCGCGCGTAGCGCACCATGCCGCCGGACTCGGGGAACATGGCGCCCAGTTCGGCATAGGTCAGGGCGATCGCCAGGATGACGACCGCGCCGATCACCCAGGCGGCGATCGCGGCAGGTCCCGCGATCTTGGCGGCCTTCCATGCCCCGAAGAGCCATCCCGAACCGATGATGGATCCCAGACCGGTCAGCATCAGCGCCATCGGACCGATGTTTCTCTGTATTGAACTTGTCACTTTTCTCTCCGTTGTCTCGCGCCGCGCGTGCTGCATGCGACTTCGCCGGTTTTCGATCGGCTGCCAGGCTGCGGGTGCAACGGTTGCCAGAATCATTCCCGCCGCTCAGGCAAATCCGGTGCAACCCCTTGAAAATGGTCGCGTAGTTTAACGGTTGCACCTTTCGAATGCAGTGCGAAGAGTGCGCAATTTCACCTTTTTTTGCCTCTTTTTCGTGCAATGGAGCGCATGAATTCACCCTTCGCCACATGATTCCGCATGGCGCGAGAAAATCCCTTCGGAGTTGTCGGATATTAATTGACCAAGAAAAGGTTTCGCCGTATAAAGCTTCTTGCAGGATTTCAAGTGGCGAGTGAATTGGTTCTTTCGAGTTCGCCATCACGGTACTCCGGTTGGTCCATTGCCCCTTCCTTGATCTTTTGCACCCCTGGGCTTCGGCCTTATTCATCATTTTTTTGGAACAAGTAACATGGAAACCGGTACCGTCAAGTGGTTCAATGACGCAAAGGGCTTTGGCTTCATCACTCCGGATGGCGGCGGCGAAGATCTGTTCGCGCACTTCTCGGAAGTCCGTGTCGAAGGCTTCAAGACGCTTCAGGAAAACCAAAAGGTTACCTACGAAGTAAAGACTGGCCCGAAGGGCAAGCAAGCCGCGAACATCAAGCCGGCCTAAGTTCCGCCTGATTCGTAAAAAAACCCCGCCTGCGCGGGGTTTTTTATTTGTAGCGCGCTTTCAGGCGAAATCAGGCAAAGACTCGCTGTGCGTAGATGCCGAGGCCCTTCGCCACGCTGGCAAGGCGATCGCCGAATACCGGCTGCGCAGCAGGAAACGCCACCGCCAGCGCCTGCGACAGAAACCGCAGCCCCGTCGTGCCGCCCGTCAAATACACGGCGCCCACGTCCGACTCCGCAACGCCCGCGCGCCGGATGGTCTCGCGCGCGGCGTCCACGATGCGCCGCGTTTCTTCGGCGCCCGCCTCGATCAAGCGCGCTTCGTCGAACGCGACGCGCAACGCTTCTTCCACCTCTTCCATGTCGATTTCCGTCGCCCCGCCCGCGGCGACTTCGATCTTCGCCTCCTCTGCGTGCGCGGTGAGCGCATGCCCGAGCCGGCGATCGACGACGCGCATCAGGCGGTCATGATGGCGCACCTCCGGGTAGAGATGGCGCATCAACTGCAACTCGCTGACACGCTTCGGCGTGTAGACGGTGTTGATCAGATGCCACGTCGAGAGATCGAAGTAGATGCGGCTCGGCACCTCCCGACCCTGCGGATCGAGCGATTGATAGCCCAGCTCGCGCAGCACGGTCGCGAGTTCGACGCGGCGGTCGAAGTCGGTGCCTGCGACGTGCACGCCATGATGCGCAAGCACGTCGCTCTTGCGGTCGAGCGCGCGCGCGCGCTCCGGACCGACGCGCACCAGCGAAAAGTCCGACGTACCGCCGCCGATATCCGCAACCAGTACGAGCCCCTCCTGCGTCAGACCGGCTTCGTAGTCGAAGGCGGCGGCGATCGGCTCGTACTGGAAGTGGATCTCGCGCAAGCCGACGGCATGCGCGCAGGCCTCGAGCTGCTTCTGCGCCAGATTGTCGGCGCGCGGATCGTCGTCGACGAAGAACACCGGGCGGCCAAGCACCGCGCGCGACAGCGGCTCGGCGGCGATCGCCTGGGCCTTCTGCTTCAGGTGCTGCAGGAACAGCGTGATGACGTCGGTGTACTTGATGGCCGAACCGTCGCCGAGATCCGTGGTGCTCTCGGCGAGCGCCGAGCCGAGAATGCTCTTCATCGAGCGCATCAGGCGGCCGTCGAAACCGTCGATGTACGCCTCCAGCGCGGCGCGTCCGTAGGCCTGGTTATTTTCGTCGGTGTTGAAGAAGACAGCGGTGGGCAACGTTGTCGCCTCGCCTTCGACGGGCGCCAGCCGAATGGCCGGGCCGTCCGGAAGGGCGACGGCGGAATTCGACGTGCCGAAATCGATCGCGCAAAAAGTCATGATGCTGAGCCACGTCCGCCAGGACGCCGCGTTGGACATGGACGGCGTTTTTAACACGTTCCCGGGTAGGCATCAACCGCAGCCGAAGATTTTTAAACCGTTGACTTCATTCGACAAAAGCGGAATGTAACTTGCTCGTTCGAAAGCCGCTTGCGGGTTTATTCCGCGCATGCGCAGCGCACAACCGGCGACATGGGCAAAACAATGACGAGGAGAGCCGTTTGAACGATCGACCGATGGAACAACCCACGCAACCCGGCATCATCGAAACCGATCTGCCCGGGCGCCTCGACCGCCTGCCGTGGGGACGCTTCCACACGCTGATCGTGCTTGCGCTCGGCATCACCTGGCTGCTGGACGGACTCGAGGTGACGCTGGCGGGCGCCGTCGCCAGCGCGCTGAAAACGAGCCCGGCGCTGCAATTCTCGAACGCGGACGTCGGCATTGCGGGGAGTGCGTATATCGCGGGTGCGGTGCTCGGCGCGCTCGGTTTCGGCTGGCTGACCGACCGCCTCGGCCGTCGCAAGCTGTTCTTCATCACGCTGTTCCTCTACGCGGCCGCGACCGCCGCCACGGCGTTCTCCTGGAATCTCGCGAGTTTCGTGCTGTTTCGCTTCCTGACGGGGGCCGGCATCGGCGGGGAGTACACCGCGATCAATTCGACCATCCAGGAGTTCACGCCTGCCCGGCTGCGCGGCTGGACCGATCTGGCGATCAACGGCACCTTCTGGATCGGCGCGGGCATCGGCGCGGCGGGATCGCTGGTCCTGCTCGATCCCGGCCTGCTGCCGCCCGACTGGGGCTGGCGCGCGTGCTTTCTGATCGGCGCGGTGCTCGGGCTCACGATCCTCTTCATGCGGATGTGGGTGCCGGAAAGCCCGCGCTGGCTCATCACGCACAATCGCGCGGACGAAGCGAAGCAGGTCGTCGAGGAAATCGAGGCGCATTTTCGCCAGCATGGCGTGACGATTCCCGACACGCCCATCAAACCACTGCGTCTGCGTGCACGTGAAGGCACGCCGCTCAGCGAGGTCGTGCATACGCTTTTCAAGGCGCATCGCAGTCGCTCGCTCGTGGGTCTCACGCTGATGACCGCCCAGGCGTTCTTCTATAACGCCATCTTCTTCACCTACGCGCTGGTGCTGACGGATTTCTATCACGTGCCCGGCGATCACATCGGCTGGTACGTGCTGCCCTTTGCCGCCGGCAATTTCCTGGGGCCGGTGCTGCTCGGCAAGCTCTTCGACGTGATCGGCCGCCGCCGCATGATCGCCTTCACGTATGCGATGTCCGGCGTGCTGTTGACCATCAGCGGCTGGATGTTCATGAACGGCATGCTGAGCGTGACGACCCAGACCATCGCCTGGATGGTGATCTTCTTCTTCGCATCGGCGGCGGCGAGTTCGGCGTATCTGACGGTCAGCGAAACCTTCCCGCTGGAAATCCGCGCGCTTGCCATCGCCGTGTTCTATGCGTTCGGCACGGCGCTCGGCGGCATCATCGGACCGGCGCTGTTCGGGCATCTGATCGACACGCACGAGCGCGGCGCCGTGTTCGCGGGCTATCTGATCGGCTCGGTGCTGATGATCGCGGCTGCGGTCGTCGCCGGCATCTGGGGCGTCGCGGCGGAGCGCAAGTCGCTGGAAGACGTGGCTCGTCCGCTGTCGGCAGCGGACGAGCACTGAGGCTCCAAGCGCCGCGGTTTATTCGAACGCGCGGCTCCACGCGCCTTCGTACACCGTCTCGCCGAGCGCCTTGCGCACGCGCGGCGCGGCTTCGCGCTCCTGCAATGCCTCGTCGAGCTGGCTGGCATCGCCGTGATGACCGATTGCCACCATCGCGATGATCTGCACCTCCTCGGGAATCGAGAACGCCTGGCGGAACGCGTCGCGGTCGAAGCCGCCCATCTGATGCGCCGCCAGGCCGAGTGCGTGTGCCTGCAGAACCAGCGCCATCGCGGCCGCGCCCGTGTCGTAGGCGGCCGTGCGGTTCGGCTCGCCCTTCGCCGTGAGCGTCGCGGCCGTCACGCAGACCAGCACCGGCACGTTGCCGTTCCATTTCTGGTTGCCGGGCATGAGCGTGTCGAACGCGCGCTGGAACGCGCCTTCGTCACGATGACGGTCGAACGCGATCAGACGCCACGGTTGCTGATTGCTCGACGAAGGCGCCCAGCGCGCCGCTTCGAACACCTGATGCAGTTGCGCACGCTCGACCGGCTCCGTGGAAAATGCGCGCGGACTCCAGCGGCCGGCGATCAGTTCGTGGATGTCGATATCGGTCGGAGCGGGTTTTGCGTTCATGGTTCGAGTCCTTGACGGTTTGGAAAAGCGCACGGCACGCGGCGCGGCAGGCCGTCAAGGATAGCAAGCCCGCCGCGGCCGCTTCATTTCACCATTTCAGGTCGCCGCCACGCCCACCGCCCGTCCCGCGCGATTGATGCGCAGCACGATCACCGCCGCGACGAGGCACAGCCCGCCCGAAATCATCGTGGCGACCGTATAGCTGCCGAGACTCGAACGCAGCATGCCGGCGCCGAGCGCCGCGAACGCCGCGCCAAGCTGATGTCCCGCTACGACCCAGCCGAACACGATCGGTGCGGCGTCCTTGCCGTAGACATCGGTGGCGAGGCGCACGGTCGGCGGCACGGTGGCGATCCAGTCGAGTCCGTAGAACACGGCGAACAGCGGCAGGCCGAAGAAGTCGACGCCGAACGCATATGGCAGATAGATCAGCGACAGTCCGCGCAGGCCGTAGTACCAGAACAGCAGCACGCGGGCGTTGAAGCGATCGGAGAGCCAGCCGGAGAGCGTCGTGCCGAACAGGTCGAAAATGCCCATTGCCGCGAGCAGGCTGGCGCCCTGCACCGGCGTCATGCCGTAGTCCGAGCACATGGCGATCAGATGCGTGCCGACATAACCATTCGTGCTCGCGCCGCAGACGAAGAAGCTGAAAAACAGCAGCCAGAAATCGCGCGTCTTGCTGGCCATGCCGAGCGTGCTGAACGCGACCTTGATCGGATTTTTAGGGGCCGGGACGGCGGCCGGCGGCAGATCGGCCTTCTCGCCGACCGGACGCAGCGACAGATCCGCCGGCCGTTCGGGCAGCAGCCACGCGACGAACGGCAGCACGATCACCGCCGCGCCCGCGACGACGAACACCACAGGACGCCAGCCGTAGTGCTCGGCAATCGACGCGAGGAGCGGCAGGAACACGAGCTGGCCGGTGGCCGAACTAGCGGTGAGAATGCCCATCGCCAGACCGCGATGCGTGGTGAACCAGCGGTTGACGATGGTCGCCGAGAGCGTCAGCGCCGCGACGCCCGTCGCGCTGCCGACCATCACGCCCCAGACCAGCACCATCTGCCAGGGCTCGGTCATCATCGATGAGAGCGCGACGCCCGCCGCCAGCGTGGTCAACGCCGTCAGCACCGTGCGGCGCACGCCGAAGCGCTGCATCGCCGCCGCCGCGAACGGCCCGGCAAGGCCGTACAGCGCCAGATTGATCGAGATCGCCAGCGAAATCGTGCCGCGCGACCAGCCAAACTGCTTTTCGAGCGGCAGCATCATGACGCTCGGCGTCGCGCGCGTGCCCGCCGCGGCGAGCAGCACGAAAAACACCACGCCCACCGCGATCCATCCGTAATGCATCCGGCCACTCAGCCGCCTCGCTACCCAGTTCATCGCCGTTCCGCTCCGTGGTTCCGTTAATTTTTGCGCCGGACGATATCACTCGTTACCGGTCTGTCACATCAGAGTTGCGAGCTTAGTGACCGATCTGTAACATGTCAAGCATGCAGTTCGCATGACGAGGAAGCGACTTTGACACGAACATCCGCGGATCAACCCAAAGGCCCTGCCCGCCGCAGTGTCCGCACCGACGGCGCAACGGCGCAGGAACAGTTGCTGGATGCGGCGCAGGAACTGTTTTATCGCGACGGTATTCGCGCCATCGGCGTCGATGCCGTGGTGGAGCGCGCGGGCGTCAACAAGATGAGTCTGTACCGGCGCTTCGCATCGAAGGACGAGCTGGTGGTGGCGTATCTGGATCGCATGGACGCGCGCTTTCGGGGCCGCTTCGAAGCCAGCGTCGACAAACATCCGGGCGAGCCGGCCAAACAGCTGATCCAGGCGTTCGACGACCTGGTGAAGCGCGCGTCCGCACCAGACTATCGCGGCTGCCCGTTCCTGAACGTCGCGTGCGAATTCGGCGATCCGGAATACGCGGCGCGCGAGCCGGTCGAGCGCAATAAAAAATATCTGATGAGTCGGCTCATCGACATTTCGACGGCGGCAGGCGCCGCTCAGCCGCGTGAACTCGCCGATTCGCTCGCGCTGCTGGTCGAAGGCGTCTATGCGAGCAGCCAGACTTACGGCCCGGGCTCCGGCCCGCTGGTCGCGGCGGCGCGCATCGCGCGCATGCTGATCGACGCGGCCTGCGTGACGCAACCCGCCGCGCCAGACCAACAGGAAAACGAATGAAGCAAGGCAGTTCCCCTGACGACGTGATCGCGGCCACCCGGCACTGGCTCACGCGCGCGGTGATCGGGCTGAATCTGTGTCCGTTCGCGAAGAGCGTGCATGTGAAAGAACAGATCCGTTATGTGGTGAGCGATGCGCGCGCGGTGGACGACCTGGTGGTCGAACTGGCGGACGAACTTCGTTTGCTAAAGGAGACGGACCCGGATCTCGTCGATACGACGCTGTTCATCACGCCCCACGCCTTCGCCGATTTCGCCGAATACAACGACGCCCTGTTCTTCGCCGACCGTCTGCTCGGCGACATGGGCCTCGCGGGCGAAGTGCAGATAGCGAGCTTCCATCCGCACTATCAGTTCGAAGGCAGCGAACCGGACGATATCGACAACTACACGAACCGCGCGCCCTATCCGATCTTTCACCTGTTGCGCGAGGCCAGCATCGACCGCGCGGTAGCGGCGTTTCCCGATGCCTCGGATATCTACGAGCGCAATATCGACACGCTGCGCCGCCTCGGCCCCGACGGCTTCAACGCGTGGATGAGCGATAAAAGCTGATCATTGCGCGGGCGCGAAAAAACGCTCCCGCAATTCATCCAGTCCCAGCGTCTCCAGCACCTCCGACAGCCGTTGCGCCGGCCGCCCTCGCGGCAGGTCCTTGAATTGCGCGACGATCAGCTCGTTCTTCATCGAATGCTCCCAGCCGACGAGTTCCGTCACGCTCACCTGATAACCGTGCGATTCGAGTTGCAGGCAGCGCAGCACGTTGGTGATCTGACTTCCGAATTCGCGCGTGTGCAGCGGATGCCGCCACATTTCCGTCAGCACGTTCTTCGAGAGCGAGTGCCCCTTGTGCTTGCGCAGCACCGAAGCCACTTCCGCCTGACAGCACGGCACGACGACGATGTACTTCGCCTTCTTTTGCAGAGCGAACTGGATGGCGTCGTCGGTGGCGGTATTGCACGCGTGCAACGCCGTGACGATATCGATCGCGTCCGGCAGGCGGTCCGAATGCATTGATTCGGCTACCGACAGATTCAAAAACGACATCCCGGTAAACCCGAGTCGCGCAGCCAATTCCTCTGACTTTTTCACCAGTTCTTCGCGTGTCTCGATTCCAAAGATGTGTGACCGATCGCGCAGAGTCTTGAAGAAGAGATCGTAGAGAATGAACCCAAGATAAGACTTGCCTGCGCCGTGATCCACGAGCGACACCGCTCCTTGGCGCGCATGCACGTCGGCGAGCAGCGGTTCGATGAACTGATAGAGGTGGTAGACCTGCTTCAGTTTGCGGCGGCTGTCCTGATTCATCTTGCCGTCGCGCGTGAGGATATGGAGTTCCTTCAGCAGTTCGATCGACTGCCCGGGGCGAATCTCGTGTTTGGCGGAGGGTTCGGGGCTCTCCGATACCGGCGCGGGGGACTTCCTGGTCATCGTGAAGGTCTGTCGAAAAAAATAAGGCGGAGCGTGTTTGCGCTGAATGTGCGCTAACCGCTGGTACTAACGCCTGAAAAGGGGAAGTTTACCCAAAAGCACAAAGACGCTCTGTGTTCCGGCCATCGGATCATCGGCCAGTGCGTGTGGCAAAACGCATGGAACAGATTGTGCATCGTCCGACAATGAGGCCATTGGAAGAGACGACACAACGCAGTGCCGCGTCGCGAACCGACGCAGCACGCAGGAGCAGCAAGCTGGCAGGCCGCGCTTCGACACGCACCGCGATGTCACCGCACCCGGCTTTGTTACGTAACACCTAACGCACAGCGCGGCGATGCGACTCGCCGGCGCCACGAACATGAGAGGACGGCGATGGACGCGATCCCCGACAAGAAAGCAGAGAAGCAGTTTCAGGACATGCTCGCAGCACTGACGGCGATGCCCGCGTGGAGTGAGAAGCAGCAGCTCGAACTCGAAATGGCCCGAGAGATCTCCGTGGAGATGTTGCGTCTTGCAGAATCCATGCGCGACGGCTCCACCGACATCGAAAGCTGTCTGACCATGCTGAAGTTCGCCAAGGTCATGGACTTTGTCCTGACGACGCTGGCCTCGCGCCGCGAAATCGCGCCGCAGACGCTACGCGTGATCTTCAAGCTGGCGGGTCTGAAAGTCGATGAAGCCTATCCGGGCTGAACGGCGGGCCGACTACCCCGGCTGGTTGACCCCGGTGCGCGTGGCACACCCGCACCGGATTCAGCTTTTGCGTCTCGTCATCAGCCGCGCCGCCGACTGACGCATATGCCGCTGCATCGCGGCTTGCGCCTGTACGGCGTCGCGCGCCTCCAGCGCTTCCAGAATCTCCCGATGCTCGCCCAACGCGGCGAGCCACGTTTCCTCTCCCTCGAAGTGCCCCCGCAAGGTCGATGACAACGGGCTATGCCGTTCGTCATAGAGACTGCCGACCGTGCGCACCAGGACGTCATTGCCGGCCATCTGTGCGATTGCGATGTGGAACGCGCGATCGGCAGCCATCGGCACCTGGCCGTTCTCCACTTCGCGCGCCATCGACTCGTACAGCGCGCGCAGCGCCTTCAACGCCTTCGGCTTGACGAACGGTGCGACGCTCGCGGCGATCGCGCCTTCAATCACGCTGCGCGCGTTCATGATCTCGATCGGGCTCTCGCCCAACTCCGTCTCGGTGGCCGGAGGCTTGGCGACCGGCGTGGCGACGATATACACACCCGATCCCATGCGGATCTCGACACGCCCTTCCAGCTCGAGCGCGACCAGCGCTTCGCGCACCGATGGCCGCGATACGCCGAGCCGCTGCGCGAGTTCGCGCTCGGACGGCAGGCGGCCATTCGGCGCGAAATCCTGCTGTTCGATCAACCCGCGCAGCTTATCGGCGATCTGAAGGTAAAGGCGGCGCGTCTCGGGAGGTTTCACGCTCACGTGCTGGGCTCCTGCTTTCGGGTCGGGGAAAACGTGGATTGTAATCAGCCGGAGGGGACGGGCACCGCAAATCTGCGTTCATCCTCGATTCGGCCGCTTTCAAGTGGCTTGACCAATTCTATTTCCAGCCACTAGTATGCAATCCGGTAAGGCCAGGTTGGCCACTTTTTTTCAGGCAATCTGGAACCGTTCCCAAATCACTAGACGACCGACGAGGCGTTCGCGCCGGCGGTTCGAACGGCCCCGCACAATCATGAGTCATCCCATTCTCCAGTTCGGCACGAGCCGGTTCTTGCAGGCGCACGTGGATTTCTTCGTCGCCGAGGCGGCGCGGCGCGATCCGGCGAAAGCGCTCGGCAAGATCACCGTCGTGCAGACGACCTCCAGCGCCGACAGCCGTGCCCGCATCGAGGCGCTGAAAAGCACCGGCCGCTATCCGGTGCGCATTCGCGGCCGCCGGCGGGACGCGACGATCGACGAAACCATCGAGTGCGATGCCATCGGCGAAGCGCTGCATGCGGACGAGGACTGGCCGTTGCTCAAGGCGCGCATCGAGCGTGATGTGAAGATCATCGTGTCGAACACGGCGGATGCCGGCTACGCCCTCTTCGACGAAGACACGCGCGAACTGCTCGACAGCCCGCGCGCGCCGCGCGGTTTCGCGGCCAAGCTCGCGGTGTTGCTGCACGCGCGCTTTGTCGCCGGAGCCGCTCCGATCACGCTGCTGCCCTGCGAACTGGTGTCCCGCAACGGCGACACGTTGCGCGATCTGGTGATCGGCGTGGCGCGCGGCTGGGCGTTGAACCCGGCCTTCACCGACTATCTGACGAACGAGTGCGTGTGGGTGAATTCGCTCGTCGACCGCATCGTGTCGGAGCCGATGCAGCCGGTGGGCGCGATCGCCGAACCGTACGCGCTGTGGGCCATCGAGCGCCGGGAGGGCATGGTGCTGCCGTGCGAGCACGAAGACATCGTGATCACCGACGACCTCGCCCACTACGAACGCCTCAAGCTCTTCCTGCTGAACCTCGGCCACACGATGCTCGCGCAAGTCTGGCGCACGCGCGATGCCGCCGCCGATATGACGGTACTCGACGCGATGCGCGACGCCGCTTTCCGCGATCCGCTCGAAGCGACCTGGCGCGACGAAGTGCTGCCGGTCTTCGCGGCGCTCGGGCAACGCGACGTCGCCGCGGACTATGTGGCAAGCGTGCGCGACCGTTTCGAGAACCCGTTCCTGGTACACCGGCTCGCCGACATCGCGAAGAATCACAGCGAAAAGAAGCAACGCCGCTTCCAGCCCGTGATCGATCTGGCGCACGAACTCAAGCTCGATCTGGCGCAGCCGCGTCTGCGCGACGCCCTCGAATCCGCCTGAAGAGCGGAACGACTCTTTTCGAATCACGACGCGCCGCGACGGCATTGCGGTGGCGTCATCAGACATCAAAAGTGCCGCCCCATCCGGAGGAGACAAGTAATGCGCAAAATGCGTTGGGTAGTGATTTTTCTCGCCTTTCTGGCCATCGCGATCAATTACATCGATCGCGCCAACCTCGCCGTCGCAGCGCCGCAGATCGAGAAAGCGCTCAACATCGGTCCCGCGGAAATGGGCTTTATCCTGAGCGGCTTCTTCTGGAGCTACGCGCTGATGCAAATGCCGTTCGGCTGGTTCGTCGATCGCGTCGGCGCGCGCATCGCGCTGCCGCTGGCGGTCGGCTGGTGGTCGGTCTTCACGGCCATGACGGCCGTCGCGACGAGCGTCGCCGGCATGTTCGGCTGCCGCCTGATGCTCGGCATCGGCGAAGCGGGCGCGTATCCGTCGTGCGCGAAGCTCGTGTCGCAATGGTTCAAGAAGGAACAGCGCGCGTTCGCCACCAGCATCTTCGACAGCGGCTCGCGCGTCGGCTCCGCGCTGTCCATTCCGGTCGTCGCGCTCATCATCAGCACCTTCGGCTGGGAAGCGTCGTTCGTCATTACCGGCGTGATCGGTTTCGCGTGGATTCTCGGGTGGTTCGTGATCTACCGGAACAAGTCGCTGGGCGACCTGACCGGTGAAACCGACGTCACGCCAGTGCCGGTCGCGCCGCGCAACAAGGTGTCGTGGGCGTCGCTGTTCAAGTACCGCACGCTGTGGGGCATGATGCTGGGCTTCTTCTGCCTGAACTTCGTGATCTACTTCTTCATCACCTGGTTTCCGAGCTATCTCGTCCAGGCGCACGGCTTTTCGCTCAAGTCGCTGGGCACGCTCGGCACCATTCCCGCGCTGATGTCGATTCCGGGCGGCTGGTTCGGCGGCTGGGTGTCCGACGCGCTGTTCAAGCGCGGCTGGAGCCTCACCGCCGCGCGCAAGACCTGCATGGTCGGCGGCATGCTGCTGTCCTCGGTCATCACGCTTTGTGCGTTCGTCGAGAACATCTACCTGATGCTCGCGTTCTTCGGCATCGCATACGCCAGCCTCGCGTTCGCCGCAGCCAGCATCTGGTCGCTGCCGAGCGACGTCGCGCCGACGCCGGATCATGTGGCATCCATCGGTGGCATCCAGAATTTCGCGTCGAATCTGGCAGGCATCGTCATCACGACTTTCACCGGCGTGATGCTCGCCGTCACCAAGGGCTCGTTCGTGATTCCGCTGTGCGTCGCGGGCGGCTTCTGCTTCCTGGGCGCATTCAGCTATCTTGTGATTGTCGGCAAGATCGAGCCGCTCAATCGCGCTGACGAAGAACAAGCGCGGCCCGATAGCCGCGCACCCTCCACGGTCTGAGAACATAAACCATGTCCACCCCACTCAACGACCATGCCGTCATCCGGCTGCATCCGAAAGACGATGTCGTGACCGCGACGCGTCAGCTGGTTTCGGGTGCGCGTATCGCCTCCGAGGATCTCGTCGTCACCGGGCTGATTCCGCCGGGGCACAAGATCGCCACGCGTGACATCGCCGCCGGCGAGCCCGTCAAGCGCTACAACCAGATCATCGGCGTGGCGCGCGAGGCGATTGCACGCGGTCAGCACGTACACACCCAGAACCTGTCGATGGCCGATTTCACGCGCGAGCATGAATTCGGCGTCGATCTCCATCCGACGCCCTTCGTCGACGCCCCCGCCACGTTCATGGGCATCCGCCGCGACGACGGCCGGGTGGCGACGCGCAATTTCGTCGGCGTGCTGACGAGCGTGAATTGTTCAGCGACGGTCGCACGAGCCATCGCCGATCATTTCCGGCGCGATGTTCATCCGGAAGCGCTGGCGGATTATCCGAACGTGGACGGCGTGATCGCGCTGACGCACGGGCTCGGATGCGGCATCGACATGCAGGGCGACGGACTCGGCATCCTGCGCCGCACGCTTGCGGGTTACGCGGTGCATCCGAATTTCTACTCGGTATTGTTCGTCGGTTTGGGGTGTGAGACGAACCAGATTTCGGGCGTGCTCGAATCGAGCGGGCTCAAGGACGGCGCGAAACTGCGCAGCTTCACCATTCAGGACAGCGGCGGCACGCGGAAGACGATCGAGCGTGGCATCGCAATGGTGAAGGACATGCTGGCGGAGGCGAATCGCGTCACGCGCGAGCCGGTTCCGGCGGCGCATCTGATCGTGGGTCTGCAGTGCGGCGGGTCGGATGGCTATTCGGGCATTTCGGCGAATCCGGCGCTCGGCGCGGCGGTGGACAAGCTCGTCGCGCACGGCGGCACCGCGATTCTCTCGGAAACGCCGGAAGTGTATGGCGCCGAGCACCTGTTGACGCGGCGTGCCGTTACGCGCGAAGTCGGCGAAAAGCTGCTTGCGCGCATCAAATGGTGGGAGGAATACTGCGCCCGTAACGGCGCGGCGATGGACAACAATCCTTCGGCGGGAAACAAGGTCGGCGGGTTGACGACCATTCTCGAAAAATCGCTGGGAGCGGTCGCGAAAGGGGGCACGACGAATCTCGTCGAGGTCTACGAATATGCGCAGCGGATTGACGCGAAAGGCTTCGTGTTCATGGATTCGCCCGGGTACGATCCGATGTCGGCCACCGGACAGGTTGCGTCCGGCGCGAATCTGATCTGTTTCACGACTGGGCGCGGCTCCGCCTACGGCTGCGCGCCCTCGCCCTCGCTCAAGCTCGCGACCAATACCGCGCTGTGGGAGCGGCAAGAGGAGGACATGGACATCAACTGCGGCGGCGTGATCGACGGCAGTGCGACCATCGATCAACTCGGCGAACAGATTTTCCAGATGATGCTCGACTGCGCGTCAGGCGCGGCGTCGAAAAGCGAACTGCATGGGTATGGGCAGAGCGAGTTCGTGCCTTGGCAGGTGGGTGTGGTGACGTAATCCGGGAAAAGCGCATCCGCTTTCGCGATGCGCCTTTTTTATGCAGTTGCGGCGTACTCCGCCATCATCTTCAGCGCGAGCGCTTGAGCCACTTCGATTCCATCGATCGCCGCCGAATAGATACCGCCCGCGTAACCGGCGCCCTCGCCCGCCGGATACAGCCCTTCGACGTTGACACTCTGATAGTCATCCTTCCGGCGAAGCCGCAACGGCGACGACGTGCGCGTCTCGACGCCCGTCAGCACGGCATCATGCATGGCGAAGCCTTTGATCTTCTTGTCGAGTTCGGGCAGGGCTTCGCGGATCGCTTCGATCACGTAGTCGGGAAGTGCGGTGCTCAGGTCGGTTGGCTTCACGCCCGGCTTGTATGAAGGCGTCACCGAACCGAGCGACGTGGAAGGCCGTCCTGCGATGAAGTCGCCCACCAGTTGGCCTGGCGCGCTGTAATCGCGGCCGCCCAGTTCGAAGGCGCGTTCTTCCCACTTGCGCTGAAAGTCGATGCCGGCAAGCGGACCGCCCGGGTAGTCATCCGGCGTAATGCCAACGACGATGCCCGCATTCGCGTTGCGTTCAGCGCGCGAATACTGGCTCATGCCATTGGTCACGACGCGGCCCGGCTCTGAAGTCGCCGCGACGACCGTTCCGCCCGGGCACATGCAGAAGCTGTAGACCGCGCGGCCGTTGCTGGCGTGGTGAACGACTTTGTAGTCGGCAGCGCCCAGCTTCTCATGTCCGGCGAACTTGCCGAAGCGGCTGCGATCGATCACCCCTTGCGGATGCTCGATGCGGAATCCGAGCGAAAACGGCTTCGCTTCCATGTAGACGCCGCGGTCGTGCAGCATCTGGAAGGTATCGCGCGCGCTGTGGCCGATCGCGAGCACGACGTGATCGCAGCGCAGCGTCTCGCCCGACGAGAGACGCAGGCCGCGCACCTGGCCGCCTTCGATTTCGATGTCCTCGACGCGCTGTTGAAATCGGACTTCTCCGCCCAATCGATGAATCTCCGCGCGCATCTTCTCGACCATGCTCACGAGCCTGAATGTGCCGATATGCGGCCGAGCCAGATACAGGATGTCTTCGGGCGCGCCGGCCTTGACGAATTCGTCGAGCACCTTGCGGCCGTAGTGGTTCGGATCCTTGATCTGGCTGTAGAGTTTGCCGTCGGAAAACGTGCCGGCGCCGCCTTCACCAAATTGCACGTTCGACTCGGGATTGAGTTCGTTACGCCGCCACAGCCCCCACGTGTCCTTGGTTCGCTCGCGAACGGCTTTTCCACGCTCGAGGATAATTGGACGAAAACCCATTTGCGCCAGGATCAAGCCGGCGAAAAGACCGCACGGGCCCATGCCGATCACGACGGGGCGAAGCTGTGTTGACGCTGCCGGAGCTTTCGCCACGAAACGGTAGGCCATGTCTGGCGTGGGAGCGCAGTGCGGAAACGGCTGCGATGCGAGACGCTTCAATACTGGCGTTTCGTCCTGCAATTCGACATCGATGATGTACGTAAGCTTGATGTCTGCACGCTTGCGTGCGTCGTGCGCCCGACGATACACGTGGAAATGCACGAGTTCTTTGGCCGCTACGCCCATCTCTTCGAGACGAGCGATGACCGCAGCCTCGATCGCGGACTCGGGATGATCGAGCGGGAGCTTGATTTCGCTTAGACGTAGCATGGGAACTCGGTAGGCGATTGCCTTGGCAGATACAAAAGAGAAATTCTAGCGCGCGGGCGGTTTTGATCTGCTTCTGATCTGCGCGTAATCGTTGACCTGTCTCTGAGAGAGGGCGATACGCAAGGTAGGGCGGCGCGCTGAAACGCAAAAACCCCACCTTGGTGGGGTGGGGTTTTTGTTTGTAGCAT
>NZ_JARUXV010000001.1:2947966-3051549 GCF_031450975.1 Caballeronia sp. LZ065
ATCAAGCGCCCACACTTATCGGCTGTTAGTTTTTAAAGAGCACATCGCAGAACAGAATCACTGCACTTCCGTCTTGCGTCGCTGCATCAGCAGCAGAGAGACGAGATTATGAACAACGTTTTGAAGTCTGTCAACAAGAAATTCGAACTTTCTTATCGACCAAAACTGCCTGCTTCGATCTGCCTCACTTAAAGCAAACGGGTCGTGTGGACTTCACACGACCCGTCGACAGACTTGGTGCCGGCTGCAGGACTCGAACCCGCCACCTCATGATTACAAGTCAAGCGCTCTACCTGATGAGCTAAGCCGGCGAAGGACGAGATTCTACTTCATTTGACGACTTTGAGGTGGGACCTCACCGGCGATTTCGACGCGTCTTCTTCGAGCCCGGACTGCGGCTCTTCACGTGCGGTTTCGGCAGCCTCGCCGGGCGATTCCTCGACCTGGTGGGGAGCGCGCTCGGCAGGACGCGGCGCAAGCGGCGCAAGCGGCGCACCGACCGGCTCCGCGCCAGGATGCGCCGCCGGCTCAACCGGGAACGCCATGCCCTGTCCATTCTCTCGTGCATAAATGGCGAGCACATTCGCCACCTGCACTTCGATCTTGTGCGACTTGCCCGAAAACCGCGCGCTGAACTCGATCCATTCATTGCCCATCTGCAACTGGCTCGTCGCCTCGAAGCTGACGTTCAACACGATCTCGTCATTGCGGACGAACTGCCGCGGCACGCGCGTGGCCGCGTCAACCCGCACCGCGATGTGCGGAGTGAACCCGTTATCCGTGCACCATTCGTACAGCGCGCGCAGCAGATAAGGCTTGGTGGAAATCTCTTGCATCAACTTTCCTCCGCCGGGAGCGCCGCGCCGCACAATGCGCGCCGCCGCGTCCCAACGCTCTCAGACTAGCGACGCATCACCTTTTCGGAAGGCGTCAGCGCTTCAATATAAGCCGGTCGGCTGAAGATCCGCTCGGCATACTTCATCAACGGCGCCGCATTCTTCGACAGCTCGATGCCGTAGTGATCCAGGCGCCACAACAAGGGCGCGATCGCGACGTCGAGCATCGAGAATTCTTCGCCCAGCATGTACTTGTTCTTCAGGAAGATCGGCGCGAGTTGCGTGAGACGGTCGCGGATGGCGCTGCGCGCCTTCTCGTGGTTCTTCTCGGCGGCCTTGCCCTTCTCGTTCTCGAGCGTCCCGACGTGCACGAACAACTCTTTCTCGAAATTGAGCAGGAACAGCCGCGCACGTGCGCGCTGCACGGGGTCCGCGGGCATCAGCTGCGGATGCGGAAAACGCTCGTCGATATATTCGTTGATGATATTCGACTCGTACAGGATCAGGTCCCGCTCGACGAGGATCGGCACCTGGCCATACGGATTCATCACCGCGATGTCTTCCGGCTTGTTGAACAGGTCAACGTCGCGAATCTCGAAATCCATGCCCTTTTCGAACAACACCAGCCGGCAGCGCTGGGAGAACGGGCAAGTAGTGCCGGAATACAGAACCATCATGTTTTTAAAGTTCCTTCAGTAAACTCGAAGGGCCGGCCGCGGCATTTCCTGAGAAAACGCCGTCGGGCCGACCCACGCCGTTGAAGGCGCGCTATTTGATATCTTTCCAGTATGCCGCGTTCAGGCGCCACGCGAGGAAACTCAAGAGCGCCAGGAACAGCAGAACCCAGACGCCGAGCCGCTTGCGCGTCTGCTGCGCAGGTTCCGACATCCACGACATGTACGAAACGAGATCGGCAACAGCAGAATCATAATCTACGGACGACATGGCGCCCGGTGTAACCTGAGTGTAACCCACGAATCTTCTTAGCTTTTCGCCGGTGTGCTCGTCCGTATCGGTCTCGAACTTGGCGTCCCGGATGCCTTGCAACGTCCACAACACATGGGGCATGCCGACATTCTCATACACGAGATTGTTCCAGCCGGTCGGCCGGGTCGGATCACGGTAGAAGCTCCGCAGATACGTGTACAGCCAGTCCTTGCCGCGCGCCCGCGCCTCCACCGACAAATCCGGCGGCGCCGCGCCGAGCCACGCTTTCGCGTCATCCGGACGCATCGCAATGGACATGGTATTGCCGACCTTGTCCGTCGTGAAGAGCAGATTTTCCTGAATTTGCGCCGGGCTGAGGCCGATGTCCGTCAGGCGGTTGTACCGCATCAGCGTCGCGCTATGGCAATTCAGGCAGTAGTTTACAAAGATTTGAGCGCCATGCTGCAAGGACGCGAGGTTGTCGGAGCTGTCCGGCGCGCGGTCGAGGACGGTGCCTTCCTCGGCATGCGCCGTCGTTACCGTGCCGAACGCAAACAGCACCGCACCGATCATCGATAGTGTAGAGAGCCATTTTTTCATCGTATTCGTCTCCGGACGTGAGCTCAGTGAGGGTGGTAGTGCACTCGCTCCGGCGGCGTCTTGAATTTGCCGCGCGGCGTCCAGAACGGCATGCCGAGGAAAAACGCGAAGTAGATCAGTGCGCAGATCTGCGCGATCAGCGTCGCGGCGGGCGATGGCGGTCGCGTTCCCAGGAAGCCCAGCAGCAGGAAGGCGAACACGAAGATCCCGTAGAAAACCTTATGGAACAGCGGACGATAGCGGATCGACTTGACCGGACTGCGGTCCAGCCACGGCAGGAAGAACAGCGACACCACCGCGGCGCCCATCACCACCACGCCCCAGAATTTCGATTCTGTCAGCGCCATGAAGATCAGCATGAGGACCGCGAGCACCGGCAGGCCGAGCCGCCACTTGCCGCGCGCCTTCAGCAACGCGAGCAGGCCGAGCACCGCGATCACGATCATCAGCACGATCTTGAACGGATCCGTGGTCGCGCGCAGCATCGCGTAGAACGCCGTGAAGTACCAGACCGGCGCGATTTCCGGCGGCGTTTGCAACGGATTGGCCGGCACGAAGTTATTCGCTTCGAGGAAATATCCGCCCATTTCCGGCGCGAAGAAAATGATCGCCGCGAAAATCAGCAGGAACACGCTCACGCCCATGAAGTCGTGCACGGAGTAGTACGGGTGAAACGGAATGCCGTCGAGGGGAATGCCGTTCGCGTCTTTCTTCGCCTTGATCTCGACGCCGTCCGGATTGTTCGAGCCCACTTCATGCAGCGCCACCAGATGCGCGACCACCAGCCCGAGCAGCACCAGCGGAATCGCGATGACGTGGAACGCGAAGAAGCGGTTCAGCGTGACGTCGGAGACGACGTAATCGCCGCGAATCCACAGCGACAGGTCCGGCCCGATGAACGGAATCGCCGAGAACAGGTTCACGATCACCTGCGCGCCCCAGAACGACATCTGCCCCCACGGCAGCAGGTAGCCGAAAAACGCCTCGGCCATCAGACACAGGAAGATGGCGCAGCCGAAGATCCACACGAGTTCGCGCGGCTTGCGGTACGAGCCGTACATCAGCCCGCGGAACATGTGCAGGTAGACGACGACGAAGAACATCGACGCGCCTGTGGAGTGCATGTAGCGGATCAGCCAGCCCCATGGCACTTCGCGCATGATGTACTCGACCGATGCGAACGCGAGCGTCGCATCGGGCTTGTAGTTCATCGTCAGGAAGATGCCGGTGACGATCTGGTTCACCAGCACCAGCATGGCAAGCGAGCCGAAGAAGTACCAAAAGTTGAAGTTCTTCGGTGCGTAGTATTCTGAAACGTGCTTCTTCCACGTGGAGGTCAGCGGAAACCGACGGTCGATCCAGCCGATCAGGCCCGTCGTCTCCACTTCCTTGTCTGCGGTCGCCATTTACGCCTCTCCCTTTTCGTCCTTGCCGATCACGAGTTGCGTCGCGGAAGTGAACATGAACGGGGGAATGTCCAGGTTCTGCGGCGCAGGCTTGTTTTTGAAGACGCGGCCCGCCAGGTCATACGTGGAGCCGTGACACGGGCAGAGGAAACCGCCCGGCCAGTTATCGGGGAGATTGGGTTGGGCACCTTCCTGGAAGCGTGGCGTCGGCGTGCAGCCCAGATGGGTGCACACGGCGACCGCCACGAGAATGTTCTTGCGATCGGCACGGGACCGATACTCGTTGTTGCAGTACTCCGGCAACGGCATCGAGAATTCCATCTTGGACTTCGGGTCGGCCACTTCGTTGTCGGCCTTCTTGATGTCCGCAAGCATCTCGTCGGTGCGGTTGAGGATCCACACCGGCTTGCCGCGCCAGGCAACCGTCATCATCTCGCCCGGCTTGAGTCCGCTGATATCGACCTCGACGGGCGCGCCCGCCGCCTTGGCCTTCTCCGATGGAGCAAACGAACCCACGAAGGGCACGAGCGTTGCCACACCTCCGACACCACCCGCTACGGTCGTCGCAATCAGCCAGGTACGGCGGCCGCCGTCGACGCGTTTCTCATCCTTGTCTCGCATCACACGCCCCACTTCTGAGTTGGATTTATACCGTCACATCAGTGTTCCGCCGTTAGTGTGCGCGAATGGACTTGGCATTTACAAGGGCTGACTAGCAAAAATCACTCGAAGTAATTGATGCTTCAGGGTTTTCCCCACGTTTTCCGCGCAATCTCGTGAAGCATTCTTTTAAGGCTGTTAAGGCGGTTGCAAGCAAAAATAATCGACGCTGCGACTTAATGGCGCATTAAACCGGGTTATCGATGTCGATAAAAAGATGCCCGATATCGAACTGCTCGGAAAGGTGCGCGCCCAGCGCCTGCACGCCAAAACGCTCGGTGGCGTGATGACCCGCGCCGACATAAGCAACGCCCGATTCCACTGCCGTGTGCATGGTCTGCTCGGAGACCTCGCCGCTCAGATACACGTCGGCGCCGGCCGCGATGGCTGCGTCGAAATAGCCTTGCGCGCCGCCGGTGCACCATGCCACGCGGCGCAGTTCGCGGTCCGTGTCGCCGAATACGAGCGGCTTGCGGCCGAGCGCATTCTCGACCATCGCGCTGAAGTGCTCGAGCGAGAGCGGCATCGGGAGTGTCGCGATCCAGCCCAGATCCTGATCGGCGAAACGGTTGTCCGCGATCAAGCCGAGCCGCGCGCCGATCTGCGCATTGTTGCCGAGTTCCGGATGCGAATCGAGCGGCAGGTGATAAGCGAACAAGTTGAGGTCGTTGGCGATCAGCGTGCGCAACCTGCGATGCTTGCGCCCCGTGATCTGCGGCGCCTCGTTGCGCCAGAAGTAACCGTGATGCACGAGCACGGCGTCGGCGCCCCATTCCAGCGCGGCTTCGAGGAACGCCAGCGAGGCCGTCACGCCGGTCGCGATCTTCTGCACGCGGCGCGTGCCTTCAACCTGCAGACCGTTCGGGCAATAGTCCTTGAAGCGGCCGATTTCCAGCAGATTGTTCAGATACAATTCGAGTTCGATCCGATCCATGAAATCCTCTATCCCTTCAAATGCTTAGACGCTTCTGGCTATTTTTTGCCCAAGCGGTCACCGTGCTTTTGGCCCTGATGTTCATCATTGCGACCTTGAAACCGCAGTGGCTTCAGCGCCAGGGCCAGTTCGGCAAGCAGCTTGCCGAGCCGATCGTCGCGTTGCAGGAAGTGGCGCCGAGCATCGGCTCACGCCCCGTTCAATCGTCCTATTCGGAAGGCGCGCAGAAGGCGATGCCGGCCGTCGTGAACGTGTTCTCCAGCAAGGACGGCAACCTGCCGCCCGACCCGCGCGCGAAAGACCCGCTGTTCCGCTATTTCTTCGGCGACAAGAACAAACGCAAGAGTGACGAGCCGCCGGCGTCGAATCTCGGCTCAGGTGTCATCGTCAGCTCGGAAGGTTACATTCTAACGAACCAGCATGTCGTCGACGGCGCGGATCAAATCGAGGTCGCGCTCGCCGATGGCCGCACGTCCAGCGCGAAGGTGATCGGCGTCGATCCGGAAACCGATCTCGCGGTGCTGAAGATCAACATGACCAACCTGCCGTCCATCACGCTGGGCCGCATGGACCAGACGCGCGTCGGCGACGTCGTGCTGGCGATCGGCAATCCGTTCGGCGTCGGGCAGACGGTCACCATGGGCATCGTCAGCGCGCTCGGCCGCAATCACCTCGGCATCAACACGTTCGAGAACTTCATCCAGACCGACGCGGCCATCAACCCGGGCAATTCCGGCGGCGCGCTCGTCGACGTCAACGGCAACCTGCTCGGCATCAACACCGCAATCTACTCGCGCAGCGGCGGTTCGCTCGGCATCGGCTTCGCCATTCCGGTGTCGACGGCGCGCAGCGTGCTCGAAAGCATCATCACGACGGGCAGCGTCACACGCGGCTGGATCGGCGTGGAGCCGCAGGACGTGACTCCGGAGATCGCCGAATCGTTCGGGTTGGATCAGAAAGCCGGTGCGATCGTCGCGGGCGTGCTGCAAGGCGGCCCGGCTGACAAGGCCGGCATCAAGCCGGGCGACATCCTCGTGTCCATCAACGACGACACGATCACCGACACCACGCGCCTGCTCAACGTTGTCGCGCAGATCAAGCCGGGTACCTCGGTGAAGGTTCACCTGATGCGCAAGAACAAGGAACTGGATCTCAACGTGATGATCGGCAAGCGCCCCGCGCCGCCGCGCGCGCCGCAGATGCCGGAAGACGATCAGGGCGATCAGAACGACGAGTAAGCGGCGTCGCGTCCGAATAGCAGATAGCAAAAAGGCAGCTTCGATCGAAGCTGCCTTTTTATTTGCTCGAAAGCGTGGGACGCGACAATCAGCCGCACCGCTGCGACTATTCCGTTGCCGCTTCGTCCTTCTTGACGCCATCCTTGCCGATCACGATCCGCGCCGCAATGATGCCGGCTTCGTAAAGAATCACGAGCGGAATGGCGAGGATCAGTTGCGAGAACACGTCGGGTGGCGTGACCACCGCCGAAATGACGAACGCCGCGACGATCACGTAAGGGCGAATCTGCTTGAGCTTCTGAATCGACACGACGCCCATGCGCGCAAGCAGCACCACGACGATCGGCACCTCGAAGGTCACGCCGAATGCGAGGAACATGGTCAGCACGAAGCTCAGATAGTTGTCGATATCCGTCGTCATTTCCGCGCCGAGCGGCGCGTTGTAATGCGCCATCACGCGGAAGATGGTCGGGAACACGACGAAGTACGCGAACGCCATGCCGCACAGGAACAGCGAGTAGCTGCTGAACACGAGCGGCGCGACCAGCTTCTTCTCGTGCTGGTAAAGACCCGGCGCGACGAAAGCCCAGATCTGGTACAGCACGAACGGCAAGGCAATGACGAAGGCCACGAGCATAGTCACCTTCATCGGCACGAAGAACGAGCCGGTGACGTCGGTGACGATCATCTTGCCGTCGCGCGGCAGGTTCTGCATCAGCGGGCGCGCCAGCAGCCGGAAGATGTCCGGCGCCCAGTACACCAGCCCGATGAACACGACGATGACCGATGCGCCCGCGCGAATGATCCGGTCACGCAATTCGACCAGGTGGGAAATGAACGTCTCTTCGACGGGCTCTTGCTTTGTGTCTTGCGGGTCGCTCACGCCGCCCTCGGTTGGAGTCATCAGTGAAGGAAGTGTGGCACTCAGAAGAACTTCGTCGGCCGGCGCAGGGTGGCCGGCGTATGGCGGGCAACGCGCGCCGCGCCCGATTGCACGCGCGTGCGATGCGCAGTGGTGCGTTTATACCAGTTGGGGATCGCGCCCTGCTTGACGCGCCAGTTCTTGCGCTTCGCCGTGCTGGAAGTGGACGACGACCGCGCCCAGGGCTTGTCCGATGCGGCCGACGCCATGTCCACCGCTTCCTCCGCGCCGCCCGCGATGCTCGGCGCGACCGACGTGCCTTGATTCCATGCGTCGTTGAGTTCGGTTTCGTGGCGCTTCAGATTCTCATTGATCGACGTTTCGACGTTGGACGCCGCCGTCTCGAACTCGGTGCGCATCTTCTTGAGTTCGTCGAGTTCCATCTCGCGCACGACTTCCGACTTGACGTCGTTGATGTAGCGTTGCGCGCGCCCGAACAGCGCGCCCGCGGTGCGAGCCACGCCAGGCAGGCGTTCCGGCCCGAGGACCACCAGCGCCACGACGCCGATGACCGCCATTTTTGTCAGACCGAGATCGAGCATTGAACGAGTTGTGAAGAGTTGCGGTCGGCGGACGGATTACCGGCAATTAACGGTAGTCGCCCGAACGGGACTTGTCCTTCGCTTCGACGTCCACCGCGCCGTTACGCGGCAGTTCGCGCTGGTCGGCCGGAGTGGCAGTCGTCTCGTTCTCGCGCATGCCTTCCTTGAAGCCCTTTACCGCGCCGCCCAGATCGCCGCCGATATTGCGCAACTTCTTCGTGCCGAAGACCAGCGCCACGATCAACAAAACGATCAACCAATGCCAAATGCTCAACGAACCCATGAATGAAAACTCTCCGTGATTCCGCCCCGATTGGGATTCCGCGACGGAAGGTCGGCCTTTCAGCCCGTGCAGAGGCAAGTCGCCTCTGCATCAAATATCGATTTTGCTCGCCCAATATTTCATTGGAAAGGAGAAAGCCAACAAACCTTTCAGCTTTTATCCCATCCTGCGCCACGGACGGTCGCCCGCCAGCAGATGCGCATGGATGTGATACACCTCCTGACCGCCGCCCGGCCCGGTATTGATGACCGTGCGAAAGCCGGTTTCGCCGCCCGTATAGGCCACGCCCAAGTCTTTCGCCAACCGTCCGACGAGACTCACCATTCTACCAAGCAGCGGGGTGTCGCTTTCCGTGCAGTGCGAAAGTGTCTCGATATGTTTCCGCGGAATCACCAGTACATGGACCGGCGCCGCCGGATTGATGTCGTTGAAGGCGACGAATTCGTCGTCTTCATAGAGTTTCGTGCTCGGCAACTGGCCCGAAGCAATCTTGCAGAAAATACAGTTGTCTTGGCTCATGAATGTCCCGGGGATCAGAACCACGCACGCGGTTCGATCGTCTTGTTTTCGTAGAGAAACAGCCAGCCCTTCACGACGCGATAGAGCGTCCAGATGCTGACCGCGGCAAGAATCAGGAAGCCGACGCCGATCCAGATCGTCACGAGGCCGATCACATGGCCGAGCAACGCCCACCAGAATGTACGGATCTGCCAGGTGAAGTGATCTTCGTACGGCGTGCCGGCGGCGTCGCCGCGCTTGATGTAGTTGAGAATGATGGCGATCAGGCCGGTCAGCCCGCCTGTCAGCCAGTAGACGGCGTACAGCGCATACAGCACGTGGGTGAAGGTGCGCGTGTTGCGCGGATCGCTCGAATCCTGCACGACAGGCGGCGGATACGGTTCATAAGGCCGGTTCATGCTTGCCCTCCTTCGCATCAAGGCGAAAAGCTCGTCAGCCGCCGCTCTGCTCGCGCTCGCGCGACTTGCGCAGCGCCTTCTCCTCGATCCCCGACAAACCTTCGCGCCGCTCCAGTTCCGCGATCACGTCGGCGGGGCTCAGATCGAAGTGCGACAGCATCACGAGACAATGAAACCACAAATCGGCGACTTCGCTGACGAGCGCCTTCGGCGCGCCGCCATGACGTGCGTCCTTCGCGGCGAGCACGACTTCCGTCGCTTCCTCGCCGATCTTCTTCAGGACCGCGTCGTCACCTTTGTGAAAGAGTCGCGAAACGTAGGATTGTTCCGGATCGCCGCCCTTGCGGCCGTCGATGATGGCGGCAAGGCGCAACAAAGTGTCCAGCGTGGTGGCTTGCGTCATTTGTAGATGCGTTCAGGGTCTTTCAGCACGGGCTCGACGGCAACCCACTCGCCGCTGTCCGCCGTGCCTTCGAATTTCTGGAAAAAACAGGAATGACGGCCGGTGTGGCACGCAATGCCCGATACCTGCTCGACCTTGAGCAGCACGACGTCTTCGTCGCAATCGAGCCGCACATCGTGGACGTGCTGCACGTGTCCGGATTCCTCGCCCTTGAACCACAGGCGCTGGCGCGAGCGCGAGAAATACACCGCGCGCTTGAGTTCGATGGTCTTCGCGAGCGCCTCGCGGTTCATCCACGCGAACATCAGCACGTCGTTGGTCGAGGCTTCCTGCGCGATCACCGGCACGAGGCCGTTCGCGTCCCACTTGACGTGGTCGAGCCAGCTGGCTTGTTCGGTCATGCTTCAGGTCCTCACCGCGATGCCCTGCCCGGCCATGAAGCGCTTCGCTTCGCCGACCGTGTGCTCGCCGTAGTGGAAGATGCTCGCGGCCAGCACGGCGTCTGCGTGACCTTGAACGACGCCGTCCGCGAGATGCTGGAGCGAACCGACGCCGCCCGACGCGATCACCGGCACCGGCACCGCGTCCGAGACGGCGCGCGTCAATGCGAGATCGAAGCCGGACTTGGTGCCGTCGCGGTCCATGCTGGTCAGGAGAATTTCGCCCGCGCCGAACTCGGCCATCTTGCGCGCCCATTCGATCGCGTCGATGCCGGTCGCCTTGCGGCCGCCGTGCGTGAAGACTTCCCAGCGCGACGGCTCGCCTTCCGCCGACACGCGCTTGGCGTCGATGGCGACCACGATGCACTGCGAGCCGTGCTTGTCCGAGGCGTCGCGCACGAGCTGCGGGTTCGCGACCGCCGACGAGTTCATGCTGATCTTGTCCGCGCCGGCATTGAGCAGGCGCCGCACGTCTTCCACGGCGCGCACGCCGCCGCCGACGGTCAGCGGAATGAACACCTGGGACGCGACGGCCTCGATGATCGGCAGGATCAGGTCGCGCTGGTCCGAGGTGGCGGTGATGTCGAGAAAGGTGAGTTCGTCGGCGCCTTGATCGTCGTAACGGCGCGCGATTTCGACGGGGTCGCCGGCGTCGCGAAGCTCGACGAAGTTGACGCCCTTCACGACGCGGCCCGCGGTCACGTCGAGACAGGGAATGATGCGTTTAGCGAGAGCCATGTTCTGCCACTACTGGTTCGGTACGAAGTGAGGGCGGCTCGCGCCGCCCGATGCGCTTCTCAACATGTCCGCGCTGCAGCGGCTTCAGACGCCGTCGGCCTCGCGCAGCGCGTCGGCGCGCGTCTGGGCCGACTGGAAGTCGAGGTCGCCGGAGTAGATCGCACGGCCGCAGATCACGCCTTCGATGCCCTCCGACTCGACGCCGCAAAGCGATTCGATGTCCGCGAGGTTCGACAGCCCGCCGCTCGCGATCACCGGAATCTTGACGGACTGCGCGAGCCGCACGGTGGCGTCGATATTGATGCCCTGAAGCATGCCGTCGCGGCCGATGTCGGTGTAGATGATCGACTCGCAGCCATAGTCCTCGAACTTGCGCGCGAGATCGACGACTTCGTGACCGGTGAGCTTGCTCCAGCCGTCGGTGGCAACCTTGCCGTCCTTGGCGTCGAGCCCGACGATGATATGTCCGCCGAACGCGCTGCAGGCATCGCGCAGGAACCCGGGGTTCTTCACCGCCGCCGTGCCGATGATCACATAGGCCAGGCCGTCGTCCAGATAGCGCTCGATGGTTTCGAGATCGCGAATGCCGCCGCCCAACTGCACGGGGATCTGGCCGCCGACTTCATCGACGATGGCGCGAATCGCGTCGCCGTTACGCGGCTTGCCTGCGAACGCGCCGTTCAGATCGACGAGATGAAGCCGCCGTGCGCCGCGATCGACCCAATGTCGGGCCATGGCCGCTGGATCTTCTGAAAAAATGGTCGCCTGGTCCATATCGCCCTGCTTGAGGCGCACGCACTGACCGTCCTTGAGATCGATGGCCGGAATGAGCAGCATAGGTATCGCGTATCTTCTGGGTGGAGTTGATCAAAACGGCACCGGGCGGTTGCCTCCGCGAGGCCTGCCCCGCGCGCCGTCTCGCTAGTGTAGTACAAGTCTTGCAGCGGTCATGCGCTCGTAGCAATACGCGAAAACGCAAGCGTATGCACGGTTTTACGGGTTCCAGTGGACGAAGTTCCGATACACGCGCAAGCCCGCCTCCGCGCTCTTCTCGGGGTGAAACTGTGTGGCGAACAGGTTGTCGCGCGCCACCGCCGACGTGAACGCCGCGCCGTAGACCGTTTCGCCCGACGTATGCGCCGGATTCGCCGGCACCACGTGGTAGCTGTGCACGAAATAGAAGAACGCGCCGTCCGCGACGCCGTCCCACAGCGGATGCCGCTGCGTCTGGCGCACGCGGTTCCAGCCCATCTGCGGCACCTTGAAGCGCGAGCCGTCGTCCTGCAACTGGCCTTCCAGCTGGAAGCGCACGACCTTGCCCGGCAGCAGCCCCAGGCCCTTCGTATCGCCTTCCTCGCTCCAGTCGAACAGCATCTGCTCGCCGACGCACACGCCGAGCATCGGCTTTTCGCGTGCCGCCTGCAGCACGGCTTCCTGCAAACCGGATTCGCCCAGATGCGCCATGCAGTCGCGCATCGCACCCTGCCCCGGCAGCACCACGCGATCCGCCGTGCGAATGCCTTCCGGCTGAGCGACGATCGCCACCTCCGCTTCGGGAGCCGCCTTTTTCAGCGCCTGGTAGACCGAGCGCAGGTTGCCCATTCCGTAATCAACAATCGCAATCGAAGTTTTCATTTCAAAGATGGCATCAGAGCCTTCAGACCGTTGACGATGAACTCCACCGCCAGCGCGGACAACATCAAACCCATGAGACGCGTCCCGATATTGATTCCGGTGCGTCCGACCCAGCGCGCGATGGGCTCCGCGAGATTCAGCGCGCCGAAGCACAGCCCCGCGATGATCGCGCCCAGCAAGACCAGTCCGAAGCGGTCGTACCAGTGCTGCGCATTGGCAGCATAAACGATCACCGTGCTGATCGAGCCGGGCCCGGTGAGCAGCGGAATGGCGAGCGGCACGACCGCGATGTTGTTGCGCTCCTCAGCTTCCATGCGTTCTTCGGGTGTTGAACGCGCGTTGCCGACCTGCGCGTTCAACATGCTGATCGCCATGAGCAGCATGATGATGCCGCCGCCCACTTCGAACGATCCGACCGAAATACCGAAGAACGCGATGATCTGCTGGCCGAGCAGCGCCGTCACCGCAATCACGCAGAACACCGAAATGGACGCGACACGGATGGTGTTGCGCCGCTCGATATCGGATTGCTGCGAGGTCAGGCTCAGAAAAAACGGTATCGCGCCGATCGGATTGATCAGCGCGAGCAACGAGATGAACGACTTGAACAGATCCATCGTGGTCGCGGCGCGCGCTCCGGGACAGCGTGATCGCTTAGAGACTGCCCTTGGTCGACGGAATCTGCCCCGCCGCGCGTTCGTCCAGTTCCACGGCCATGCGCAGCGCGCGGCCGAAGGCCTTGAATACGGTCTCGACCTGATGGTGCGTGTTGAGGCCGCGCAGGTTGTCGATATGCAGCGTGACGCCCGCGTGATTCACGAAGCCGCGGAAGAATTCTATGGTGAGATCGACGTCGAAAGTGCCGATGCGCGCGCGCGTGAACGGCACGTGGAACTCGAGACCCGGCCGGCCGGAGAAGTCGATGACGACGCGCGACAGCGCCTCGTCCAGCGGCACGTAGGAATGACCGTAGCGGCGAATGCCCTTGCGGTCGCCGATGGCCTTCGCCACCGCCTGCCCGAGCGTGATGCCGGTGTCTTCCACCGTATGGTGGTCGTCGATATGGAGGTCGCCATGCGCTTCGATGTCGAGATCGATGAGCCCGTGACGGGCAATCTGGTCGAGCATGTGATCGAGGAACGGGACGCCGGTGGCGAGCTTCTGCTTGCCGGTGCCGTCCAGATCGAGCTTCACACGGATCTGCGTTTCGCTGGTGTTGCGAACGACTTCCGCAATGCGCATGGTGATTCCTTGAGACTGATCGAATGTGAGGGTTAGTTCGGTGCGAGCGGGGCGAGCTTCTTGAGCGCCGCAACCATGTGCGCGTTCTCTTCGGCCGTTCCGACCGTCAAACGCACGCAATTTGCCAGCAACGGGTGCATTTTACCCACGTTTTTGATCAAAACCCGCGAAGTCAGAAGGGTTTCGAAAGCCACCGCGGCATCCGGCACGCGCACCAGCAGAAAGTTGCCGGCGCTCGGAAAAACCGTCATGCCGGGCAAGGCGGCGACTTCCGTCGCGAGCGTCGCGCGCTGGCGGCGCAGTTCGGCGGCCTGGGCGTCGAGCACGTCGAGGTGATCGAGCAGGAAGGCGGCGGTCGCCTGCGTCAGCACGTTGATGTTGTACGGCGGGCGCACCTTGTCGAACTGCATGATCCAGCCGGGACGCGCCGCCATGTAGCCCAGACGGATGCCCGCGAGCCCCAGCTTCGACACGGTGCGCATCACGACCACGTTGCCGAACTCCGCCGCGCGCGGCATCCAGCTTTTCTCCGCGAACGGCTGATAAGCCTCGTCGATCACGACGAGACTCCGGCTCGCCGCCGCGATCACGCGCTCGATGTCGGCGTCGTCGTAGAGCGTGCCGGTCGGATTGTTCGGGTACGCGAGGTACACCAGCGCGGGCGCGTGCGCCTCGATGGCAGCGATCAGCGCGTCGGCGTCGAGCGTGAAGTCCGCCTTCAGCGGCACGCCGATGAAGTCGAGATGCGCGAACTTCGCCGACATCTCGTACATGACGAAGCCCGGCACCGGTGCGACGATCTTCGCGCCCGGCTTCGAGCACGCCACCGACATCATGCTGATGAGTTCGTCCGACCCGTTGCCGAGCAGCACGTCGCAGGCATCGGGCACCTGCATCGTGCGCTTGATCTTCGCGAGCAGGTCGGCGGGACGCGGCGCCGGATAGCGGTTCAGCGCGACGCCGGCGAGATGCTCGCCCAGCGCCTTCGCGAGACTCTCCGGCAGCGTCCAGGGATTTTCCATCGCGTCGAGCTTGATGAGGCCCGTGGCGTCGGGCACCGGATAGCTCCCCATCGCGAGGACGTCGGGACGAATGATGTCTTGTGCTGTGGTCATGTTGTTCCAGCGTCTCTCTCGCCGGTCAGACGGCAACTCTCAGGTTGCCTCGTTCAGTGGGCCGGCCTCGATCAGCCGACGTTCTTCATCCGGAATTCCGCGCTGCGCGCATGCGCCTGCAAGCCTTCGCCGTAAGCCAGTTCGGCGGCGATCTCGCCAAGCGTCTGCGCACCGTCCGCGCTGACTTCGATCACGCTCGAACGCTTCATGAAATCGTACACGCCGAGCGGTGACGAGAAGCGCGCCGTGCGCGACGTGGGCAACACATGATTCGGTCCGGCGCAGTAGTCGCCCAGGCTCTCGCTCGTGTAGCGGCCGAGGAACATCGCGCCCGCGTTGTGGATCTGCGCGGCCCATTGATGCGGATCGAGCGCGGAGATTTCCAGGTGTTCCGGCGCGATGTCGTTCGCGATCGCGCACGCTTCGGCCATGTCCTTCACCTTGATGAGCGCGCCTCGGTCTTCCAGCGAACGCTGGATGACGTCGCGGCGCGGCATCGCCGGCAGCAGTTCGATGATCGCTTCCTCGACGCGGCGGATGAACGCCTCGTCCGGACACAGCAGGATGGATTGCGCGAGTTCGTCGTGTTCGGCTTGCGAGAACAGGTCCATCGCGACCCAGCGAGGGTCCGTGGTGGCGTCGCAGATCACGAGAATTTCAGACGGTCCCGCGATCATGTCGATGCCGACCGTGCCGAAGACGCGCCGCTTCGCCGACGCCACGTAGGCATTGCCCGGGCCGCAGATCTTGTCGACTGCCGGCACGGTCTTCGTGCCGTAGGCGAGCGCGGCCACGGCCTGCGCGCCGCCGATCGTGAACACGCGATCCACGCCGCCCAGCAGCGCAGCCGCGAGCACGAGCGGATTCTTCACGCCGTCGGGCGTCGGCACGACCATGACGATTTCCTTCACGCCCGCGACGCGCGCCGGAATGGCGTTCATCAGCACCGACGACGGATACGCCGCCTTGCCGCCCGGCACGTAGATGCCCGCGCGGTCGAGCGGCGTGACCTTCTGGCCGAGCACGGTGCCGTCGGCCTCGGTGTAATGCCAGCTATGGCTGCCGCACTCGATACGCTGCTTCTCGTGATAGCCGCGCACACGCGCCGCCGCCGCTTCGAGCGCCGCGCGGCGCTTCGGTTCGAGCCCTTCGAGCGCGGCTTCCATCTCGGCGAACGGCAGTTCGAGCGCAGCCACGCTGTCCGCCTTCAGGCGGTCGAAACGCTGGGTGTAGTCGAGCACGGCTTCGTCGCCGCGCGCCTTCACATCGGCGAGGATCTGCGCGACCGAGCGCTCGATCGCTTCGTCTTCACTGGCCTCGAAGGCGAGCACCGCGCGCAGCGCCTGTTGAAAGCCGTCGGTGCTGGAATCGAGTTTGCGAATCTTGATGGACATGCCGGTTTTCCGTTTTGCTGATGGCGCGCCGCGCGTGCGGCCCGCCTAATTGCCTGACCCGCCGGTGGCGCGCTCGAACGCGTCGAGGTACGGCTTCAGCGCCGCACGCTTGAGTTTCAGCGCCGCCTGATTCACGACGAGGCGCGACGAAATCTGCATGATCTCCTCCACCTCGACCAGATTGTTCGCCTTGAGCGTGCCGCCCGAGCTGACCAGGTCGACGATCGCATCGGCCAAACCGACCAGCGGCGCCAGTTCCATGGAGCCGTACAGCTTGATCAGGTCCACGTGCACGCCCTTCGACGCGAAATGCTGCCGCGCCGTCTCGGTGTACTTCGTTGCGACCCGCAGGCGCGCGCCCTGGCGCACTGCGCTCGCGTAGTCGAACCCGGCCTTGACCGCGACCGACATCCGGCAACGCGCGATATCGAGATCCACCGGCTGATACAGGCCGCCACCGCCATGCTCGATCAGCACGTCCTTGCCCGCCACGCCGAAGTCCGCCGCGCCGTATTCGACGTAGGTGGGGACATCGGTCGCGCGCACGATGATGACGCGCAGATTCGGGTTGGTGGTCGGCAGAATGAGCTTGCGCGAACTTTCCGGATCCTCGGCCACCTGCACGCCGGCCGCCGCCAGCAGCGGCAGCGTCTCTTCGAAGATACGCCCTTTCGACAAGGCGAGCGTCAGCGGCGCGCTCGCCGCCAGCGACGACGACGTCTGCGGCAACGAACTCATTGTTCGCCTCCGCTGCCCGCGATGCGGCGCACATTCGCGCCGACCGCCGTCAGCTTCGCTTCCATGCGGTCGTAACCGCGGTCCAGATGGTAGATGCGGTCGATCAGCGTTTCGCCGTCCGCGCACATCGCCGCGATCACGAGGCTGGCCGAGGCCCGCAGGTCCGTTGCCATGACCTTCGCGCCGGACAGCTTCTCGACGCCGGCGACCAGCGCCGTGTTGCCGTCGATGGTGATGCTCGCGCCCAGGCGGTTCAGTTCCTGCACGTGCATGAAGCGGTTTTCGAAGATCGTCTCGACCACTTGCGAGGTGCCGTTGGCGATCGTGTTGAGCGCCATGAACTGCGCCTGCATGTCGGTCGGGAACGCCGGGTATTCGGAGGTGCGGATATTCACGGCTTCGGCGCGCTTCGCCATGCGCACGCGCATCCAGTCGTCGCCTTCCTCGATGTTCACGCCCGCCTCGCGCAGCTTGGCTGTCACGGCGTCGAGCAGTTGCGGCCGGACGTGACGCAGCGTGACATCGCCGCCCGCCGCCGCGACCGCGCACAGGAACGTGCCCGCTTCGATGCGGTCCGGCACGACCGCATGCTTCGCGCCGTGCAGTTTCTCGACGCCCTGGATCACGAGCCGGTCGGTGCCGATGCCGTCGATCTTCGCGCCCATCTTCACAAGCAGGTGCGCGAGGTCGCTCACTTCGGGTTCGCGCGCGGCGTTCTCGATCACCGTCTCGCCGTCGGCGAGGACCGCTGCCATCAGCAGGTTCTCGGTGCCGGTCACGGTGATCATGTCGGTGACGATGCGCGCGCCTTTCAAACGCTTTGCGCGCGCTTCGATGAAGCCGTGCTCGATGTTGATCTCGGCGCCCATCGCCTGCAGGCCCTTGATGTGCTGATCGACCGGACGCGCGCCGATCGCGCAGCCGCCCGGCAACGACACCTTCGCTTCGCCGAAGCGCGCGACCAGCGGCCCGAGCACGAGGATCGACGCGCGCATCGTCTTCACGAGTTCATACGGCGCGACGAGATTGTCGACCTTCGATGCATTGAGCGTCACGCGGCCGTCCGCGGACACTTCCGACTGCACGCCCATCTGCTTGAGCAGCTTGAGCGTGGTGCGCACGTCCTGCAGGTTCGGCACGTTCGACAAATGAACGTCGTCCGCGGTGAGCAGGCAAGCGCAAAGAATCGGCAGCGCCGCGTTCTTGGCGCCCGAAACAGTGATTTCGCCGGAAAGCTTGGCGCCTCCCGTGATGACCAGTTTATCCATGATGACGTGTCCTTCGACCGAGCTGCCTGCTGCGGAGCCGCTTTCGACGCCGCGGTTGTCTTTGATGATTCGCACTGTCTACTGCCTATGTCTGCGTGTATCTGCCGGCGATGCCGGCCCGGTTCAGGCCGCTTGCCACTCTTCGGGCGTGAGCGTCTTCATGCTGAGCGCGTGAATTTCCTCGCGCATGCGCTCGCCGAGCGCGGCATAAACGAGTTGATGGCGTGCGATCGGCCGCTTGCCGGCGAACGCGTCGCTCACGATGGTCGCGAAGAAGTGCTGGCCGTCGCCCTCCACTTCGAGATGCTGGCAGGCGAGACCGGCTGCGATATAGCCTTTCACCTGCTCCGGAGTCGGTTGCATGAAAGTCTCCTTGAATTTAATGACGCAGCTTGAAGCCGCTCGCGAGCATGCGCACGGCGATCAATGCCAGCGCGGCCAGGAATGCGCCGACGATGCACAGGCTCACCAGCGGATTCACGTCCGACACGCCGAAGAAGCCGTAGCGAAAGCCGTCGATCATGTAGAAGAACGGGTTCAGATGCGACACCGCGCGCCACAGCGGCGGCAGCGAATGCGTCGAGTAGAACACGCCGGAAAGAAACGTGAGCGGCATGATCAGGAAGTTTTGAAACGCGGACAGATGGTCGAACTTGTCAGCCCAGATGCCCGCGATCAACCCCAGCGTGCCGAGAATGCCCGAGCCGAGCACCGCGAACGCAATGATGTAGAACGGCGCGGAAAAAGACATCGGGATGAACCATATCGTCACGATGAACACGCCCAGCCCGACGCACAGGCCGCGCGCCACCGACGCCAGCACATAGGCGAAGAACATCTCCCAGTGCGCGATGGGCGGCAGCAGCACGAACACCAGATTGCCGGTGATCTTCGACTGGATCAGCGAGGACGAGCTGTTGGCGAACGCGTTCTGCAACACGCTCATCATCACGAGACCGGGCACGAGGAAGCTCGTGTAGCCCACGCCCGGATACACCTGCACGTGCCCCGACAACGCATGACCGAAGATGGTCAGGTACAGGAGCGCCGTCACCACCGGCGCCAGCACGGTCTGGAACGACACCTTCCAGAAGCGCAGCAGCTCCTTGTAGAACAACGTCTGGAAACCGCTCATGACAGTCCCTCGACCACTTCAGGCCCGTTCATCACCTGCATGAACACGTCTTCGAGATCCGCCTTGCGCACTTCGATTTCGTCGAAGGTGCAGCCTGCCGCGCGGCATTTGGCGAGGATCGGCTCGACGTCGTCGTAGCTCGTGAGCCGCAGCAGATGCTGAGCGCCGGACACGGCCTGCGGATCCACTTCGAGCGCACGCAGTTCGGCGGGCAACGGGCCGTTCGCCAGACGCAGATACAGCTGCATGCCGGCAAAGCGCTGCAACAGAGCGCTCGTGCGTTCCAGCGCGACGACTTCGCCACGCCGCAGCATCGCGAGGCGGTCGCACAGGGATTCGGCTTCTTCCAGGTAATGCGTGGTCAGCACGATGGTGTGACCTTCGCGATTCAGGCGCGAGATGAATTTCCAGAGCGTCTGGCGCAATTCGACGTCGACGCCGGCGGTGGGCTCGTCGAGAACGATCACCGGCGGCCGGTGCACCAGCGCCTGCGCCACCAGCACGCGGCGTTTCATGCCGCCCGACAGCGCGCGGGTGTTGACGTCGGCTTTCTCGGTGAGATCGAGATTGGCCATCACTTCATCGATCCAGTCGTCGTTGCGGCGCAGGCCGAAGTAGCCCGACTGGATCCGCAGCGACTCGCGGACGGTGAAAAAAGGATCGAACACGAGTTCCTGCGGCACGACGCCCAGCGCGCGGCGCGCCGCGCGAAAGTCGCTGACGACGTCGTGTCCGCGCACGGAGATCGTGCCGCTATCGGCACGGGCAAGGCCGGCCAGGATGCTGATCAAGGTGGTTTTGCCCGCGCCGTTCGGGCCGAGCAGGCCGAAGAACTCGCCCTCTTCGACCGTGAGGCTCACGCCTTTGAGCGCCTGGAGCTCCTTGTAGCGCTTCCTGACGTTTCGGATTTCTATCGCTGACATGGACTGTGCGCGGGCCACGTTCGGCCGCGCCTCGATTTGTGCGGGGATGGCGCTTCCGGGTCCGCTCCTGCCGGCTCGCATAAAGAGGGCCGGGGCGATGCCCGAAAAAACGTTTGATTATAGGGCAAAGCGGCTTGAGCCGACCTTGCGGCGATCCTGCTGGCGTGAACGCAGCGGCAGATGCAGCCGCCTGCCGTGTCAGTGCAGGATCAATGTCGGAAGGAGAGAAGCGTATCGACGCCATAGGCTCGCGCGAGACTCTCGAGCCCGGAGGGAAGATTGACGACGCCGAACGCGGCGCCACGCGCGGATGCCGCGCGCTGCCATGCGAGCAGCACGGCGAGCGCGGAGGAATCGAACTGCGTGAGCGGTGCGCAATCCACCTCGCTCGCGCCCGCCGCGATGCGCGACAGGCCGGCTTCGAGCGCGGCTTTCGCGCTGTCGTGCGTCAGCGACGCGGCCGTCTGGAAACGGCCGCCCGTAACCGGCGTGCTCACGATGCCTTGCCGCTCGCGAGTTGCTGATTGCGCTGCGTGAGGAACTGCAACAGGCCGCCCACGCCATGCTGCTGGATCTGCTCGTTGAACTGCTGCTGATACGCCTGGATCAGCCATGCGCCGAGCACGTTGATGTCATACAGGCGCCAGCCTTGCGGTGTCTTGTACAGGCGGTAGTCCAGTTCGACCGGTTGACCGTTGTTCATCACGACCGAGCGGACCACGACATCGGTATCTTCCGGCGACGCGCGGAACGGCTTGTACTGGATGGTCTGGTTGCGCACTTGCGCCAGCGCGCCCGCGTAGGTGCGGATCAGCAGCATCTTGAACTGCTCGACGATCTGCTTCTGCTGCTCCGGCGTAGCCGAGTTCCAGTTGCGACCCATCACGAGACGCGTGGTGCGCGTGAAATCCGTGTACGGCAGGATCTTTTCATTGACGAGCTTGGTGATCTCGTTGATGTTGCCCGACTGGATCTGCTTGTCGGACTTGAGTTCATCGAGCACTTGCGTGGTCACGGTCTTGATCAGCTGTTCCGGCGAATTCGCATCCACCGACTGCGCCGACGCCGAACCACAGAAAGTCGCGAATAGGGCGAAAAGGGGAAGAAGCAATAGTTTTTTCATCGCAAACCCTGCAGAGATAGAGGCTTCAGTTTGAGCGCGCCGCCGGGATCGAGTTCAGGCGAGGCGTGCTCCAAATCGTAAGAAATGTCGTCAGCTATGTTACCGCGCGTTAGCAGATCACCGCTCAACGCAAGCGGAACGAGGGGAAGCCGGGCGGCGCGCGCGGCGGCACGTACTGGTTGCCGGGGACCGTGCCATTGGCTCCGCTCGCCGGTGCAGGCGCAGCCGCCGTGCCTGATGCCGGCGCGGCGCCCTCCGCTGCCGGTGAAGCGGGCTCGGTGGGCGCGGCCGTTTCCGACGCCCCCGCCGCGGCGGCTGCGCCTTCGCTGTCGGAGTAGTTCGGCGGCGGCGTTTCGCTGTAGTCGGGCGTGCTGTTGTCGCCTCCGGTGATCAGGAACTGGCGGCGCTGCAAGTACGTGTTGCGCACGAACGTGTATTTGTCGAGGGCGGCGTCTGCCAGGAGGTCCGAGACGTCCAGCAGGTTTGCTCGCGTGTTGATGAGGTTCACGCCGTACAGCGCCCAGCTCACCGAATCCGGGCTCACGTAGGTCAGCGGATTGCCGAAGTAATCCACCACCAGGCCGGCGGAATCGCGCACAGTGCTCGGGCCGAGCAACGGCAGCACGACATAAGGACCCGGCGGCACGCCGTAATGGCCCATGGTCAGGCCGAAATCGCCGGAGTGCTTCGGCAGCTTCGCGATGGTCGCGACGTCGAACAGGCCGCCGACGCCGAACAGCGTATTGATGGCGACGCGCATGATGTCCGACACGCCGTCCGCGATCTTCAATTGCAGGAGATTATTGGCGGCGATGTACACGTCGCCGATGTTCGAAAAGAAGTTGGTCACGCTGTTGCGCACCGGCTCCGGCACCGCCCACACGTAGCCCTTCGCCACCGGCTTCAGCGCGTAGCGGTCGACTGTGTCGTTGACCGTGAACATCGTGCGGTTGTAGCTCTCGAACGGATCGCCCTTGCTGGGCGTCGTCACGGTGGCACATCCGCCGAGTGCCGCTGCGCACGCGATCATCGCCGCGCACCGCATTCCCATGGCCTGCATGTTCTTCTCCTTATTGAGCCGCGCCCGATGCAGCCGAACCACCCGAAGCACCCGAAGCACCCATTGCGCTCGCCGCGCCCGGGAAGGCCGGTGCAGCGGGCGCCGGAGCAGCAGGCGCCTTCGATGCGCCGGAATCCGCCGCCTTGTTATAGAGGAACTGGCCGATCAGGTTTTCGAGCACCACGGCGGACTGCGTCATCGTGATGGTGTCGCCGTTCTTGAGCATCTGGTCGTCGCCGCCCGGATCGAGGCCGATGTACTGCTCGCCGAGCAGTCCCGAGGTCAGGATCTTCGCCGACGAGTCCTTCGGAAACTGATACTGCTTGTCGATGTCGATGGTGACCACGGCCTGGTAGGTGTTCTGGTCGAAGCCGATGCTGCCGACTCGTCCCACGGTCACGCCCGCGCTCTTGACCGGCGCGCGCGGCTTCAGTCCGCCGATGTTGTCGAACTTGAGTTTGACCGCATAGGTTTGCTGGAACGACAGGGAACTCATGTTGCCCGCCTTCAGCGCGAGAAACAGCAGCGCTACGAAACCGAGCACCACGAACAGGCCGACCCAAAAGTCGAGAGCAGTCTTTTTCATCGTCTTCCCAAAGAGAATCTTTTCGCAGATGGCGCGTGACGGTCTATGGCCTTCACAACGCCCGCGCCGGATCCGGCGCCTGGCACCGGGTTCGCTAGCTGAACATCAGCGCGGTCAGCAGGAAATCGAGCCCGAGCACGGCCAGCGACGCATACACGACGGTTTTCGTCGTTGCGCGCGACACGCCTTCCGGCGTCGGCCTCGCTTCGTAACCCTGGAACAGCGCGATGAACGTCACCGCGAAACCGAACACCACACTCTTGATGACGCCGTTGCCGACGTCGCGCCAGACATCCACGCCGCTTTGCATTTGCGACCAGAACGCGCCCGGATCCACGCCGATCAGCATCACGCCGACCACGTAGCCGCCGATGATGCCCACTGCGCTGAAAATGGCCGCGAGCACCGGCATGGCGATGATGCCCGCCCACAGCCGCGGCGCCACGACGACCCGTAGCGGGTCGACGGCCATCATTTCCATGGCCGTGAGTTGCTCGCCGGCCTTCATCAAGCCGATTTCCGCCGTCAGCGATGTGCCCGCGCGTCCGGCAAACAGCAACGCGGTCACGACCGGACCGAGTTCGCGCACCAGCGACAGCGCGACGAGCAGGCCGAGCGCCTGTTCGGACCCGTAGCGGCTCAGCGTGTAATAGCCCTGCAAGCCGAGCACGAAACCGACGAACAAGCCCGACACCGCGATGATGACAAGCGAATAATTGCCGACGAAGTGGATCTGTTTCGTGACGAGGCGGGGACGGCGCAGCAGCGGGAAGAATTCGAGCACGAGCCGCGCGAACATGCGCATGGCGTAGCCCGTGGTGCCGAAGCCGTCCAGCACCCAGCGTCCGATTGCGCTGATCATGCGCGCCCTCCGATGCCGAAATCCTCAGCGAGCGAGGTGCTCGCGTAGTGGAACTTGAACGGGCCGTCCGGCGTGCCGTCGATGAACTGGCGCACGGTCGGGTCTTGCGACGCCCGCAGTTGTGCCGGCGTGCCTTCGGCGTGAATGCCGCCGTTCGCGATGAAATACACGTAGTCGGCGATGGCGAAGGATTCCGGCACGTCGTGCGTGACCAGAATGGACGTGGCGCCGAGGGCGTCGTTAAGCGTGCGGATGAGTTGCGCCGTGATGCCGAGCGAGATGGGATCGAGACCGGCGAAGGGCTCGTCGTACATCATCAACTGGGGATCCAGCGCGATGGCGCGCGCCAGCGCCACGCGCCGCGCCATGCCGCCGGAAATCTCGGACGGCGCGAGGTCGCGGGCGCCGCGCAGGCCGACCGCGTTCAGCTTCATCAGCACGAGGTCGCGGATCAGATCTTCCGGGAGATCCGTGTGCTCGCGCAGCGCGAACGCGACATTTTCGAACACGGTCTGGTCCGTGAACAGCGCGCCGAACTGGAACAGCATGCCCATCTTGCGACGCAGCGCATACAGGCCTTCGCGCGTCTGCGCGCCGACGTCCTGATTGCCGAACATCACCTGACCGCGGCTCGCCTTCACGAGGCCGCCGATCAGACGCAAGGTCGTGGTCTTGCCGCAACCCGAGCCGCCCATGACGGCGACCACCTGCCCACGCGTGAAACGCATGTTCAGGTTCGATAGAACGAGCCGGTCGCCGTAGCCGAAATCGACGTCGCGCAGCTCCAGCAGAGTCTCGGAAGAAGCAGGCACTGGGTAAGAGATTCCGTTGACGCAAGAGGCCGAATTATAGGGCCTGCGCGCAATCGGTGCTTTGCCTAGGGCGTTACTTCCGCCTTTTTGAGAGTTTTCATGGTTGACCGTCAAACATTTGTTGCAATGTCGAAATTGCTGCGGCCGTGTCCGGCGCTTCAGTGACGGCACGCACCACCGCGCCGCTGCCGACGCCCGTCGCGAGCACGCCCGGCATCGCCCGGGCATCGATCCCGCCGATCGCCACCAGCGGCACGCGGCCCGACAGCAATTGCACGTAGCGCGCGAGCCGCGCCAGGCCCTGCGGTTGGGTCGGCATGACCTTGGTCGTGGTCGCGAACACAGCGCCGAGCGCCAGATAGCTCGGACGAAAATGCAGCGCGCGCAGCATCTCGTAGTAGCCGTGCGTGGACAGGCCGAGCCGCACGCCGGCCCGCGCGATCGCGTGCAGATCCGCCGTCTGCACGTCTTCCTGCCCGAGATGCACGCCGTATGCGCCCGCCGCGATCGCTTCGCGCCAGTGATCATTGATGAACAACTGCGCGCCGTGCCGGCGCCCCGCTTCGACCGACCGCGAGATCTCTTCGCGCAGCACGGCGGGCGTGTCGGCAGCGGTCGACTTGCGGCGCAGTTGCGCGGTGCGCACGCCGAGATCGAGCACTCGCTCGACCCAGGCGGCATCCGGCAGCACCGGATACAACCCGAGCCGCTCCGGACACGGCGCAAAGCCCCCTTCCGGCGCGGACGGCAAGTCGGCGACGCGCGGGAACATGGCGAAATCGACGGGCCATGCGTCAGCGCGCGCCTCGTCGCCGGCGCGCCACGCGAGCGCGAGCACCAGCGCGTCGTGCGGCTCGAAGTTGCAATCGAGGAATGCGGCAAGCGCCGCGAGCCAGTCATCGCTGCGCGCGCCTTCCAGTGCGAAACGCTCGCCGCCCCGGCGCAGCACCGTGCGCTCGTCATGGGCGTCGAGCACGGTCGCGCCCTGCTTCGTCAGGCGCTCGGCGTCGGCGTCGCGCGCCTCGGTGAACACGATCAGGTCGTTCGCCTGCGGCGTTTCGGGCGCGGTCAGGCAAATGCGCCAGCGCGTTTCGGCAACGGGCCAGTCGCCGAGCCGGGCGCGGATACGTTCCGCGACCTCGACCAATTCATCCGCCGGCGGCCAGAACACTTCGCGGTTCAGGAGACTCATGCCGCACCTCCTTCCTGATGCCAGAACGGCATGCCGACCACCGGCGTGCTCGCCTGCGCGCTGTCGCGCTCGGCCATCGGTCCGGCGAGAAACGCGGTGCGCCCCGCCTCCACGCCCAGCGCAAACGCCCGCGCCATCTGCGGCGGAAAGGTCGCCTGAGACACCGCCGTGTTGAGCAACACGCCGTCGAAGCCCCATTCCATCACCTGACTGGCGTGCGACGGCACGCCGAGCCCGGCATCGACGATCAGCGGCACGTCCGGCAGACGCTCGCGCAACGTGCGCAGCCCGTACGGATTGGTCACGCCGCGACCGGTGCCGATCGGCGCGCCCCATGGCATCAGCGCCTCGCAGCCCGCGTCGAGCAGGCGCCGGCCGATCACGAGGTCTTCCGTGCAATATGGCAGCACCTTGAAGCCGTCGCGGATCAGCTTCGACGCCGCCTCGACCAGGCCAATCGGATCGGGCTGCAAGGTGTAGTCGTCGCCGATCAGTTCAAGCTTGATCCAAGGCGTCTCGAACACTTCGCGGGCCATGCAGGCCGTGGTCAGCACTTCGTCGACGCTCTGGCAGCCCGCCGTGTTCGGCAGCAGCGCGACGCCGTGACGCTTGAGGACGTCGAAGAAGCCGGCCTCGCCGGTCTCGGACTGCCGCCGCAGCGCGACGGTCACCATGCCGGGACGCGCGGCGTCGATGGCATCCGACAGCGATTGCAGCGACGGATAACGCGACGTGCCGAGCAAGAGCCGGCTCGGGAAGGACTGGCCGTAGAGCGTGAGCACGTCGGCGGTCTGTGTGGTCATGATGGGATCCTTCGATTCTTCGAGTTGCGTCATGCGACTCAGCCGCCCGCGACGGGCGACACGACGTCGAGCCGGTCGCCGGCGGAAAGCGTACGGATGGCGTGCTCGCCACGCGCGACGAACTGGCCGTTGAGCGCGACCGCGAACGGCGGCCTCGCGCCGAACGCGGCAAGCGCCTCGCCCACGGTGGCGGCGTCGGGCAGCTCAAAGGCGCGCTGATTGATGTGGATGTTCATGGCTTTCGTCTCTTGTCTAGTGCGACAGCGCCGGCGTGGAGACAGCGGCGGCGTGCAGCAGTTCCGGCCAGCGCGCGGCGTGACGATGTTCGTCGAAGCTCGCGTGGCTGGCCACTTCGCCGGCGATGAGGGCTTCCGCCAGCCGGCACGCGGTGTCCGCGACTTCGGGCGCGATCATGAAGCCGTGCCGATACAGCCCATTCACGCGCACGGTCCGCGCTCCGTCCCAGACGATGGCTGGCCGGTGATCCGGCAAGGTCGGCCGGCAGTGGGCGTTGAGTTCGAGGATGCGCGCCTCGCCAAAACCCGGATGCACGGCGAACGCGGCGCTCAGCAGTTCGAGCGCGGACCGCACGCTCACCGGCGACATGTCCTCGCCTTCGACTTCAGTCGCGCCGATGACGTACAGATCGTCCTGCTTCGGCGCGATATAGAGCGGATAGCGCGGATGCAGCAGCCGCACCGGCCGCGACAGCCCGATGCCCGGCGCGTGCACCCGCGCCACCTCGCCGCGAATCCCGCGCAGCGCGGGCCAGGCGGGCTTGCCGCCAAGGCCGCGGCAATCGATGATCCAGCGCGCGTCGGGCATGGCATCGACGCAGGTGTTCCAGTGCGTGCGCACGCCGCGCGCCGCGAGTCCGGCGGCCAATGCGGCGAGCGCCTGGCGGTTATCGAGTTGACCTTCGTTCGGCAGCAGCCAGCCTTGCACGAAACGCGAGCCGAGCGCCGGTTCCGCCTGCGCGACCTGGGCGCCGGCCAGCTTGATGAAGCCGCCGTCGAGCAAGCCGGCGGGCGAGTTGGCGCGCAACCGGCGTTCGAGCAAGGGCGCCTCGGCGCGATCCGCGCCATGCCAGACGACGAGCGTACCGTTGCGCTGGAAGAAGACCGGCTCGGGCAACTGCGCGATGAGCCCCGGCCAGCGTTCGAGCGATGCCGCGCCGAGCCCGACCACGAGCGGTTCCGCGCTGGCGGCCTCGGCGAGCGGCGCCAGCATCGCGGCGGCCACCCAGGCGGCCGACTGCGTGCCGAGCGCGTCGCCGCGCTCGAAAAGACTCACTTGATGCCCCGCGCCCGCGAGCTGCCAGGCCACGAGCCGGCCGACGAGCCCGCCGCCAATCACGGCGAAATCCGCCTGGGGGCCGGCGGTCTGATGGATTCTGTTCAATTCGATGTCTCCTATCGGCCGGCACGGCATATGAAGCGCGCATACGAGGCCTATGCTTGACGCTGCATCAGAAGGAGAAAGGCAGAATGGCCCGATCCGTCTGTGCAGGCGCTGCGGCACATCACAAGGACGACATGGGTGGAGAGACCGGCCCGGCTGCGAATGCGCGCCGGACGGAAAAAGACAAGGTGCGGAAGAAACTGGAGGAATGGCGCGGGTGTCGCGCGTTCTCCGGAAACTTCCCTCGCCGGTATTACCCGGATCGGGTGCAAAGGGTCTCTCTCAGCCTCGCTGCGTGAGGGCCGGTTCCGGCCGTCGATGCATGCGAAGCACCCCTGTTTCGTCGAAGGTCATTAGACCATGAAAGGCGAATGCGCTGCAAACCGGGATTGCGCCCTGCTTTTTTCCTGCGCAGCGGCACTCTGGCACAATGCCGCGAACATGGTTCAGCTGGCGCGCGCGCGAAATTAAGTGAGCATTAAGGCAGACCCGGAACAATTTGCAGGCCCGAAACTGGCTGCCCGGAAGACAAGGCCAGGCCGCAGCCGGCCGCACCGCGCAGCAAGCCCGTCGCGCGACCACGCAACAATCGCCGCCCCAAGGGCGCATCGGCAGGAAGCTCATGATCGACACCCGTACCGAAAATACTCAGCAGAAAGCCGACGAAGTCTCGGCGTGGAGCCTCATCAAGCCCTATTGGGTTTCCGAGGAACGCGGCTTCGCGTGGGGCCTGCTCGTGGCGATCATCGCGATCAACATGACGGTCGTGTGGATCAACGTGCGGCTCAACAGCTGGAACGCGGACTTCTACAACGCGCTGCAGAACAAGAACGTCAAGGATTTCCCCCACCTGCTGCTGATCTTCACCGGCCTCGCCTTCGCGTACATCCTGCTCGCGGTGTACGGACGATATCTGCGGCAGATGCTGGCGTTCCGCTGGCGTCAATGGCTGACGAACAAGTATCTCGAACAATGGTTCGGCGAAAAGGCGTTCTACCGTATCGAACGCGACCGGCTCGCCGACAACCCTGACCAGCGTATCAGCGACGACCTGCAATCCTTCGCGACCACGACGCTTTCACTTTCGCTCGACCTGCTCTCGACGCTCGTCACGCTGGTCACCTTCATCACCATCCTGTGGACCCTCGCAGGCGCGCTGACCTTCTCGCTCGGCGCCACGCCGATCACGATTCCGGGCTACATGGTCTGGGCCGCCGCGCTGTACGCGATCCTGGGCTCGCTGATCATCCAGAAGGTCGGGCATCCGCTGGTGTCGATCAATTACCAGCAGCAGAAGGTGGAGGCGGACTTTCGCTTCGGACTGATCCGTGTGCGCGAGAACGCCGAGCAGATCGCCTTCTACGACGGCATCACGACCGAAACGGCAAACGCCAAGTCCATCTTCCAGCGCATTCGCGACAACTGGTGGCTGATCATGAAGTACACGAAGCGCATGACCTTCGTGCTGAGCTTCTATGGCCAGATCGCCATCATCTTTCCGATCATGGTCGCGGCACCGCGCTACTTCGCGGGCGCGTTCTCGTTTGGCGTGCTGATGCAGATTTCATCGGCGTTCGGCACGGTCAGCGATTCGTTTTCCTGGTTCATCAACAGTTATTCGACCTTGGTCGAATGGCGCGCCACGGTGAATCGTCTGCGTGAATTCAAGCGCGTGATGCGCTCCACGCATATCCGCGAGGAAAACTCGCCGGCCACCGAGCGCGGCGGCATCAACCTGCACTACACGAGCACGCCCTCGCTCACGACCCAGGATCTCACGCTCGCGCTGCCGAACGGCACGCCGTTGTCGCGGGTGGCGAACGTGTCGGTGGAGCCGGGCTCGCGCTGGCTGGTCGTCGGGCCATCGGGATCGGGCAAGAGCACGTTGATGCGGGCGCTCGCGGGCCTGTGGCCGTTCGGCGACGGCACCATCGACGCGCCCGTCGACGCGAAGATGATGTTCATCCCGCAAGTGAGCTATCTGCCGATCGGCACGCTGCGTGCGGCGCTGGCGTATCCGTCGCCGGGCGGCACGTTCAGCGACGAAGAAACCCGCGAGGCGCTGCGTCTTTGCAATCTCGGGTCGTATGTGGATCGGCTCGAAGAAAGTGCGCATTGGGCGCGGAGCCTGTCGCCGGGCGAGCAGCAACGCCTGGCCGCGGCGCGCGTGCTGCTGCACAAGCCGGATTTCCTGTTCCTTGACGAAGCCACCAGCGCGCTCGACGCGGAAAACGAACTGCACATCTACAACACGGTGCTGGAGAAGCTGCCGAAGGCGGCGATTTTAAGCGTCGCGCATCGCGAGTCGGTCGCGATGTTCCATGACTACAAGATCGAGATCGAGAGGATGATGGCGGAGGCTTGAGGCGGGGTTTTCGGTGTCGAGCGTGTCGCGAAGACCGCATCGGTGAGGGATCGCCGGTGCGGTTTTTTCTTATGTGTGGGATGGGTCGGTTTGGGCTGTGTCGCTGAATCCAGACTGTCCAGTCCTGCTCTCATTGAGGCGATGGATGGAACTCCAGCTTTTGAACGATGTTGAACGTGCGGCCTGAATCACCCGATGCCGTGAAGCGACTCCTGTCCGAGTCGCGGTGCTCCGAACTTGAGATAGGACGAGACGGCGACACGGTGCGGCTCTCCATGCCGTTGCTCGAACCGGACGGCGATTGCGTCACGGTCTGGCTCCGGCAAACGATGGGGGGCTGGCGGCTTGAAGATGCTGGCGCAACGCTCATGCGCGTCTCATACGACTCCGACGTGTCCGCCCTCCTGCGTGGTCCGCGCCGGGTTTCACTCGACAAAATGCGCCGCGCGCCTCGCTGACGACGGCCAGATTGTGTCCGAATGCGACGAGCATTCGCTCGGTATCGCGCTGCTGCGCTACGGTCAAGGCTTGCTGCGCGTCAGTGATCTGAAAATCTGGAACTGAACGCGCGTCGCATCGGCACGGTTGGACGACCTCAAGCTGAGCTTCACTGCAATTGTCGGCATCGCCTGAAAACCAAAAAGGCGAACAGCCTTTCGACCATCCGCCTTTTCTCAAGCCTGCCAACTCAAGCCTTTACCGCGGCAGCTCACTGCTCCCCATCAGGAACGCATCGACCGATCGCGCGCACTGGCGTCCTTCGCGAATCGCCCACACCACCAGCGACTGGCCGCGCCGCATATCGCCCGCCGTGAACACCTTGTCCACCGACGTGTAATACGCTTTGTCGCCTTCGGTCAAAGCACGCACATTGCCGCGCGCATCTTTCTCGACGCCGAACGCTTCCAGCACCGGCGACACCGGCTGCGTAAAGCCCATCGCGAGCAGCACGAGATCGGCCTTCATCTCGAACTCCGAACCCGGCACTTCCTGCATCTTGCCGCCCTTCCACTCGACGCGCACCGCAATCAGCTTCTCGACCTTGCCGTTCTTGCCTTCGAAGCGCTTCGTCGCCACCGACCAGTCACGCTCGCAGCCCTCTTCGTGCGACGAAGACGTGCGCAGTTTGATCGGCCAGTACGGCCACACGAGCGGCTTGTTCTCTTCTTCAGGCGGTTGCGCCAGCAGTTCGAACTGCGTCACGCCCTTCGCGCCATGCCGGTTCGACGTGCCGACACAATCGGAACCCGTATCGCCGCCGCCGATCACGACCACATGCTTGCCCTTGGCCAGCAGCTGGTCCGGGACCTTGTCGCCCGCATTGACCTTGTTCTGCTGCGGCAGGAATTCCATCGCGTAGTAGATGCCCTGGAGCTCGCGGCCCGGCACCGGCAGATCACGCGGCGTTTCCGAACCGCCGGCGATCACCACGGCATCGAACTGTTCCTTCAGCTCGTCCGGCGTGATGGTTTCCTTCGCCGTGTTGGCGATGTACTCCGGCATCGCTTCCTTGCCGATGAACACATTGGTGCGGAACGACACGCCTTCCGCTTCCATCTGGCGCATGCGGCGGTCGATCAGCCACTTCTCCAGCTTGAAGTCAGGGATACCGTAGCGCAGCAGGCCGCCGATGCGGTCGTTCTTCTCGAACACGACGACGTCATGCCCCGCGCGCCCCAGTTGCTGCGCGGCGGCGAGTCCCGCGGGACCGGAACCGACCACGGCAACCTTCTTGCCCGTCTTGTGCTTCGGCGGTTGCGACACGACCCAGCCTTCGGCGAAGGCCTTGTCGATAATCGCGTGCTCGATCGACTTGATGCCGACCGGATCGTCGTTGATGCCCAGCGTACACGCCGATTCGCACGGCGCCGGGCAGATGCGGCCCGTGAACTCCGGGAAGTTGTTGGTGGAATGCAGCACGTTGATCGCGCTCTTCCAGTCCTGCTGGAACACCAGATCGTTAAAGTCCGGAATGATGTTGTTGACCGGACAGCCGTTGTTGCAGAACGGAATGCCGCAGTCCATGCAGCGCGCGCCCTGAACCTTCGCGTCTTCATCGGTCAGCGCTGCAACAAATTCCTTGTAGTGCTTGACGCGGGTCAGCGGTGCTTCGTACGCCTCGTGCTGGCGTTCGAACTCGAGAAAACCGGTTGCCTTGCCCATTTCTTTCTCTGTATTTGGTGAGGATCACGCGCTCTGACGTCTTGGCGGCAGAGCGCGCTTGTTTCTGTGTGAACGAGGCATCATGCCGCGATGGCGTCCTTCGACTTCTTCGCGCCAATTTCAGCCAGTGCGCGCTTGTACTCCGTCGGGAAGATCTTGACGAACTGGCGGCGCGACGCGTCCCAGTTTTCAAGCAAGGCCTTCGCGCGCGGCGAGCCGGTGAACTGGAAGTGACGCTCGATCAGCCCCTTCAGCAACGCTTCGTCGGTCTTGCCGGCGTGCCACAGCGCTCGATCCACCGTGCGCTCCTGTTCGGCCTGCTGCAGCACCGGATCGAGCGCGACCATCGACTTGTTGCACTTGCCCGCGAAGCTGCCATCCGGGTCGTACACGAACGCGATGCCGCCCGACATGCCCGCCGCGAAGTTACGGCCGGTCTCGCCGAGCACGACCACCGTGCCGCCGGTCATGTATTCGCAGCCGTGGTCGCCCGTGCCCTCGACAACCGCCGTCGCGCCTGAGTTGCGCACGCAGAAGCGCTCGCCCGCGACGCCGCGGAAATACGCTTCGCCTTCGATCGCGCCGTACATCACCGTGTTGCCGCAGATGATGTTTTCCTCGGACTTGCCGCGGAAATCGTTGGTCGGGCGAATGATGATGCGTCCGCCCGAGAGACCCTTGCCGACGTAGTCGTTGCCGTCGCCGACCAGATCCAGCGTCACGCCCTTCGCGAGGAACGCGCCGAAGCTCTGACCCGCCGTGCCCTTCAGCTGGATGTGGATGGAATCGTCGGGCAGGCCGTCGTGGCCGTGCTTCTTCGCGATCGTGCCGGACAGCATGGCGCCGACCGTACGGTTCACGTTGCGCACCGGCTGGATGAACGACACATGCTCACCCTTCTCGATGGCCGCCTTCGACTTCTCGATCAGAATGTGATCGAGCGCCTTGTCCAGACCGTGGTCCTGCGTGTCCACATGCTTGCGCGCGACTTCGGCTTCCACCGGCACTTGGTAGAACACGCGCGAGAAGTCGAGACCCTTGGCCTTCCAGTGATCGACGCTCTTCTTCGTGTCGAGCAGTTCGGCGCGGCCGATCAGGTCGTCGAACTTGCGGATGCCAAATTGCGCCATGATTTCGCGCACTTCCTCGGCCACGAAGAAGAAGAAGTTGACGACATGTTCCGGCTGGCCGGAGAACTTCGCGCGCAGCACCGGATCCTGCGTCGCGACGCCGACCGGGCACGTGTTCAGATGGCACTTGCGCATCATGATGCAGCCTTCGACGACCAGCGGCGCCGTCGCGAAGCCGAACTCGTCCGCGCCGAGCAGCGCGCCGATCACGACGTCGCGGCCGGTCTTCATCTGGCCGTCGGCCTGCACGCGGATACGGCCGCGCAGACGGTTCAGCACCAGGGTCTGCTGCGTTTCAGCGAGGCCGAGTTCCCACGGCGTGCCCGCATGCTTGAGCGACGACAGCGGCGACGCGCCCGTGCCGCCATCATGGCCCGCGATCACGACGTGATCCGCCTTCGCCTTCGCGACGCCTGCCGCCACCGTGCCGACGCCCACTTCGGACACCAGCTTCACCGAAATGCTCGAACCGGAGTTGACGTTCTTCAGATCGTGAATCAGCTGCGCGAGGTCTTCGATCGAATAGATGTCGTGGTGCGGCGGCGGCGAAATGAGGCCGACGCCCGGCACCGAGTAACGCAGCTTGCCGATGTAGTCCGACACCTTGTGGCCCGGCAACTGGCCGCCTTCGCCAGGCTTCGCGCCCTGCGCCATCTTGATCTGGATCTGGTCCGCCGACGCGAGATACTCCGCCGTCACGCCGAAGCGGCCCGACGCGACCTGCTTGATCTTCGAGCGCAGCGAATCGCCTTCCTTCAGCGGGATGTCGCTGACGACTTCCTTGCCGATGATCGATTGCAGCGTGTCGCCGTTCTTGATCGGAATGCCGCGCAGTTCGTTGCGATAGCGCGTTTCATCCTCGCCGCCTTCACCGGTGTTCGACTTGCCGCCGATCCGGTTCATCGCGACCGCCAGCGTGGCGTGCGCTTCCGTGCTGATCGAGCCGAGCGACATGGCGCCGGTCGCGAAGCGCTTGACGATGTCCTTCGCCGATTCGACTTCTTCGAGCGGAATTGCCTTGGCCGGGTCGACCTTGAACTCGAACAGACCACGGAACGTCATGTGACGCTTCGTCTGGTCGTTGATGATGTGCGCGTATTCCTTGTACGTCTGGTACGAGTTGCTGCGCGCCGAGTGTTGCAGCTTGGCGATGGCATCCGGCGTCCACATGTGCTCTTCGCCGCGCACGCGGTACGCGTACTCGCCGCCCGCGTCGAGCATGGTGGCGAGGACCGGGTTGTCGCCGAACGCGTCGCGATGCAGGCGAATCGCTTCCTCGGCCACTTCGAAGATGCCGATGCCGCCGACCTTCGACGCCGTGCCCTTGAAGTACTTTTCGACCAGCTCCGCCGACAGGCCCACGCCTTCGAAGATCTGCGCGCCGGTATAGGACATGTACGTCGAGATGCCCATCTTCGACATCACCTTGAGCAGGCCCTTGCCGACCGCCTTCGTGAAGTTGTAGATGACTTTCTCGGCCGAGAGGTCGCCCTTCAGGCCGTCGGCCATGTTGGCGAGCGTCTCCAGCGCGAGGTACGGGTGCACGGCTTCCGCGCCGTAGCCCGCGAGCAGCGCGAAGTGATGCGTCTCGCGCGCCGAGCCGGTTTCGACGACCAGACCCGTGCTCGTGCGCAAGCCGTGCGCGACGAGATGCGAGTGAATCGCCGAGGTGGCGAGCAGCGCCGGGATCGCGACGTTGTCACGGTCCGCGCGACGGTCCGACACGATCAGGATGTTGTAGCCCGACTTGACGGCGTCCACGGCTTCCGCGCACAGCGAGGCGATGCGCGCCTCGATGCCTTCCTTGCCCCACGCAACCGGATAGCAGATGTTCAGTTCGTACGAGCTGAATTTGCCGCCGGTGTACTGGTCGATGGCGCGGATCTTCGCGATGTCCTTGAAGTCGAGCACGGGCTGCGACACTTCGAGGCGCATCGTCGGGTTGATGTTCGTCGTGTCGAGCAGGTTCGGCTTCGGGCCGATGAACGACACGAGCGACATCACCATGTTCTCGCGGATCGGGTCGATCGGCGGGTTCGTCACCTGCGCGAACAACTGCTTGAAGTAGTTGTACAGCGTCTTGTTCTTGTTGGACATGACCGCCAGCGGCGAGTCATTGCCCATCGAGCCGATGGCTTCCTCGCCCGATTGCGCCATCGGCGCCATCAGGAACTTGAGGTCTTCCTGCGTGTAGCCGAACGCCTGCTGGCGGTCCAGCAGCACGGCGGCTTCGCGACGTTGCGTCTCGACGTCCTCGGCCTTCGGCTCGATTTCGTCGAGCTTGATGCGCACGGCCTCGATCCAGCTCTTGTACGGCTTGGCGTTCGCGAGGTTGTCCTTGAGTTCCTTGTCCTGGATGATGCGGCCCTGCTCCATGTCGATCAGGAACATCTTGCCCGGCTGCAGGCGCCACTTCTGAACGATCTTCGATTCGGGAATCGGCAGCACGCCCGACTCCGAGGCGAGGATCACGAGGTCGTCGTCGGTGACGAGATAGCGCGCCGGACGCAGGCCGTTACGATCCAGCGTCGCGCCGATCTGACGGCCATCGGTGAACGCGATCGCGGCGGGACCGTCCCACGGTTCCATCATCGCGGCGTGATACTCGTAGAACGCACGGCGGTTGTCGTCCATCAGCGTGTGCTGTTCCCACGCTTCCGGGATCATCATCATCATCGCGTGGACGAGCGGGTAGCCGGCCATCACGAGCAGTTCGAGACAGTTGTCGAACGAAGCCGTGTCCGACTGGCCCGGATAGATCAGCGGCCAGAGCTTCGGCAGGTCGTCGCCGAGCACGTGCGAGGCGATCGCGCCGGTACGCGCGTTCAGCCAGTTGACGTTGCCCTTCACGGTGTTGATTTCACCGTTGTGCGCGATCATGCGGTACGGGTGCGCGAGCTCCCACGCCGGGAAGGTGTTGGTCGAGAAACGCTGGTGCACGAGCGCCAGCGCCGAGACGACGCGCTCGTCCTGCAGGTCGCGGTAATACACGCCGACCTGACCCGCGAGCAGCAGCCCCTTGTAGACCACGGTACGCGACGACACCGACGGCACGAAGTATTCCTTGCCGTGCTTGAGCTTGAGCGCCTGGATGCGGTGGCTCGCCGTCTTGCGGATGATGTACAGCTTGCGCTCGAGCGCGTCCGTCACGACGATGTCCTTGCCGCGCCCGATGAAGATCTGGCGAATCAGCGGCTCGGTGGCCTTCACGGTGGGCGAGATGGGCATGGTGGAGTCGACGGGGACGTCGCGCCAGCCGAGCACCACCTGTCCTTCTGCCTTCACGGTGCGCTCGAGTTCCTGTTCGCACGCGAGACGCGACGCATGTTCCTTCGGCAGGAAGATCATGCCAACGCCATATTCGCCGGCCGGCGGCAACGTCACGCCCTGCTTGGCCATTTCCTCGCGATAGAAACCGTCCGGCACCTGGATCAGGATGCCGGCGCCGTCGCCCATCAGCGGATCGGCGCCCACTGCGCCGCGGTGGTCCAGATTCTCGAGAATCTTGAGACCCTGCTGAATGATCTCGTGGCTCTTTTTCCCTTTGATATGGGCGACGAAGCCGACGCCGCAGGCGTCATGCTCGTTGGCAGGGTCGTACATGCCCTGCGCGGCGGGAAGCGAACCGACTGCCGGTTGCTGATGATCGTTCATGGGGACACCGTCTCTACTGTGAGGGGCCGACTGACGCGGCCGTTGAACCATTTTCTTGTTGCTGTGCGACGGTTTTGTTTCAACGAATCAGGTCGCACTGCACGGTCGTGCGCGGCACGCTGCACCGCGGCAATCGCCGGAAATCGAAATATACGCGACGAATCAAAAAGATGGCAAACAAAATGTGTTGGTCTGACACCTATTATCGTTATGGTGCACATCTGCCCTATTTATTTGGGGCCACATTGAAAATGTACAAGAAAAAACGGCATCTGGTTGAAATCCGAGACGCCGTTTCGTTTTTTTTACTTCAGCTTTGCATGGTCGGGCCGTTATTGGGCCTGTGGAGTTTCGCGAACCTTGCGCGGACGGCCGCGCGGCAACGGCGACACCCGGCGATTGGCCGCCCGCGCGGCCCATTCCCGATAGGAATCGCTGCCGAGCACCCAGCCCTTGAGTGTCGCTTGCAACAGACGCGTGGTTTCGCGTTCGTCGAGCGGTTGTTCGCACAGTTCCTTGTAGGCGTGCTGGCGTTCGAAAGGCGTGTTGCCGAGCGACCAGAACAGCGGATGGTCGGTGATCAGCCCATCGAGCGTGAGGCCGATGTGATGACGGAAGCTCGACCACTTGTAGTCTTGCGGCGCCGCGACGAGTTGCGCGCGTACCGGCGCCATCTCGACGACGCGTGTAGCAAGCAGGAAGTAACGGTCGCCCTCGATGACGGTCGCCCGATAGCGGCCTTCCCAGAGCGTGCCGCGTCGCATGTAACGTCGATTGAAGTGCGCCACGTAACGACGTCCGACTGCCTGCATCGCTTTTGGCAAGCTGGCTTCGTCGCGCGGCGTGACCAGCAGATGCACCGCCTGCGGCATCAGTGCATAGGCGTGAATGGAGAGGTGATGATCACGCGAAGCCGTTCTCAGGCAGTCGATGAAGAGCTCATAGTCCTGGTCGTCAACGAAGGCGGGCTGCTGGTCGAGACCACGCAGGATGACATGCTGCGGCTGTTCGGGAACGTAGAGTCGTGCAAGCCGTGCCATTCTGGATATTCCGTTGGTCGCGTTTGTGTTACCCGGGTGGGGTCCTTGGGAGCCATTCCGGCAACATGTGCAAAAGCCATGCAAATGCCGTGCAACGAGGCTCCGAAGCCGCTCTGTGCCCTAGGGAAAATGCTCTACGGCGCCGCTATGGTTACTTTGAAATGTTGTGTTCATAATGAGCGTGCTTTTTCGGAGGAGCACAAATTGAAAATAAAACAGGTCATCACGGGGATCGCGGCATTGGCGTGTGTGTCCACAGCGGCGCATGCGCAATCAGCCGGATCCTTCTATGTCACTGGAGGCTGGTTTCATTTTGCCCCGCAAGACAGCAGCGGTCCGCTCAAAGAAACAAGTGTAGGCGGATCTCCCGTCAATATCGATGTTCCCGGCACGGGCGCCGGCATTTCAAGCGCTGATACCGCTGGTTTCACGTTCGGCTACTTCGCAACCGATCACATCGCTGCGGAACTCGAGATGGGCATTCCGCCCACGTTCGATCTCGAAGGCACCGGTTCTCTCTCGCGCTACGGCAAGCTTGGCAGCGCGAAGCAGTGGAGCCCGACGTTGCTCTTCAAATACTTTTTCAATGCTCCTCAGGCGAAGTTTCGCCCGTTCGTCGGCATTGGCGTGACGCGCACCTGGTTCACCGACGCCAAGATTACCAATGACCAGTTCGAAGGCTCGGTCCTGCATGGTCCGACCAGCGTCGACACGGATAGTTCTTGGGCGCCCGTCTTTAACGTCGGTGCAACCTACAACTTCACGGAACACTGGTTCGCCGGATTTTCAGTCTCGTTCATTCCGATGAAGGCAACCGCCAAGCTCAGCACGGCAGCGCAAACGCCAGTGGGTACGCTCAATGTGCAATCACAGGCCAAAATCACGCTCAATCCGATCGTGACGTATTTGCGCGTGGGATACCGCTTCTGAAAAACATAAGCTTGCGTACGCGAGATTGAAAAGATAGAAGCGAATACGCATTAACAAAGATAACGCCGGCATGTTTGCACATGTCGGCGTTTTTATTCGCGCAATGCTTGTAAATGTGACCTTCGATGGATTGCATCGCTTGCACATCTTACGTGCCCCGTGCATGTACCATGTCTGGCCGGGCGCGACCAAGGCGTCCCGTCAACGATTCATGAATACCGGCACCGAACTTGCTCAGTTATGGGTTTTTCCCGCTGATTCAAGGGCGGGCTATCCACGACTCATCCATCGACGGAGCGATCTATGAACGCACTTCCCAACACGCGTGACGCCATCGGAGATTCATGGACCACGACCAGCCGCCGGGCTCGCCGCATGGCACGGCATGGCCGTGAAGCGGCCGAGGATATCGGTTCGGAACTGCGCTCGCTGCTGAGCGAACTGGAAAGCGCACTGTCTGAGGGCACGTCCGCCGACGCCGCCGCGTTGCGCGCGCAGATCAGCGACCGGCTCGACAGCGCCCGTGCGCGCCTCAACGATACTCATGCCGTGCTGCGTCAGCGCGCGGGCGTCGTGCTCGAAGACGCCGACGCCTATTTGCACGAAAAACCTTGGCAGACAATCGCGCTGGTCGGCGGCCTCGCCTTGGTCGCGGGCATTCTGCTCGCCCGCGCGCGTTGACCGTCTAGTCCGACGCCATTTCCAGAAAATCTGCGCCAATGATGTCGATGCGATCCGTACAGATCGCGTCGACGCCCCATTGCGCGAGCAGGCGCGCACGCGCCGGATCGTTGACGGTGTAGGCGAGGATGCGCAGTCCGGCATCCTTGATCTGCGCGACAAGCACCTCATCCAGCGCGCGATGGTTCGCATGCACCGATACGCACGCAAGCGCTGCCGTCTGCGCGCGCCAGTCCGGCGGCACACGCTCATATAGCATCCCGCGCGGAAGGTCCGGCGCAGCATCGCGCGCGGCCTCGAGCGCTGCATAAGAGAACGACGACAACAGCGGCGCCGGTTCGACGTCCGCCCACAGGCTCGCCGCCTCGCGCGCCACGATCTCGCCGGTTCGCACTTCGCGGCCCGCGCTCGGCTTGATCTCGATATTGGCCGCCAGTCCATGACGTACGCAGCGCTCATGAACCTGAGCGAGCGTCGGCATGCGCGCGTGCGCGAATGTCGCGCCGAACCACGCGCCCGCGTCGAGCGTCTGCAACTGCGCAAAGCTCAGGGCCTGCGCCGCGCCATGGCCGTTCGACGTGCGATCGACTTCGTCGTCGTGCAGCAGAAAGACGATGTCGTCGGCGGAAAGCTTCGCGTCGAACTCAATCATCCGGTGTCCGTAACGCGCGCCGACGTCGATGGCTTCCAGCGTGTTCTCCGGCGCAAGCTTGCCGCCGCCGCGATGCGCGACGATCGCGGGATAAGGCCAGGTTCTCATCGTCGCTCCTTCATATGCATCTTCAATTGGCACGCCGCCCGGTCGCTGCATCGAAGAAATGCAGATGGCGCGCCGGCAGCGACAGCGCAAGCTGCTCGCCGCGCCGCGGCCGATGCTCATGCGGCAGCCGCGCCGCCACATCGTGCTTGCCCCACTTGCCGTGCGCCAGATTGTCGGCACCGAGCAGTTCCGCCGAATCGACTTCCAGCGTTGCACTCGGCACGCCTTCGATGCCAGGCGTCATGTGCTCGGGACGAATGCCGATCGTCCACTCGCGCCCGTGCATATCGCGCGTGACGCCGTTCGCCCCCGACACAGGCAGAGCAGGTCCGTCGCCGGCCACATGGAACGTCGCGCCGTCGTCCGCAAGGCGCCCTTCGAGCAGATTCATCGCGGGCGAGCCGATGAAGCTCGCGACGAACACCGTCGCCGGCCGCTCGTAGACTTCCGTCGGCGCGCCGATTTGCTCGGCATGACCCTTGTTCATCACGATGACGCGTTGCGCGAGCGTCATCGCTTCGATCTGATCGTGCGTGACATAGAGGCTCGTGGTCGCGAGACGCGCGTGCAGGCGCTGAATCTCGAGGCGCATCTGCACGCGCAGCTTGGCGTCGAGATTGGACAAGGGTTCGTCGAACAGGAACACCGCCGGTTCACGCACGATCGCGCGGCCCATCGCGACGCGCTGCCGCTGTCCGCCCGACAGTTCGCGCGGCTTGCGCGCGAGCAGATGATCGAGTTCAAGAATGCGCGCGGCGTTGGCGACGCGGGCGTCGATCGTCTGCCGGTCCGCGCCGCCGATCTTCAGCGCATACGCCATGTTCTGCGCCACGCTCATGTGCGGATAGAGCGCGTAGTTCTGGAACACCATCGCGATGTCGCGATCCTTCGGCTCCAGCTTGTTCACGACCTTGCCGCCGATTTCGATCGCGCCTTCCGAGACGCTCTCCAGCCCCGCCACCATGCGCAGCAGCGTGGACTTGCCGCAGCCCGACGGGCCCACCATCACGACGAACTCGCCGTCCTCGATCGCCACGTCGATGCCATGCAGCACGTACTGCGAGCCGTCGTAGGTCTTCTTCACGCCCTTGAGATTCAGCGCAGCCATCTATCCAGAGTCTCCGGTTATTTTTCGGCGTCGACGAGGCCGCGCACGAACCAGCGCTGCATCGTCAGCACGACGGCGAGCGGCGGCAGCATCGCGAGCAGCGTCGCGGTCATCACGAGATGCCATTCGGTCGCGGTGTCGCCCGATGCGATCATGCTCTTGATGCCGACCACCGCCGTCTGCAGCGATACTTCGTTGGTGATGAGAATCGGCCAGAGATACTGGTTCCAGCCGTAGATGAACGTGATGACGAAGAGCGCCGCGATGTTCGTCTTCGAGAGCGGCAGCACGACGTCCCAGAAGAAGCGCAGCGGTCCGGCGCCGTCGATGCGCGCGGCCTCCATCAACTCGTCGGGCAGCGTCATGAAGAACTGCCGGAACAGGAAAGTCGCGGTCGCCGACGCGATCAGCGGCAGCGTGAGGCCGGCATACGTGTTCGACAGATGCATCGACGACACGACCTGCACGGTCGGAAAGATGCGCACTTCGACGGGCAGCATCAGCGTGATGAAGATGAGCCAGAACGCGAGGTTCTTCAGCGGAAAGCGGAAGAACACGATCGCATAGGCCGAGACGATCGACACTGCGATCTTGCCGATGGAGATCACAAGCGCCATCACGAGGCTGTTCAGCAGCATGAGTCCGAACGGCGCGGCGGCGTTGCCGCTGCCATAGGTCCAGACATGCGCGATGTTCTCGAACAGATGCGTGCTCGGCACGAGCGAGAGCGGCACGCTGAAGACTTCCTTCGAGTTCATCGTGGCGGCGCAGAACGCCACATACACCGGAAACACGATCAGCACGACGCCTGCCAGCAGCACCGCGTGACAGAAGATATCGAAGCCGCGACGGTTCTCGATCATGAGTATTGCACCCTGCGTTCAACGAAGCGGAACTGCACTACGGTCAGCACGATGACGATCACCATCAGCACGACCGACTGCGCGCCCGAGCTGCCGATGTCGAGTCCCTGGAAGCCTTCCGCGAAGATCTTGTAGATCAGCGTCTTGGTGGATTGCGCGGGTCCGCCGCCGGTGGCCGCGTCGATGACCGGAAAGGTGTCGAAGAACGCATAGACGAGGTTCACGACGAGCAGGAAAAAGCTCGTTGGCGACAGCAGCGGCAGCGCGATGCCGAAGAAGCGTCGCACGGGACCGGCGCCGTCGATGGCCGCCGCTTCGATCAAAGATTGCGGAATCGCCTGCAGGCCGGCATAGAAGAACAGGAAGTTGTAGCTCACCTGTTTCCAGACCGAGGCGAGCACGACGAGGAACATGGCCTGCGTGCCGTTGAGCGCGTGATTCCACTGGATGCCCTGCTTCGCCAGCGCATAGGTGACAAGCCCGATACTTGGATTGAACAGGAACGACCAGAGCACGGCGGCGATGGCGGGCGCGACCGCATACGGCCAGATCAGCAGCGTCTGGTACGCCTTCGCGCCGCGCGTCACGCGATCCGCGCAGGCCGCGAGCAACAGCGAGATCACGAGGCCCGACACGGTGACGAGCGCGCAGAAGATCATCGTCGTGTTGAACGAGGACAGATACAGCGGATCCGCGAACAGTTGCTTGAAATTCGCCAGCCCGACGAATTCGCTCGACGTGCCGAACGCATCCTGGCTCTGCGTGGCCTGCCAGAGCGCTTCGCCCGCCGGCCACAGAAAGAACAGCGCGGTTATGGCGAGCTGAGGAGCGACGAGCAGATACGGCAACACGCTCGTATCGAAACGAGACCGTTTTTCCATGCGGTGTGTCCTGAACGAAGGCGCCCGCGACGCGCGCGGGCGCACATGCTTGCACGTGCTTAGTTGCCAGCCTTTTCGAAGCGGGTCAGCAGTTCGTCGCCGCGTGAAACCGCAGCGTCGAGCGCCTGTTGCGGTGTCTTCTTCTCCGCCCAGACCTGCTCCAGTTCTTCATCGACGATGGTGCGGATCTGCGGCATGTTGCCGAGACGCAGGCCCTTCGTGTATGGCAGCGGCGGCTTGTTCAACATCTGCTTGATCGCGATGTCCGCTCCCGGGTTCTTCGCATAGAAGCCCTGCTTCTGCGTGAGTTCGTAGGCGGCCTGAGTGACCGGCAAATAACCCGTGTCCTGATGCCACTTCGCGGCGACTTCCGGCGTGGACAGATACGCGAGGAACTTCGCGACGCCCTTGTACACGGCCGGGTCCTTGCCCGACAACACCCACAGGCTCGCGCCGCCGATGATCGCGTTCTGCGGCGCGCCCTTAACGTTCGCGTCATAGGGCATCATGCCGACGCCGTAGTCGAACTTGGCGAACTTCGCGATGGTCGCGCGCGAGCCCGACGAATTCGTGATGATGCCGCAGTCGCCGCTATAGAACTTCGACACCGGCTCGTCCTTGCGGCCGACATACGTGAAGGTGCCTTCCTTCGCCATGTTCTGCAGGAACCGGATGTGCGCCACCTGCAAGGGCTTGTTGAATTCGAGCTTCGCGTCGAGGCCGTCGAAGCCGTTGTTCTTCGTCGCGAACGGCGCCGCATGCCACGCGCTGTAGTTTTCGAGCTGGATCCAGCTTTGCCAGCCGGACGAGTAGCCGCACGAGTAACCGGCCGCCTTCAGCTTCTTCGCGTCCGCTTCGACGTCGGCCCAGGTCTTGGGCGGCTGGTTCGGATCGAGACCGGCCTTCTTGAACGCGTCCTTGTTGTAGTACAACACGGGCGTCGAGCTGTTGAAGGGCATCGAGAGCAGATGGCCGGTCTTCGCGTCGCTGTAGTAGCCGGAGATGGTCGGCACGAAGGCTTTCTCGTCCAGCGGCACGCCGGCTTGCTTGAAGACGTCGTACACCGGAATGACCGCCTTCTTCGCCTGCATCATCGTGGCGGTGCCGACTTCGTAGACCTGCAGAATGGCCGGCGCGTTGCCGCTGCGATACGCCGCGATGCCCGCCGCGAGCGCCTGGTCATAGGTGCCCTTGAATACGGGGACGATCTTGTAGTCGCTCTGCGACTTGTTGAAATCGTTGGCGATGTCGTTCACGCGCTCGCCGAGCGCGGCTTCCATCGCGTGCCAGAACTGGATTTCGGTGGCGGCATGCGCCGCGGTGCTGGCGCCGAAGGCCAGAACGGCCGCGGCCGAGATCGTGCGGAACAAGGGCTTGCAGCTCATCGATGAGTCTCCTTTGTGACAGGTTCGCGCTTTGAAACGCGCGATATTAGTTGTTGTCCATGACAAACAGGCGTTGATACTCTTTCAAGGCATAGCGGTCGGTCATGCCGGCGATGTAATGCGAGATGAGCCGCGCCTGGGCGCTGTCGCGGCTGACGGCGGGCGTGTCATTCGCCGATTCCTCGGCCACCGGCTCGCGTGCCTGATAGGACGGCGGCAGCAGACGCGGGTCTTCGGTGAAGGCTTCGAAGAGGCCCGTCACGACGCGCCGGGCCTTGTTGGCCATGCGCATCACGCGATAGTGCCGGTACAGGTTCTTGAACAGAAAGCGCTTGAGCTGCGCGGCTTGCGCGGCGACCTCGTCGCTGTGCGCAACGAGCGCGGGCGCCGCGCGGACGTCGTCGAGCGATTGCGGCATCACGCGTTGCAGATTGCGGCTCGTGGCATCGATCAGGTCGACGATCAGCGTATTGATGATCCGGCGGATCGTCTCGTGAATCAGCCTGCGCCCTTCGATGTTTGGATACTCAGCGCGCGCGGCGTCGAAATGCGTATGCCAGAGACTCACCTCGGACAGCTGTTCGAGCGTGATGAGGCCGGAGCGCAGGCCGTCATCGACATCGTGATTGTTGTAGGCGATTTCATCGGCGACATTGGCGATCTGCGCTTCCAGCGACGGCTGCTTGCCGGTCAGGAAGCGTTCGCCGAGATCGCCGAGCTTGCGGGCGTTGTCACGCGAACAATGCTTGAGAATGCCTTCGCGCGTTTCGAAGCAGAGGTTCAGGCCGTTGAACGCGCCGTAGTGTTCTTCCAGCTGGTCGACAACGGCAAGGCTCTGCAGATTGTGTTCGAAGCCGCCGTGATCGCGCATGCATTCATTCAGCGCGTCCTGTCCGGCATGCCCGAACGGCGTATGGCCGAGATCGTGCGCCAGCGAAATGGCTTCGACGAGATCTTCATTGAGCCGCAGATTGCGTGCGACCGAGCGCGCGATCTGCGCCACTTCGAGGCTGTGCGTGAGACGCGTGCGGAACAGGTCGCCTTCGTGATTGACGAACACCTGCGTCTTGTATTCGAGCCGGCGGAACGCGGTGGAATGCACGATGCGGTCGCGGTCGCGCTGGAACTCGGTGCGCGCGGCGGGTGGCGTCTCGGCGAAGCGCCGTCCGCGCGACCGCGACGAGTGCGCGGCGTATGGCGCGAGATGCGCTTCGAGTGCCAGCGACGAAGGCGCGCTCGCCGGAAGATTCAATTCTTGTTCGCTCACCGGCTGCTCCGCATCGTCTTGATTCTCGCCGCCGCTCGCGTGGATCAGACGCTGGCCGCGAGGGTTTCACGCACGGTCCCGTCCGGCGCGCTGGTGATCTCGGTGGCGCCAAAGCGGGTCAGCAAGATGAACTTGATCTCGCCGGCTTCGGCTTTCTTGTCGACCTTCATCAAGTCGACGTAGCGGTCCGCGCCGAGCTTCGGCGCCTTGACGGGCAGTTTCGCCGCCTCGATCACGCGCACCAGACGCTGGCGTGCGGCTTCATCGAGCCGGCCGAGCCGCACGGAAAGATCCGCCGCCATCACCATGCCGCAGCCGACGGCCTCGCCGTGCAGCCATTCGCCGTAGCCCAGGCCGGCTTCGATGGCGTGACCAAACGTGTGGCCGAAGTTGAGAATGGCGCGTTGCCCGCCTTCGCGTTCGTCCGACGCGACGACCGATGCCTTGATCTCGCACGAACGCTTGACGGCGTGCGCGAGCGCGTCGAGGTCGCGACGGTTGAGCGCGCCGACGTTCGCTTCGATCCATTCGAAGAACGCGGCGTCCGCGATCGCGGCGGTCTTGATGACTTCCGCGATGCCCGCCGCCATCTCGCGTTCCGGCAGCGAGCGCAGCGCGCCGATGTCGGCGATCACGGCCTGCGGCTGATAAAACGCGCCAATCATGTTCTTGCCGAGCGGATGATTGATGCCGGTCTTGCCGCCCACCGACGAATCCACTTGTGAAAGCAGGGTGGTTGGCACCTGGATGAACGGTACGCCGCGCATGTAGCTGGCGGCGGCGAACCCGGTCATGTCGCCCACGACGCCGCCGCCGAGCGCGATCAGCGTGGTCTTGCGGTCGGCGCGCTCGGTCAGCAGCGCGTCGAAGATCAGGTTGAGCGTTTCCCAGTTCTTGTGCGCCTCGCCGTCAGGCAACACGACGGTGGTCACCTTCTTGCCGAGCGGCGCGAGAGCCGCGCGCAACTGCTCGCCGTAGAGGGGATCCACGGTGGAGTTGGTGACGATGGCAACCGATGCGCCCTTGATATGCGGCGCAAACAACTCCGTGCGGCCGATCAGGCCCGCACCGATGTGGATGGGATAGGCGCGCTCGCCCAGTTCGACGCTGACAGTAATGATTGGGGAATTCATGGCGGACATTATGACTGAGCCGACCTGACGACGCCGGCGACCTCCAGTTGCATCAGGACCATGTTGACGAGCGCGTTGACGGTCGGCCGCCCGGTCTCGACGACGAAATGAGCGGTTTCATGATAGAGCGGATCGCGCGACTGAAACAGCGCTTCGAGCTTGCCGCGCGGGTCCTCGGTCTGGAGCAGCGGACGGTTCTTGTCGCGCCGGGTGCGTTGCCAGAGATCGTGCGGATTGGCGCGCAGATAAATGACGATGCCGCGATTCTTCAGATGTTCGCGATTTTCGGGGTGCAGCACGGCGCCGCCGCCCGTGGCCAGGACGATGCCGCTGCGCTGCGACAGTTCGTCGATGACATTTGCCTCGCGCTGCCGAAAACCGGTTTCACCTTCCAGTTCCCAGATCACTGGAATGCGCGCCCCCGTGCGTGCTTCGATCTCGTGATCCGAGTCGATGAACGAGCGCTGCAGACGGCGCGCAACCGCACGGCCCACGGTGGTTTTACCCGCTCCCATGAGTCCGACGAAAAAGATGTTCGCGTTCGCGTGCCCTTCCTGCAACTCGTTTTCCTTCCAGTCCAATGCAATTTGTTCGTGCGGCAGCTTAAGGGCAAACCGCCCGCTTTGTCGAGTCGCGCCAGCCGTGGCGCGGGTTCGGCGCGGGTTCGGCGCGGGTTCGGCGCGGGTTCGGCGCGGGTTCGGCGCGGGTTCGGCGCGGGTTCGGCGCGTATGGAGGCTCATCCGGCGCTCATCCGCCGCTCGCGATGACATGCGGCGTGATCAGGATGACCAGCTCGCTTTTCGAGCGGCGCCGGGCCTCATGACGGAACAGCCAGCCGATCACCGGCAGCTTCGACAGTCCCGGCACGCCGGTCGCGTCGTCGCGTTCGTCGTCGGAATAAATGCCGCCGATCGCCACCGTGCCGCCATTTTCCACTTCGACGCGCGTCTGGACATGCTTCGTATGGATTGCCGGCCCGTTCGCGGTCTGCTCGCCCAAGCTGTCTTTCGTGATGTCGAGATCGAGAATGACGTGCCCGTGCGGCGTGATCTGCGGCTCGACCTCCAGTTTGAGCGTGGCGCGCCGGAACTGCACGCCCGACATGCCGTTGCCCACCTTCGCCTGATACGGCACTTCCATGCCCTGCTCGACGATCGACTTGACCCGGTCCGCCGTGACCACGCGTGGCCGCGAGACGATATGCCCGCGCCCTTCCGCCTCGAGCGCACTCAGTTCCAGATTGAGCAGCCGAGTTGCCTGCGCGACGAACAGGGTGAGCCCGGCCGTGGCGGCGTCGAAGCCATTGAGCGGTCCCGCCGACAAATCGTATACCACACCATCCTTGCCGCCCGCGAAACCGCTCGCCGGATCGTTCTGCGGCGCGATGTTCAGTTTGACGCCGAGATTGCGCGACAGCCCGGCCTCGCCTTCGACGATCTTCGCTTCGATCATCACTTGCGGCGTCGGCTTGTCGATCAACGCGAGGAGATCCGCGATCTGCCGCACGCGCGCATCGAGATCGGTGACGAACAGCAGGTTGGTGCGCGCGTCGGCCATGGCGGAGCCGCGCTTGGACAAGACGCGCTGGCTGCCGGAGCCGCTCAGCGTTTTGCGCATGTCCTCGGCGCGCGCATAGCGCAGTACGAACGTACGGCTGGCGAGCGGTTCCAGGTCGGCGGCGCGCGCGTGCGCCTCGTAGCGCTGCTTTTCCCGCGCTGCGAGTTCGGCCAGCGGCGCGACCCAGATCACGTTGCCGTGCTGTTCCATCGCGAGACCGTTGACTTCGAGCAGCGTATCGAACGCGCGCCGCCACGGCACGCCGGCGAGATTCATTGAAACCTGACCGCGCACCTTCTCGCTCGCGACGATGTTCAGTCCAGTGAACTGCGCGAAGGTATGCAGGGTGGCGCGCAGTTCGGCGTTCTTCAGATCGAGCGTGATGGTCTTGCCGTCGCCGCCGGGAAGCGGATCGGCGTCGCTCAGGCGCTCGACGGGCCGCAACGGCACCGGCGGTCCTTCAAGTGCAGTGTCGGGCGCGGCCGGAGGTTCGGCGACAGGCTTACCCTCGGGCACATCCGAAATCGACTGTGCAGACGGTGAGCTTGCATCGGTCGCCGCCTGCTCCGTGGTCAACTCGTCGAACGAGGCCGGTAGCGGCGGCAGCGGCGCGACGGCCGCTTCGGCGCTTTCCACGGCAAACGAAGCCTGCGCGAACAGGCACGCCGCTGCCGCGGCGGCAAGGACCGGCCTGGCAAGGGCGCGTGAGAACTGCATGCGCGGGCTCACTTGCGATCCTCCGCCAGCGTCAGTTTCCGGGCCGGGCCACGGTCGCGCTGGAGTTCCACCCCACGCGGCACGACGCGCGCGAGCCGTTCAGCGCCGATCTTCTGCCCCGGCGCATACCCGCCGACATCGTTGCCGCTTTGCAGGAGCGCCATCGCGCGCCGGGTGCCGACCAGCGTGCCCACCAACAGGATATCGCCGCCCTGGGCAAGCGCATCCCCGCCGCCAAAAGGATCGATGACGAACGAACCGGTGCGCGGCGCCGCGACGGCCAGCGGAATCCCGGGCTGATTCTCGTACACCCGGAGGGACGCCTCGACCGCGAGTCCGTTCGCGAGTCCGTTCGCGAGTCCGTCCGATGGGCGCGTGCCGGCGGGCTGCCTGATCTGTGCCCCTTCGGGCACCACCAGTCGCGGCAAACCGGCGAGCGACTCCAGGAAACGGTGAATCTCGTTAAAGGATCCCTCTGCGCGAAGCTTGAGCGCCCGCCCGGACTCGACCGGCGGCGCTTCCGTTCCGGCGCCCGCACGCGCGCCCGGCTCGATCGACACGTCGCGCAGCCCGCTCTGCGCCGCCAGTTCCACGACAGCACGCAGGGCATCCGCCGGGCTCCAGTGCTCCGGCTGCAGGCGAGCCGAAAGCGCGCGCGCCTTCAAACCAGGCAACTCTTCCTTGATGCGCCTGACTTCGTGCTCGCGGGTTTGCGCCGCCGTCAACTCGACGCGTGCGAGTCCGAGTCCGCCCGGATCCGACATCCGCCACGCACACGCGCCCGCTGTGCCAACGAGCAGAGCCAGCGCGAGCGCGCTTGCCGCCAGCCGGATAGGCGACCAGGCATCGAGCGGCCGCAGCAGCATGGCAGCCCCGCGCGTACTCCGGCGCGGATCCCGGTGCAACAAGCGATTCATGGGCACCGCGTTCATGGGCGCCTCCCTTGCGCGCCCGGACGGCCCGCCGTGAGTACCGGCCGGGCACGACGCGAAGCGTCCTCACGGCTGGAACGGTCCGACTCGTAACGCACGAGCGCGACGAACTCGTAATGTTCCGCACCGTCGGACGGCGGCACTGCCGCCCCACGGAGACCTCGCTTGGCCACAACAGTGCGCCGCTTCATCTCGACAACCTCCACCGTCTCCACCCCGCGCACCTGTTCCAGCCGCTTGAGCCAGCGCGCCGCCGCCTGCGAATCGGGCGCGCGCGCCGCGAGTTCGACCTCGCTCGCCCGCTGCGAGACGCGTTGCAGCGCCACCCCGGTTTGCGCCGGTACGTCGGCGAGCGCATCCAGCAGCGCGAGAAAGCGTTCGCGCGGCGCGGCCAGCGGCTGGGCGCTCTCACGCGCGCGCCGTCGCTCCTCGGCGGCGCGCACCAGCCGGGCATGCTCGTCGACCGGCGCGCTCGATGCCAACAGCGAAGCCTCCAGCGCCGCGCGGCGTTCGGTCAGCCGCGCCTGCTCGAAAGCATCGCGACCCGCGACCACACCCACGGCGGCGCACCCCGCGATGCTCGCCGCCGCCAGCAACGCGAGCCGCCGGCGCTTTACCTCGCGACGCCGCCGCGCCCGATACGGCAGCAGATTGAATCCGTCCAGCATGGCGGCGCTCATTGCATCACCTCGCGCAGCGCAAGTCCGAACGCGGCCGCGAAGCGCGGCGAATGCCGGTGCGCGGCGACGATCGCCGCCGCGCCGTTGCAATACGGAGCGGCCTCGAACGGCAACGCGGGGCAGCCCAGGCTCTTGCCCAGGACCGGCAGCGCCAGACCCGCATGACCCAGGAGCTCGATCCGGCCGCCCGCGTAAATGCAGTCGAGCGGTAGCCCGTCACCGGCCAGATCCTGCAGCGCTTCGGCCATGCTGCGATGTTCGAGCGCGGGATAGCGCGCCTCGTTCTCGACACCCCGCGCGCCGACGAGCCAGCCATGCAGTCCGGTGCTCTCCAGCCAGCAGACCATATAGCGCGCGTCTTCATCGAGCTCGACCGAGCCCACGTGACGCATGGCCCGCAATGCGGCAGCCGGTTCGCCGTCGATGGCCGACAGTGCGACGCCCGCTTCCGCCGCCGCCTCGACACGCGCTTCGACGTGCCGCCGCGCCGTCGCCGCGATCGACACCTGCGCCTGGCCGTCCTCGCCGGTCTGCACCGACCAGTCCACTGCAAGCGCCGCGCGTTCGACGCCCGTCGCGCGTTCGGCCTCCGCGAGCACCGCCGGTTCGAGCACGCCGTGCGGGTCGCCGCCCGCGCCCGCAGGCAAGGGCTCGCGTGCATCGATCAGACGAGCAAGCGGCACCTGCGTGGTGATCGTAGCCGCCGCGGGCAAACCCATCGCGCAACGCAGCGCCCGCCACGCGCCGCCACTCGGCAGGCACGTGAAGGCCTCGCGCAAGGCCAGGACGATCGCCGCGCGGTCGATGAAATCACCTTCGATCACCGCGCCCGAGGGCAGCGGCACGAACGCAAGCTGCTCCACGCACACCGCCGCATTCGCCCGCAACCGTTTGCTCATGACCACGAGACGCACGCCGTCCTCGCCTACGTCGATACCCGCCGCATAGCGCCGCGTCACCGTCAACATCGTGCCGCGCAGCGCGCTTTCCTTGCCCATGTCCTGCTCCTTCCATTCGCTTGCGCGCCCGAACCGTTCGAGCGCCTGAGGTGGAAGAATTGTCGCGAGCAGGGACGACGGCGAACATTCAGCCGAACGGCCAGCGCGCACGATTAGGAGGTGCTTCCGCAGGTGATCGCGCGTATCGTCAAAGACAGCAGCGGGCGAGCGTCACGGCCAGCGGCGCTGTAAGCGTCCAGAAAAGTCCCGAATGCGGGCGGCTATAATCGCGTCACTGTTTCTGGTGGTGCCATGCAATCCTCTTCCCCGAACAACCCGTCATCCACGCCGCCCGAGGGGCACAAGAAAGCCAGGCGCCCATGGTGGGCGCGGCTGCTGCTGGGCTTCTGCATCAGCATGTTCGCGCTCGTCGTCTGCGCGGGTCTGGTGTTCGGTTACGCGCTCGTCGTTGCGCTGCCGAACCTGCCTTCGCTCGAAGCCCTGACGGACTACAAGCCCAAAGTGCCGCTGCGCATCTATACGGCGGATCACGTGCTGATCGGCGAATTCGGCGAGGAGCGGCGGCGCGTCGTGCGCATCCAGGACGTGCCCGATCACCTGAAGAAAGCCGTGCTCGCCATCGAGGACGCGCGCTTCTACGATCACGGCGGCGTCGATCTCACCGGCATCGTGCGCGCGGGCACGGTCGCGCTGACCAACGGCCATGCTTCGCAGGGCGCGAGCACCATCACCATGCAGGTCGCGCGCAACTTCTTCCTGTCGAGCGAAAAGACCTACACCCGCAAGATCTACGAGATGCTGCTCGCGTACAAGATCGAGCGCGCGCTGACGAAGGATCAGATTCTCGAGGTCTATATGAATCAGATCTATCTCGGGCAGCGCGCTTATGGTTTCGCCAGCGCGGCGCGGGTTTATTTTGGCAAGGACCTGAAGGACATTTCGCTCGCCGAAGCCGCGATGCTCGCGGGCCTGCCGAAGGCGCCGTCGGCCTACAACCCGGTCGTCAATCCAAAGCGCGCCAAGGTGCGTCAGGAGTACATTCTGCAGCGCATGCTGGAGCTGGGCTTCATTACGCGCGACCAGTACGACCAGGCCCTCGCCCAGCCGCTGGTGGTCAAGGGGCAAGGCCGCGAATTCAGCGTGCATGCCGAATACGTCGCGGAAATGGTGCGTCAGATGATGTATGCGCAATATCGCGAGGAAGCCTATACGCGCGGCCTGAACGTCGTGACCACGATCGATTCCGCCGACCAGGACGCCGCCTATCGCGCGGTGCGCCGCGGCCTGATGGACTACGAGCATCGTCACGGCTATCGCGGGCCGGAAGGCTACATCGACTTGCCGGCCAATCCGGACGATCGCGAGCAGGCCATCGACGACGCCCTCGCCGAGCATCCGGACAACGGCGAGATCGTTGCGGCGGTGGTGACGTCGGCGAGTCCGAAGGAAGTGAAGGCAAGCTTTCTCGACGGCAACACGGTGACCATCAGCGGCGCCGACCTGCGCTTCGTGCAGTTCGCGCTGAGCACGCGCGCACAGCCGAACGCGCGCGTTCGTCCGGGCGCTATCGTGCGCCTCATGAAGGACGACGACGGCGACTGGACCATCACGCAACTGCCGCAAGTGGAAGGCGCGCTGATCTCGATGGTGCCGCAGGACGGCGCGATCCGCGCGCTGGTCGGCGGCTTCGACTTCAACAAGAACAAGTTCAACCATGTGACGCAGGCCTGGCGTCAGCCGGGTTCGAGCTTCAAGCCATTTATCTATTCCGCTTCGCTCGAAAAGGGCCTGTCGCCCGCGACCATCATCAACGACGGCCCGCTCTTCTTCAGCGCCGCCGAAACCGGCGGACAGGCGTGGGAGCCCAAGAACTACGGCGGCGGTTTCGACGGCCCGATGACCATGCGCTCGGCGTTGCAGCGCTCGAAGAACATGGTGTCGATCCGCATCCTCAATCACATCGGCACCAAGTACGCGCAGAACTACATCACGCGCTTCGGCTTCGACGCCGACCGCAATCCCGCCTACCTGCCGATGGCGCTCGGCGCGGGACTCGTCACGCCGTTGCAGATGGCCGCCGGCTATGCGGTCTTCGCGAACGGCGGCTATCGCGTGAATCCGTATCTGATCGCCGATATCACGGACCCGTATGGCCGCGTCGTCTCGCATCCGCAGCCGCTCATTGCGCAGCAGAGCGCGCCGCTCGCCATCACGCCGCGCAACGCGTACGTGATGAACAGCCTGTTGCAGAGCGTCGCGCAGCGCGGCACCGGGGCGAAGACGAATCAGCTGAAGCGCACCGATCTCGGCGGCAAGACCGGCACGACCAACGATTCGCGCGACGCCTGGTTCGCCGGCTATCAACGCTCGCTGGTGGCGATTGCGTGGATCGGCTATGACAACCCGCGCAGCCTGGGCGACAAGGAAACCGGCGGCGGTCTCGCGTTGCCGGTCTGGATGGAATACATGGGCCGTGCGCTGAAGGGCGTGCCCGAGTACAAGCCGATGATGCCGCCCGATGTCACGTCGCTCGGCGGCGAGCTGTACTTCGACGACATGACGCCGGGACACGGCTTCATCGCGACGGTCGGCGTGAGCCAGGCGCCGCCGCAGGAAGGCGTGTCCGGCGTGACTGCGCCCGCGCCCGAAGTGGGCGAACAGGAGAAGCAGGACATCATGAATCTGTTCAAGGGGCAGTAGCGCGCCCTTGCCATTCACGAAGCGAGCGGATCGCAAGACCCGCTCGTTTTTTTATGGCTTGAAGCGGATCGGTTCGCCCGCCTGCTCGCTCGAATACGTGCTCAGCGTCGCGAAGAATTCGCTGTTGTCGCGCGTGTCGCGCCACGCGCCATCGACGTATTTGTAGTGAAAGCCGCCGGCTTTCGCGGCCAGCCAGATCTCGTGCTTCGGCGGCTGCAAATTGACGATCACCTTCGTGCGGTTCTCGAATTCGAGCGTCAGCACATTGCCGCTGCGTTCGAATTCGATGTCGACGTCGGCCTCGTCGACTGCGCGCTCGATGGCGCTCAGCGCAGCCTCCGCCAAGGTCAGGTATTCCTGGTCTGTCATGCTAAACTCCGGCGATTAATCGTATAGGGACGGTCATGCGAGTCGTATTCAGGATGAGCGCGATTGTAGCGGCTTTGAGCATTGGAGCCGCTGCCACATTGGCGCTCGGCGGGTGTGGTCAACGCGGTCCGCTGTATATGCCCGCCGTGCCGCCGCTGCCGCAACGTCCCGACGATCTCCAGAATACCCCGCCTTCGGACGTGACTCCGGACAGTGAAAGCGCAGCGCGTCGCGGCACCGTGCCGGACACGTCGGGCGAGCCGCTCTCGCTCTCGCCGGAGACGGATCTGAAGTCCGGCGCTGCCTCGGCGCCGAAAGCCGCATCGTCCGCATACTGACTCTGCCCTGACACCCGGCCTTCGGGCGCATTTTCGATTCCACGCATGAGTGATTCCGCATTCCATTACGTCGACGGCGTGCTGCACGCCGAAGGCGTCTCAGCCGCGTCGCTCGCGGAACAGTTCGGCACGCCGCTGTATGTCTATTCGCGCGACGCGCTGACGCAAGCCTATCGCGCCTACGCCGATGCCTGCACGGGACGCAACGCAACCGTCCACGTCGCCGTCAAGGCCAACAGCAATCTTGCCGTGTTGAACGTGTTCGCACGCATGGGCGCGGGCTTCGACATCGTGTCGTCGGGCGAACTCGCGCGCGTGATCGCGGCGGGCGGCCGCGCGGAAGACACCGTGTTTTCGGGCGTCGGCAAGTCGGCGGCAGAAATGCGCGAAGGGCTGGAAGCCGGCGTGAAGTGCTTCAACGTCGAATCGATTCCCGAACTCCATGCGCTGAACGACGTGGCGAAGTCGCTCGGCAAGAAGGCGCCCGTGTCGCTGCGCGTGAATCCGGATGTCGATGCGAAGACGCATCCGTACATCTCCACCGGTCTCAAGTCGAACAAGTTCGGCGTGGCCTTCAGCGACGCCCGCGCCACTTACGCGCAGGCGCGGGCGATGGAGCATCTCGATGTCGTCGGCATCGACTGCCATATCGGCTCGCAGATCACCGAGATCAGCCCGTATCTCGACGCGCTCGACAAGCTGCTCGAACTCGTCGAGCAGATCGAAGCCGACGGCATGCACATTCGCCATGTCGACGTCGGCGGCGGGCTCGGCATCACCTATGACGATGAAACCCCGCCGGCCATCGGCGACTTCGTGAAGACGCTGCTCGATCACATCGAGAAGCGCGGCCATGGCGCGCGCGAAGTGTACTTCGAGCCGGGGCGTTCGCTCGTCGGCAATGCGGGGGTGCTGCTCACGCGGGTCGAGTATCTGAAGCCGGGCGAGGAAAAGAACTTCGCCATCGTCGACGCAGCCATGAACGATCTCGCGCGCCCCGCGATGTACGAGGCGTTTCACCGCATCGTGCCGGTCGTGAAGCGCGACGCCGCCGCGCAGACCTACGACGTCGTCGGTCCGGTCTGCGAAAGCGGCGACTGGCTTGGGCGCGACCGCGAACTGGCGCTCGTGCCGGGCGACCTGCTCGCGATTTGCTCGGCGGGTGCGTATGGCTTCGTGATGAGCTCGAACTACAACACGCGTCCGCGCGCCGCCGAGATCATGGTCGACGGCGAACGCGCACGTCTCGTGCGCGAGCGGGAAGAGGTGAAGCAGTTGTTTGCCGGTGAATCGATTCTTCCGGACTGAAGGCCGATAGCGCCAAGCGATGAAAAGCGATGCCGAGGCATCGCTTTTTTATGCGCGCCAGTAGCGCGTACGGAGCCACGCGATCACACGCCAGCCAAGCAGCACGATCACGATCGCGCCGTAAATCTTCGGCAATTCGAGGTCGTGCTTGCCCGCCTTCATCCACCAGAAATGCAGGATGGCGAGTGTGGCGACCAGATAAATGATCCGGTGCAACGCCTGCCAGCGGCGCCCGAGCTTGCGCACCATCGCTTTCGGCGACGTGGCCGCGAGCGGGATCAACAGCACGAACGCCGCGAAGCCCACCGTGATGAACGGCCGCTTGCCAACGTCCTTCAACATCTCGGCGACATCGAACCATTTGTCGAACCAGATGTAGGTCGTGAAATGCAGCACGGCGAAGAAGAACGCGTACAGGCCGATCATGCGCCGGAAACGCAGCAGCGCCGCGACGCCGGTGAGCCGCCGCAGCGGCGTGACCGCCAGCGTGATGCACAGATACACGAGCGTCCAGAGTCCGGTCGAGCGCGTGATGAACTCGATCGGATTCGCGCCCAGTCCGCCGGTCACGCCGAGCACGATCAGGCGCGCGAGCGGAAACAGCATCGCGACGAACACGACGACCTTGACCGGCACGATCCATCTCGGCCCGGTCGCAGCGCGCGTGTTCTTGATCTGGGAAGCGGACGACATCGTTCAGAAGTTCTTCTTCAGGTCCATGCCCGTGTACAGCGAGGCGACCTGATCGCCGTAGCCGTTGAACATGAGCGTTTTGCGCTTGGGCGTGAAGAACCCGTCCTCGCCAATGCGCCGCTCGGTGGCCTGGCTCCAGCGCGGATGATCGACGTTCGGATTCACGTTCGAGTAGAAGCCATATTCGCTCGGCGCGTAGAGATTCCAGCTCGTGGCCGGCTGCTGCTCGACGAAGCGGATCTTCACCAGCGACTTCGCACTCTTGAAGCCGTACTTCCACGGCACGACGACGCGCACCGGCGCGCCGTTCTGGTTCGGCAAGACCTGTCCATACAGGCCGACGGTCAGCAACGTGAGCGGGTTCATCGCCTCGTCCATGCGCAGGCCCTCGGAGTACGGCCATTCGAGGATCGGCGTCGAGAGACCCGGCATCTGCGACGGATCCGCCAGCGTGATGAACTGCACGTACTTCGCGTTGCCCGTCGGCTCGGCGCGCTTGATGAGTTCCGAGAGCGACACACCGATCCACGGAACCACCATCGACCAGCCTTCCACGCAGCGCAGCCGGTACACGCGCTCTTCGAGCGGCGCGAGCTTTAGCAGGTCGTCGATGTCGTACACCTTCGGGTTCTTGATCGCCCCTTCCACTGACACCTTCCACGGCCGCGGACGCAGCGTGCCCGCATGTTCGGCGGGATCGCCCTTGTCGGTGCCGAACTCGTAGAAGTTGTTGTAGCTCGTGATGTCCTTGAACGGGGTGGCCTTGTCGAGCGCGACGAACTTCGCATTGGTCGTCGCGGCAAGTTTCTGGCCGCGCGCATCGGGCGATGTAAGCGTCGCGTGCGCGACACCACTCATGCCGGCTAGGCCCGTTGCGGCGAATGCGCCGATCGAGCGCAGCACGCGCCGCCGGTTCTCGAAGACCGCTTGCGGCGTGATTTCATGCCGCGCGATGTCGTCGCCATAAAGACTGCGGTTTCGTTTGATTCCCATCCCGATTGCTCCTGAGCGGCCGCGATGTCACGCAGCCCATGCATTCATATACGGTGAAACAGCAGTTCGGATGCCCGTATTCCAGCGTCGCATAAAAAAACCGCCAGCAGGATGCATGGCGGTTTTTCTCTCGCTTCACGGCACGACCGATCAGAGCTTGCCGTAGCTGTGCAGGCCGGACAGGAACATGTTCACGCCGAGGAACGCGAACGTCGTGACGACCAGACCCGTCAGCGCCCACCACGCGGCTGCGGCGCCGCGCAGGCCCTTCATCAGGCGCATGTGCAGCCAGGCCGCGTAGTTCAGCCAGACGATCAGCGCCCAGGTTTCCTTCGGGTCCCAGCTCCAGTAGCCGCCCCAGGCTTCCGCGGCCCACAGCGCGCCAAGAATCGTCGCGATGGTGAAGAACGCGAAGCCGACGGCGATCGACTTGTACATCACGTCGTCGAGCACTTCGAGCGGCGGCAGGCGGTCTGCCAGGAAGCCGCGTTGCTTGGCGAGATAGGCCACCGACACCATCGCCGACAGCGCGAAGCTGCCGTAGCCGATGAAGTTCGCCGGCACGTGGATCTTCATCCACCAGCTTTGCAGCGCGGGCACGAGCGGCTGGATCTGCTGCGCGTCGCGGGCGATCGAATACCACATCAGGAAGCCCACCGCCGCGCTGATCACGAGCAGCACGAATGCGCCCATTTGCCGCGTCGAATAATGCTGTTCGTAGTAAAGGTAGAACAGCGCCGTGATCAGGCAGAACAGCACGAACACTTCGTACAGGTTCGAGATGGGAATGTGGCCGACATCCGTGCCGATCAGGTACGACTCGTACCAGCGCACCATCAGCCCGGTGAAGCCCATCAGCACCGCGAACCAGGTCATGCGCGAACCGATCGCGCCGCCCGTCTGCGAGCGCGTCACGAGGCCGATCCAGTAGAACACCGTCGCCAGCACGAACAGCGCGCTCATCCACAGGATCGCCGACTGACTCGACAGGAAATACTTGAGGAAGAAGTTGGTGTCGGCGCGCGCGAGGTCGTGTTGATACAGCTGGATGGAAAACAGCGACATCACCGCGATCATCGCGATCAGCAGACGCACCGGTTTCCAGCGCCAGCCGAGCGTGACGAAGGTCGGCACGGCGGCGACCAGCACCGCCATGTCATACACGTCCATGTGCGCGTGATAGCGGTTCAGCGCGAAACCCGCGCCCGCGACCATGGCGAGCGCAAACAGCCAGTCGATGACGGTGAGCCTGCGGAGAAACGGGCGATCGTCGAAAGCGGCGACATCGGGGAGACCCGAAGCGGGACGATCGGTTTTGAGAGGGGCGTGGGAGGAAGACTGTGTGAGGTCCATGATCTTACCGTGTTGAAACTTCCGAGTTCGATGACTCGGATTGCGAATGCCCGGACGCATCCGATGGCGGGGCCGCGTCAGCCGGCGCGGCGGGTTGGGCGTCGAGCGCGGCGGCAATCCGCGCGCGCGTCTGCACGAATTCCTTCTCGAAGTCGAACGTGCGGCGCGCCGTGGACATCGCCATCAGCACGCTGGCGCCGCCTTGTCCTGAGTCTTTGAGCCAGAACCACAAGCGCCGTTCGCGCACGTAGAACATCGAGAAAATGCCGACTACCAGCAGAAGGCTGCCAAGATACACCAGATTTTTACCCGGCGCGCGCGTCAACTGGAATACCGAAGCTTGCACCTGCTTGAAGGTGTCCAGTTGCAGAAAGACCGGAGAACCGTACAGAAAGCTGTCGGAAAGCGCATTGAGCGAAGACTGTATGAACGCGCTGTTCTTCTCGTCCACTTTCGCGGCGGGCTGGCCGTTCTGCTCGCGCGAAATCTGCCAGACGTCCCACATCGCGCCTTCGAGCATGCGCATTAGCAGGCCCGCGGCTTTCTCTTGTTCGGTCTTCGGCACCGATTTGTCGATGAACCCCGCGATGCTCTGAAAGCCGCCAATCATCTGCGGATTCTCAGCAGCCTTGCCCGATTCATCCGCGCCCGCGAACAGGTTCAGCACGCGAATCGCGCTTTCCTCCAGATGCTTCTGCAACTCGACATTTTCCTGCGGCACCGAACGCAGTGCGAAGCGGTGCGCCGCCTCGGTACGCGTCGCCGGATTCGCGAGCGCCGCGCGCAAGTCCATCCATTGCTTGACCGTGCCCTGCTCGTCGGCGGGAATCCGCAGGTAGCGGAACGGATCGTTCGGGCTCAGACGCATGCCGGCAAGAAACATCTGCTGACCGCTGACATCGACCGGAAGCATGTAGTTGCTGTACTCGCGCGCCTGGCCGTCGGTGCCGCGCACCTTGTATTGCACCGAAGGACCGATGTTGCGCAGGTCGGTCGGCCGGGAAGTCTTCGCGCCGGAACCCAGGCGTTCGTCGAAGGCATCGCGCAAGGTTTCCTTCTTGCCAACGCCACGCGCGTCCGGTGCGCCGTTGCCGTCCGTCATGTTCTCGACGTTGATGGCGCGGAAGTCGGTGAACTCGACCGTTTCGCCCTGGGCGGCCTTGAACTGCGTGCCGATAGGCGCCGTGCCGCCGATCGTACCCGTGAACGGCTCGGTCTTGGCGCTGCTGCCGGTCATCGGCCATGCGGTCATGTCGAGCTTCGAGCCGCCGTCCTGGAAGCTCGACTGGTAGATCGAGATGCCGTCGTAGGTAAAGGGCTTGTTCACTTCGACGCGCGCCGGGATGCGCTTGCCCGTCTTGTGATCGATCACGACGATGTCGCTGGCGAACAGCTTCGGCATGCCGGTCGAGTAGTAATCGACGATGAACTTGTTCAGCTGGATGGAGAACGGCAGGTCCTGGATGACCGAGCCTTCCGGCTGGTTCAGGATGGCCGTGCCGACATACTGCCCTTCCGGCACCCACGCGTAGCCACGGAAGGTCGGGTTCGACGTGGACAGGCGATGCTCGGGGGGAATGTCGTTGATGACGGCGTTGCTGTTGATCGGCGACTTGTTGAACATCCACATTTGCAGGCGGATGGGCAGGTTGCTGTCGAGCAGGCCGCCGAGACAGATCACCACGATCGCGAGGTGCGCTGAAATGTAGCCGATCTTCGTCATCGCGCCGCGCTTGCCGGCGATGAGCGTGGCGCCCGTGTCGGTCTGGCGCGTGACGGTGCGGTAGCCCATCTTCGCCGAGAGGCGTTCGAGCGTGGCCGCGGTGTGCGCGCGATCCGCGGACACCGCGAATTCGCCCTTGTGATGAAACGCGCGCAGGCCGCCTTCATGTACGCGATCTTTCCAGCTCTTGAGGTCCGCAATCATCTTCGGGCCGTTGCGGATCACGCACAGCGACACCGAGATCACGAGGAAGATCAGGATCAGCATGAACCACCATGCGCTGTACACGGTGTAGATGCTGAGGCCGCGGAAGATGTCCGCCCAGAACGGACCGAACTGATTGACGTAGTTGGGATACGGGTCGTCCTGCGTGAGCACGGTGCCGATGATGCTCGCGATGGCCAGGATGACCAGCAAGGCGATGGCGAAGCGCATCGAACTCACGAGTTCGACGAAATGCCTGACGGCGCGGCGACTCGACTTCGACTGCATTCCCGATGTGGTGACGCTCATTCAAACTCCGGCTGGACAGCAAAAAAGGGTGGAGACGCTGACGGTCGATCCGACCGACGTCCCACCCTTTTTCTTGTTTTCGCGCCGGTCTTCTCGGACGTGTCCGGGACCGGCTTCGTAGTATGGGCGATTCCCGTTATGCGCGCTGGGAACCGCTGGACGCTGACTGCTGCGTTTTTATAGTGCGCTGGTTGTGCTACTGCTCATCGCGATCAATGCAACCCGGCGATATAGTCGGCTACTGCCTTCATCTCCGCTTCATTCAGGCGCGAGGAGATCTGGTGCATGGGCTCGCTGTTGGCGCGTTGTCCCGATGCGAACGCATTCAACTGCGCAACCGTGTAATCGCCCCACTGCCACGACAGCCGCGGATACTGCACCGGAATGCCCATGCCCGTGGCGCCGTGACACGCGGCGCAGGCCGGTACGCCCTTGTCCGCAATACCGCCGCGATAGATCTTCTGACCCAGCGCGACATCGTTCTTGTCTCGCGCGTAATTGGGCTTGGCCTTCTGTTGCGAGAAGTAGGCTGCGACGTTCAACATGTCCTGATCCGACAGCGCGCCCGCTATGCCCGCCATGATCGGATTGTTACGCGCCGGCGCCTTTGCGCCCGGCTGCGTCTTGTAATCCTTCAACTGCTTGACGATGTACTCGGCGTGCTGCCCCGCGAGCTTCGGGAACGCCGCGCCGGCGCTGTTGCCGTCTGCCCCGTGACATGCCGCGCACACCTGCGTGGCGATGGCCTGCCCCCTCGTGGCATCCGGCTTGGCCGGCTGCGCGGGCTCGGCCGCGTTCACTGACATCGATACCGCCAGACCACTCAAACCTGCACCGAAAGCCGCCGCTGCCCGAATCACCACCAGAGACCTGTACAGTCGGTTCATTCGCGTACCCTGTTTTTCGTCTTGTGAGAATGTGAGGTTCTGCAAAAAACGACGGCGATCAATGGTCGCCGCAAGAGTCCCGAACTCGCCGAACGATGAGGCGCCAGAACGCCTCCAATGTGTCTCGCTCCGATCCCATACAAAGCTGTGGGTGCCGCTTGCGGCTTGGGTCTTGCGTGCCCGTGCTGATCTTCAAAAATCCGTCGTATTGTACAATAACCCGCTGCACGCAAAGACGCCAGTCGGGGCATGCCCAGTATTTGCCGGGTTCTCAAGGCTTTGGTTTTCGCAGCTTCTTCGATGGAACCCGCCCATGTCATTCCTGCTTCACCAATCCCGCTTCTTCACCACCGTCAATCATCTGCGCGATCTGCCGCCCACGCCGCAGCCCGAAATCGCCTTCGGCGGACGCTCGAACGCCGGGAAATCGACGGCCATCAACATCCTGTGCAACCAGAAGCGGCTCGCCTTCGCGAGCAAGACGCCCGGGCGCACGCAGCATATCAATTACTTCGCCATCGGGCCGCAGGACGCGCCGGCCGCCTATCTGGTCGATCTTCCCGGCTACGGTTATGCCGAAGTGCCCGGTGCCGCGAAGGAACACTGGCAGCGTCTGCTTTCCACCTATCTGCAGAGCCGCGCGCAGCTGCGCGGCATGATCCTGATGATGGACTCGCGCCGGCCGTTGACCGAGCTGGATCGCATCATGATCGACTGGTTTGCGCCCACCGGAAAGCCGATCCACGCCCTGCTCACGAAATGCGACAAATTGACGCGACAGGAGATGATCAACACGCTGCGCGCGACCAAGAAATCATTCGCGGAGTATCGGGACGCAGGGTATCGCGGCGAGTTGAGCGTCCAGTTGTTCTCCGCGCTCAAGCGCACCGGCCTCGATGAAGCGCATGAACTGATCGAAAGCTGGCTGACGCCCAAGGAAGCGGGCGAGAACGCGCAGGAAAGCACGCCTGAATGAAGGATCGGCAGCACGCCGGAACATAAAAAAACCCGCCGCATGACGGCGGGTTAACAGCCTGATCGAATTCCGACAGGCGCCCGCTCAGGGAGGAGAAGCGGGGAGTCCAGCGACAAGCGCCTCGCTCGATCGGTATGATATACCATCGACCAGGAACGGTTTCAGACCTGCCCAAGTGCTTGTTTGACAAGGATTTACACGTTTTCGAAGTCGCTTTTTGGCATCCTCTGCAGATCACTCACTCGAGTCAAGAACATGAGCTTCTATCCCCATCATCGCCCGCGCCGCATGCGCCGCGATGACTTCTCGCGCCGTTTGATGCGCGAGAACATCCTCACCACGAACGACCTCATCTATCCCGTTTTCATCGTTGAAGGCGCGAACGAGCGTCAGGCCGTGCCGTCGATGCCGGGCGTCGAACGCACGTCCGTCGACCTGCTGATGAAGGTCGCGGAGCAATGCGTCGAACTGGGCGTGCCAGTGCTTTCGCTGTTTCCGGCGATCGAGCCGTCGCTCAAGACGCCCGACGGCCGCGAAGCCACCAATCCCGAAGGTCTGATCCCGCGCGCCGTCCGCGAGCTGAAAAAGAACTTCCCGATGCTCGGCGTGCTCACCGACGTCGCGCTGGACCCGTACACGAGCCACGGCCAGGACGGCGTGCTCGACGAAGAAGGCTATGTGAAGAACGACGAGACCAGCGAGATTCTCGTCGAGCAGGCGCGCACGCAGGCTGAGGCGGGCGTGGACATCGTGGCGCCGTCGGACATGATGGACGGCCGGATCGGCGCGATTCGCGAGATGCTCGAAAGCGATGGCCACATTCACACGCGCATCATGGCCTACGCGGCGAAGTACGCGTCGGCGTTCTATGGTCCGTTCCGTGATGCCGTCGGCTCGGCGGCGAATCTCGGCAAGAGCAACAAGATGACGTATCAGATGGATCCGGCCAACACCGACGAAGCCATGCGCGAAGTGCGCATGGACATCGAGGAAGGCGCGGACATGGTGATGGTCAAGCCGGGCATGCCGTATCTGGATATCGTGCGGCGCGTGAAGGACGAGTTCCGCTTCCCGACGTATGCGTATCAGGTGAGCGGCGAGTACGCGATGATCAAGGCCGCCGCGCAGAACGGCTGGATCGACCACGACAAGGTGATGATGGAAGCACTGCTCGCGTTCAAGCGCGCAGGCGCCGATGGCGTGCTGACCTACTTCGCGCTCGATGCGGCGAGGATTCTGCGGGCATCGAAATAACGCTGACGCTGTGCTGACGCGATGAACGAAGGGCGATGCTTGACGGCATCGCCCTTCTTTTTTAACCGTTTGTCGGAGCGAGCTTGTCGAGACTCTTCAGGAACGTGTCCGCCGATTCGTAGCCAACCACGCGTGCGACTTCGTTGCCTTGTGCGTCGAAGAAGATGATGCCCGGTGGCCCGAACAGACCGAAGCGCTTGAGCAGGGTCTGATCGTCGGCGTTGTTGGCGGTCACGTCGGCCCGCAGCAGATTGAGCTGTGCGAGGCGCGCCTGCACGCGGGCATCGGAGAAGGTCAGCTTCTCCATTTCCTTGCAGGACACGCACCAGTCGGCATAGAAATCGAGCATGGCGGGCCGCGCCGCCGCTTTCACCGCCGTGTCCAGTTGCGCCGACGAACGCACGGGCGCGAAGACCGGTCCTGGCGTCTGGGCGCTCGCTGCCGCTGAAGCGTCGCCTCGCGCGGCCAGTACGGCGAGCGGGCGCAAGGGATCGGTCGAACCGGCGGCGAGCCCCACGATCAGCGAGGCTGCCCAGATCGCCAACGCCGCGCCCAGGCCGCGTCCGAGTCGCTTCCAGATGCCGATAGGCGCGCTTCCGCCCGGTGAAAACAGTCCGAGCGCCGCCGCCGCAATCAACAGCCACAATGCGGCCAGCAGCATCTGCACGGAACCGCCGAGCACCGGCCAGACGATCCACAGCGCAGCCGCCAGCAGCACGACACCGAAGAACACCTTCACGCCGTCCATCCAGACGCCGGCGCGCGGCAGGATGGAACCCGCGCCGAGCCCGATCACGAGCAAGGGCACGCCGAGCCCGATGCCCATCGCGAACAGCGCCGCGCCGCCGAGCAGCGCGTTGCCCGTATGCGCGATGAAGGCGAGCACGGCGAACAACGGCGCCGTCATGCACGCGCCGACGACCAGCGCCGACAGCGCGCCCATGACCGCCACGGCGGCGAACTTGCCGCCGCTGCGCTTTTGCGACGCCTGATTCACGCCGCTCTGCCAGCGTTCGGGCAGCGCGATGTCCATTCCGGAGATGAGCGCCACGGCAAAGGCCGCGAGCAGCACGCCAAACGCGCCGAGCACCCATGGATTTTGCAGCCACGCGCCGAGACCTTGGCCGACCAGCGCGGCCGCGATGCCGAGCACGGTATAGACGAGCGCCATGCCGATCACATACGACACCGACAGCGTGAATCCGCGCGTCCGCGTTACGCGCGCGCCCTCGCCGACGATGATCGCGGAGAGGATCGGGATCATTGGATACGAGCACGGCAGGAGGCTCAGCACCGTGCCCGCCAAGAAGTACAAGCCGACGACCGTGAAGAAGCCGCCGCCCTCCAGCATGGACTGCGCATAGTCGGCGCTTGTCGCGCGTTCGAACCACGACGTGTGGGTGTCCGTGGACGGTGTGCTAACCGTTGCGACCGGCTGGAGAGCATCGCCCTTCACGCGATACGTCTTCTCCATCGGCGGATAACAAATGCCCTGGTCCGCGCATCCCTGTGAAGTCACTGCGAGTTCGAATGGCGCCTTCGCTTGCGTGACGGGAATGCGGATCAACAACTCGCCGCGATAGGTCTCGACGTCCTTGTTGAACGTCTGATCGAAGTGGACTTTTCCTGGCGGCAGTTGTGCTGCGCCGATGGTCGCGCCGCCGCTCTTCACTGCGAACGCGAACCGCTCGCGATACATGTAGTAGCCGTCCGCGATCTTGTAGCGCACGTCAACCTCACCGGGCTTTTCAGACGCGCTGAACTTGAAGGCGACGGAGGGATCGAGGAAGTCGTCGGCGGCGTGAGCGCCTGCCGACAGCAACACGAACGCGGTGAGAAGCAGGAACGCGGCGAGGATCCGGCGCGCGACAAAACGAGGAAGCTCAAACATGAATAGGGCGCTGCGTTTCTGCGGTGACCCAATGGCCATAATCCGGCGATGCATCCACCTGCCAGATGAGGATTTCGGGTGTTTCATAAGGATGTCGGGCGCTCACGAAGCGCTGCAGTTCGTCCGCCCGCGCGACGCTCGTCTTGAACAGCAACTGAACCTCGTGCGCGGTTTCCAACGCACCCTTCCAATGATAGTGCGAGGCCACGGCGCCCAGGTTCGTCACGCACGCCGCGAGGCGCGCTTCGAGCGCTGCTTGCGCGAGCGTGTCCGCGGCGGCTGCATCGGGCAGCGTGGACAGCATCAACACAACGGGAACGTTCACTCGGCAACTCCAGGACGGCGGCGCGGCATCTTGCGTATCGTAGCATCGAGGGGGAAGGCTCACCTCGAACGTCCGGCGCGCTGAAACGCCGCAGCCGGAAGGAAGCAGCCCCGAAGGACGCCGCCGAAAAGCAAAAAGGCCAAGCTGCGAGCCTGGCCTTTTCGTGAATACATGCTGCAGCGAAACTTATTCGGCTTCTTGCACGTCGTCCGCTTCTTCGACTTCCGGACGATCCATCAGCTGGACCAGTGCCATCGGTGCGTTGTCGCCGACGCGGAAACCGAACTTCAGGATGCTGAGGTAGCCGCCCGGACGGCTTGCGTAGCGCGGGCCGAGCACGTCGAACAGCTTCGTGACCGAATCGCGATCGCGCAGGCGATTGAACGCCAGGCGACGGTTCGCAAGCGACGGCTTCTTGCCCAGCGTGATGAGGGGCTCGACGACCTTGCGCAGTTCCTTGGCCTTCGGGAGCGTCGTCTTGATGACTTCGTGCTCGATGAGCGAATTCGACATATTGCGGAGCATTGCCAGACGATGGCTGCTCGTGCGGTTCAGTTTCCGCAGACCATGCTTATGACGCATTTGAGTTCCTTAACGAGTTTAGAGCCAGCTCTTCTATTGCGCCCCGAGAAATCGAATGGGGTGCACGGGCCGGTCGAACAAAAAAGCAAGACGCGGATTTTAAAGGAAATCCGCGTCCTTGCCAGTAACGCTTGAGACTTCGTTCTTACTTGTCGAGACCAGCCGGCGGCCAGTTTTCGAGCTTCATGCCGAGCGTCAGACCACGCGAAGCCAGAACTTCCTTGATTTCGTTCAGCGACTTGCGGCCCAGGTTCGGCGTCTTCAGCAGCTCGTTTTCCGTGCGCTGGATCAGGTCGCCGATGTAGTAGATGTTCTCGGCCTTGAGGCAGTTCGCCGAACGAACCGTGAGTTCGAGGTCGTCGACCGGACGCAGCAGGATCGGATCGATCTGCGGTGCACGCGACGGTGCTTCCGCAGCCGCTTCCGTGCCTTCCAGCGCGGCGAACACCGACAGCTGATCGACCAGAATGCGGGCCGACTGGCGGATCGCTTCTTCCGGCGAGATCACGCCATTGGTTTCGATGTTCATGACGAGCTTGTCGAGGTCGGTACGCTGCTCGACACGCGCGCTTTCCACTGCGTAGCTCACGCGGCGAACCGGCGAGAACGAAGCGTCCAGCACAATGCGGCCGATGATCTTGGCCGACTCTTCGCCGTAGCGGCGCACGTTGCCCGGCACATACCCGCGGCCCTTCTCGATCTTGATCTGCACGTCGAGCTTGCCGCCCTTCGAAAGGTGCGCAATCACGTGCCCGGGATTGATGACCTCGCAGTCGTGCGCGAGCTCGATGTCCCCGGCCGTAACAAGGCCTTCGCCTTCCTTGCGCAGCGTGACCGTGACTTCGTCGCGGTTATGCAGCTTGAAGACCACACCCTTCAGGTTCAACAGCAGGTTGACCACATCCTCTTGCACACCGTCGAGCGTCGAGTATTCGTGCACGACGCCTGCGATCGTCACTTCGGTCGGCGCGTAGCCGATCATCGACGACAGCAGCACACGCCGAAGCGCATTACCCAAGGTGTGGCCATAGCCGCGTTCGAACGGCTCCATAACCACTTTCGCGTGGTTCTCACCAAGCGATTCAACTGCAATGATCTTGGGCTTCAACAAACTGGTTTGCATAGGTTTTCCTTTTCAATACCCTCGGCTCGTTACACCGATAAGGCTGACCGGTGACAACCTGAAAATAAACAGCCGAGGCCACCTCTTGCCACGAGCAATCAGGCTCCCCGGCTGTCCATCCGTTACCGCCGCGATTAACGCGAATACAATTCGACGATCAGGCTTTCGTTGATGTCACCGGCGATGTCGCTACGCTCGGGCATCGACTTGAACGTGCCTTCGAACTTCTTTGCATCGACCGAGACCCAGCTCGCCATACCGCCTTGCTCTGCAAGCGAGAGGGCTTCGACGATACGGGCCTGCTTGCGCGATTGTTCGCGCACGGACACGACGTCGCCCGACTTGACTTGCAGCGACGGGATGTTGGCGACCTGGCCGTTCACCATGATCGACTTGTGGCTGACGAGCTGACGTGCTTCTGCGCGCGTCGAGCCGAAGCCCATGCGATACACCACGTTATCGAGACGCGACTCGAGCAACTGCAGCAGGTTTTCGCCCGTCGGGCCCTTGCGGCGATCGGCTTCAGCGAAGTAGCGGCGGAACTGACGTTCCAGCACGCCGTAAATACGCTTCACTTTCTGCTTTTCGCGCAACTGGGTGCCGTAGTCGGACGTACGCGCGCCCGAGGTGCGGCCATGCTGGCCGGGCTTGCTGTCGAGCTTGCACTTGTCGGCGAGCGAACGGCGTGCGCTCTTCAGGAACAGATCAGTGCCTTCACGGCGGGACAGCTTGGCTTTGGGACCGGTATAGCGTGCCACTTTGCATCCTTAAAAATTGATCACGCAGACGTCAGTTGCAACGTCCATCTGCGCTAGTCCGAACCCTTTGGGTCGAACGGTGGGCTTAGTCAAAACTTCATAACGCACGAAACCCGCCGATACTCGCGCATCGACAGGAAACATGCGGTCGCGTCGTCGACTTAGATACGACGGCGCTTCGGCGGACGGCAACCGTTGTGCGGAACCGGCGTCACATCGGAGATCGCGGTGATCTTGATGCCAAGACCATGCAACGCGCGCACCGCCGATTCACGGCCAGGACCGGGGCCCTTGATCCGCACTTCGAGATTCTTCACGCCGTATTCCATTGCCACACGGCCTGCCGATTCGGCTGCGACCTGGGCTGCAAACGGGGTCGATTTACGCGAACCCTTGAAGCCCTGACCACCGGAGGTTGCCCATGCCAGCGCATTACCTTGACGGTCGGTGATCGTGATAATGGTGTTGTTGAACGACGCGTGAACGTGAACCACGCCCTCGGCGACGTTCTTCTTGACCTTCTTGCGAACGCGTTGCGCCGCGGAGTTGTTCGAAGCCTTAGCCATTACGTTTTCCTGTAACTGTCAGTTCCGCTTACTTCTTCAGCGATTGCGCTGCACGACGCGGACCCTTGCGCGTACGGGCATTCGTGCGCGTACGCTGGCCACGCAGGGGCAGACCCTTGCGATGGCGCATGCCGCGGTAGCAACCCAAGTCCATCAGGCGCTTGATGTTCATCGTCACTTCACGACGCAGGTCGCCTTCGACGATGAACTTGCCCACTTCGTCACGCAGCTTTTCGAGGTCTGCGTCAGTGAGGTCCTTGACCTTCTTCGAAAATTCAACACCAGCGGAGGTGCAGATGCCACGCGAACGCGTGCGACCGATGCCGAAGATTGCCGTCAGGCCGATCTCGGTATGCTGGTGATTCGGGATGTTAACCCCTGCGATACGAGCCATTGTTTTTCCTCAAACAAAAAGCGCAAGCAAAAGCGCGGCGTTCAGCCTTGACGCTGTTTGTGGCGCGGATCAGAGCTGCAAATCACGCGCACAACGCCCTTGCGCTTGATGATCTTGCAATTGCGGCAAATGCGCTTAACCGATGCCATCACTTTCATGATATTACCCTTTTTTCAAATCACTTCGCCCGGAACACGATCCGTGCACGAGACAGATCGTAAGGCGTCAATTCAACCGTAACCTTGTCGCCCGGAAGAATGCGGATGTAGTGCATCCGCATTCTTCCGGAAATATGACCCAAGACGACATGGCCATTTTCCAATTTCACCCGGAAAGTAGCGTTGGGGAGGTTTTCGATGACCTCACCCTGCATCTGGATAACATCGTCTTTGGCCATGGTCCAAATCAACGCATCGGGACGTTGCCACCCTTGAAGTTCGCCTTCTTGAGCAGCGATTCATATTGTTGCGACATAACGTACGACTGCACCTGAGCCATGAAGTCCATCGTGACGACGACAATGATCAGCAGCGACGTTCCACCAAAATAAAACGGCACGTTCCAGCGCAACACCAGAAACTCAGGCAGCAGGCACACGAATACGATGTAGATCGCGCCCGCCAGCGTCAGACGCGTGAGGATGCGGTCGATATATCGTGCAGTCTGATCGCCCGGACGGATACCCGGAACGAATGCACCGCTTTTCTTCAAGTTGTCAGCGGTCTCCCGGCTGTTGAACACCAGAGCGGTGTAGAAGAAGCAGAAGAAGACGATCGCCAACGCATACAGCAGCACATACACAGGTTGACCAGGCTTCAGGGCCTCGGCCACGTTGTGCAACGTGTTCGCGAACCAGCCGGTGCGCGAACCCGAACTGAACCAGTTCAGGATGGTTGCCGGGAAGAGGATGATCGACGACGCAAAGATCGGCGGAATCACACCCGACATGTTCAATTTCAGCGGCAGATGGGACGACTGTCCGCCGTAAATCTTGTTACCGACCTGGCGCTTCGCATAGTTCACGAGGATCTTGCGCTGACCGCGTTCGATGAACACGACCAGATACGTGACCGCCGCGATCAGCACGACGATGATGATCGCCGAGATGATGCTCATCGAACCGGTGCGAACCAGCTCGAACAAGCCACCGATTGCGTTCGGGAAACCCGCCGCAATACCGCCGAAGATGATGATCGAAATACCGTTGCCAAGACCGCGTTCCGTGATCTGCTCACCGAGCCACATCAGGAACATCGTGCCCGTCACCAGCGTGACGACCGTCGTCAGCCTAAACACCATGCCCGGGTCGAGTACCAGGCCCGGCTGATTTTCCAGCGCAACCGCGATACCGAACGCCTGGAAGGTCGCGAGCACCACGGTGAAGATCCGCGTGTACTGCGTAATCTTCCGTTGCCCCGCCTGCCCTTCCTTCTTCAGCGCCTCCATCTGCGGCGAAACGATCGACAGCAACTGCATGATGATCGACGACGAGATGTAGGGCATGATGCCCAACGCAAAGATCGTGAACCGTGACAGCGCGCCACCCGAGAACATGTTGAACATGCCGAGGATGCCGCCTGACTGGCTTTGGAACAACTTCGCCAGTTGGTCCGGATCGATGCCAGGAACCGGAATATGCGCACCAATGCGGTAGACGATCAACGCCAGCAGCAGGAACACTGCCCGCCGGCGCAAATCGCCAAATTTCGCCGCGCTTCGACCGGTTTTTGCGAGACTCGGGCTGTTAGCCAAGAACCTTCTCCGATGCTAGTGCCAGTAAAGGCGAAAGCGCGTTACTCGGCGAACGAGCCGCCAGCGGCTTCGATTGCAGCGCGAGCGCCCTTCGTTGCCATCAGGCCCTTCACCGTAACCTTGCGGGTGATCTCGCCGGTCTTGATGATCTTCGCGCTCTTGATGAGCTCGCCGAGCAGACCTGCTTGCTTCAGCGCCAGAAGATCGATTTCGTCGACCGGCAGCTTTTCGAGATCGGTGAGGCGCACTTCACCGACGAATTCCTTCGTCAGCGAGGTGAAGCCACGCTTCGGCAAACGGCGTTGCAGAGGCATCTGACCGCCTTCGAAGCCGACCTTGTGAAAGCCGCCCGAACGCGATTTCTGACCCTTGTGGCCGCGACCTGCCGTCTTGCCCAGGCCCGAACCGATGCCGCGACCGACGCGACGCTTTGCGTTCTTCGCGCCTGCTGCCGGCTTCAGGTTATTCAATTCCATGTTCAACTCCTTGGATCCGTAGGTCGCGCTCAGGCGATGACCTTAACGAGGTACGAGACCTTGTTGATCATCCCGCGCACTGCCGGCGTGTCCTGCAACTCGGAAACCGAGTTCAGGCGACGCAGGCCGAGGCCACGCACCGTAGCGCGGTGCGTTTCGCGGGTCCCGATCAGGCTCTTCACGAGCTGAACCTTGACAGTTTTATCAGACATGGTGACCACCTTAGCCCAGAATGTCTTCGACGGACTTACCGCGCTTCGCCGCAATGTCAGCCGGCGTGGACTGCTTGCGCAGACCGTCCAGCGTTGCACGAACGAGGTTGTACGGGTTCGTCGAACCGTGGCTCTTGGCCACGACGTTTTGCACGCCCATCACGTCGAACACTGCGCGCATCGGGCCACCAGCGATCACGCCAGTACCGTCCTTCGCCGGAGCGAGGAGGACTGCCGAGGCGCCGTGCTTGCCGTGCACTTCGTGTTGCAGCGTGCCGTTCTTCAGGGGCACCTTGAACATGTTTCGGCGGGCTTGTTCCATTGCCTTCTGAACGGCAACCGGAACTTCCTTTGCCTTGCCCTTGCCCATGCCGACGCGGCCATCACCGTCGCCAACCACGGTCAGTGCGGCGAAGCCGAGAATCCGGCCACCCTTCACGACCTTGGTCACGCGGTTGACCGAAATCATTTTTTCGCGCAGGCCGTCGTCGCGTTCGTCAGCCTGAACTTTCGCTTGCATCTTTGCCATGACGAATTCTTCCCTTAGAACTTGAGCCCGGCTTCACGCGCCGCATCAGCCAGCGCCTTCACGCGGCCGTGGTAGCGGAAACCCGAGCGGTCAAAGGCGACGGATTCGATGCCGGCTGCCTTGGCCTTTTCGGCGATACGCTTGCCGATCAAGGTCGCGGCGTTGACGTTGCCGCCCTTGCCCGACTTGTCGGCCAGTTCGGCACGCACTTCAGCTTCCAGCGTCGAGGCGCTTGCCACGACCTTCGTGCCGCATGCCGAGAACACTTGCGCGTAGATATGCGTGTTCGTGCGATGCACGGCCAGACGCGGAACCTGCAGCTCAGCGATCTTGACACGCGTCTGACGAGCGCGGCGCAGGCGAGATTGAGTCTTATCCATGATTGCGCACCCTTACTTCTTCTTCGTTTCTTTGAGGATCACGACCTCGTCGGAATAGCGCACGCCCTTGCCTTTGTAAGGCTCCGGCGGACGATATCCGCGCACTTCCGCCGCGGTCTGTCCGACTTTCTGCTTGTCGATCCCCTTGATCACGATTTCGGTCTGCGACGGGGTCTCGGCCTTGACGCCTTCCGGCATCTGGTGCACCACGGGGTGCGAGAAACCCAGCGACAGGTTCAGCTTGTCGCCTTGCGCTTGCGCACGATAACCGACGCCAACCAGCGTCAGCTTGCGCTCGAAACCCTTGGTGACGCCCTGCACCATGTTCGCCACCAGGGCGCGCATCGTGCCGGACATCGCGTTTGCTTCGCGGCTCTCGTTCGTCGGAGCGAGTTGCAGCGTGCCGTTCTCGTTCGTCAGGCTCACCAGCTTGTTGGCCGGCTGCGAAACGGTACCGAGCGGGCCCTTAACGGTGATGACGTCGCCCTTGACGGCCACTTCGGTGCCTTGCGGCAGCACGATCGGGCTCTTACCTACTCGAGACATGTTTCTTCTCCTTAGGCGTTAAGCGACGTAGCAGATGACTTCGCCGCCGACGCCGGTCTGGCGCGCCTTGCGGTCGGTCATCACACCCTTCGGCGTCGACACGATTGCAACACCGAGGCCGTTCATGACCTGCGGAATGTCGTTGCGACCGCGGTACACGCGCAGGCCAGGCTTCGAAACGCGCTCGAGGCGTTCGATGACCGGGCGACCAGCGTAGTACTTCAACGCGATATTCAATTCGATTTTCGCGCCTTCAGCCTTCACCGCGAAATCGTCGATATAACCTTCGTCCTTCAAAACCTGCGCAATCGCAACCTTGACTTTCGACGAGGGCATAGTCACCGAAACCTTCTCAACCATCTGCGCATTGCGGATGCGAGTCAGCATATCGGCGATAGGATCACTCATGCTCATTTATGTTTCTCCTATTACCAGCTCGCCTTGGTCAGGCCAGGGATTTCGCCGCGGAAAGCGATTTCACGAATCTTGCCGCGTGCGAGTCCGAACTTACGGAACGTGCCACGCGGACGACCCGTGATCGCGCAGCGGTTACGCTTGCGAGTGGGGTTCGAATTACGCGGCAGTTGTTGCAGCGCCAGACGTGCAAAGTAACGCTCTTCGTCCGACTTGCTTGCGTCGTCGATCACAGCCTTCAGCTCAGCACGCTTCGGAGCGTACTTGGCTGCCAGGCGCGCGCGCTTCTTTTCACGTTCGATCAGTGCCAGTTTAGCCACGGTAACCTCAGTTTCTGAACGGGAACTTGAAGCCGGCGAGCAGCGCCTTTGCTTCATCGTCAGTCTTCGCGGTAGTCGTGATGCTGATGTTCAGCCCACGCAGCGCGTCGATCTTGTCGTAGTCGATTTCGGGGAAAATGATCTGCTCTTTCACACCGATGTTGTAGTTGCCACGACCGTCGAATGCACGGCCCGACACGCCACGGAAGTCGCGCACACGGGGCAGCGCAACGGTCACGAAACGGTCGAGGAATTCGTACATCGCTTGGCCGCGCAGCGTGACCATCGCGCCGATCGGGTAGCCCTGACGAATCTTGAAGCCTGCGATTGCCTTGCGCGCCTTCGTGATGACCGGCTTCTGGCCGGCAATCTTCGTCAGGTCGCCCACGGCGTTTTCGATGATCTTCTTGTCAGCGACGGCTTCGCCAAGGCCCATGTTCAGGGTGATCTTGGTGATGCGCGGCACTTCCATGATGGACTTGTAGCCGAACTTTTCCACCAGTTGCGGCACAACCTTTTCTTTGTAAATCTCTTGCAGACGAGCCATTTTTTAACTCCGCGTCAGGCGTTGAGCGTGGCGCCCGTCGACTTCAAGAAGCGAACCTTCTTGCCGTCTTCGACCTTGATGCCTACGCGTGACGCCTTGCCATTCGCGTCGATTAGAGCGACGTTCGAAATATGCAGCGGCATCGACTTGGCTTCCACGCCGCCCGTCGTTCCCTTCATCGGGTTCGGCTTCACGTGCTTCTTGACGAGATTGATGCCCTCGACGGTGACACGGTCTTCCGCAACGACCAGCACGGTACCGCGCTTGCCCTTGTCTTTGCCAGCTGTGACGATGACTTCGTCACCCTTGCGAATCTTGTTCATCGCGACTCCTTACAGCACTTCCGGCGCGAGCGAAACGATCTTCATGAATCGTTCGCTACGCAGTTCACGCGTAACCGGCCCGAAAATACGCGTTCCGATCGGCTCGAGCTTCGTGTTCAGCAGAACGGCGGCATTGCCGTCGAACTTGATGAGCGAGCCATCCTGGCGACGCACGCCCTTGGCCGTACGAACGACCACGGCGTTATAGATTTCGCCCTTTTTCACGCGTCCGCGCGGCGTCGCTTCCTTGACGGTCACCTTGATGATGTCGCCAATGCTTGCGTAACGACGCTTCGAGCCGCCGAGCACCTTGATGCACATGACTTCACGCGCACCCGTGTTGTCGGCCACTTCAAGCCGAGTTTCGGTCTGGATCATGGTTTATCTTTCCCAACTTAATCCGATTGCACCACCATGGCGCAGCCGGTCAGTCTTGGTCCCGTCAGCCAAATGGCTGCTTGGGTTAGAACAGGCAGCAACGGCAGACGAAACCCGCCATCGCAATCCGGTGAATCTGTCGACTCAGGCTGGCGCCCAAGCCGGCTTCCCCCACCAATTTCGCCCGCGACGGGGCTCCCACAAAGAGGGAAGACCGAGATTATAACAAACAATCTCGGTCTTGCAAGCGAAACTTACTGCGATACAACTAATTACAGCATCGCCGAGAATCGGCTTCAGATCACGCGAGCGGCTTCAACCAGCTTCGACACAACCCAGGCCTTCGTCTTCGAAATCGGACGAGTTTCCTGGATTTCGACGAGATCGCCTTCGTTGTACGTGTTCGCGTCATCATGCGCGTGGTATTTCTTGGAGCGCACGACGTACTTGCCGTAGATCGGATGCTTCACGCGGTGCTCGACCAGCACGGTAACCGTCTTGTCCATCTTGTTGCTGACGACCTTGCCGACCAGAGTCCGCTTGAGCGAGGTTTTTACGCTGTCGTTCATTTCTGGTTCGCCTTCTCAGTCATGACGGTGCGCACACGCGCGATGTCGCGACGGACCTTCTTCAGCTGGCTCGTGTTGGTGAGCTGCTGGGTCGCGAGTTGCATGCGCAGGCCGAATTGCGCCTTCAGCAGGTCCGACAGCTCTTTGTTGAGCGCGGCCTGGTCTTTCTGGTGAAGTTCAGATGCCTTCATCATTTACTCCTTAGGCGCCGAGCTGACGCACGACGAAGTACGTCTTGAGCGGCAGCTTGGCTGCAGCCAGACGGAACGCTTCGCGCGCCAGTTCTTCGGTGACACCGTCCATTTCGTACAGCATCTTGCCCGGTTGAATTTCAGCGACGTAGTACTCCGGGTTACCCTTACCGTTACCCATACGCACTTCGGCCGGCTTTTGCGAAATCGGCTTGTCCGGGAAAATACGGATCCAGATCCGGCCACCACGCTTGATGTGACGCGTCATCGCACGACGCGCAGCTTCGATCTGACGGGCGGTCAAACGGCCGCGACCGATAGCCTTCAGACCGAATTCACCAAACGACACTGCGTTGCCGCGCGTCGCCTTGCCGGTGTTACGACCCTTCTGCTCTTTGCGATACTTTCTGCGTTTCGGTTGCAGCATCGTTATTCTCCAGTCTTCGCGTCACCGCCAGCGCGACGGGGTGCACCGCGACGCGCGCCAGCCGGAGCGCCTTCACCGTCACGGCGCGGACGGCGGTCGCCACCCGGACGTGCGTTGCGGCGCGGACGCTTTTCTTCCGCCGCTTCTTCCACGACCGGCGCTTCGTTGCGGCCCAAGGTGTCGCCCTTGTAGACCCACACCTTCACGCCGATGATGCCGTACGTCGTCTTCGCTTCCGACGTTGCGTAGTCGATATCCGCACGCAGCGTATGGAGGGGCACGCGACCTTCGCGATACCACTCGGTACGAGCGATTTCGATACCGTTCAGACGACCCGCGCTCATGATCTTGATGCCCTGGGCACCGAGACGCATCGCGTTCTGCATCGCGCGCTTCATCGCGCGGCGGAACATGATCCGGCGCTCGAGCTGTTGCGTGATCGAATCAGCGATGAGCTGAGCATCCGTCTCCGGCTTGCGGATTTCTTCGATGTTGACGTGAACCGGAACGCCCATGCGCTTTTGCAGCTCGGACTTCAGCAGTTCGATGTCTTCACCCTTCTTACCGATGACGACGCCCGGACGCGAGCTGTAAATCGTGATGCGCGCATTCTTCGCCGGACGCTCGATGACGACGCGGCCGACCGAAGCGTTCTTCAGCTTCTTCTTCAGATATTCACGAACACCGATGTCTTCCTGCAACATCGCCGCGAAATTGTTGTTATTCGCGTACCAGCGCGAAGCCCAATTGCGGCTGACGGCCAAACGGAAGCCAGTCGGATGAATTTTCTGTCCCATCGTATGGCTCCTTAATTCCCGACCGTCACAGTGATGTGACAGGATTGCTTCTCGATGCGATTACCGCGACCCTTAGCGCGTGCGGTGAAACGCTTTAGCGAAGCAGCCTTGTCGACGAAGATGCTCGTGATCTTGAGCTCGTCGATATCAGCGCCTTCGTTGTGTTCCGCATTCGCGATCGCAGACAGCACGACCTTCTTGACGATACCCGCCGCCTTCTTCGGCGAGAACGTCAGAACGTTCAGCGCCTTGTCGACCGGCAGACCACGGATCTGGTCAGCCACAAGGCGCGTTTTCTGCGCCGAGATGCGGGCACCGCGATGAATTGCCTTCACTTCCATCTTGATAGCCCCTTATTTCTTGGCCTTCTTGTCGGCTGCGTGACCCTTGAACGTACGGGTCAGTGCGAACTCGCCAAGCTTGTGGCCGACCATGTTTTCCGTGACATACACCGGAACGTGTTGACGGCCGTTGTGAACAGCGATCGTCAGACCGATGAAGTCCGGCAGAATCGTCGAACGACGCGACCAGGTCTTGATCGGCTTCTTGTCACGCGTCGATGCAGCCGACTCAACCTTCTTCAGCAAATGAGCGTCGCAGAACGGACCTTTTTTAGCAGAACGTGTCATTGCCTACTCCTTAACGCTTGTGACGGCGCTGGACGATCATCGTCGTCGTGCGCTTGTTGCTACGGGTGCGATAGCCCTTCGTCGGCGTACCCCACGGGCTCACCGGATCGCGACCTGCAGCCGTCTTGCCTTCACCACCGCCGTGCGGGTGATCGACCGGGTTCATTGCAACGCCGCGCACCGTCGGACGGATACCGCGCCAGCGGTTCGCGCCTGCCTTGCCGATTTGACGGAGGCTGTGCTCTTCGTTGCCCACTTCACCGATCGTCGCGCGGCACTCGACGTGCACGCGGCGGATTTCGCCCGAGCGCAGACGCACTTGTGCGTACACGCCTTCACGAGCCAGCAGCATGGCCGACGTACCAGCCGAACGCGCCATCTGCGCGCCCTTGCCCGGCAGCATTTCGATGCAGTGAATCGTCGTACCGACCGGGATGTTGCGGATCGGCAGGGTGTTACCCGCGCGGATCGGCGCTTCCGAACCGGACATCAGCTGCGTGCCGACCGCCACGCCCTTCGGCGCGATGATGTAGCGACGCTCGCCGTCTGCGTACAGAACCAGCGCAATGTTTGCGCTACGGTTCGGGTCGTACTCGAGACGCTCGACCTTTGCCGCGATGCCGTCCTTGTTGCGACGGAAATCGACGATACGGTATTGCTGCTTGTGACCACCGCCCTGGTGACGCGTGGTGATACGGCCGTTGTTGTTACGGCCCGCCGACTTGGATTGCGAGTCGAGCAGCGCTGCGTGCGGCTTGCCCTTATGCAGATCCTTGTTGACGATCTTGACCATCGCGCGGCGACCCGGCGAGGTCGGCTTAACTTTCACGATTGCCATGATTACTTGGCCTCCGCTTCAAAGTTGATTTCCTGGCCGGGCTTCAGGCAGACGTACGCCTTCTTCACGTCCTTGCGCTTGCCGTTGAAACGGCCAAAGCGCTTTGCCTTGCCTTTCGTGACGAGCACATTGACGGAATTGACTTCGACCTTGAACAGCAGCTCGACAGCAGCCTTGACTTCCTGCTTCGTGGCGTCCGGTGCGACTTCGAACACGACTTGTTCGTTCTTGTCGGCAACCAGCGTCGCCTTTTCGGAGATCACCGGCGCGAGCAGAACTTGCATCAAACGATGATCGTTTTTGCGAACTTCGCTCATGACAGCAACTCCTCGATCTGAGCGACCGCAGCCTTCGTGATCAGGATCTTCTTGAAGTAGATCAGCGAAAGCGGGTCGGCGTAACGCGGCTCGACAACGGCCACGTGGGCCAGGTTGCGCGACGCGAGGTACAGGTTCTCGTCGACCGTATCGGTAATGACCAACACGGAATCGAGACCCATGGCCTTGAATTTTTCGGCCAGCAGCTTCGTCTTCGGCGCTTCGAGCGTGAACTCTTCAACCACCGAGATACGGCCTTCGCGAGCCAACTGCGAGAAGATCGAGCGCAGACCTGCGCGATGCATCTTCTTGTTGACCTTGTGCGAGAAGTTTTCTTCCGGCGAGTTCGGGAAGATACGGCCACCGCCGCGCCACAACGGGCTCGACGACATACCGGCACGAGCGCGCCCCGTACCCTTTTGACGCCACGGCTTCTTCGTGGTGTGCTTGACCTGCTCGCGGTCCTTCTGCGCGCGGTTGCCGCTGCGTGCGTTCGCCTGATAGGCGACGACGACCTGGTGAATCAGGGCTTCGTTGTAATCGCGACCGAACACGACGTCCGATGCGTTCACGCCAGCGCCTTCCTGACCATTGGCATTCAGGAGCTTAAGTTCCATTATTTCGCTCCTTTCACAGCGCGCGTCTTGACGGCCGGGGTCACGAAGACCTTGCCGCCCTTCGCACCCGGAACAGCGCCGCGGACGAGCAGCAGGCTGCGCTCGGCGTCGATGCGGGCGATTTCGAGGTTTTGAACCGTGACGGTGTCGTCACCGAGGTGACCCGTCATGCGCTTGCCCGGGAATACACGACCCGGATCCTGCGCCATACCGATCGAACCCGGAACGTTGTGCGAACGCGAGTTACCGTGCGATGCACGGCCGGATGCGAAGTTGTAGCGCTTGATCGTGCCGGCGTAGCCCTTACCGATCGACGTGCCTTGCACATCAACCTTCTGGCCCACTTCAAAAATATCCGCTGCGATGACAGCGCCATTCGACAGTTCACCTGCCTTGGCTGCATCGACGGGGAATTCCTTGAGGATTTCACCGGCTTGAACGCCGGCTTTGGCGAGGTGACCCGCCAACGGCCTCGTCACGCGCGATGCGCGGCGAGTACCGAATGCAACCTGAACGGCGGTATAACCATCCGTTTCAACGGTCTTGATCTGCGTCACGCGGTTGTCCGACACGTCCAGCACGGTGACGGGGATCGAGTCCCCTTCAGGCGTGAAGATACGGGTCATACCAACCTTGCGACCTACGAGTCCAAGGCTCATCGTTTTCTCCATTCCCAACTGCGATTGGTCGGGGCTGATTTACAAGTGCCGCCTGCGTCACGGAAGACTGGAGCGGCTTTTCAAACGCATTTTTCGTGCGGATAGGCGCGAAAAGCCTTGGAGTATAACAAGGCATTTCGATTCCCGCAAGCAATTCAAAGACTTAGCTCCGTCTCGGCGGCCTTTTTCAGATGACAACGCGCCGCCGGAGCTTTTTAAGACTTACTGCAGCTTGATTTCGACGTCGACGCCAGCGGGAAGGTCGAGCTTCATCAGTGCGTCGACGGTCTTGTCCGTCGGATCGACGATGTCCATCAGGCGCTGGTGCGTACGGATTTCGAGCTGGTCGCGCGACGTCTTGTTGACGTGCGGCGAACGCAGGATGTCAAAACGTTGAATGCGCGTCGGCAGCGGCACCGGGCCACGGACGATTGCGCCAGTCCGCTTCGCCGTATCGACGATTTCGGCTGCCGATTGATCGATCAGGCGATAGTCGAAAGCCTTCAAGCGAATGCGGATTTTTTGGTTCTGCATGACAATTCCTTGGAAAGAGCGAGGCGGTCTTGCACCGCCGATTGGCAAAAGAGCGTGGAACCGGACACACGTGGAGGACGCGTATCCGGTCCCGGTCTGTTACTGCTTTACTACGAGTTCAAATCGAGCAAGCCCGATATATTACTCGATAATCTTCGCCACGACACCGGCGCCGACGGTACGACCGCCTTCACGGATAGCGAAACGCAGACCTTCTTCCATGGCGATCGGGGCGATCAGCTTGACCGTGATCGAAACGTTGTCGCCCGGCATCACCATTTCCTTGTCCTTCGGCAGCTCGATCGAGCCCGTCACGTCCGTCGTACGGAAGTAGAACTGCGGACGGTAGTTGTTGAAGAACGGCGTGTGACGGCCGCCTTCGTCCTTGCTCAGCACGTACACTTCAGCCGTGAAGTGCGTGTGCGGCGTGATCGAACCCGGCTTGGCCAGAACCTGGCCACGCTCCACGTCTTCACGCTTCGTGCCGCGCAGCAAGATACCGACGTTGTCGCCTGCCTGACCCTGGTCGAGCAGCTTGCGGAACATTTCCACGCCCGTGCACGTCGTCTTCACCGTCGCCTTGATGCCGATGATTTCGATTTCTTCGCCGACCTTCACGACGCCACGCTCGATACGACCCGTCACCACCGTGCCGCGACCCGAGATCGAGAACACGTCTTCCACCGGCATCAGGAACGAACCGTCAATGGCGCGTTCCGGCGTCGGGATGTACGTGTCCAGCGCGTCGGCCAGGCTCATGATCGCCACTTCGCCCAGCTCGCCCGTGTCGCCTTCCAGCGCCAGCTTGGCCGAACCCTTCACGATCGGCGTGTCGTCGCCCGGGAAGTCGTACTTCGACAGAAGCTCGCGCACTTCCATTTCGACCAGCTCGAGCAGCTCGGCGTCGTCGACCATGTCGCACTTGTTCAGGAACACGATGATGTACGGCACACCGACCTGACGCGCCAGCAGGATGTGCTCACGCGTTTGCGGCATCGGGCCGTCAGCGGCCGAGCACACCAGGATCGCGCCGTCCATCTGCGCGGCGCCCGTGATCATGTTCTTCACATAGTCAGCGTGGCCCGGGCAGTCGACGTGTGCGTAGTGGCGGTTAGCCGTTTCGTACTCGACGTGCGCGGTGTTGATCGTGATGCCGCGCGCCTTTTCTTCCGGTGCCGCGTCGATCTGGTCGTATGCCTTCGCTTCGCCGCCGAACTTCTTCGTCAGCACCGTCGTGATCGCTGCCGTCAGCGTGGTCTTGCCATGGTCAACGTGACCGATCGTGCCCACGTTCACGTGCGGCTTGGTCCGCTCGAATTTACCTTTTGCCATGATTACCTTCTTTCAGAGATTGTTTGTCGGTTGAAGCTTGTGGCTTTGCGCCGAATGACTTGCGGGTATTACTTACCCTTGGCGTTGATGATCGCTTCGGACACGTTACGCGGAGCTTCGGCGTAGTGCTTGAACTCCATCGTGTACGTTGCGCGGCCTTGCGTCAGCGAACGCAGCGACGTCGAGTAGCCGAACATTTCCGACAGCGGCACTTCGGCGCGAACGATCTTGCCGCCGCCAATCATGTCTTCCATGCCCTGGACAATACCGCGACGGCCCGACAGGTCGCCCATCACGTTGCCCATGTAGTCTTCCGGCGTTTCGACTTCAACGGCCATCATCGGTTCGAGGATGACCGGGCTTGCCTTGCGCATTGCTTCCTTGAAGGCCATCGAGCCGGCCATGCGGAACGCGTTTTCGTTCGAGTCCACGTCGTGGTACGAACCGAACGTCAGGTGAACCTTCACGTCCACCACCGGGAAGCCAGCCAGCACGCCCGACTTCAGCGTTTCCTGGATACCCTTGTCCACGGCCGGGATGTATTCGCGCGGAATCACGCCGCCCTTGATCTCGTCCAGGAACTCGTAGCCCTTACCCTGCTCGTTCGGCTCGAGCGTGATGACCGCGTGACCGTACTGGCCGCGACCACCCGACTGCTTGACGAACTTGCCGTCGACGTCTTCAGCCTTGCTGCGGATCGTTTCGCGGTAAGCCACCTGCGGCTTGCCGACGGTCGCTTCCACGCCGAATTCACGACGCATGCGGTCGACCAGAATTTCCAGGTGGAGCTCGCCCATGCCCGAAATAATGGTTTGGCCCGATTCCTCGTCCGTTTGAACGCGGAACGACGGATCTTCCTGTGCCAGACGGTTCAGCGCCAGACCCATTTTTTCCTGGTCGGGCTTCGTCTTCGGCTCGACGGCCTGCGAGATCACCGGCTCCGGAAAAATCATGCGTTCGAGCACGATCGGGTGCTGCGGATCGCACAGCGTGTCGCCCGTGGTCGCTTCCTTCAGGCCGACTGCCGCCGCGATGTCGCCCGCGCGCACTTCCTTGATTTCTTCGCGCTGGTTCGCGTGCATCTGCAGAATACGGCCAAGACGTTCCTTCTTGTCCTTGGTCGCGTTCAGCACGGTGTCACCCGAATTCACGATGCCCGAATACACGCGGAAGAAGATCAGCTGGCCGACGAACGGGTCCGTCATGATCTTGAACGCGAGCGCCGAGAACTTCTCGTCGTCGGCTGCACGGCGCTGTGCCTTCTCGCCGCTTTCGAGTTCGCCCGTAACCGGCGGAATGTCAACCGGCGACGGCAGGAAGTCGATCACGGCGTCCAGCATGCGCTGCACGCCCTTGTTCTTGAACGCGGTGCCGCACAGCATCGGCTGGATTTCGCACGCGATGGTCCGGTCGCGGATCGCCTTGACGATTTCCGCTTCGCTCAGCTCTTCGCCGCCGAGATACTTTTCCATCAGCTCTTCGGTGGCTTCAGCCGCCGATTCGATCATCTTCTCGCGCCACTCGTTGCACGTGTCGACGAGTTCAGCCGGGATGTCGACGTAGTCGAACTTGGTGCCCTGGGATGCTTCATCCCAAATGATCGCCTTCATCTTGATCAGGTCGACCACGCCGGTGAACGTGTCTTCTGCGCCGATCGGCACGACGACGGGAACCGGATTCGCCTTCAGGCGGGTCTTCAGCTGCTCGTAGACCTTGAAGAAGTTCGCGCCGGTACGGTCCATCTTGTTGACGAACGCGAGACGGGGAACCTTGTACTTGTTCGCCTGGCGCCACACGGTTTCCGACTGGGGCTGCACGCCGCCCACTGCGCAGTAGACCATGCACGCGCCGTCGAGGACGCGCATCGAGCGTTCCACTTCGATCGTGAAGTCGACGTGCCCCGGGGTGTCGATGATGTTGATGCGGTGCTCGGGATAGTTGCCGCCCATGCCCTTCCAGAAAGCGGTGGTGGCAGCCGACGTGATCGTGATGCCGCGCCCCTGCTCCTGCTCCATCCAGTCCATCGTTGCAGCGCCGTCGTGAACTTCACCAATCTTGTGGTTCACGCCCGTGTAAAACAGGATGCGCTCGGTCGTCGTCGTTTTGCCGGCGTCGATGTGAGCGCTAATACCGATATTGCGGTAGCGCTCGATAGGTGTCTTGCGAGCCACTTTGGATCCTTTTTCGGGTCGACGCGACGGCCAATTGCCGACCGCGTCCTAAGACAAACGGGCGAGGCGCCTGGAGTAGCGCACCCGCCCTGATTTTCCGTTATGCCCTGGAGCGGGAGCTTAGAAACGGAAGTGCGAGAATGCCTTGTTGGCCTCTGCCATGCGGTGAACTTCGTCGCGCTTCTTCATTGCGCCGCCACGGCCTTCGGCCGCTTCCGAGAGTTCGCCTGCAAGACGCAGGGCCATCGACTTTTCGCTGCGCTTCTTCGCGGCTTCACGCAACCAACGCATCGCCAATGCCATACGACGCGAGGGACGCACTTCGACCGGAACCTGATAGTTGGCACCACCAACGCGACGGCTCTTCACTTCGACCACCGGCTTCACGTTGTTGAGCGCAACCGTGAACACTTCCAGCGGGTCCTTGCCACCCTTGGTCTGGATCTGTTCAAAAGCGCCGTACACGATACGCTCGGCAACCGACTTCTTGCCGGAGAGCATCAGCACGTTCATGAACTTGGCTACATCTACGTTACCGAACTTCGGATCCGGCAACACTTCCCGCTTGGGGACTTCGCGACGACGCGGCATGATTCTTCCTTTACTTTTTCAGTTGGAGCAGTTTCCAGCTCCGCGGCCACCAACAAACCCGATCCATCTCTTCGACTAAACCAGCTTGGCCGGGTGACCACTTACTCGACAGCACCGGCATGTCCGGCACTACCGCCTTAACCGCCTTGCGGCGACCTGATTGTCCTGCAGCAGACCAGCGGCTTACTTGCCGGCCTTGGCACGCTTCGCGCCGTATTTCGAGCGAGCTTGCTTACGATCCTTGACGCCCTGGGTATCCAGCGAGCCGCGAACCATGTGGTAACGCACACCCGGCAAGTCCTTCACACGGCCGCCGCGAATCAGCACGACCGAGTGCTCCTGCAGGTTGTGGCCTTCACCGCCGATGTACGAGATGACTTCGAAACCGTTCGTCAGACGAACCTTGGCAACTTTACGAAGTGCCGAGTTCGGCTTCTTCGGTGTCGTGGTGTACACGCGAGTGCACACGCCACGACGTTGCGGGCAGTCCTGCAGGGCCGGCGACTTGCTCTTCGTCGTTTCCGACGTGCGGCCTTTGCGAACCAGTTGATTGATGGTTGGCATTGTTTAATCCTAAAAATGAACAGAATCAGCGCAATTCCAGTCGGGCAAAGCGAACAAAATTGCGCGTTTTTGTGTTCTCGCCGATGGTTTTCACTCCGAGCGCCCGTTCAGCGAGCGGCACCAGAGGAATTCCGAAAACGAGAACCAAGCATGATATTCTGAAAATCCCAATCGGGTCAATACGTTGCGCCGAAATCAGGGGGGTTTTCAGAGGACGTGACTCAGGCGGAGCTGATGACATCGAGCAATTCGTCACCGAAGCGCTCCAGCTTGCGAACGCCAATGCCGGGGATATGCCGAAGATCGTCGATCGTATCGGGGTCGCTGCGAGCGATTTCCGCCAGGGTTGCGTCGTGGAAGATGACATAGGCCGGCACGCCGTCGCTTTTGGCCGTCTCGGACCGCCAGGCACGCAGGCGCTCCCAACAAGACTTCTCGCGCGGTGACATGCCTGCAGTGGGATCGGCGCGTTCACCGGTCCGCGCGGAGCCTTGACGGCTGCGTGGAGGCTTCACGTACTTGCGCAGCGTGACACTCTCCTCGCCCTTGAGCACCGGCTTGCTGGCGTCGGTCAACACGAGCGCGCCGAAGCCGTCGTGGTCCACGGCCAGGTAGCCGAACGCCACGAGTTGCCGGAACACCGCGCGCCATTCGGCCTCTGCAAGGGCTTCGCCCAAGCCAAAGGTAGAGAGTTTCTCGTGCCCCCGCTGCAGCACCTTTTCGCTGCGCACGCCTCGCAGAATGTCGATCAGATGTCCCGCACCGAAGTGGAAGCCGCTCGCCCTCTGCGCGCGATACACGCACGACAGCGCCATCTGCGCCTCGCGGGTGGCGTCGAAGGACGCGGGCGGCTCGAGACAGGTGTCGCAGTTGCCGCACGGCGTGCTGTGTTCGCCGAAGTACGCCAGCAGCCGCACGCGCCGGCATGACGCGACTTCACACAGGCCCAGCAAGGCGTCGAGCTTGCCGGTCTGCACGCGCTTGTGAGCGTCGTCCGCCTCCGACTCGTCGATCATCTTGCGCTGCTGCACGACGTCGCCGAGACCATACGCCATCCAGGCATTCGCAGGCATGCCATCGCGGCCGGCGCGTCCGGTCTCCTGATAGTAGCCTTCGACGCTCTTCGGCAAATCCAGATGCGCCACGAAGCGAACGTCCGGTTTGTCGATGCCCATGCCGAAGGCGATCGTCGCGCACATGACGACGCCTTCTTCGCGCTGGAACATTTCCTGATGACGCTGGCGCTTCTCGAACTCCATGCCCGCGTGATACGGCAACGCGTGGAGGCCCTGCCCCTTCAGCCATTCCGCCGTCTCTTCGACCTTGCGGCGCGACAGGCAATACACGACGCCCGCATCCGTGGTGCCGTCCTTGTTCGTGTGCTCGGCGCGGATGAAATCCAGCAACTGTGAGCGCGCATTGTCCTTTTCGACGATCCGGTAGCGAATGTTCGGCCGATCGAAGCTCGACACGAAGATGCGTGCTTCATCCAGGGCGAGACGGTGCACGATTTCATCGCGCGTGATGGCGTCCGCCGTTGCCGTGAGCGCGATGCGCGGCACGTTCGGGAAGCGCTCGTGCAGCACCGACAGCTGGATGTACTCGGGCCGGAAATCGTGCCCCCACTGCGACACGCAGTGCGCTTCGTCGATGGCAAACAGACCGACTGGCGCGCTGTCGAGCAGGTCGAGAAAGCGCGACGTCATCAGCCGTTCCGGCGCCACGTACAACAGGTCGATCTCGCCGTTGCGCAGCGCGCGCTCCGTGGCCGCGGCTTCGGCGCCCGACAGCGTGGAATTGAGATACGCCGCACGCACGCCGAGTTCGGTCATGGCGGCCACCTGATCCTGCATCAGCGCGATCAGCGGCGACACCACGATACCCGCGCCCAAGCCCGCCTCGCGCCGCACCAGCGATGGAATCTGATAACAGAGCGATTTGCCGCCGCCCGTGGGCATCAGCACGAGCGAGTCGCCGCCGTTCGCGACATGCTCGACGATCTCCGCCTGTTGTCCGCGAAAAGCGGGATAGCCGAAGATTTCGTTGAGTATTTCAAGCGACCGGGACATGGAGAAAGCGCGCACGGCGAAACAGAGATAACGAATTCTACCAACGCATCGGCGTGCTCCGAGTCCCGTCGAGCATCGTTGGCCGAATGGACGAGGCGCTGCGAAATCTTCGGGCGAAAAAAAACCGCCCGGCAAGAACCGGGCGGTTTGATGTGACAACGAGCGAGAGACTTACTCGTTCGTATGCGGTTGCTGTTCCGCCGCCGGTGTTTCCGGCGTGCCGAAGTCGAACGACTCTTCGGCTGCGATCTGGTCGAAACGCTCGCGATCCGACGACTCCTTCGCACGGCGCGCCTTGTGGAACGCGAGACCCGTACCGGCCGGAATCAGACGGCCAACGATCACGTTTTCCTTCAGGCCACGCAGATCATCACGCTTGCCCATGATCGCCGCTTCGGTCAGCACGCGGGTCGTTTCCTGGAACGACGCCGCCGAGATGAACGAGTCGGTCGACAGAGAAGCCTTCGTGATACCCAGCAGCACGTTGTCGTACGAGGCCGGGCGCTTGTCGTCGGCGACCATGCTGTCGTTCTCGTCCAGCATGTCCGAACGCTCGACCTGCTCGCCCGGGATGAAGCGCGTATCGCCGTTGTCGACGATCTGCACACGACGCAGCATCTGACGCACGATCACTTCAATGTGCTTGTCGTTGATCTTCACGCCCTGCAGACGGTACACGTCCTGCACTTCGTCCACGATGTAGCGCGACAGCGCTTCGATACCCTGCAGACGCAGGATGTCGTGCGGATCGGCAGGACCGTCGACGATCATTTCGCCCTTGTTGACGACCTGACCATCGTGCACCAGCACCTGCTTTTCCTTCGCGATCAGGAACTCGTGCTGATTGCCCTCGAGGTCCGTGATGACGAGACGCTGCTTGCCCTTCGTGTCCTTGCCGAACGACGTCGTGCCCGTGACTTCCGCCAGAATGCCGGCGTCCTTCGGCGAGCGCGCTTCGAACAGCTCGGCCACGCGCGGCAGACCACCGGTAATGTCACGCGTCTTCTGCGCTTCAACCGGGATACGCGCCAGCACTTCACCGACCTGCACCTGCTGACCATCCTTCACGGTGATCAGTGCGCCGACCTGGAAGCCGATCTGCACCGAATGCTCGGTGTTCGGGATCTTCACTTCCTCGCCGTTCGCGTCGAGCAGCTTCACCTGCGGACGCACGCTCTTCGAAGCCTGCGAACCGCGACGCTTCACGTCGATCACGACCAGGGTCGAAAGACCGGTCACGTCGTCGATCTGCTTCGCCACGGTCACGCCTTCCTCGACGTTTTCGAACTTCACCGTACCGCCCCACTCGGTGATGATCGGACGCGTCAACGGGTCCCATTGCGCGAGTTGCGCGCCGGCCTTGATCTGCGCGCCGTCGAGTTGCAGCAGCGTCGCGCCGTACGGCACCTTGTGACGCTCACGCTCACGACCGAAATCGTCAGCAATGATCGCCTCGCCCGAACGCGAAATGACAACCTGCTCGCCCTTCGCGTTGGTGACGTAACGCATGGTGGCCGTGAAGCGCACCGTACCGTTCGACTTCGCTTCCACCGTCGAAGCAACCGCCGCACGCGATGCCGCACCACCGATGTGGAACGTCCGCATGGTCAGCTGCGTGCCCGGCTCGCCGATCGACTGCGCCGCGATCACGCCGACAGCTTCACCCACGTTCACACGCGAACCGCGGCCGAGGTCGCGGCCGTAGCACGAGGCGCACAGGCCATAACGCGTTTCGCAGGTCAGCGGCGTGCGCACGCGCACTTCGTCGATACCCAGGCGCTCGATTTCTTCCACTGCATCTTCGTCGAGCAGATCGCCCGATGCGTACAGCGTCTCTTGCGTCTCCGGATTAACGACGTCCGCCACCGCGACGCGACCGAGAATCCGGTCACGCAGGGCTTCCACGACTTCACCGCCTTCGACCAGCGCCTTCATCGCCACGCCGTTCGAGGTGCCGCAATCTTCTTCGACCACGACCAGATCCTGCGTCACGTCGACCAGACGACGCGTCAGGTAACCCGAGTTCGCCGTCTTCAGTGCCGTATCAGCCAGACCCTTACGTGCGCCGTGGGTCGAGATGAAGTACTGCAACACGTTCAGGCCTTCGCGGAAGTTCGCGGTAATCGGCGTCTCGATAATGGAGCCGTCCGGCTTCGCCATCAGGCCGCGCATACCGGCCAGCTGACGAATCTGCGTCGCGGAACCGCGTGCGCCCGAGTCGGCCATCATGTAGATCGAGTTGAACGATTCCTGACGCGTGTCCTTGCCGTCGCGATCGACTACCGGCTCCGTCGAGAGTTGCTCCATCATCGCCTTGCCGACCGCTTCCGACGTGTTCGACCAGATGTCGACCACGTTGTTGTAGCGTTCCTGCGCGGTGACGAGACCCGACATGTACTGACGGTCGTATTCCTTCACCTTCTTCGCGGCGTCGCCGACGATGGTCTCTTTCTGCGGCGGCACGAGCATGTCGTCCACGCAGATCGAGATACCGGCGCGCGTTGCCAGGCGGAAGCCCATCTGCATCAGCTGGTCGGCGAAGATCACCGTTTCGCGCAGACCGCACTTGCGGAACGCCGTGTTGATCAGCTGCGAAATCTGCTTCTTCTTCAGCGGCTTGTTCAGCACCGTGAACGGCAGGCCCGGCGGCAGGATTTCCGACAGGATCGAACGTCCGACCGTGGTCGCATACAGCGAGACCTTCGGCACGAACGCCGGCGCGCCTTCGCTCGTGTCTTCGTTCGCCACCATTTCGGTGATACGCACGTTGACGCGCGAAGCCAGCTCGACTTCCTTGTTCTCGTACGCGCGGATGGCTTCCGACACGTCCGTGAACGTGAGGCCTTCACCCTTGCCGTTGATCGCTTCACGCGACGCGTAGTACAGGCCGAGCACGATATCCTGCGACGGCACGATCGACGGATCGCCGTTGGCCGGGAACAGGACGTTGTTCGACGCCAGCATCAGCGTGCGCGCTTCCATCTGCGCTTCCAGCGACAGCGGCACGTGCACGGCCATCTGGTCACCGTCGAAGTCGGCGTTGAACGCCGCGCAGACGAGCGGGTGCAGCTGGATGGCCTTGCCTTCGATCAGCACCGGCTCGAACGCCTGGATACCAAGACGGTGAAGCGTAGGCGCGCGGTTCAGCATGACCGGGTGTTCGCGAATGACTTCTTCGAGAATGTCCCACACCACCGGCGTCTGGTTCTCGACTTCCTTCTTCGCAGCCTTGATGGTCGTGGCAACACCCATCACTTCCAGCTTGTTGAAGATGAACGGCTTGAACAGTTCGAGCGCCATCAGCTTCGGCAGGCCGCACTGATGCAGCTTGAGCGTCGGGCCGACCACGATCACCGAACGGCCCGAGTAGTCGACGCGCTTACCCAACAGGTTCTGACGGAAGCGACCGCCCTTACCCTTGATCATGTCGGCGAGCGACTTCAGCGGACGCTTGTTCGCGCCGGTCATCGCCTTGCCGCGACGGCCGTTGTCGAGCAGCGAGTCGACGGCTTCCTGCAGCATCCGCTTTTCGTTGCGGACGATGATTTCAGGCGCCTTCAGCTCGAGCAGCCGCTTCAACCGGTTGTTACGGTTGATCACGCGGCGATACAGGTCGTTCAGGTCCGACGTCGCGAAACGGCCGCCGTCCAGCGGCACGAGCGGACGCAGTTCCGGCGGCAGCACCGGCAGCACTTCGAGCACCATCCAGTCCGGCTTGATGCCCGAACGCTGGAAAGCTTCGAGCACCTTCAGGCGCTTCGCGTACTTCTTGATCTTCGCTTCGGAACCGGTGTTCTTCAGTTCCGTGCGCAGCATCTCGACCTGTTCGTCGATGTTGATCGCGCGCAGCAGCTCACGCACGCCTTCCGCGCCCATTTCGGCACGGAATTCGTCGCCGTATTCCTCGACCTTGTTGTAGTAATCCTCTTCCGTCATGATCTGCCGCGCTTTCAGCGGCGTCATGCCCGGATCGATCACCACATACGCTTCGAAGTACAGCACGCGCTCGATGTCGCGCAGCGTCATGTCGAGCACCATGCCCAGACGCGACGGCAGCGACTTCAGGAACCAGATGTGCGCGACCGGCGAGGCCAGTTCGATATGGCCCATCCGTTCACGACGCACCTTCGCCAGCGTCACTTCGACGCCGCACTTCTCGCAGATCACGCCGCGATGCTTGAGGCGCTTGTACTTGCCGCACAGGCACTCGTAGTCCTTGATCGGACCAAAGATCTTCGCGCAGAACAGGCCATCCCGCTCCGGTTTGAAGGTGCGGTAGTTGATGGTCTCCGGCTTCTTCACTTCGCCGAACGACCAAGAACGAATCTTGTCGGGCGACGCGAGGCCGATCTTGATCGCATCAAAAACTTCTTCTTGTTGGACTTGCTTGAATAGATCGAGCAGAGCTTTCATTGCTTTCTCTCCGTAGTCCGATTAGTTGCGGTCGAGATCGATGTCGATGCCGAGCGAGCGGATTTCCTTCACCAACACGTTGAAGGATTCCGGCATGCCCGCGTCGATCACGTGATCGCCCTTGACGAGGTTCTCATAAACCTTGGTCCGGCCGTTCACATCGTCCGACTTGACCGTCAGCATTTCCTGCAGCACATACGACGCGCCATACGCCTCGAGTGCCCACACTTCCATCTCACCGAAGCGCTGGCCACCGAACTGCGCCTTACCACCCAGCGGCTGCTGCGTGACGAGCGAGTACGGACCGGTCGAACGCGCGTGCATCTTGTCGTCGACCAAGTGGTGCAGCTTCAGGTAGTGCATGTAGCCAACCGTGACCGTGCGCTCGAATGCTTCGCCCGTGCGGCCGTCGTACAGCGTGACCTGGTTCTTCGAAGGCGTCATGCCGAGATTCGTGGCGATGTCGTCCGGGTAAGCCAGATCCAGCGCGCGCGACATTTCGTCTTCCGTTGCGCCGTCGAACACCGGGGTCGCGAACGGCACGCCTTCGCGCAGGTTCTTCGCCAGTTCGAGGATCTCGTCGTCGGAGAAGTTTTCCAGCTCTTCCTTGCGGCCCGACTCGTTGTAGATCTTCGTCAGGAACTGACGCATCTCTTCGATCTTCGCCTGACGCTGCATCATCTCGCCGATACGCCAGCCGAGACCCTTCGCGGCCCAGCCCAGATGCACTTCGAGAATCTGACCCACGTTCATCCGCGACGGCACGCCGAGCGGATTCAGCACCACATCTGCCGGACGGCCATCGGCCATGTACGGCATGTCTTCGATCGGCACGATCTTCGACACGACACCCTTGTTGCCGTGACGGCCCGCCATCTTGTCGCCAGGCTGCAGACGACGCTTCACGGCGAGATAGACCTTGACCATCTTCAGCACGCCCGGCGGCAGTTCGTCGCCTTGCGTGAGCTTCTTGCGCTTCTCTTCGAACGCGAGGTCGAACTGGTGACGCTTCTGCTCGATCGAGTCCTTGATCGCTTCCAGCTGTGCCGCTGCTTCTTCGTCCGCGAGGCGGATGTCGAACCAGTGGTAGTGGTCGAGATCTTCGAGGTACGCGAGGTCGATCTTCGTGCCCTTCGCGAGCTTCTTCGGACCGCCGTTCGCGACCTTGCCATTCAGCATGCGGGCGAGACGCGAGAACGCGTCGCCTTCCACGATGCGCAGCTGGTCGTTCAAGTCGAGGCGATAACGCTTCAGTTCATCGTCGATGATCTGTTGCGCGCGCTTGTCACGCGTGATGCCTTCGCGCGTGAACACCTGCACGTCGATCACGGTGCCGCTCATGCCCGACGGCACGCGCAGCGACGTGTCCTTCACGTCCGAGGCCTTCTCGCCGAAGATGGCGCGCAGCAGCTTTTCTTCCGGCGTCAGCTGGGTTTCGCCCTTCGGCGTGACCTTGCCGACCAGCACGTCGCCCGCTTCGACTTCCGCGCCGATGTACACAATGCCCGACTCGTCGAGACGGCCAAGCTGCACTTCAGCCAGGTTCGAGATGTCCCGCGTGATTTCTTCCGGTCCGAGCTTCGTGTCGCGAGCCACGACGTTCAGTTCTTCGATGTGGATCGACGTGTAACGGTCATCCGCCACGACCTTTTCCGAGATCAGGATCGAGTCTTCGAAGTTGTAGCCATTCCACGGCATGAACGCGACCAGCATGTTCTGGCCGAGCGCGAGCTCGCCCAGATCGGTCGAGGCGCCGTCGGCCAGCACGTCGCCGCGCGCAACCTTGTCGCCGACCTTCGCGATCGGACGCTGGTTGATGTTCGTGTTCTGGTTCGAACGCGTGTACTTGATCAGGTTGTAGATGTCCACGCCGACGTCGCCGGCGACGGCTTCATCGTCGTTCACGCGGATCACGATACGGCCCGCGTCGACGTAATCCACTACACCGCCACGCAGTGCCTGAACCGTCGTACCCGAGTCGACCGCCACGGTGCGCTCGATGCCCGTACCGACGACCGGCTTCTCCGGACGCAGGCAAGGCACGGCCTGACGCTGCATGTTCGAACCCATCAATGCGCGGTTCGCGTCGTCGTGCTCGAGGAACGGAATCAGCGATGCCGCCACCGAGACGATCTGCGACGGCGCCACGTCCATGTACTGGATGCGGTCCGGCGTGACCATCAGCGTTTCGCCGGCTTCACGCGACGACACGAGTTCGTCGGTCAGCGTGCCGTCTTCGGCCACCGCGGCGTTCGCCTGGGCGATCACGTAACGGCCTTCTTCGATCGCCGACAGATAGTCGATCTGATCCGTCACCTTACTGTCCGTGACCTTGCGATACGGCGTTTCGAGGAAGCCGTATTCGTTCAGGTGCGCGTACAGCGCGAGCGAGTTGATCAGGCCGATGTTCGGACCTTCCGGCGTTTCGATCGGGCACACGCGGCCATAGTGGGTCGGGTGCACGTCGCGGACTTCGAAGCCTGCGCGCTCACGCGTCAGACCGCCCGGGCCCAGTGCGGAAACACGGCGCTTGTGCGTGATTTCCGAGAGCGGGTTGGTCTGGTCCATGAACTGCGACAGCTGCGACGAACCGAAGAACTCGCGAATGGCCGACGAAATCGGCTTCGAGTTGATCAGGTCGTGCGGCATCAGGTTTTCGCTTTCTGCCTGGCCGAGACGTTCCTTCACGGCGCGCTCGACACGCACGAGACCCGCACGGAACTGGTTCTCCGCGAGTTCGCCGACGCAACGCACGCGACGATTGCCCAAGTGGTCGATATCGTCCACTTCGCCCTTGCCGTTGCGCAGCTCGACGAGAATCTTGATGGTCGCGAGGATGTCGTCGTCCTGCAGCGTCATCGGGCCAATGATTTCATCGCGGCCCACGCGGCGGTTGAACTTCATGCGGCCGACCTTCGACAGGTCGTAAGCGTCTTCGCTGTAGAACAGACGGTTGAACAGCGCCTCGACTGCTTCTTCGGTCGGCGGCTCGCCCGGACGCATCATGCGGTAGATCGCGATACGCGCGGCCATACGGTCCGCGGTTTCGTCGATACGCAGCGTCGACGAGATGTACGGGCCCTGGTCCAGGTCGTTCGTGTAGAGCGTCTGGATGTCCTTGACCTTCGCTTCGCGCAGCTTTTCGAGGACCGTTTCGGTGATTTCCTCGTTGGCGTTCGCGATCACTTCGCCCGTTTCCGGATCGATCACGTTCTTCGCCAGCACGCGGCCGAGCAGATAGTCCTCGGGCACCGAGATGAACTTCGTCTTGGCGTTTTCGAGGTCGCGAATGTGCTTCGCGTTGATCCGCTTGTCCTTCGTGACGATGACGTTGCCTTCGCGATCCTGAATGTCGAAGCGCGCGACTTCACCGCGCAGACGCTCGGGAACGAATTCCATCTGCGCGCCTTCGCTCATCAACTGGAAGTTGTCGAAGACGAAGAAGTTCGCGAGGATCTGTTCCGGCGACAGGCCGATGGCCTTCAGCAGGATCGTGACCGGCATCTTGCGACGGCGGTCGACGCGGAAGTACAGCACGTCCTTCGGATCGAATTCGAAGTCGAGCCACGAACCACGGTAAGGGATGATGCGCGCCGAGAACAGCAGCTTGCCGGAGCTGTGCGTCTTGCCCTTGTCGTGCTCGAAGAACACGCCGGGTGAACGGTGGAGCTGCGAGACGATCACGCGCTCGGTACCGTTGATGACGAACGAGCCGGTCGGCGTCATGAGCGGAATTTCGCCCATGTAGACTTCCTGCTCTTTCACTTCCTTGACGACGGGCTTGCTCGGCGATTCCTTGTCGAGCAGGACCAGGCGCACTTTCGCGCGCAGTGCCGAGCAGTACGTCAGGCCACGCTGCTGGCATTCCTTGATGTTGAAGGCGGGCGGCGACAGCATGTAGCTGACGAACTCGAGCCGCGCGAAACCGTTGTGCGAAACGATCGGGAAGACAGAGCTGAACGCAGCCTGCAAGCCTTCTGCCTTGCGCTGCGACGAGGACGTATCCGCTTGCAGAAACGTCTGGAATGATTCAAGCTGGGTTGCCAGCAAGAAGGGAACTTGGTGAACGATGGGGCGCTTCGCGAAACTCTTGCGAATACGCTTCTTCTCGGTGAAGGAATATTGCATACGATCTCCGAATCACGGCGGGCGTTGCCGAGGCGGGATACCTCGGCGTCACCGCCCGGTGTTCACCGACTGAGACCCGCGCAGCTGTCCGGGGAGGACGCGCGAATCTAGAAGCTTGGTGGTTGGCCGCTACCAACCGCTGGCTGACGGCAGCGGATGCCTGTGTTTCCCGCTACCCGACCAAACTTGCCTTCTGCAGTCGCTTCAGAAGACAAAGAAAACTGCCGGAAAACTCTACCGATCCGACTGTCATCTTTGGCCTCTATGAGGACTTTCGTACCTGCTGGCAAGCACGAAAACTGCGTCCCCACAAAGCACAAAAAGGCCGGCGGTGGAAAACCGCCAGCCTTCGCATAGCGCGCTGAAACTTACTTGATTTCAGCTTTCGCGCCAGCTTCTTCCAGCTTCTTCTTCGCTTCTTCAGCGGCAGCCTTCGGAACTGCTTCCTTGACAGGCTTCGGTGCGCCGTCGACCAGATCCTTCGCTTCCTTCAGGCCGAGACCCGTCAGTTCGCGAACAGCCTTAATCACAGAAACCTTGTTCGCGCCGATTTCGACGAGGTTCACGGTGAACTCAGTTTGCTCTTCAACTGCAGCAGCGCCGCCTGCACCTGCCGGGCCAGCGACTGCAACAGCAGCTGCCGACACGCCAAACTTCTCTTCGAACGCCTTGACCAGCTCGTTCAGTTCCAGAACGGACATCGAGCCAACGGCTTCGAGGATGTCTTCTTTTGCGATTGCCATGTGAAATACTCCTAGATTGAATTCGGATCGAGTTAGCGATCTAGCTTTGCCTAACTTAAGCGACTAGCGCCCAAGCGTGATCGTTACGCAGCTTCGCTCTGCTTCTTTTCAGCCAGCGCGGCGAGAGCGCGCGCAAAGCCGGAAACAGGCGCCTGCATGACGAACAGCAGCTTGGAGAGCAGTTCTTCGCGGCTCGGGATGCTGGCCAGCGCTTGCACGCCTGCCTTGTCCATCACTTTGCCTTCGTAGGAACCAGCCTTGATGATCAACTTGTCATTGCTCTTGCCGAAGTCATTGACGACCTTGGCAGCGGCAATGGCATCTTCCGAGATGCCGTAGATCAGAGGACCGGTCATCTGCTCAGCCAGCGGAGCGAACGGGGTACCTTCGACGGCGCGACGCGCCAGCGTGTTCTTCAACACGCGGAGATACACCTGTTGCTCACGCGCTTTCGCGCGCAGCTTGGTCAGATCGCCAACCGTGATCCCACGATACTCAGCGAGCACCATCGTCTGAGCCTTCGCGACTTCCGCGGCGACTTCAGCGACGACTGCCTGCTTATCTTCTTTGTTCAGTGGCACGGTTAAACCTCCAGATTCGATGCATTCGGGCCACAAACCCTGGTGCACCACGTTCAAAACGGCGTCCGACTGTTAGGAGTATCTCGATCGATCGGTGACCATCCTGTTAGACGATCGACAACCGACTTCAACCACTGCAAAACTGTTTCGGGTTCGCCATCTGCGTTGGTTCGAATTAAGCCGATGCCTGCCTGCTGCATCGCCGCCAACGGTCTTTGACAACCGGTCGCAAGATTCGAAAGTGCAATCCTGCAACCGCCCAAAGCCCTCTATCAGCGCGATCATCCGACCGCGCCCGACATTCTTACTGTTGCGCCAGCGTGCCTTGATCCACGCGAACGCCGACACCCATCGTGCTCGACACGGCGATCTTGCGCAGGTAGACACCCTTGCTCGTTGCCGGCTTTGCCTTTTGCAGCGCTTCGATCAGCGCGGCCAGGTTCTGACGCAGCGACGCGGATTCGAACGACGCGCGACCGATCGTGCCATGAATGATACCGGCCTTGTCAACGCGGAACTGGACTTGACCAGCCTTTGCGTTCTTGACGGCTTGCGCCACATCCGGCGTGACCGTGCCGACCTTCGGGTTCGGCATCAGGCCGCGCGGGCCGAGGATCTGACCCAGCGTACCGACGACGCGCATCGTGTCCGGCGAAGCGATCACGATGTCGAAATTCAGATTACCGGCCTTGACTTGCTCGGCCAGGTCTTCCATGCCGACGATGTCCGCGCCAGCAGCGCGAGCCTGCTCGGCCTTGTCGCCTTGTGCAAACACCGCGACGCGAACCGACTTGCCCGTACCGGCCGGCAGAACCACCGATCCGCGAACAACCTGGTCCGACTTCTTCGCGTCGATGCCGAGTTGCACGGCAACGTCGATCGACTCGTCGAACTTCGCGCTCGCGCATTCCTTCACGAGAGCCAGTGCGTCGTCGATCGCGTACAGCTTCTGACGATCGACCTTGCTTGCGAATGCCTGAAGGCGCTTAGAAAGCTTAGCCATTTACACGCCCTCCACGGTGATGCCCATCGAACGCGCGCTGCCGGCGATCGTGCGCACGGCTGCGTCCAGATCAGCTGCCGTAAGATCCGGCATCTTCGTCTTTGCGATTTCTTCCGCTTGAGCGCGGGTGATGTTACCGACTTTGTCGGTGTGCGGCTTGGCCGAACCCTTCTGCACTGCTGCTGCCTTCTTGATCAGAACGGTAGCGGGCGGCGTCTTCATGATGAAGGTGAAGCTCTTGTCCGCGAATGCCGTGATGACGACCGGCACCGGCAGACCCGGCTCCATACCTTGAGTCTGCGCGTTGAACGCCTTGCAGAACTCCATGATGTTCAGGCCACGCTGGCCCAGTGCCGGACCGACCGGCGGCGACGGGTTGGCTTTACCTGCAGGAATCTGCAGCTTGATAAAGCCGATGATTTTCTTTGCCATGTTGAAAACCTCTGCTGAACGCGCGAGCGTTCGGTGAGTGATAGCGCGCGTTCGACTCGACGCCTACTGACGCTCCTCAACAGCCATGACGCGGGCTGTAAGCGCGAATCGCGCGATGACCATGAGGTCACGCGCGAGAATGTGCTTCAAGTCTTCTCGACTTGGCCGAACTCGAGTTCGACCGGCGTCGATCGTCCAAAAATGGTCACTGAGACACGTACCTTGGACTTTTCGTAGTTGACTTCCTCGACGTTGCCGTTGAAGTCGGTGAAAGGACCTTCCTTCACCCGAACCATTTCGCCCACTTCGAACAGTGTCTTCGGCCGCGGCTTCTCGACACCTTCCTGCATCTGCGACATGATTTTTTCGACTTCACGCGGCGAGATCGGGCTGGGCCGATTGCGTGCGCCGCCGACGAACCCGGTGACTTTCGCCGTATTCTTGACGAGATGCCACGTTTCGTCCGTCATTTCCATCTCGACGAGGACGTAGCCCGGGAAGAAACGACGTTCGGTAACCGACTTGTGGCCACCCTTCACTTCTACCACTTCCTCAGTCGGCACCAAGATCTGGCCGAACTGATCCTGCATACCTGCCCGATCGATGCGCTCCTGAAGCGCACGTTGCACGCTCTTCTCCATACCGGAGTAGGCGTGCACAACGTACCAACGCTTTCCGCTCGGGGATGTCGGAGTATCGCTCATATCATTTCCAACCCAGAATCGCCGAGAAAATCACCCATTCGATCGACTTGTCGCTAAGCCAAAGGAATATGGCCATGATCAGTACAAATGCGAAGACCACCAAGGTTGTTTGCGTTGCCTCTTTGCGAGTAGGCCACACGACCTTGCGGACTTCCTTGTACGAGTCCTTTGCGAACGCGATGAACCCCTTTCCCGGCGCAGAGAAAAGACCGACCGCGACACCCGCGATGACGCCGACAGCAAGAGCCGCTCCGCGGAAGTACCATTCTTGACTAGAAAGCCAGAAGAAGCCCACGAATCCGGCCAAGACCAACAATACGCCAGCCACCAACATCAACTTGTCGCCGGAAGTATTTACAGTTTCGACGGAAGGATTCGCCATAACACCTTAAATACAGCGCCAAGAGGCGCAAGAATTTGGCAGGGGCAGAGGGAATCGAACCCCCAACCTTCGGTTTTGGAGACCGACGCTCTGCCAGTTGAGCTATACCCCTAAACCATTTGGAGTCGCCGAAAGCCGACGACTCCGAAACCACAAACTACCGAGAAGATTTCTGGCTCTTACTCGATAATCTTCGCCACGACACCGGCGCCGACGGTACGACCGCCTTCACGGATAGCGAAACGCAGACCTTCTTCCATGGCGATCGGGGCGATCAGCTTGACCGTGATCGAAACGTTGTCGCCCGGCATCACCATTTCCTTGTCCTTCGGCAGCTCGATCGAGCCCGTCACGTCCGTCGTACGGAAGTAGAACTGCGGACGGTAGTTGTTGAAGAACGGCGTGTGACGGCCGCCTTCGTCCTTGCTCAGCACGTACACTTCAGCCGTGAAGTGCGTGTGCGGCGTGATCGAACCCGGCTTGGCCAGAACCTGGCCACGCTCCACGTCTTCACGCTTCGTGCCGCGCAGCAAGATACCGACGTTGTCGCCTGCCTGACCCTGGTCGAGCAGCTTGCGGAACATTTCCACGCCCGTGCACGTCGTCTTCACCGTCGCCTTGATGCCGATGATTTCGATTTCTTCGCCGACCTTCACGACGCCACGCTCGATACGACCCGTCACCACCGTGCCGCGACCCGAGATCGAGAACACGTCTTCCACCGGCATCAGGAACGAACCGTCAATGGCGCGTTCCGGCGTCGGGATGTACGTGTCCAGCGCGTCGGCCAGGCTCATGATCGCCACTTCGCCCAGCTCGCCCGTGTCGCCTTCCAGCGCCAGCTTGGCCGAACCCTTCACGATCGGCGTGTCGTCGCCCGGGAAGTCGTACTTCGACAGAAGCTCGCGCACTTCCATTTCGACCAGCTCGAGCAGCTCGGCGTCGTCGACCATGTCGCACTTGTTCAGGAACACGATGATGTACGGCACACCGACCTGACGCGCCAGCAGGATGTGCTCACGCGTTTGCGGCATCGGGCCGTCAGCGGCCGAGCACACCAGGATCGCGCCGTCCATCTGCGCGGCGCCCGTGATCATGTTCTTCACATAGTCAGCGTGGCCCGGGCAGTCGACGTGTGCGTAGTGGCGGTTAGCCGTTTCGTACTCGACGTGCGCGGTGTTGATCGTGATGCCGCGCGCCTTTTCTTCCGGTGCCGCGTCGATCTGGTCGTATGCCTTCGCTTCGCCGCCGAACTTCTTCGTCAGCACCGTCGTGATCGCTGCCGTCAGCGTGGTCTTGCCATGGTCAACGTGACCGATCGTGCCCACGTTCACGTGCGGCTTGGTCCGCTCGAATTTACCTTTGGCCATTTTCGACTCCTAACAGGATTTTCGCACCTTGCGCCGCGCGCAACTTACTGGACAGATACTGCTGGTGCCCATGGGCAGGATCGAACTGCCGACCTCTCCCTTACCAAGGGAGTGCTCTACCACTGAGCCACATGGGCACTGCTAAACCGACACTGGAGCGGGTGAAGGGAATCGAACCCTCGTCATAAGCTTGGAAGGCTTCTGCTCTACCATTGAGCTACACCCGCGAGGGTTGGATTCCTTTACCGCTTGAATTCTGGTGGAGGAGGTTGGATTCGAACCAACGTAGGCGTAAGCCAACAGATTTACAGTCTGCCCCCTTTAGCCACTCGGGCACCCCTCCGCAGAGAACTATCGATTATGGGGTAACAACACGCCCTTGTCAAGCGTTTCTTACAACCCAGAGCACGACGCTCTCACTATTAGTGAGAGACAAAACGCAAAAACCCCACCTTTATGAGGTGGGGTTTTTGTTTGTAGCATGAGGAGCCTGACGATTACCTACTTTCACACGGGTGATCCGCACTATCATCGGCGTGGAGTCGTTTCACGGTCCTGT
>NZ_JARUXV010000002.1:0-71410 GCF_031450975.1 Caballeronia sp. LZ065
GCTCGCGTTCGTGCTGGCGCCGATCGTGGTGCCGCGCATGATCCTGGCGGTGGGCGTGTTCTATTTCTTCGCGAAGATCGGTCTGGTGGGTTCGTCGCTGGGACTGGTGCTGGCGCACACGGTGGTGGCGGTGCCGTATGTCGTAATCACGATGATGGCGGTCCTGCGCAACTACGACACGCGTCTCGATCTGGCTGCGCAAAGCATGGGCGCACGCACGTTCACGACCCTCAGACGCGTAACGTTCCCGATCCTGAGCGCGGGCATGCTGTCCTCGTTCCTGTTCGCGTTCGCGACCTCGTTCGATGAGTTGACCATCGCGCTGTTCTCCTCGGGCGGATTGAGCACGACGTTGCCCAAGCAGTTCTGGGACGAGACCACGATGCAGATCTCGCCGGTCATCGCTGCTGTGTCCACGCTGCTGTTCGTATTCATCTCGATTCTGATCTCGCTGGCGGACCGTCTGCGGCGCAGGAGTCTTGCGTAGACCTACGGCCATGCATCTGAACGTAAGGGACCGCGCCACCGCTGCAGCCGGCGCAAATGCCGAGGACGCGGAAGTCTGGCGCTGGTTCTCGCTGCTCATGCAGGACCGGCGCGTGCGCTGGTGCCAGGCGGATGACCGGTGGTTCGTCAGCGTCGACAACCGCCACGTGGCGACCGAATCGTCCTTCGACGAAGCCATCCGACGCGCGAAAGAACGCGTCGAACAGCAAGGCGCCCTGAAGCGGCGTCTTCGCTGAACTCGACGTTCACCAAAAACGAACGCGTCGACTCGATTAAAACCCGCATCCTCAAGACCTCGTTGCCTCTTCCGGCACGAGGTCCTTTTTCATTTGCCCGCAGTTTTTTCTTGCCGAGTCGCAGCGACTTCGCGTAAACCCGCTTTGCAACACCTTTTTGACAGTCCTATATTAAATGTCACCATTAACTATCTCAATGCGATAAGACATGAGCGAAGACGTCGTGTTCTCGAACCACGGCCGCGTGGCGGTCATTACGCTGAATCGTCCTGAACGCCTGAATGCGTGGACCACGCCGATGCGCAACAAGATCATCGAGGCGCTGGACCGCTACAACGCCGACGACGCAGTCGCGGCGATCATCATGACGGGGGCGGGCAATCGCGCGTTCTCGGCGGGACAGGATCTGTCGGAAGCGCATGACTTCGACGGCGAACGCGCGGTCGCATGGGTCAAGGAATGGCAGATCTATTACGCGGCGTTGCGCAACCTCTCCAAGCCGCTGGTGATGGCGCTCAACGGCACGGCGGCGGGCTCCGCGTTCCAGGTCGCGCTGCTCGGCGACATCCGCGTGGGCCATCCGGGCGTGCGCATGGGTCAGCCGGAAATCAACGCGGGCATCGCCAGCACGACCGGCCCGTGGATCATGAACTCGATGCTCGGCATGTCGCGCACCATCGAGCTGACGCTGACCGGACGTCTGATGGACGCGGACGAATGCCATCGCATCGGGTTGATTCATCACCTCGTCGATGAAAGCAAGGTCTTCGAAAAGGCGCTTGAGATTGCAACCGATCTGGCCGCGAAGCCGTCCGTCGCCATGCGCCTGGACAAGCAGCGCTTCCGCGAGATGACCGAGCCGGGCTTCGTGGATTGCATCGAGGCGGGCATGCGCATTCAGCGCGAAGCGTACGACTCCGGTGAACCCGCACGCATGATGGAAGCGTTTTTCAAAAAGCGCGCGAAGTAAGCACTCTTCATCCACCTACCCGGTGCGGGAGACCTGAATCATGACCCAAGACTTCAACCCGGCGCGACGCCGGATTCTTCACGGCGCGGGCGCGCTGGCCGTCGCCGGCGCAATGCCATTGGTGGCGCGTGCGCAGAGCAAGCAGATCGTCGTCTCGGACCCGGGCGGTCCTTACACGACGGCGTATCGCGAGGCCTTCTACGATCCCTTCGAGAAAGCGACGGGCATCAAGGTGGTAAGCGTGGCGCGCGAATCGCAACCGGTCGCGCAGTTCGCGGCGATGGTGCAGACGAAGAACTACGTGTGGGACGTGACCACGCTGACGCTGTCCGCCGACATTCCCTACCTCGAATCGAAAGGCTTGCTCGAACCCATCGGCCTGAAGGCGGGCGACTATCCCGACATCATGCCGGAGGCGATCACGCCGAACTGGCTGGGCGTGGACGTGTATTCGACGGTGCTCGCCTATCGCACGGACAAGTTCAAGGACAACGGGCCGAAGTCGTGGGCCGACTTCTGGGACGTGAAGAAGTTTCCGGGCCGTCGCTGCCTGCGCCGCAGTCCGCTCGACACGCTCGAACAGGCGCTGCTCGCCGATGGCGTGCCGCTCGACAAGCTCTATCCGCTCGACGTGGACCGCGCGTTCAAGAGCCTCGACAAGATCAAGCCGCACATCAACATCTGGTGGACCTCGGGCGCACAGGCGATGCAAGCCATTCAGAGCGGCGACGTCGACATGATCTCGACCTGGAACGGCCGTGCGCAGGCAGCGAAGGACGGTGGCGCGCCGGTGCAGATCGTGTGGAACCAGGGCTTGTATTCGATCGAAGGCTGGGGCATTCCGAAGGGCACGCCGCGCGCGGACGCCGCGAAGCAGTTCGTCAAGTTCTGCGCCGACGCGAAACGTCAGGCGCTGCTCACGCGCACGCTGGCCTACGGTCCGACCAACAAGAAGTCGTTCGAGAGCATCACGAAGGAGCGCGCCACGCTGCTGCCGACGGCCCCGGACAACATCAAGGACATGAAGCTGCCGAGTCCGCAATGGTGGGAAGAGAATCGCCAGAAGGTCACCGAGCGCTTCAATTCGTGGATCATCGCCTGAGGACGACATCATGAGCTCGAAACTCGAGGCGATCGGCATCGCCAAGCGCTATGGCGATGCGGTTGCGCTGGAACCGACGGATCTCGCCGTGCAGACGGGCGAATTCCTGACGCTGCTCGGTCCCTCGGGTTCGGGCAAGACCACGTTGTTGCAGATGATCTCCGGGCTGGTTGCGCCGAGCGCGGGGCGCATCGAGATCGATGGCCGCGACGTCACGCATGTGGAGCCGGGCAAGCGCGGCATTGGCATGGTGTTCCAGAGCTATGCGCTGTTTCCGCACATGAGCGTGTGGGACAACGTGGCCTATGGCCTGCGCATGCGTCGCAAGTCGCGCGATGAAGTGCGTGCAGCGGTGGACGATGCCCTCGCGATGGTGCGCATGAGCGAGTACGCGAAGCGCTTCCCGAAGGAACTCTCGGGCGGGCAGCAGCAGCGCATCGCGCTGGCACGCTGCTTCGCTTACCGGCCCTCGGTGATTCTGCTCGACGAGCCGCTCGGCGCGCTCGACAAGAAGCTGCGCGAGCATATGCAGTCCGAGATCCGTCGCTTGCACAAGGAACTGGGCGCGACCTTTGTCTATGTCACGCACGACCAGGACGAAGCATTGACCCTGTCCGACCGTATCTGCCTGATGAACCAGGCGCGCATCGAACAGGTGGGCACGCCGGCGGATCTCTACGACCGGCCCGCCACGCGTTTCGCGGCCGGCTTCATCGGTCATTCGAACCTGCTCGAAGGCGAACTCGATGCCACCCGTGGCGCCAGCGGCGAACCCATCCTGCTGGCGGCGGGCGGGCGCATTCCGTTGCCGCTGGGCGCATCGATCGCGCCTGCCGCGCGTCATACGTTGCTGGTGCGGCCCGAGGCGCCGCGTCTCGTTGAACCACAGGGCGGCTACGTTGACGGCACCATTGCCGATGTCGTGTTCTTCGGCAGCGACACGCGCGTGCAGCTCTCAATGAACGACGGCAGCGAACTCACCGTGCGTTGCGAGCGCAGCCTGTCGCCGCGTATCGGCGACAAGGTGGGGCTGACGTGGGACCCGTATCGCACCACCTTGCTGCACGCCTGAGGAATCGTCATGACGCTTGCACTACACGCCCAGCGCGAGCATGAAGGCGCGCGCCGCGGCTGGTCCGTCGCGCTGGCGCGTTGCGCCCGCTTCCTGCCGGTCGTGCCTACGCTGCTGTTCCTGCTGGTGTTCTTCATCGTGCCGGTGGGCGAGATCCTGCAAGGCGGTCTCGTCAGCGCCGACGGCCAGTTCGGCTTCGCGCAGTTCGAGCGTATCGCGCGCACGCCAGTCTATGCAAAGGTGCTGTGGATCACCTTCGCGATCTCGTTCCTGACTGCCGCGCTTTCCATCCTGCTCGGCTATCCCGTTGCATACATGCTGAGCCGCCTGTCCGAACGCGTGCGCGAACGCTGGCTACTGTGGATCATGCTGCCGTTCTGGACGAGCTATCTCGTCAAGACCTATGCGTGGATGCTGCTGCTTTCGAAGACCGGCGTGCTGTCGACCATCGCGCTTGCGCTTGGACTCGTGCGTGAAACCACGGGGACGATTCCATCGCTGACGGGCGTACTCATCGGCATGGTGCATTCGATGCTCCCGCTCGCCGTGATGACGATGCTGCCGGTGATGCGCGGCATCGACGACCGTCTTGCGCAAGCGGCCGAAACGCTCGGCGCGGAACGCAGCACCAGTTTCTTCACGGTGTTCCTGCCGCTGTCTTCGCCGGGCGTGGCGGCAGCGGGCCTGCTGGTGTTCATCTCCAGTCTCGGCTTCTTCATCGTGCCCGCGCTGCTCGGCTCGCCGAAGGAAACGATGATCGCGCAACTCGTGATCTCCTCGGTCCTCGAACTGTTCGACATGCGCTTCGCAGGCGCGCTGTCCACGGTGTTGCTCATCTGCTCCATCTTCATCTTCTTCGTCTACGACCGCATGGTGGGCCTGACCTCGCTGACCGGCGAGACCAGCGAGAAGACGCGCGGTTCGCGTGCGGCGGGCCTCAGGCTGGCGCTGCTGATGACGGCGGGCCGCGTCTGCGCGCCGTTCATGATGCGACGCCGTGCGCATGCCGAGCCGGTGGCGCGCGCCGCCAGTCCGCTCGGGCTGTACACGTGCATCATCATGGCGCTGCTGGTCCTGCCGGTACTCTCGGTGATTCCGTACGCGTTTACGAAGAGCGACTACATCGGCTTTCCGCCGAAGCTCTTCAGCTTGAAGTGGTTCGGCGCCTTCATGGACTCGCTGGTGTGGCAGAGCGCGGTGATCCGGTCCTTCGAAGTGGGCTTCGGCACGGCGGTGCTCTCGCTGCTGCTCGGCTTCGGCGCGACGCTTGCCATGACGCGCATGCCGCGTCGCGCCAGCAAGCCCTTGTTCGCGCTGCTGGTGGCGCCGCTGATCGTGCCGCGTATCGTCGTGGCGGTCGGGCTGCTGTATCTGTTCGGCCGCTTCGGCCTGACGGGCACGAATCTGGGCCTCGTCATCGGTCACACGGTGCTGGCGATTCCCTATGTGGTCGTCACGCTCGCTGCGGGCTTCCAGCGTTTCGACTGGCGTCTGGACGATGCCGCGCGCGTCATGGGCGCTTCGCCGCTGCGGCGCATCACGTCGATTGTCCTGCCCCTGCTGATGGCCAGCGTGACGGCAGCGTTCCTGTTTGCGTTCCTCGTCTCCTTCGACGATCTGACCATCGCCATCTTCGTGAGCGGCGGCATCAACTCGACCCTGCCGAAACAAATGTGGGACGACATCCAGCTGGCGATCACGCCGACGCTCGCCGCCGCATCCACCACGCTCATCATCCTGATCGCGCTCGTCGTCGCGGTTTCCTCCTGGCTCAAGCGCCGTGCGCGCTGAACCCCGGGCTCTCAAATCGGTTGAACCATGCATCGCTACCCGGAATACTTTGCCCATCGCCACGCGGAAGATGAACTCGACTGCGTTCCCCTGCTCGCGGCAGGACTGCGCCGCGACCCCGCGCGCATCGTCGCGGACTTCGACGGTCACGCCATCACCTGCGGCGACGTCGCGCGTCGCGTCGCGCAATTGCAGCGCTGGTTCGCACAGGAAGGCCTCGTGCCCGGCGACCGCGTCGCCGTCATGCTGGGCAACAGCGCGGAACACGTTCACCTCATCCATGCGCTGGTGCTGAGCGGCCTGGTATGGGTGCCGGTGAACACGAAGCTGCGCGCGGCGGGCCTCGAATACCTGTTGCGCCACGCCGAGCCGAAGCGCTTCATCATCGAAGACGAATTCGATGCAGTGACGGCCAACATCGATTGCGGCGAGTCGCAGCGCGTGCGTCTGCCCGCCTTCGATCCGCGCGATGACGCGACTGCCTTCACGACGCCGGCCATCGGCATTCACGATCCGCTGTGCGTCATCTATACGTCGGGCACGACGGGCGCGCCGAAGGGCGTCGTCTTCACGCAGCGGATGATGCGTATTGCGAGCGAGGCGGCATTGCGCGTCGCGGACGTCCGCGAGGGCGACCGGCTGTTCCTGTGGGAGCCGCTGTGCCATATCGGCGGCGCGCAGATGCTGCTGCTGCCGTTCCTCGAAGCGGTCACGCTGCATGCGGTGCCGCGCTTCTCGGCTTCGCAGTTCTGGTCGCAGGTGGAACGCGCGGGCGCGACGCAACTGCATTATCTCGGCGGCGTGCTCGACATCCTGATGCAACTGCCGCTCGATGCCCAGCCCGATTCGCATACGCTACGTGTCGCCTGGGGCGCGGGCGTGAGCGCCGCGGCGTGGGAACCGATTGAGGACCGCCTCAAGGTGCGGCTGCGCGAGTGCTACGGCATGACGGAGTGTTCGAGTTTCGCCACCGCCAATGCCACGGGCAAGCCGGGCTCGATCGGCCGCGCGTTGCCGTGGATCGAGATCGAACTGCTGGATGAACACGCGCAGCCGGTGAAAGAAGGCGAAGCGGGCGAGATCGTGTTGTCGAGCAAGGTGGAGGGCGCGTTCCTGCCGACCTATCTCAAGAATCCCGAAGCGACGGCTTCCGCGTTGCGCAACGGCAAGCTGCATACCGGCGACCGCGCGCGCCGCGACGCCGACGGCGATCTCTACTTCATCGGCCGGCAGACGGACAGCATGCGGGTGCGTGGCGAGAATGTGTCGGCATGGGAGATCGAACGGATCTTCGCGGCGCATCCGGCCGTGCGCCTGAGTGCCGCGATTGGCGTGGCGTCGCCGATCGGCGAGCAGGACATCCTGCTCAACGTGCAGTTCAAGGATGCGCCGGTGGAGTGGGAAAGCATGCACGCGTGGGCGCGAGAGCGTCTGGCGAGCTTCCAGTTGCCGCGCTATTACCGGGCGGTGGAAGGCTTCGAACTGACGGCGAGCGAGCGGATCAAGAAGCATCTTCTGCCGCACAGTACCAACGATGCATGGGACCGGCTCGAGAAGGCGCAGGCGTGATGACGCCATGAATATCGCCTAAAGATAGCGTGTTAGGGCTATGCGATAATTCGCCCACAATCGAAAACGATGAGCCACGTGATGATCGAAGAGCCCAAAGTGCCGCGCAAGCGCAAGAGCCCCGCAGCGAAGGCGCGCGGCGAGGCGGCGGATCCGAGCGCGTCTTCGCTGTATGTGCAGTCGGTCGAGAAGGCGATGAAAGTGCTCACCGCTTTCGACGGCAGCAAGCGCCAGCTCTCGCTCTCCGAAATCGCCGCGCTGACCGGCTTCGACATGAGCGCAACGCAGCGCTTTGCCTATACGCTCGCGGCGCTCGGCTATCTTTTCAAGGACCCCGACAGCCGCAAGTACGAACTGTCGCCGCGGCTGCTGGACTTCACGTATCACTATCTGACGTCGAACGACCTGGTCAGCCGCGCCACGCCTTATCTCCAGCAACTCGGCTCGGAGACCGAAGAGGCGACCAATCTCACCGTGCTCGACGATACCGACATCGTCTTCGTCCTGCGTATCGTGAGCCGCAACGTGTTCAACGCGCATGTGATCGTCGGCTCGCGTCTGCCGGCCTACTGCACGGCGCCCGGACTCGCGATTCTCGCTACGCTGGCCGACGGCGAACTTGACGATATCCTCGCGCGCACAAACCTTGTTCCCTATACGGGATCGACCGTCTATCAGCCGCGCAAGATCAAGGAGCGGATCGCGCAGATCCGCAAGCAAGGCTATGCGCATACGGAAGACGAGTACTTCGTCAGCGATATCTCCACGGCAGCGGCCATCACGAATGCGCATGGACGCGGCATCGGCGCGGTGAACATCGCGGTGGCCCGTTCGCGCTGGCACGCGGACCGCGACGAAAAGCGCTTCGCCGATCTCGTGATCTCCACCGCGTCGGCCATCTCGGCGCGGCGGCGGATCGAATAAGCGGGCGGGTCAAGCAGCACGCTCGCGCAATGGAGAAGCTGCATCGCTGAACCCGCCGATGCGCTGCGCGAGCAACGCAACGGCGCCGTCGAGCGAGGCGGCCATGCCTGTCGCCGCTGGCGTGCCTCTCATGTTTGTACGCGTGCAGCCCGCGCGAATCGCCTCCAGACGTTCGAGAATGCTTTCGATGCCGCCTTGATCCTGCATGGCTTGATGTTGCCGCAGCAAGGTGCGTACGTTGTGAACGCAGCACGACAGCGCGCCGGCAACGAGGTCATCATGGGTTGCCCACACAAACACGCGACGCGGCCGCAATGCCAGCCGGAATGCTTGCCAATGGCTGTCCAGTGAACGCACCGCCGCATCGGCTTGTGCGTTATCCGCGCTGCGTACGCCGGCGATCATCGCGTCGATGACTTCGACGAAGCGCGCCTCGATGTGCCGGCTCGTTTCGAGCGGCTTGATCGTGAACGCGGCCACCAGCGACGCAAGACAGCCGATCGCCACTTCGCCGATACGCAGTTCGACAAGCGGTTGCACCGCATGACCGAGCATGCCGTACACGAGACTCACCAGCACGGTGATGCAGAACACGCCCGGCCCATAGGCGCTCAGGATGAAATACGCCCAGCCGAAGACGCACAGCAGCATCGCGCAGGCAATCGCGACCGGCTCGCTGTGCAGCGAAGTCACGAGCAGCGCGCCCACGATTGCGCCGGCCAGCGTCCCAACAATCCGTTGCATCGCGCGATGCACGGCATCGCCGCGCGAACGTGTGCCGAGCAACACGACGAAGGTGGTGATGACGGCCCAGAACCATCGTTCGGACGAGAGCCAATGACCGGCGAACAGCGCCATCGACGCTGCTGCCGCCATGCGCGCGGCGGGCCACCATGAAAGGCTTGCAAGTCCTCTTTGTTGCGAAGCGCTGGCAGCGCGAACACGCTTCGTTGCCCATTGCCTCGACTCCACCATCCGTTCCAGCGCCGCAATGGCGCTGCGTAACCGCGCTTCGCGATCCACCCGTGCGGGTTCATCGAACACATATTGATTCGCGGCCACTTCCAGCGCGATGAGCGCGTCACGAACATCGTCCGAATGGGCGGGTTCGAGCAGTGCGACGCGGTCTTCCAACGAGATCGCGGCTTCGTTCAGCGCAGTGAGCGCCGTATGCAAGGAGGCCGCGCGGGGCGCATTGCCGGGCAGCCTTCGCGCGCGCACGGTCACCGTCCGCACTGCGAGCCGCAGCGCCGCGTCATGACGCGGCGGAATGATCCAGCGCGCGACGAACACGGCATCGGCGAGCGCGGGCCACGCGGACAGTGCGCTCGCCAGCGCGAAGGAAGCCAGCGCGACGACATAGAGCAATAGCAGGGATGCCAGCCAGCCTCGCAGCGTGCCGTCGCGCAGAAACAAAGGCGCGACCATCACGAAGAGGATGCCGAGCCCCGCGACGGTCGGCGGCGCATCGAGCCGCGCGGCCAGTGGAAGGCAGATTGCCGCGGTGAGAAACGTAGCGAGCATCGCGCGCAGCGCCGTGACGAAGCGCGCGAGTCCGGGGTCCGCGACGAGCAGGCGATCGGCCGCTCGCGTGAAAAGCATTGCAATCATCGGGCGACATCCAGGCGGTGACGGACGCGGCTTGTGGCCGGAGTCCATCGAGGGAAGTTGCCGTGCACGCCATTCACGCGGGATCGCCGGCGAATGGAAGGTACGGGTTTTCCCGGATCTTAGCGTGTCAAAAAACCCATGGCGATGAAGTCCATGCGCGCCCCTTCAATTGGCCTTCAGTGCCCGGACAGGGTTAACGCCCGGATTTAACGAGCTATTACCTCGGTCTGCGCATCGGTCGCTAAATTCACGATGAACGCTGCAGCGCGGCGGCTCGCAGCGATGTTCAGCAAAGGAGGATCGATGGCCAAACTGATTCATACCATGATTCGCGTGAAGGACCTGGACCGGTCGCTCGGGTTCTACGCGTCCGCGCTCGGCCTGACGCCGAGTCACCGGCTCGATTTCGATGACTTCTCGCTCGTCTATCTGCGCAACGACGAAACCGATGCCGAGATCGAATTGACCTGGAACAAGGGACGCGATATTCCCTATACCCATGGAGACGGCTATGGACATTTCGCGGTCGTCGTCGATGACGTTCATGCCGAGCGTGAACGCCTGGTCGGCCTCGGCATGACGCCCAAGGACGTAAAGGAATTCAAGGACGGCACGGGCGAACTGATTGCGCGCTTCTTCTTCATCGAAGACCCGGATGGGTACAAGATCGAAGTGCTGGAGAAGCATGGACATTACCGCTAGCGCGTCCCGCAGCACCCGACCGTCACGCAGATGACGCACCGGCAATCCGAAAGCAAGACCCGCACGACCATAAGCTGTTGCAGCACCCCACAAGGAGACAGACATGCGAGACACGATCATCCCGATCGTCGCGCCACGGCGCGCGCACGACGACGGACATCCACACGGACACGCCGGGCTTGACGCCGCTCCACCCCGGATCGCGCTGACGCGGCGCGAGTTTCTGCGCGGCACCGGCGTGCTGGTGGGCACGATCGCCGCCTCGTCCATCTTTGCGAGCCTCGCGCCGAGCCGCGTCTGGGCCCTCGAAATGCAAGGGCTCAGTACGCATCAGGGCGAAGTGCTGCTGCAGGTTACCCGGCAAATCTATCCGCATGCCACGCTTGATGACGCCGTGTATGCGCTCGTCGTGAAAGACCTCGACGCGAAGGCGAAAGCCGATCCCGCCGTGCGCCAGCAACTCGCCGACGGCGTCGCGCAACTCGACGCCCAAGCCGGTTCTGACTGGACCAGGCGCGGCCCCGCCGACAAGGCGCACGACATCGCCGCGCTGGCCGGCACGCCGTTCTTCAACACGGTGCGCAGCACGGCGGTGGTGTCCCTATACAGCAACGCGATGGCTTACCAGCACTTCGGCTATGGCGCGGCACAAGGCGATGGCGGTTATCTCAATCAGGGCTTCAACAACCTTTCATGGCTGCCCGATCCGCCCGCGGCCGACAGCGGCCCGATCCCGAAAGACGGCTGACCCAGTCGGTTTGCATTCGGTCGATGGGATAACGGAGACAGACATGTACACAGAGAACAAGGTGCAGTTCAAGCATAACGACGACCACGTCGTGGTGGTCATCGGCTCGGGCGCTGGCGGCGGCACGCTGGCGAACGAACTCGCGCAGAAGGGTATCGACGTGGTGGTGCTGGAGGCGGGCGCGCTGCACACGCAAGGCGACTTCTCCACTGAAGAATGGAACGCGTTCAAGCAGCTCTCGTGGCTCGACAACCGCACGACCTCCGGCTCGTGGCGCGTCGCGAAGGACTTCCCGAACCTGCCCGCGTGGATCTGCAAGACGGTCGGCGGCACGACGGTTCACTGGGCGGGCGCGAGCCTGCGCATCCAGCCTTATGAGTTCAAGGCGAAGACCACGTATGGCGACATGAAGGACGCCAACCTGCTCGACTGGCCGGTGACGCGCGCGGACCTCGATCCGTACTACAGCCGCGCCGAAAAGAAGATGGGCGTGACGCGCACCAATGGCTTGCCCGGCCTGCCCGGCAACAACAACTTCAAGGTGATGTCCGCCGGGGCCATGAAGGTCGGCTACAAGGAATGCAACACCGGTCACATGGCGATCAACAGCACCGTGCGCGACGACCGCACGCACTGCTTCCAGCGCGGCTTCTGTTTCCAGGGATGCCGCATGGGCGCGAAGTGGTCGACGCTGTACACCGAAATTCCGCATGCGCAGTTGACCGGCCATATGGAGTTGCGGCCGCAAGCGCATGTGGTGAAGATCGAGCACGATTCACGCGGCAAGGTATCGGGCGTCGTGTACTACGACAAGGACGGCAAGATCCAGCGGCAGAAGGCGCGTGCCGTGGCAGTAGCGGGCAATGCGATAGAAACGCCGCGCCTGTTGCTGAACTCGCAGTCGAGCAAGTTCCCGGATGGCCTCGCGAACGGCTCCGGTCAGGTGGGCCGGAACTACATGCGGCACACTACCGGCTCGGTGTACGGCGTGTTCGACGACAAGGTCGAGATGTACAAGGGCACGACGATGGCGGGCATCATCGAGGACGAGGCGAAGTTCGACCCGAAGCGCGGCTTCGCGGGCGGCTATCACATGGAGACGATCTCGCTCGGTCTGCCGTTCTATGCGGCGTTTCTCGATCCGGGCGCATGGGGGCCGAACTTCACGGAGGCCATGGACCGCTATCAGTACACGGCGGGCATGTGGATCGTCGGCGAGGACATGCCGCGCGAGTCGAACCGCATCACGCTCAACAACGACGTGAAGGACCAGTACGGCATGCCGGTGCCGAACGTCCACTTCGACGACCATCCGAACGACGAAGCCATGCGCGAGCACGCGTTCAAGCAGGGCAGTGCCGTGTACGAAGCGGCGGGCGCGAAGGCGACGTATATCGTGCCGCCGTATCCTTCGACGCACAATCTCGGCACCGCGCGCATGAGCGCGAAGGCCGACGACGGCGTCTGCAACGCGCACGGCCAGGCCCACGAGGTGTCGAACCTGTTCATCTCCGATGGCAGCCAGTTCACGACGGGCGCGGCGGAAAACCCGACGCTCACCATCGTCACGCTGGCGATCCGTCAGGCCGACTTCATTGCGGGCCAGATGAAGCAGCGCAGGGTTTGACGCCATTGCCGGCGTGAGGGTGGAGGGGTAGCTTGAGCCATGGCCGTCGTGCGAGCGCGCGGCGGCCGCTTATTGGGGGATGACGTCATGTGCAGGGTGTATATCAACGCCGATCCGATCCTCTATGAATCGCGCACGCGCTCATTGCGCATTCATGGCGTGATTACCACGGTGAGGCTCGAAAACCTGTTCTGGGATGTGCTGCAGGAAATCGCCGGGCGCGAGAACCTGACGACCAGCCAGTTTGCCGTCAAGCTCTACGATGAACTGATCGCGCTGCGCGGCGAGGTGCCGACCAACTTCGCATCGTTCCTGCGGGTGTGCTGTCTGCGTTATCTGTCGATGCGCGAGGCGAAGCAGCCCCTGGAAAGCGAGGCGGCGTCAGTGGCGCTGAGGGTGTTGAAGACGGGGTGAGGACGATAGGCCGGTATCGCGTGACACCGGCCCTCACCTGATTTACCCCAACGCGATACGCGCTTCATCGAGAGGCCGCAGCTTGCCCGGATGCGCGACGCGGCACAGCGCTTCCACAAAGAAGAAATCACCGAACATGGTCGCGCCATCGACGCCAATGTTATGCGGCTTCGAATAGCACGAGTTATGCAATAGCCCGTGCTCCCCTTCCTTCGTGAACTCGTCGCGGCACAGCGCTTCCAGCATCGCGACGCCATGACGCTGCCACTTCGCGGCGGTCTGCGCATCGGGATGCAGACGCGCCAGCTCCAGCAGCGCCGACGCCACGATTGCGGCAGCTGCCGTGTCCTTGATCTCGGCGTCGCGGCCGGTAGCGTCGAAGTCCCAGGGCGGCACCTGACGTCCTTCGAGGCGGCGCAGATAGTATTCGGCGAGCCGTTCCGCGAGATCGAGATACGTGCGCTTGCCGGTCTCGCGTGCCGAGTTCACATAGCCATAGATCGCCCATGCCTGGCCGCGGCTCCACGCGGATTCATCGAACGCGCCCTGGAAGGTGTAGCCGCGCACGCGCGCGCCGCTTGCCACGTCGTATTCGACTGCGTGATACGTCGAGTCGTCGTCGCGCACGAAGGCGCGCGCGGTCATCTCGGCGTGGGCGTCGGCGGCGTGGCGGTAGCTACCGTCGTCGGCGTGATTCGCGGCCCAATAGAGCAGCGAGAGATTCGCCATCGTGTCGATGGCGGATGCGCTGCGGCCGCGCGGATCGGAGAGCGGTCCCCATGACGCGAGATAGGCGCCGTCGCGCGTCGTGACGAGCCGCGCGCGCAGCTTGTCGGCCGCTTCCAGTGCGATGTTCGCAAACCATTCGTCACCGGTGATGTGATGCGCCGGCACGGCACTGCTGTCGAAGATGAAGCCGATGTCATGCGTGTTCGGATCCTCCGCGCGCTGTTCGACCAGCCGCATGCGGGCACGCGCCCACTCCATGAAGCGCGTCTCGCCGGTATGCAGATACGAGGTCAGCAACAGCCCGATCCAGAAGCCGCAGAACCAGTTGCCGTGGCTCCAGGCGTCGCCGTCATAACCGGCCGACAGCGAGGCGGGCAGCCGCACCCATTGACCATCGGGACCGGTGACTTGCGGAAATTCGACGCCGAAGGTCAGCTCGTCGGCGGCGACCTTTCGCGCGGTCTTATCGAGCGTTTCGCGGAACAGCCTGATCTGTTCGTCGGAAAGCGCCAGCGGGTTGTTTGCGTTCGACACGGTGTCTCCTTGAGTTCGTCATGCGCAGGACGATTCTAAGAAGCGCCCGCGTGGCGGCGTTAGGATGAAACGCGTGAACAGTTGGACATTCCCACGTTGTGCGTGGTCCTTCGCATCAGATGTGCAGCTTCTCGAGACTGCGCCGATAGTCGATCGGCGAACGGCCCGTGTGCTTGCGAAAGCAGCGGCTGAAATAGGCGGGATCGTCGAAGGACAGCATGGCCGCGATCTCGGCAATGTTCACCTCCGAGTGCAGCAGCAGACGCTTCGCCTCCAGCATCACGCGTTCGCGTATCAGCTTGGGCGCCGTGCTGCCGAGTGCCTGACGCGTCGCTTCGTTGAGCGCGCGTTCCGTCACGTTGAGCAGGCGCGCATAGTCTGCCGCTTCATTGACCGAGCGAAAGTGCTTCTCAAGCAGGCTTTTGAAACGGCGCGACAGCAGCACGCTGCGCGAGGCGGCGGCGTCGCGCATCGCGGCGGCGTCGCACATGCGCGCCACCTTGATGAGAAACACATGCAGCCAGGCCCAGATCGCATCCGTGTAACCGATCTGCTCGTCCTGATACTCCTGGCGGATGCCTTCCATCACACGGCTCAGGTCGCGCACCTGGGCATCGCTCAGATGAAGACACGCGTCAAGCTGTTCGAAGTTATAGACCGGCACTTCGGTTTCGGTGTGACGGTTCTGCACCCGGAACGCAAAGAACTCGGATGAGAAACTGATGCAGTAACCCAGCGTGTCGGCGGACAGATCGAGATCGTGAATCTGTCCCGGCGTCATGAAGTAGAGCGTGTTCGGGCGGACGTCGTAACGCACCGAGTCGATCACATGCGAGCCGCTGCCCGCAAGAACCCACATCACATGATAGAAGTCATGCCGATGCGGATACACCAGCGTCGATTTCAGCGCTTCGATGGGTGCGAGATGAAAGTCCGGCGTCTTCACGTGGGCGCCGTATTCGTAGTCCTCGATCCGGATGACCGGGACATGACAACAACAAGCGGTATCCAACTGTCTCCTCCGGTTGGCGGCGCTTGTGGTGCGCGCCTGCCAGCAAGCCCGGCACGTCCGGGTCCCTGGGCGAGTTTAGCCGCGCAGGGTCCCGCACGTTACTGGCATTTACACCATGCGGCGCGCGGACTCATGCCGCGACGTGGCGCGCCATCATCTCCTCGTCGAAACGCAGTTCCTTCAGGGCCGACAGCCCGCTCAACACCACGCGCCCCTGCTGATTGCGCACAGTGGTATCCATGACGAGAATGCGCTTGGCGGGCTTCTTTTCGACGACGCAAACGTTGATCGTCACCGTATCGCCGATATACACCGGCCCAAGGAACCGCAGTTCCTGCCCGACATACGCGAAGCCCGGACCGGTGAGCTGCGTGTGCGCCGCCGAGACCAGCGCGGCCGTCAGCAGCCCGTGGACCACCCGGCGTCCGAAGGGCGAGCAGCCGGCGAAGGCATCGCTCATGTGCAGCGGGTTCAGGTCGCCCGAGAGATGGCCGAAGGCGTTCACTTCGGCTTCGGTGACCGTATGCTCGACCACCTGTGTACGGCCAATTTCGGCATCGTCGAAGCGCAGCAGCGCCGGCCAGTTGTTCGGTTGTGCGCTCATGCTTCTCTCCTCGATGTCAATGCAATGCCGCCTTCGACATAAGCGTCGATCTCTTGCGGCGTGTAGCCCAGTTCCGCAAGCACCTCGCGGGTATGTTGTCCCTGCTTCGGCGGATGTCGGCGCAGCGCCGGCGCCGCGCCGTCGTAGCGCACCGGATGCGCCAGCACGCGGACCGGTCCTGCTTCCTCATGGTCGAAAGACAGGATCATCTGGTTGTGCGCGACTTGCGCGTCGTGCTCGACCTGTTCGTAGTCGTTGACCGGCGCGAACCAGATGTCGTGTTTCTCGAAGGTCTGCATCCATTCGGCCGTGGTGCGGGTCTTCAAGGTGTCGTACACGAGGCGATTGATCTCCTCGCGCCGAATCACGTTGTCTTTCGGATGCTTGAACTCTGCAAGCGCGGGACACGACAGCGCACCCGCAAGCTTCTGCGTCGGCGTGAGCGACATGGCGATGTAGCCATCGCTCGTTTGATACACCCCATACGGCGCAGGATGGAACCGGCTGCCGGTGGGCGGATGCGTGCGCGCCCAGAGCGGCCCTTTGTTCATGTAGTACGTGAACGGTTCGATCTGAAGATCGAGCGCGGCGTTGAGCAGATTGCTCTCGACGCGCGTGCCCACACCCGTGCGCTCGCGCGCCTGCAACGCAGCCACGACGCCAAACGCGGCCAACGCGGCGGCGTGCTGATCGACGATGGCGGAGCCGACCGGCGTAGGCGGCGATTCGGCATCGCCCGACAGCATGGTGAGGCCGCTCATCGCCTGCAACAGCAGATCCTGGCCCGGCCGCTTCAGATAGGGGCCGGACGAACCATAGCCGGTGCAGGAGCAGTAGACCAGACGCGGGTTCACTTCATGCACCTGCGCATAACCGAAGCCCATCTTGTCGAGCACGCCGGGCCGGTAGTTCTCGATCAGCACGTCGGCTTCGCGAATCAGCTTCCACACGATCTCGCGCGCGGCTTCCTCGCGCAGATCGAGCGAGATGCTGCGCTGATTGCGGTTGCCGAGCAGAAAGAACACGCTCACGCCTTCGACGAACGCATCCGCGCCGGTCCAGCTCCGTTCGAACGCGCCGCCGGGCGGCTCGATCTTGATGACGTCCGCGCCGACATCGGCGAGCATCTGCACGGCGGCCGGGCCTTGCAGAAAGTGCGTGAAGCTCAATACCTTGATGCCTTCCAGCATAAACACTCCCCTCGGTTTCGCGCGCGTTCAGGCAAGCAAGGTGCGCGCGATGATCATGCGTTGGATTTCCGATGTGCCTTCCACGATCTCGAGCACCTTGGCATCGCCGAACGCGCGGGCGACCGGAAACTCCGCCATCACGCCGTAGCCACCGTGGATCTGCAACGCCTGGTGCGCGGCCTGCATCGCGCGTTCGCTGGCGAAGAGCTTGGCTTGCGACGCCTGCGTGTCGAACGGCGCGCCCGCATCCTTGAGCGCGGCGGCGTCGTAGAGCATGAGACGGGCGGCATGCGCGTCGGTGGCCATGTCGGCGATCTTGAATTGCAGACCCTGAAACTCGGCGATGGCGCGTCCGAATGCACGGCGCTCCTTCATATAGGCGATGGAGCGGTCGAGCGAACCTTGGAGGATGCCCAGCGCGAGTGCCCCGATGAGGATGCGGCCTGTGCTGATCTGTGCGAGAGTCTGGCGCAGGCCCGCGCCGCGTTCGCCGAGCAGATGATCGGCGGGAATGGCGCAGCGCTCGAAGAACAATTCGTGCGTGATCGACGCGCGCCAGCCGATCTTGCGCAACTTGCGTCCACGGTGATAACCCGGCGTCTCCTGGGGCACGATGAAGCTGGAGATTTCCTTGCGGCCATCGGGACGGGTGCCGGTCACGGCGGCAATCACCGTGGGTCCGCCGATCTCCGTGCCGGAATTGCTGATGAAGGTCTTGGCGCCGTCGATGATCCAGTGTTCGCCATCGAAGACCGCGCGCGTGCTGATGTTCGCCGCATCCGATCCCGCATCCGGCTCCGAGAGCCCGATGGAGCCGATCTGCGCGCCATCGAGAATGGGCTGCAAAAAGCGGGCTTTCTGTTCGGGCGTGCCATAGTTGTTGAGCAGGCTGGCGACCGTCGAGTTGGCCATCAGCGCGTTGGCGACCGCGCAATCCACGCGCGCGAGTTCTTCCAGCACGATCACGAACGACAGCCAGTCGCCGCCGCCGCCGCCGAATGCTTCAGGATAGGGCAGGCCGGTAAAGCCGAGTTCGCCGGCCTGACGCCAGAGCGCGTAGGGAAAAGCCTCCTGTTCCCAGAGCGTCTCCGATTGCGGCGCGATTTCCTTCTCGGCGAAGCGTCGTACCGCTTCGCGGATCATCGCGTGCTGCTCGCCGAGCCAGTGAGGTTGCTTGAGCGTGTTTGTCATGACGTCACCGTTGCGGCGGACTTGCGCGCCATGAAGTGCCGCAAGCCTGCGCGCGCGCCTTCGCTCGCAAAGTTGACCGCATAGTGCGCGGCTTCGAAATCCAGTCCTGCCGAAAGCGGCAATTCGCCAGCGCGGTTCAATGCGCGCTTGGCCATCTCGACCGCGAAGGGATCGAAGGCCGCGAGCGTGGTGGCGAGTTGCTGCACTTCGTCGAACAGCGCTTCGGGAGCGGCGAGCGCATGAATGAAGCCGAACGCCTCGCACGCTTGCGCCGAAAAGCGCTTGCCGCTCATGACGAAACGCTTGGCGCACGCCAGCCCCATCTTCGCGACGGCGAGCTGCGTGCCGCCCCAGCCGGGCATTGTGTTCAGCGTGATCTCCGGGAACGCGAAGCTCGCATTTGTTGAAGCCACGATGAAGTCGCACGCCAGCGCCAGCTCGAAGCCGCCGCCGAGCGCATACCCGTTGACCATCGCGATGGTCGGCTTGGCGGACTCGTGCAGGCGCAGCATGGCGCGCTGGCCGGCCAGCATGTCGCGATACGCGGCCGGGCTGTCCATCTCAACAAGCCGTTCGATGTCGTTGCCCGCCGCGAAGGCTTTCGCCCCGCTGCCGGTGATGGCGATCACGCGGGTGGCTTCGTCGGCGAGGGCGTCGTCGAGTTCGGCATCGAGCGACGCGAGCATCTCGGGCGTGAAGGCATTGAGCTTGTCAGGGCGATTGAGCGTCAGGACACGCAGTGCGCCATGCTGCGCTGCAAGAACGGGAGGCGGAGCTTTGTGCATGGCGTTACAGCACTTTCAGATAGGTCTTTCCCGAGGCGACCACCACGCCGTCCTGACGCGTGACGTCGGCGGTGAAGATGCACACGTTGCGCTCCTCGTCCTTCTCTTCGAGCGTGAGGCGCGCGGTCACCGTGTCGCCGATGAACACCGGCGCATTGAAGGTGATGTCATAGCGATACGACACCGCGCCCGGGCTGGGCGCTTTCTGGGCCATGAGGCCCATCACGGTGGAGAGAAAGCCCACCGACAGACAACCCTGCGCGATCCGCTTCTCAAAGCGCGTGCCCTTCGCGTATTCCTCGTTCAGATGCACGGCATAGAAATCGCCGACGATGCCGGCAAAGCCATAGATGTCGTACTCGGAGACGGTCTTGGCGAAGTCGGCGGTGTCGCCGATCGCATAGCAATCCATATGGGGGCGTTTGGCCATGTCGATGGGTCTTCTTGAATGGTTGGCTGAACGCGGCGTCGTGCGTTGCGTTACGGTGCCGTCAGCGTGGAAGTCACTTTAAAGAGGCGCCTCATTCAACGGGTAGGACGGTTCACGCGATCTTTTGGACTTTTTTGCAGCACGCCGCGCGAACGGCCGGGGGACCGTTAAAAAGTCCAAGAAATCCGAAGACTGGTCCTAACGCACCCTTGCGGCGATCACAAATACTTGCGTCAACCCGCCAGCCTGTTCGCACTTTGGGAAATCCAAGGGCGATGCGAGGCACACGCAAGGCGGTGCCCATATCGAGCAAGGAGACAACATGAGTTCGCTTTTCAAGGCGCAGGGCATGCTGCGCGCAGCGATGAGCGCGGCGTGTGCCGCACTGTGCGTGGCGGCATCGTCCGGTGCGATGGCGCAGGACAAGGTCGTGATGAAGCTCGGTCATACGCTGGCCCCCGACAATCACTATCAGCTCACGGCGCAGGTGTTCGCGAAGGAAGTCGCGGCGCGCACGCATGGTCATGTGGAAGTCCAGTTGTTTCCGCAATCGCAGCTGGGCGGCGAAGTGCAGATGACGCAGGCCTTGCGCACCGGCACGCAGGATCTGATGATCTCGGCGCAGGCGCCGATCGACAACACGATCAAGCAATGGCAGATCTTCGACATGCCGTATCTCTTCTCCAGCATGGACGAAGCGAACAACGTGCTGCAAGGACCGGTCGGTCGCAAGTACCTGGACATGATGAAGCCGGTGAACATGGTCGGTCTCACGTGGCTTGCGGTGGGCGAGCGCAATCTCTTCACGACCAAGCGGCCCGTGACGTCGCTTGCGGACATGAAGGACCTCAAGGTGCGGGTGATGCAGAGCCCGGGGTATATCGCCGGTTACAAGGCGCTGGGCGCGAATCCGACGCCGCTTGCGTATAACCAGTTGTTTCTCGCACTGTCGCAAGGGCTCGTGGATGGCGCGGATACCTCGCCGGAGCAGTTCGTGCAGGACAAGTTCTCCGATGTCGCCAAGCACTTTTACGTGACGCATGTGAACTATCTGCCGGTGGTGCTGGCAATGAGCAAGGCATCGTGGGACAAGCTTTCGCCCGCTGATCAGAAGGCGTTCCAGGAATCGGCGAAAGTGGCCGCCGACTTCGACCTGAAGGAATACAAGCGCGAATACGATGCCGCCATTGCCACGATGAAGGCCAAGGGCATCCAGGTGACGGTCGTCGATACGGCGCCGTGGCAGCAAGCCACCAAGGCCGCGCGCGAGGAACTGGTCGCGAAGATTCCGGACGGCCCCGCGCTCTATCAGGAAATCAACGCGGCCAAGCAGGCTTCGGCGGTTGCATCGAAATGAAGGATGCGAACGGCGGCCGTGGTTCCAACCCGGCATCGGAGGTGACACCCATGGAGAAGCTCGCGCGCGGCCTGATGTGGATCGACGACATCGTGCTGAAGATCAATCTGTTCGTCTGTAGCTGCCTGCTGCTCGGGGCGGTGATCGTGGCCGGTCTCGGCGTGATCTTCCGCTTCGTGCTGCACGATTCCCTGTCATGGTCGGATGAGGTCTCGGCTTATCTGTTCGTGTGGCTCACGTGTCTGGGCGCGGCGGCCGGTGTGAAGCTGCGCGCGCATCCGGAAGTGCGCGTGCTGGCCGACCGCGTTCCGGCCGTCGTTGCGCCTTTGCTCAAGGACTTCACGGATTGCGCGATCCTCGCGCTCGGCGCGGTGTTCGTGCTGTACGGCACCGACATGCTCGAACTGATGGGCACCGAAACCGCCACGTCCATTCCGATTTCAATGGTCTATCCGTATCTCTCGATTCCGCTGTGCGGTGCGTTGCTCGCGTTTCATTCGCTCGTGCGCATCGTGGTTTCGCATCTGGCGCCGCAGGCGCAGTCCGATGCGACGCTGGTCGAGGGCGTGTCCGATCATCTCTAGACCTCGAGGATAACCATCATGTGGGCAATCGCTTTTGGAGCAGGGCTGCTCGGGCTGGGCGTGCCGGTGGCCATCTGCATCGGCATCGCGGCGACGATCGCGCTTTCGGTGAATGGAACGCCGTTGCTGGTGATACCGCAGCAATTGTTTTCCAACCTCAATAACGTCGGGCTGCTGGCTATTCCGTTCTTCATGCTCACGGGCGCGATCATGGATTCGGGCGGCGTGTCGAAGCGCATCATCGAGTTCTCGCAGGCGCTCGTGGGGTTCATGCGCGGCGGCATCGGACAGGTGACCATTGTCGCCAGCATGTTCTTCGCGGATCTGTCCGGATCGGCTACCGCGGATACGGCGGCTATTGGTTCGGTGATGATTCCGGGGATGGTGAAGAAGGGCTATAACCGCGCGTTCGCGGTGGCGTTGCAGTCGGCGGCGGGATCGCTCGGGCTGTTGTCGCCCGTGTCGATGAGCATGCTCGTCTATGCCTACACGGCGAATGTCTCGGTGGGCACGATGTTCATCGCGGGCATCATTCCGATGCTGCTCGTGGTCGCGTCGTTCATGATCGTCAATTACGTGACGGCAGTGAGGAATGACTACAGTGCGGTGGAGCCGTTCGATGCGCGCAAGCTCTGGACGACGTTCCGCGAGGCGTTCTGGGCGCTGCTCACGCCGGTCATCATTTTGGGCGGGATTCTTGGCGGGATCTTTACGCCCGTCGAAGCAGGCGTGGTGGCGGCGGTCTATGTGACGCTGGTGAGCGCTTTCGTGTTTCGCACGCTCAAGCTGTCGCACTTCAAGGACATCCTCGTAAGGACGTCAGTGAATACGACGCGGGTGTCGTTCCTGCTGGGGCTGGCGTTCGTGCTCGGACGCTATCTCATCGAGGCGCAGATTCCGCTGCATGTCGCGAACAGCTTTCTCGCGGTGACGACCAGTGCGATCGTGCTGCTTATCCTGATCAATCTGTTCCTGATCGCGGCGCATACGGTGCTGGAGACGATATCGAGTATTGCTGTGGTGATCCCGGTGTTTCTGCCGCTCGTCGTGCAGATGCATATCGATCCGATCGTGTTCGGCGTCATCGTGCTGATCAACTCGGCTATCGGCATCAACCTGCCGCCGATCGGCTTCTGTCTGTTCACGGCGGCTTCGATTGGCGGCGTGTCGGTCGAGAAGGCGACCAAGGCTATCCTGCCCTTTATTCTTGCGCTGGTCATCGACTTGCTGTTGATCATCTTCTTTCCGCATATTCCGCAGTTCCTGCCGCATCTGGTGGGGGCGAAGTAAGCGGGAAATGGCGGCGCGGGGCATGGGCATGTCCCGCTGCTCGCTGTCTTCAGGCGGCGAACGCACCTTCAAGTTGCGCGCCGTTCGACTCGACATATCTACGCGCCCAAAGCACGGCTTCATACTCCGCAGCCAGACTGGTCTCCATGATTGACGGGCTGATCTTCACCACTCTGGGGACCATGCCTCCGGCTCTGTGGTCTCTCTTTCGAGAAAAGCGCACGATACATCGCCATCCGTAGTCATCATCCCGGGTGGCGATGCATTCGACAAAGTAGTCGCCAGCCTTATACATTGTCTCGTCCTCAACGCGTCATGACCTTGCGCGCGTTTCAATCAATCCACATTTGGCGGCCGTTGGATACCTTAGCAGGAAGAAGGCGATCCCGAAGCGGCAGGCGACGTCCGCATGGCGTGCCCGGCTATCGGGGCCAGCGATTGAGGCGCCCTGACTTCCACGACTATCGCAACGTCCGGAATGCACCGCTTGATGACTGCTGCAAAGGCCGGTTCTGGCATGGGTGAACTGCTAAGCTAGATTGTCGGAAAGCGGATTAAAGCGCCTATAGGCGTGGCTGTTTCGAACCACGCCGTCGGCTCCGGTGCGTACGCCCAATACGTGAGGACTGGCTGACATGGTCGACGGCTTCGATAGGGACGCAGAGCCGGATGCAGGTCCCGAACAGATCAGGCTTTGCGACACCGATAGCGCCAAGGGTATTTTCGAGTCGCTGCCGGTGCCGTTGCTGATCTTGCTTCCGGATAAAGACTTCACGGTAGCAGCGGCGAGCGAAGGCTATCTCAGCGAAACGCGGAGTCACCGCGACGACGTCGTCGGTCAATCGATTCTGGATGTCTACCCGCACAGTGCGTTTCCCTTCAACTCGGCAGAGACGGCAGATCTTCATGCGGCCTTGACCTCGATGGCGACATGGAAGTCAGCCAGCGACAAGGCTGATCAACGCTTCAAGATCTCAGCGCGAGAAGGTGAAGCAGCCTCGAGATGGCGAGCCGTACAAAGGCCGGTCTTGACCGACGAAGGTAAACTTCTCTGTATCGTGCACTGGCTCGAGAAATTATCCAGCGCGCAACGGCTCTCTCTCGACGCGGCCCGCGAGCCGAACTACAGACGCATCGTTGACTCACTTCCGCAATGCATATGGACTGCCCGTCCGGACGGATACATCAACTACTACAATGCGCGGTTCCGCGAGTTCATGGGAGCAGAGCCGGAAGCGGCGAAAGACGGACTGTGGATCAACTTCGTTCATCCCGACGACGTAAGCCGTGCCAAGCGCGAGTGGCAGGAAAGCCTGCAAAGAGGCACGCCACACGAGTCGACCTTCCGAGTGCGCTACCACACCGGTGACTACCAATGGACGCTTGTCCGCGCGATGCCGGTTCGGCAAGGGGCCGACATCGTCGAGTGGGTGGGCAGCAACACCGACATCGACGCACGCATGCTCGCCGAGGTGGAAGCGCACGTGTCGAACCGACGCAAGGATGAGTTCCTTGCCATGCTTGCACACGAACTGCGCAATCCGCTCGTGCCGATCAGGGCCGGCGCGGAGATGATGGCCCGACTCGGCAAGGACGATGAACGCCTCTCCCACGTCGGCGACATGATCCGTCGCCAGGTGGCGCATGTCTCGACACTCATCGACGACTTGCTGGAAGCCTCGCGCGTCAACCAGAACCGCGTTTCGCTCGAAACCGATGTCGTCGATTTGAAACGAGTCGTGCATGAGTCATCCGAGCAGGTGCGCCCGCTTGTCGAAGCGCACAAGCATCAATTGACCGTCCATCTGCCGATGGAGCCCGTCTGCGTGTGCGGCGATCACAATCGTCTCGTCCAGGTATTCAGCAATCTGCTCACGAACGCCGGGAAATACACGCCGGATGGCGGAAGCATCTCGGTCTCGGCAGTGCGGGAGAACGGCAAGGCAGTGCTCAAGGTCAAGGACAATGGCAACGGCATGGAGCCGGATCTGCTGAGACGCGCATTCGATCTCTTCGAGCAGGGTACGCGAAGCGCCGCGCGCACCGAAGGCGGGTTGGGACTGGGGCTCGCGCTGGTGAAGGGACTCGTCGAGCGCCAGCATGGCACGGTGACGGCGGCGAGCGAAGGGCAGGGCAAGGGCAGCGAAATCACCGTGCGGCTTCCGCTCGTCGCTGCCCGGGCCGACCGGATGACACCCTCCGCGCCGCCTGAGCCGACGCACGACGTCCATCGACATCGCATTCTGCTGGTTGAGGACAATGTCGACGTTGCAGATTCGGTCGGCATGGTGCTGGAGATTCTCGGGCACGACGTCTCCATCGAGCACAACTCTCACGGTGCGATCGAGCGTGCCAGACGGGAGTCGTTTGACCGCTGCGTGCTCGGACTGCCTGATATGGATGGCTATCATCTCGCGCGCGAACTGCGCGCGCTTCCGGGCACGCGGAACGCCGTGTTCATCGCGCACACCGGTTATGGGCAGCAGGACGATAAAAGACTGTCGGCCGAGGCAGGCTTCAAACATCATCTTGTCAAGCCGGCAGCGATTCCCGACCTCGAACGCGTGCTCGCGGATGAGGCGGTCACCTAGCGCGTGCTGCGTGTCGCTGCGCTCGTGGTCAACCAATGAGCACGAGCGAGCTTCACTCAGGCCGTCGAGGATGATTGAGGAAGAATCGAATCATCTCGGCACTGGCGTCAGGACCGGACGGATCCGTGTAGCTGCCGCTCGACGAGCCCCCGGCCCAGGCATGCGGCGCCCCGTGAATCACCCATAGTTCGGCATCGGCCCCCGTTGGTGACGTCATGATCCGGACCGTGTGTTTTCTCGCGCGGCTGTCATTGCGCGACGCTCCATCGGTGATGACTTCGCTTGCCGAGAAATCGCGTACCAGTTCGTTGGCGTTGGCGAGATGCACGGTTCCATCGGCATCGCCGTGAAAGACAATCAGCGGCCGTGGATGACTGTCCGCTCGTGCGCTTCTGCGTGCATTGGACCGGGGCTGTCCACCGCGCATCGCCGCCAAGGCCGACGGCAAGTCGTGCGCGCAACCCACCGGCAGACCCGAGTGAACGCCCGCTGCCGCGTACAGGTCAGGATAGGTCTGCGCGAGCACCGCCGCCATCGCGCCACCGGCAGACAGGCCTGCCACAAAGACCCGTGTCGGGTCGATGCTGTGATTCGCCATGATCTCGCGCGTGATGCCCGCAATCAGTGACGGCTCTCCCTGATCGCGCTGCTGATCGGAGGGCTTGAACCAGTTCCAGCATTTCGATGCGTTCGCGCTTTGCGGCTGAACCGGATAAGCGACGATGAAGCCATGCGTGTCGGCAAGCGCGTTCATCCGGGTGCCGGCTGCGAAGTCGTCGGCATCCTGGGTGCAGCCGTGCAGCATGATGACCAGCGGTAAGGGTTCGCTGCGAGGTAATACGGGCACGTAGATTTTGTAATCACGTTGACCGGCGGCGCTGACATAACGCCGCGTGCTGAGCTGCCCTTGCTGTTCGGTTTGCTCGTTGCCGGCGCGGCGCCGGGGCTGCAAGAGGTCGGCGAAACCCGTCGTGTCAGCCTTGTCACGAGCGTCTGTCACGTCGGTCTTTGCGCCATGCATGGCGCGCTTGACGACCTCCGCGGCCGCCGCGGGATCATTGCGGCGAAAGAGGGCAAAGGCCTCTTTCATCGAGTCCAGAAATCCGTCGTTGAGTTTCATTTTTTCTTCCATAAGCGGGAAACACGAGAGCATCAGCGGATGCGATCCGACAATGCCGCCTTGACCGCAGGTGACGCATGAAGCGCGCCGCGAACCAGGATGGAGTCGATCGCGGCCAGCGCGAGTTCAGGCGAGACATCGGAGGCGATGCTCGCGAGGCCCAGCACCTGAATCCTCAATCGCTGATTGGCAGCGCACGCTGCTTCGAGGTCTTGCCTCGAAAAATGCTGCAGACCCAGGACGAGTTCACGGCGCGTCACGGTGTCCTTCACGGCCGGGGCGTGGACAGCGAGCTGGTTGCGGATGGCCGTGCGGATCAGATCCGTACGGTTCGAATAAAAGCCTTCTTCGACCAGCAGATCGATCTGTCCCAGGTCGACCGGGCCGAGATTGATCGTGATTTTTTCGGTTTCGCTGCCGCGCGAGCGTTCCAGCGTCTCTTTGGTCATCTTGAAAAGTTCTCCGGTTTCCATCCATGTGGATGGTATTGGGCTGGTTTCAAGAGGGCCTACGGAGAATTTTGAGGTGCAAGGCGACTGTCATCAGTCCGCCAAGATTCCGGCAATATTTACCTTATCTCCCCGTAATATTAAATAATTCCAGAAAACATTCTTCAGGACCTGAATTACCCGCCGTTAAGAAACTGGCCTAGCGTTCCAAGCCGGTGCACGGCGTCGCAAGGCGGTCACGAATCCCCGAGTTCTCCCTTTGCGACGCCGTTGCAAGCCAGGCCCAGACATCTCGCATCTCGTGTTGTACCGCTGAGCTTTGAATCGACGCGTTGTACCGGTCAGGAGCCATCGTCCCGAAGGTCTTTGAAGAAGGCCTGCGGTTCATGTCCGTCTCCTTGCCTTCGATGACCGCCTCGATCCCCCACGACATCCTCGCCGTCCCCGCAACGGGCGACACGCCGCCCGTCGCCGCCGTGCCCGTGCGCCTCGTCTCCACCAACGGCACACCCAAGCCGCCGTTTCCGCTGCCCGCCCCCACGCCGACTCAGGACGCGGGCCAGGGCGTGCGCTTCGACTTCAACGACGGCTGTCGCGTGACGCTGCCGGAAGGCGAATGGCATGTGGTCCTGCGCGACACGGAAACCGGCAACGTGCTGTTCGAGACGGACATCGGCGCGGGTGCGGTGACGAGCGGCAAGAAATATTTCGTGCCCTTCGAACTGGAAGTGCAGAAGCGCGGCAAGGAGGCGGACGCGGCCATCCTGCATCGCTACGACGCGAAGGACCGTGAGGTGCTGATCCAGTTTCCGGTCGGCACACTCGGCGACCTGATGGGCTGGTTTCCCTACGCGGTCAAGTTCCAGCGCAAGCACGGCTGCCGCCTGACCTGCGCGATGTCCGCGCTGATCGCGCCGCTGTTTCGCCGCGCCTACCCTGAAATCGAATTCATCACGCCGGAAGAAGTGGATACGGCGCGCTACTACGCGACCTACAACATCGGCCTGTTCTTCGACGACGAAGCGCACACGCATCAGCCGGTCGACTTCCGGCATGTCGGCTTGCATCGCACGGCGGGTCACATCCTCGGTGTCGATCCCGAAGAGATGCGCCCCGAGATGGTCCTCGCCGACGATTCGCGGCCGATTGAAGAGCGTTATGTCTGCATCGCGGTGCAAAGCTCGACCCAGTGCAAGTACTGGAATCACCCGACCGGCTGGCGCGAGATCGTCACGTTCCTGAAGGAAGCGGGTTATCGCGTGATCTGCATCGACCAGAAGGCGACGCACGGCTCGGGACTCGTCTGGAACCACATCCCGCACGGCGCGGAGGACCAGACCGGCGACCGGTCGCTGGAAGAGCGCGCACGCTGGCTGAAGCATGCGGACTTCTTCGTCGGCTTGTCGAGCGGACTGGCGTGGCTCGCGTGGGCCTGCGGCATTCCGGTCGCGATGATTAGCGGCTTCACCCACGAGAACAACGAATTTGCCACGCCTTTCCGCGTGATCAATTACCACGCCTGCAACGGCTGCTGGAACGACGTACGCCAACGCTTCGACCACCAGGATTTCTTCTGGTGTCCGCGCCACAAGGACACGCCGCGCCAGTTCGAATGCACGCGCCTCATCACACCCGAACAGGTCCGACGCACGCTGCGCCGCATCCCGGGCTTCGGCGCGGGCCTCGAGCCTGTCGCGCTGCAAGCCTGATCGCGTCCACCGGTCACGCCCAAGCACACATCGATTTTTTGTCGCGCGCCCCGCTCACGTGGGCGCGCGTCACGCACATACCAATACGAATAAATGAAGCCGCTTACTTATCGCCGTAAATTCTGCCTGCACATGTTCGGCAACCGTGGACAGCGCGCCTCGCGCCTGCTCGCGGGTCTCTTCTCGCTGCTGGGCTTGCAGGCGCTCGTCGCCGCGCCGGCCCACGCCGTGCCCGTCACGCCGCAACCGACCGATTACACGGCGACCGTTTCCAGCGGCTCGACGGTCTCCGGCGAGTCGGTGACATCCGGTTTGCAGACGGTTGCCGCGGGTGGCCGCACGTCGAGCGTGACGGTCAGCGACGGCGGCGAGCAACACCTCGCCTCGGGCGGCACGTCGATGCAGACGACGGTCAACGCAGCCGGCTTGCAGAGCGTCGCGGGCACGGCCACGTCGACGACCATCAACGCCGATGGCACGCAGAACGTGACGGGCGGCACGGCGAGTGCATCGACCGTGTACGGCACGCAGAACGTGAGCGCGGGTGTCGCCAGCGGATCGACGATCCAGAGCGGCGGCACGCAAAACGTGCTGAGCGGCGGTGTCGCGTCGAGTACCTCGGTGCTCAACGGCGGCACGCAGGACGTCAAATCCGGTGGCACGGCCAGGAGCGTGACGGTATCCGCGGGCGGCAGCGCCGTGTTCGAAGCAGGCGCGACGGCGAGCGGCATCGTGTTGTCGTCGGGTTCGGTGATCTCGGCGACGACTTCTGGCTCGATCACCGGCACCGACGCCGGCAACCGCGCCTTCAACGTGACGGGCGGTAACGCCAACGGTTTCGTGCTCAACTCCGGCAGCCAGCTCGACGTGCTCGCCATGCAGCATTCCACGGGTACCGTGGTCAGCGCGGGCGGCGTGGAGAACGTGTCCTCCGGCGGCTTCAGCACGGCCACGAGCGTCCAGGGCGGCACGCAGAACGTCAGCGGCGGCGTGGCAACCTCGTCGCTCATTACGAGCGGCGGCACGCAGAACGTCGATGGCGGCCTCGCCACCAGCACGACCATCACGAGCGGCGGCACGCAAACCATCATCGATGGCGGTTACGCCAACATCGCGACCGTCACCTCGGGCGGCACTCAGGTCGTGTCGGCAGGCGGCAGCGCGATTGCGGCGACCATCGGCTATGGCGGCAACCAGATCGTCGCGGGCGGCGCGGCCGACGGCACCATCGTCAACTCCGGCGGCGGCGTGACGGTGTCGGCGGGCGGCATGTTGTCGGGCGCGCAGATCAACAGCGGCGCGAGCGCGAGCGTGCTCGCGGGCGGCAGCGCAAACGGTTCGATGCTGAGCGGCACCGTCTCCTACTTTGCAACACAGTCCGTGGCAGGCGTCGAGAGCGGCACGACGGTCGGCTTTGCGGCGCAGGACACGGTGCTCTCGGGCGGCGTCGCCGATGCCACGCTGGTCAGCGGCACCTACGCCACGCAGACCGTCAACTCGGGCGGCGCGACCCACAATGCGGTGGTTTCCGACGGCGGCCGGATCGACGTGAACTCGGGCGCCAGCGCGACATCGGGCACCATCAACGCAGGCGGCACATTCGAAGTGGAATCGGGCGCCACGGCCGTAGGCATCGTGCAGAACTCGGGCGGCGGCCTGGTCGCGACGACGTCCTCGACCGTGCTCTCCGGCACCAACACGCGCACGGACGGCACGGGCTTCTCGATCGCCGACAACCTCGCGACGCACACGCAGATCACCGACACGGGTCATCTCACCGTGCTGGCGGGCGGTTCGGCACACGACACCGTGTACTCGGCGGGCGGCATCTTCCAGGTCGATGCGACCGGCAAGGCCGATACGGTCGTGCAGGGCGCAGGCGGCCAGATCGTCACGAATACGTCGGCGACCATCACGGGTGCGCAGACGGCGGACGGCCGGGCGTTCTACGTGCAGAGCAACGTTGCTTCGGGCGTGATGCTCGATGGCAGCGCGGCCAAGCTCACGGTCAACGAAGGCGGCTTCGCGAACGACACGCTGCTTTCGGCCGGCACGTTGCAGGTGGATGCGGGCGGCTCGGCGAATCTCGTGAACCAGAGCGCGGGCGCGGGCCTCATCACCAACACCTCGGCGACGATCTCGAACGGATCGAACACGCACGGCAACTTCAGCGTGGCGAACAACGTCGCGACGAATCTGGTGATCGAGTACACCGGCGATCTCACCGTGCTCGGGGACGGTTCCGCCGTCTCGACGACGGTCGGCTCGGGCGGTCGCGTGACGGTCAACAGCGGCGGCATCGCCACCTCCACGACGGTCGCGAACAACGGCACCTTCGCCGTAGATGCGGGTGGCAACGCGCAAACCGTGACGATGGACCCGGGCGGCGCGCTCATCACCAACACCTCGGCGACGATCACCGACGCGCACAACTCGATCGGCGAGTTCGTCGTCAGCAACAACTACGCATCGAACGTGATCGCCGAGAACGGCGGCCAGTTCACCGTGCTCTCCGGCGGTCTCGCGAGCGCGACGACCGTCAACAGCGGCGGCAGCCTGACCGTCTCGGGCGGCACGGCGCAGGGCGCGACGATCAACAGTTGGGGTAACGCTGTCGTGAGCGGCGGCACGCTCAACAATGCGACCGTCAACACCTCGGCCATGCTCACGACGTCGGGCGGCATCACCAACGACACGATCGTCACGGCGGGCGGCGACGTCTACGTGCGCGGCGGCGTCACCAACAACACGCAGTTGCAGAGCGGCGCATACGAGAGCGTGAACGGCGGCCAGTCGGTGGGCACGACTGTCGGCGCGGGCGCGACGCAGGAAGTGTGGGGCGGCCAGACGAGCGGCACGGTGCTTCAAGGCGGCGCGCAGACGATCTACGGCGGCACGACCTTCGACACGCAGTTCAACAACGGCACGCTGACCGTGTCGGGCGGTACGGCAAGCGGCACGGTGGCGGCGAATGGCACGGTCGTCAACGTGGTCGGCGGCGCGACGGCAGGCACGCAACTTCAAGCAGGCGCGAGTCAGGTCGTCACGAGCGGCCGTGCGAGCGGCACGGTCATCTCCGCGGGCGCGACCCAGACCATCGCCATCTCGGGCTATGCGTCGGGCACGCAGATCCAGGGCGGCGTCGAAGACGTGAGCGGATCGAGCGTGGCGGCGACGGTGTCGGCGGGCGGCAGTCAGGCGGTTCATGGCAGCGGCGCCCGCACGACGTCGGCGACGGTGCTGACAGGCGGCACGATCACGCTGACCAACAGCGCATCGGCGAATGGCGCGCAGGTGGACGGCGGCGCGCTGAACGTGTCGGCGGGCACTTCGGCGACGCGCACCGAAGTCTCGGCAGGCGGCACGCTTGCCGTGCTGAGCGGCGGCTCGGCGAGCTACAGCACAGTCGGCGTGAGTGGCACGCAAACCATCGCGAGCGGCGGCGTGACTTCGCAGGACACGATTTCCGGCGGCACCCAGACGATCTCGGGCGGCGGCACGGCGAACGGCGCGACCGTTCTCGCGGGCGGCACGCAAACCGTTGCGACGAACGCGATCGCCAGCGGCACCATCGTTTCTTCGGGCGGTACGCAGAACGTGAGCGGCGGCGTCGCGCAAGGCACCTCGGTCGCGGGCGGCACGCAGGTGCTTTCCAGCGGCGGCACGGCCACCAGCACGACGATCACTTCCGGCACGCAGCAAGTCGGCGTGGGCGGCGTGGCGAACAGCACGATCGTCGCGGGCGGGCAGCAGCAAGTGATGTCGGGCGGACGCGCGAGCGCCGGCACGGTTGGGAGCGGCGGCACGGTGGCGGTCGATGCGGGCGGCGCGGTCGGCGGCCTGACGATGAATTCGGGCGGCGCGCTCACGTTGAGCGCGGGCGGTTCGGCGCTCAATGTCATTCAACAGGGCGGCGCGATCCTCACCGCCGATACCGCTGGACTGCTCTCGGGCACCGGTCCGAGCGGTTCGTCGTTCCGCATCAGCGGGAATGTCGCGTCGGGCCTGCTCGTCGAGAACGGTGGCAGCTTCACGGTGCTCGCAAGCGGTCAGTCGCTCGACACGCATGTCGGCAGCGCGGGCCTCGAAACCGTCGCGTCCGGCGGCGTCGCGTCCGGCACGCGGGTGTCCGGCGGCACGCAGGTCGTGAACGGCACCGCGAACGCCACGCAAGTCGGCTCGGCGGGCCAGGTCTCGGTCGGTTCCGGCGGACAGGCGCTCGATACGCAAATCGGCGCGGGCGGCGCGGTGACGGTGGCATCGGCGGGTGTGGTGAGCGGCAGCGTGATCAGCGCGGGCGGTTCGCAAGTCGTGAGCGTGGGCGGCCGCGCAAGCGGCACGACGATTGGCGCGGGCGGTGTCGAAACCGTGGCGTCGGGCGGGCTGTCGACGCAAGCGACCGTGACGAGCGGCGGCACGCAAAGCGTCGCATCCGGCGGCACGGCGAGCGGCACGGCGGTGTCGGGCGGCGGCGTGCAACTGGTGCAATCGGGCGGCGTGGCCTCGGCGACGTCGATTCTTTCCGGCGGCGTGCAGAACCTCGCGGCCGGCGGCAGCGCGGTATCGACGCTGGTGCAAGGCGGCGGCCTGCAAACCGTGCAGACCGGCGCGACCGCGCTGGCCACGACGGTCGCGAGCGGCGGCGTGCAGGACGTGGCGTCCGGCGGCACGGCCACCGGCACCGTCGTCAGCGCGGGCGGCGTGCAGCGCGTGTCGTCGGGCGGCAATGCCGGCTCGGTGACGCTCGGCAGCGGCGGCAACCAGTACGTGAGCTCGGGCGGCGCGGCCAACGGCGTCTCGGTGACGGACGGCGGCACGCAAACCGTGCTCGCGGGCGGCAACGTCAGCGGCACGAACATTTCGAGCGGCGGCACGCAGGCCGTGTCGTCGGGCGGCAGCTCGACGCAGGCCGTGGTGTCGAACGGCGGCCTGCAGACGGTCGCCTCGGGCGGCACGGCCAGCGGCACCGTGGTTCACAGCGGCGGCGCGTTGACCGTATCGAGCGGCGGCGCGGCGGGCAGCGTGGTGGTCGAAGGCGGCGGCAAAGCCACTGTCAACAGCGCGGGCAGCGCGACGCTCAGCCAGGCCTCGGGCGCGGCGCTCGTCACCAACACCTCGGCGACGCTCAGCGGCAGCAATGCAAGCGGCGCGTTCCAGGTCGCGGGCAATGTCGGATCGAACGTGCTGGTCGAGAACGGCGGCGTGTTCGACGTGTTGGCGGGCGGTGTCGCGAGCGGCACGCAAGTGGGCTCGGGCGGCACGGAGCATGTGTCGTCGGGCGGCGCTTCGATGCGCTCGGTCATCGTCGGCGGCATGCAGCGCGTGTCCTCGGGCGGCTCGGCGACCGGTGCGAGCATCGGTGCGGCCGGCGTGCAGCAAGTCGCGTCGGGCGCCAACGCGCTCGACACGACGATCGCCGCAGGCGGCAGCCAGACGGTCGCGGGCGTGGCCAGCAACACGACCATCTCGGGCGGCACGCAGACGGTGACGTCAGGCGGCGCGGCCCTGGGCGCGACCGTGTCGAACGGCGGCGCGCAGAACGTGAGTTCGGGCGGCGTCGCGATCGTGACGACGCTGACTTCCGGCGGCACGCAGACCTTGAGCGCGGGCGGCTCCGCGCGCTGGACGACCGTCGAAGGCGGCACGCAGAACATCCTTGCGGGCGGCGTGGCGACCGACACGACCGTCAATGCAGGCGGCCTGCAATACGTCGATGGCGCGATCGAAGGCTATGCCTACAACACCGTAGTCAACAGCGGCGGTGTGCAGCAGGTGGCATTCGGCGGCTATGCGGGCGGCGCGACGATCAACAGCGGCGCGTTGCAGGACGTGCAGGCGGACGGCATCGCGAGCGGCACGACGGTGAACGGCGGCACGCAGGTGGTCAGCTCGGGCGGCACGGCGCAGGACACCACGCTGAATGCGGGCGGTGTGCAGCGTGTGAACGCGGGCGCGCTCGTCAGCAGCACGCTGGTGAACAGCGGCGGCACGCTGACCGGCGACGGCGACGTGGCCGGCGTACACGTGACGGCCGGCGGCCTGGTGCAGAACCTTGCGAGCGCGAGCCTCGGCATCGTCGATGACGGCGGCACCGTGCAGGTCGATACGGTCACGGCGGCGAACGTTGCAGTGAACAGCGGCGGCACGCTGAAGGGCGGCGGCACGCTGACCGGCAATGCGTCGATCAACGCGGGCGGCACGCTCGCCGCGACGACGCCGGGCCAGACGCTGCATGTGAACGGCAACCTCGCGCTGAACGACGGTTCGGTGTTCGCGGTCGGCGCGAACGCGGCGGGCCAGACGGGCAGCGTCGCGGTGACGGGCGATGTCAGCATTGCGCAGAGCGGCGCGAACGGCGGCGCGACGGTCGTCGTGAATGCCGTGCCGGATGCGTGGAAGGCCAACACGAAGTACACGATCCTGACTTACACGGGCGCGCTCAACGGTTCGTTCGCGGGCGTCTCGATGGACTACGCGTACCTCGTGCCGACGCTCAGCTACGCGCCGCAGGAAGTGGATCTGACCTTGAAGATCGCGTCGATCTTCTATCAGACGGGCGAGTTCGCGGGCTTCGGCATGGTCGGCCAGAACCGCAACCAGTTGCAGGTGGCGAGCGCGTTGAACCGGATTCTCGCTGCGGGTGGCAATGCGGTGACCGACAAGCTGCTGTTCGCGACGAAGGCGGGCGCGCAGTCGGCGCTTTCGCAGATGACCGGCGATGAAGCCACCGGCCTGTTGCGCATCGCGCGGCAGAGCACGGAGGCGTTCGGCAACACGGCGGGCGAGCGTCTGACGCAGGCGGGGCTGGAGCGTCCGTCGAACGATGTATGGGCGACGGTGCGTTACGGCCAGTCGCACGCATCGGGCGATGCAGCGCTCGGCAGCCATGCGCTGGATGCGCGCACGAGTTCGCTCGCGATTGGCTTCGACCGCGAAGTGCTGCGTGATGTGCGCGCGGGCGTGGCCGTCGATGCCGATTACAGCGACCTGGGCTTCAACACGCCGGGTTCGAGCGGTCATGCGAACGGCTGGCAGGCGCTGATCTACGGCGCATGGCAACCGGCGGCGCAGCCGTTCTTTGCGCGCGGCATGGCGGGTATCGGGCGCTGGAGCAATTCGGTGAACCGCGTGGTCGCGCTGGATGGCATGTCGGGCACGCCGCAGGGCAGCGTCGAGGCGCGTTCGACGACGGCTTATGCGGAAGGCGGTCTGAACCTGCATCTGCGTGACGACATGATGTTGCAGCCGTACCTCGGCATGCGTGTGGGCCGTTATAGCCAGGATGGTTTTGGCGAAGGCAAGGGCAATGACTTCGATCTCGTCTATCAGGGCAGCAGCCAGGCCGCGACGACGGGCATCGCGGGCGTGCGTTACTTGCTGAAGCAGAAGCGGGCGAGCGGCTCGAGCAACACGTGGGAAGTGGATGTCAACGTGCAGCAGCGTTTTGGCAGTCTCGACCAGCAGCTCAATGCCGCGTTCGCGACGGCGCCGGGATCGGTGTATCAGGTGTCGGGTACGCCGCTGGCACGCACCGTCGGGCATGTGGCGACGGGCGGCTCTTGGGAAATCGGCAAGCATGCTTCGGTGTTTGCGCGTGCTGCCGTGGATTTCGGCAAGCATGAGCAGGACTACAGCGGTGTGGCGGGGGTGAACTGGAAGTGGTAAGCGGGGCGGCGCGCGCGCCGCTTTGTGAAGTGTGTTGATTCGATGAGAGCCCGCCTTTTTGGCGGGCTCTTTCGTTATGGGCGGTGGCTGCGCCCTTCAACTCTCACTGTCATACCCAAACTCCCGAAGCTCTTGCGAACAGCGGCAAGCAGCGGCGATCTTCGCGGCCCATTGCACGGCGGCTTCGCGCGACGGCAGTTCCAGCACGCAGAAACCGCCGTCGAACTCGTTTGTCTGCGGGTAGGTCCCGTTCGTGACCGCGCCGTCAGCCGCGACCATCAGCGGAGCGACGTCCGCATTGATCCCGCCGCCAAACACATACACCCCGGCGCTTTTCGCGTCCCTGATGACCGAGCGCGCCGCTTCACCGACTGCCGGCCTATCTTCATCGGTAATGTTCATCGCCGATGCGGGGAAGGAGATAAGGTACTTCGTCATCATTGACTCCAGCAGTTGTGAACACCACCGCCCCTCAAGGCAAATTCTCCCGCAGCACGATACTGAACATCACCGGCTTGACCCCATCCAGTGCATCCTGCGCTTGCCGCACATTGTCGAAGATCCTGAGGCAATTCCCCACCATGGCTTGCGGCGTCTGCGTAATCAGCGCGTCCATCGTCCCATCGATCAAAAGCGCCCGGGTATCCGGCGTCAGCCCGTGCCCGACAAACAAGATCTTCTGCTCGGTCTTCGCTTCGACGATCGCCCGCGCCACCCCATCCGACCCGCCGCCACTGTTATAAACCCCCGCCAGATCCGGATGCTGCTGCAACAGATTTCGCGTCTGCAAGTAATTGCGTTCGCTATCGTCATGACCTTCCCGCAAGCCGATCACACGCAACGAGGGAAACGTCGACTCGATCAAATGCAGGAACCCGATCTCCCTCTCTTCATGCCCCCGATAGTTGAGACTCCCGGCCAGCATCGCAATCTTTCCCGCAGGCCGCGGCCCCATAAAGCGCCCGAGCAACAAACCCGCGGTGCGCCCGGCTGACCGGTTATCGATCCCGACATAAGCGAGCCTGCGCGAATTCGACAGATCCGAAATCAAGGTGATAGCCGGGACGCCCTCATCGGCGAGCGCATTGACCGCATCGCGCACCACCGGATGCTCCAGCGCCATGAACACGATGCCATCCGCCTTGCGTCCGTATTGCAACAGCCGCGCCGCCAATTCATCCGGATTGAAGCTCTCGACATAATGCACGCGGCACTTCATGCCTTGCGCGGTCCACTGGTTCTGCGCGAACTCGATGTAATCCCCGAGCATTCGCAGATAGCGGTTCGTTCCGGAAGGCAGCAGGAACGCGATCCGCATCGGCTTACCCGTCGCGACGCTCTCCGGGGCTTCAATCGAATACCCCAACCGCGCGGCGGCCTGCATCACCCTCGCGGCCGTATTCGCCCGCACGCCGGGCCGCCCGTTCAACACGCGATCGACGGTCGCGCTGGACACACCGGCAGCCTGCGCAATGTCGGCCACGCGGGCGCGTGGCGGAAACAACGGCGTAACCGCACTCAATCCAAGCTCCTCAAGAAAACCTCGAAACCATCAGAAACCATCAAGTTATGCGTTTGACGACACCACGCCTCACCCGTAGTCTTCGTTCACCAACGGTGCGAAGCTAACGCCAGACAGCGAAGCCCGGCGATCAGTACAAACCCGTGTTATGACGGTTTCTGATGGACCCGGAAATCGCATCAAATAAAAGCAAGGAGACGAGCATGATCGATTCACGCCGACGCACGCTGCTGCGCGCAGCCGCCGCAGGTGCATTGGGTTTCCCCGCCATCACGCGCGCTGCGTCCGCCGAATACGTCTTCAAATACGGCAATAACCTGCCGATGACCCATCCGCTGAACATCCGCGCGAAGGAAGCGGCGGATCAGGTGAAGGAAGCGTCGAAGGGCCGCATGGAGATCCGCATCTTTCCGAACAATCAGCTCGGCGGCGACACCGACATGCTCGCGCAAGTGCGCAGCGGCGGCATCGAAATGTTCACGCCATCGGCGCTCGTCGTTTCGACGCTCGTGCCCGTGGCCGCCATCAACGCCACGGGCTTTGCCTTCGCCGACTACAACCAGGTGTGGAGCGCAATGGACGGCAAGCTCGGCGCCTTCGTGCGGGCGTCGATGCAAAAGGCCGGACTCGAATCGTTCGACAAGATGTGGGACAACGGCTTTCGCGAGACGACCTCCAGCGCGCGCCCCATCGCCAGCGCCGCCGACATGCGCGGCCTCAAGATCCGCGTGCCGGTGAGCCCGCTGTCCGTCGACATGTTCAAGGGCCTCGGCGCCGCGCCCACGAGCCTGCAGTTCAGCGAGGTGTATTCGTCGCTGCAGACGCGCATCGTCGATGCACAGGAAAACCCGCTGCCCATCGTCCAGGTCGCGAAGCTCTATGAAGTGCAGAAGTACTGCTCGCTCACCAATCACATGTGGGACGGCTACTGGTTCGTGCTGAACCAGCGCGCATGGGCGCGTTTGCCGAAGGATCTGCAAGGCATCGTCGCGGATGCGTTCAATCAGGCCGCCATCCGGCAACGCGAAGACGTCCGCAAGCTCAACGACGCCGCCGTGGCCGATCTTCAGTCAAAGGGCCTCGCGATCAACCGCCCCGCACCGGACACGTTCCGCGCCGCCTTGCGCCAGGCGAACTTCTACGGTCAATGGAAGGGCAAGTTCGGCAACGAGGCGTGGAGTCTGCTCGAAGGTTATACGGGCAAGCTGGCCTGATACCGAACCCGATCATGCCGCCCGTTTCGGAGACATCTCTATGGCGAACCCGGCCTTGAGTTCCACGCAAGGACATCTCGAACCCGTTGGCGCGCGCCGTCTGCTGCGCGCCTGCGACCGCGCGTTGATCGCACTCGTCGAGGGCGCTTGCGCGCTGTTGCTGACGGCTGAAATCATCGTGCTGCTGGCGGGCGTGATCAGCCGCTACGTGATGCACGCGCCGCTCGTCTGGTCCGATGAACTCGCCGGCATGATGTTCCTGTGGCTGTCCATGCTTGGCGCCGTGCTCGCGTTGCGGCGCGGCGAGCACATGCGCATGACGGCGCTCGTCAGCCGGCTTTCGCCGGCACGTCGTGCGTTCGTCGATACGCTCGCCATCGTGCTCTCGCTCGGCTGTCTCGGTCTGGTGCTCGTGCCTGCATACGGCTACGCGTCCGGGGAAATGGCGATCGTCACGCCCGCGCTCGAAATCAGCGGGGCGTGGCGTGCGCTGGCCTTGCCGGTCGGCGCGGCGCTGATGTTGCTGGTCGGTTTCATCCGGCTCGCCAGCGTGGCTCGCTTGCGCCATGTGCTTCTCGCGATCTTGATGACCGCTGTCGTCGCCGGTGTGTTCGTGTGGCTCGCGCCGTGGTTCGAGAGCATCGGCAAGGCGAACCTGATTGTGTTCTTCGTGGGCGTCGTGGCGATCGGCATCTTCTCTGGCGTGCCGATCTGTTTCTCGTTCGCGCTGGCCACCTTCGGCTATCTCGGCCTCACGACCTTCACGCCGCTGGAAGTCATCGTCGGGCGCATGGACGAAGGCATGTCGCATCTCGTGTTGCTCGCCGTGCCGCTGTTCGTGTTCCTCGGCCTGATGATCGAGATGACCGGCATGGCCCGCGCGATGATCCACTTCCTCGCGAGCCTCGTCGGTCACGTGCGCGGCGGGCTGTCGTATGTGCTGATCGGCACGATGTATCTCGTCTCCGGCATCTCCGGTTCGAAGGTCGCCGACATGGCCGCCATCGCGCCCGTGCTGTTCCCCGAAATGAAGGCGCGCGGCGCCAAGGAAGGCGATCTCGTGGCCCTGCTCTCGACGGCCGGCGCGCAAACCGAGACCGTGCCGCCGAGCATCGTGCTGATCACCATCGGCTCGGTGACGGGGCTCTCCATTTCCGCGCTGTTCACGGCGGGGCTGCTGCCCGCCGCTGTGCTCGCCGCGATGCTGTGCTTCGTCGTGTGGCTGCGTTATCGCAAGGAGAACGTGAGCCATGTTCCGCGTCTTGGCCGCAAGCAGATCGGCCGGCTCTTCGTGATCGCGCTGCCCGCGCTTGCGTTACCGTTCGTGATTCGCGCCGCGGTCGTGGAAGGCATCGCGACCGCGACGGAAGTCTCCACCATCGGCATTGTCTATTCGATGATCGTCGGCCTGCTCGTGTACCGGCGTTTCGAGTGGTCGCGTCTCGGCCGCATGCTGGTGGAAGCGGCAACCCTCTCCGGCGCGATCATCTTCATCATTGGCTGCGCGACGGCCATGGCCTGGGCGCTCACGCAATCCGGCTTCTCGCAAGATCTCGCGCAACTGATGACCGCGCTGCCCGGCGGCGCGTATGCGTTCCTCGGCATCTCGATCATCGTGTTCATCCTGCTCGGCAGCGTGCTGGAAGGCATCCCTGCCATCGTGCTGTTCGGCCCGCTGCTGTTTCCCATCGCGCGCATGGCAGGCGTCAACGAGATTCACTATGCGATCGTCGTGATCCTTTCGATGGGCGTCGGCCTGTTTTCGCCGCCGTTCGGCGTCGGCTATTACTCGGCGTGCGCGGTTGCGAAGGTCGATCCCGACAAGGGCATCCGCCCGATCGCAGGCTATATGGCCGCGCTGGTCATCGGGCTGATCGTGATCGCTGCGGTGCCCTGGATCTCCACCGGTTTTCTCTGAAGCACCAAGTTGCATTGACAACTATTGGCGGCGCTGGCGCGCATGGCGCGCCGGCGGGGGCGTTCGCGCGCCATGACCGCCGCACCATCAAAAAGGAAACAACGCAATGAGCCGATTCTTTGGCGAGATCCGCCAGGCCGGGTACGTCGTGCGCGACATCGAGGCCGCCATGGATTACTGGAGCCGCGTGCTCGGCGTCGGGCCCTGGTTCTATAACGAACGCGTGCCTATCGAGGATTATCGTTATCGCGGGCAGTCGTATGAGGTGCATAACTCGGTTGCGCTCGCGAACTCGGGCAGCCTGCAAGTCGAGTTGATCCAGACACGCAACGACGCACCGTCGATGTATCGCGACTTCCTCGCGGCGGGTCACACCGGCCTGCAACACAATGCCTACTGGACCACCGATTTCGACGCCGATCTCGACCGCCTCACGCAGCAAGGCTTCGAAGTGGCGATGAGCGGCAAGGTGGGCGAGAACGGCCGCTTCGTCTACTTCGATACCGAAACCCATCCGGGCACGGTGATCGAGTTGTCGGAGATCGCGGGGCCGAAGGGCAAGCTGTTCGATCTGATCCGTCAGGCCTCGCTCGACTGGGACGGCAAACAGGCCGTGCGCCCGTTTCCTGCGCTGAGCAGCCTATGAACGCGGATGAATTCATCGAGGCCGATTACCTCGTCGAGACGCCACTCGATCCCGCGAAGGTCGCGGACATCATGGCGGGCGAACAGTCGAGCGGCACCTTCGTGCGCGTGGCGGGCGAGAGCGACGCATTGCGCGCGCGCAGCCGCGCGGTGGTCGCGAGCATCCGTGAAGAGGAGCCGCTTGCGCTTCCTTCGCTGCGCAGTGCGTGGCTGGAGCGTCAGCGGATCGGCGGGCCTTACAGAAGGGCGCACGTCACGCTGCGGTTTCCGGTGGCGAACATCGGCGTGAATCTGCCGACGCTCGCGGCGACCGTCGCCGGCAATCTCTACGATCTCGGCGAAACCACGGGCCTGCGCCTGCTCGACGTGCGCGTGCCGGCCGGATACCGCACGCAGTTCCCGCAGCCGCCGCATGGCGTCGCGGGCACGCGCAAGCTGACCGGCGTGGCAAGCGGACCGATGATCGGCACCATCATCAAGCCGAACGTCGGTCTTTCGGCGGACGAGACCGCGCAACTCGTGCGCAGTCTGTGCGAAGCGGGCGTCGATTTCATCAAGGACGACGAGATCGGCGCCAATCCGCTGCATGCGCCGATCGAAGCACGCGTGCGCGCGGTGATGGCGGAAGTGCGCGCCTACCGCGAGAAGAGCGGCAGGAACGTGATGATCGCGTTCAACATCACCGACGAAGTCGATGCGATGCGCCGTCATGCGGATCTCGTCGAACGCGAGGGCGGATCGTGCGTGATGGCGAGCATCAACTGGTGCGGCTTCTCTGCGATCGAGACCTTGCGGCGCGCCACCCCGCTCGCGCTGCACGCGCACCGCAATGGCTACGGAATGATGTCGCGCGATCCTGCGCTCGGCATGTCCTTCGCCGCGTATCAGACGCTGTGGCGTCTCGCGGGCGTCGATCATATGCATGTGCATGGGCTCGCGGGCAAGTTCGCGCAAACCGATGCGGAAGTCATCGCCTCGGCGCGCGCGTGTGCCCAACCTTTGGCCCAAGGCCTCGACGATGCCGTGCTGCCCGCATTCTCATCGGGACAATGGGCGGGCACGGCGCCCGTCACGTTCGACGCGATGCACAGCGACGATCTGCTTTTCATGTCGGGCGGCGGAATGCTCGGGCATCCGGGCGGTGTTGCGGCCGGCGTGGCGAGTGTACGGCAGGCATGGGACGCGGTGCGGCAGGGCATATCGCTGGACGACTATGCGCGGCATGCGCCGGAACTCGCTGCGGCGCTCGCCTTCTTCGGCAGCCGCGCATGAACTTCGCGCCCTATGGCTTCTATGGCGACGATTTCACCGGCGCCACGGATACGCTCGCCACGCTGCATCGCGCCGGGCTGCGCGCGATGCTGTTCGTCGAGCCGCCGACGCCCGAACGTCTCGCGAAGCTTGGGCCGCTGGATGCCATCGGTCTCGCGGGTGCGGCCCGAACGCTTGCGCCGTCGCCGCTACGCGCGCAATTGCGGCAAGTCGCCGAGATCTTCTCGGCGCTTGGCGTGCGCGTCATGCACTACAAGGTCTGTTCGACCTTCGACAGCGCGCCTGAATCCGGCAACATCGCGGTCGCGATGACCTGTCTGCGCGAGCGCTTCACGAATCCTTTCGTGCCGGTCGTTGGCGGGCAGCCGAATCTCGGGCGCTATTGCGCGTTCAGCACGCTCTTCGGGGCGGCGGGCGGCGCGGAGGTGCATCGCATCGATCGTCATCCGGCCATGAGCCGTCATCCGGTCACGCCAATGCACGAAGCGGATCTGCGCCTGCATTTCGAGCGGCTGGGCATGCGCATCGGTGCAATCGACTGGCGCGCTTACTCGCTGCCCGATGCGGCGCTGAAAGATTCCATCAACAGGTATGCCGGCACGCCGGTGCTCTTCGACGTGCTCGACGACATGCATCTGCGCCGCATTGGTACGGAGATGCATGAGCGGGCGGCGCGTGAACCATTGCTGGCAGTGGGCGCGAGCAGCGTCGCGCAGGCGTGGACGCTTGCTTCGGCTTCAGATCGCGACGGGGAAACGGTGGCTGCGTTCGGTCCGGCTCAATCGTCCGTGTTCGTTCTCGCAGGCAGTCTCTCGCCGATGACGGCAGCACAGATCGATGCCGCGCGTTCGTTTCATCGCATCGAACTGGATCCGCGCGAGATGGGCTCGGCATCGTATCGAAGCGAACGTTGCGGGCGCATCGTCGAAGCGCTGCACGAGGGCATGCACGTGTTGGCCTTTACCTGTCGCACGCCGCACCACGAACACGCCGAGGGTCAACCGCTCGCCGAATCCTGCGCGGCGCTACTGCGCGCAGTGATTGAACGCGCCGCGCCCCGGCGCATCGGCATTGCGGGCGGCGATACGTCGAGCCTCGGCGTTCATGCATTGAAACCGTGGGGCCTGTCGTGTCTGGCGATATTGGCCTCAGGCGTCACGGTATGCCGCGTTCATTCCGATGACCCTGCGACGCATGGCATCGAGCTGATGTTGAAGGGCGGACAGATGGGCGGCGCGGAACTCTTCGAGGATTTCATCGCGGGCATCGTGCGCTGAGGCGCCCTGCAATTCATATCAGAAGAGGTAATAAACCCAGCAAAACAGTAAATAGACTAGTAATAATGTCGCTCCTATAGTTTTTCTGCCGACACACATGGCACACGCGTCACAGAGAAACTTTTGGAGATTGAAGACATGAATGCAGGATTGAACGAGATGCTGGCGCAAGCCTTCGCGGAAGCCACCGAGCTCTATCAACAGCGCGGCTTTCAACGGCGCGTGGGATTCGGCAGAAAGCCCGCGCTGGTCAACGTCGATCTCGCGAACGCATGGACCCGCCCGGGCAATCCATTCACGTGCGAAAACATCGATGAGCAGATCATTCCGGGCGTGCAGCGCCTCCTCGCTGCATGCCGCGCGAACGGTCATCCGGTGATCCACGTCACCACGTGCTACCAGGTCACCGACCGCAACAACCCGCATACCGACATGGGGCTGTGGCACAACAAGATTCCCGTCGACGTCGTCTCGCAAGCAGACGAAAACCTCTGGGCCATCGACTCGCGCATCGCGCCCATCGAAGGCGAACAGGTGCTGGTTAAGAAGCGCGCAAGCTCATTTCACGGCACCTATCTCGCCGGCTTCCTGCGTGCCGCAGGCGTCGACACGATTCTCGTCACCGGCGTCACCGCGTCGGCGTGCGTGCGCACCACGCTGTGCGATGGCCTCGCCGAAGGTTTCCGCACGATCGCGGTGCGCGAGTGCATCGGCGACCGCGTGCCGGGCGCGGTCGAATGGAATCTGTTCGACATCGACGCGAAGTTCGCGGATGTCGAGTCCGTGGACCGCTGCGTGGACTATCTGCATTCGGTGAAGGGCTGAGCATCGCGCGGACGCGGACCGCTTCGCCGGCCGCGTCCGCGTGCGAACGCTCGGTTTGACGCGACTCACACTGGAGAACGGGCAATGAACGAAAGTGCTTTACCGGGCGCAGTCCTGGCCGACGATACCGCGCCGCATTCCTCTGCCTTGGTGAACGCCACGTATCGGCGCATCACATGGCGGCTGATTCCGTTTCTTTTCATCTGCTATGTGGCGGCCTATCTGGACCGCATCAACATCGGCTTTGCGCAGATCCAGATGCGGACCGATCTCGGTTTCAGCGACGCGGTGTATGGACTCGGCGCGGGCATCTTCTTCGCGGGATACTTCCTGTTTGAAGTGCCCAGCAATCTCATACTCGAACGCATTGGCGCGCGCAAGACGCTGATCCGGATCATGCTGCTGTGGGGCCTGACATCCGCCGGCATGATGTTCGTGAAGTCGCCCACGGCGTTCTATGTGATGCGTTTCATGCTCGGCGTCTTCGAAGCGGGCTTCTTTCCCGGCATGATCTATTACCTGACCTTCTGGTATCCGGCCGAGCGTCGTGGACGCGTGATGGCGCTGTTCCTGACCGCTGTCGCGATGGCGGGCGTGCTCGGCGGTCCGGTATCGGGCTGGGCCTTGAACCGGCTCGACGGCCTGCACGGTCTGCAAGGCTGGCAATGGCTGTTTCTGGTGGAAGGCCTGCCGTCGTGCCTGCTCGGCATTGCAGCGTTCTTCTACCTCGATGACAAGCCCCGCGACGCACGCTGGCTGAGCGACACCGAAAAGGCGCTCGTGCAACATCAACTCGACGGTGAACGCGACACATCGTCGATGTTCGAGCGGCACGGCTTCGGCGGCGCGCTGAAGAATGCGCGCATCTATGCGCTCGCCTTCGTGTGGTTCACGTTCATCTGCGGCGTCTATGCGATCAGTTTCTGGCTGCCTTCGTTGATTCGCGGCGCGGGCGTGGCCGATGCCTGGTCGATCGGCCTGTTGTCGGCGATTCCCTATGGCATTGCGGCCGTCACGATGGTGCTGGTGAGCCGGAGTTCGGATCGCACCCGCGAGCGCCGCTGGCACACGGCCGGCTGTGCGTTGATTGGCGCGGCGGCGTTGTCGGCCATCAGCGGCACGGGCGCGGACCTCACGCTCGCGCTGGCCTGCATCAGCGTGGCGACGGCCAGCATCTTCACGTTGCAGCCGCTCTTCTGGGCGATCGCCACGGACTTCCTCGCAGGCACGCGCGCGGCGGCGGGCACCATCGCGTTCATTAACAGCCTCGGGCTGCTCGGCGGCTTTGCGAGCCCGAGCATGCTCGGTTTCGTCAAGAACATGACGGGGAGTCTCAACAACGGCTTGTACGTTGTATCGGCCTTGCTCGTGATCGGCGCGCTGATTACGCTGCGTTCGGCGGGCCGACCGGTAAGATAGGGCGCTCGTTCAGCGCACAGGGAGGCCTGACGCAGCATGCGTATCGATGTTCATCACATCCGGGCCTTTCTCGCGGTCGCGGACGCGCTTCAGTTCAGCGTCGCCGCCGAACGGCTGCACATGACCCAGCCTGCGCTGAGCCGCATCATCAAGGCGCTGGAGGAATCCGTGGGCGCGGCGCTGCTTGCGCGCACCACGCGGCGCGTCGAGCTCACCAATGCGGGCCGCGTGTTCGCCGAGCACTGCCAGCTGGCGCTCACGCATATCGATCAGGCCGTGACGCTGGCGCGCCGCGCCGAGGCGGGCAACATCGGACATCTGCGGATCGCGTACATGGACTTCGCGATCAACGGCACCTTGCCCGCGATCATCGAGGCGTTCGGCAAGAAGTTTCCATCGATCAGCATCGATCTCGTCCACATGCCGAGCACCTTGCAGAAGGAAGCGATGCTCGATTCGACCATCGACGTAGGCTTCATGATCGGGCCGTTCGCGGCGCCCGGCGTGGCGACCCGGGTGTTCGGCCGGGAGCCGATGGTCGCGCTGCTGCCGGCGGCGCATCCGCTGAATGGCAAGAAGACACTGCGGCTCGCCGATCTCGCGCATGAGCGTTTCGTGCTCGGCACGCCGCATTCGTGGGAGGCCTTCCGCCACCACTTCTTTTCCATCTGTCATCGCGCGGGCTTCGCGCCTGCCATCGCGCAGGAGGCATCGACGAGCGATGGCATCATCGGCCTGGTCGCGGCGAATACCGGCGTGAGCGTCTATCCCGAATGCATCCGCAATGTTCAGCGCAGCGGCCTGCGTGTGCGGCCGCTCGCGGACAAGGATACGGAGATCGACATGGTCGTGTGCTGGCGCGCCGATACGCGCAACCCGTCGGTGGATACCTTCGTCAGCGAACTGCCGGCCGCGACGCCGCCGCGAGCCGCGCGCGCACGCATAAGCCGCTAGCGCGCCACCGCGGAGCGCATGCCTTCTTGCCGCCGCACGATCCAGTTGAACAGCGGCGTGGCCATCAGCGTGCTGAGCACGGCCATCAACACGAGAATGGAGAACAGGCCCGGCAGGATCACGCCGGCCGCCAGCCCGATGTTGATGATGATGAGTTCCATCAGGCCGCGCGCGTTCATCAATGCGCCGATGGCCATGGCATCGCCGGAAGGCTCGCCGTTCAGACGCGCCGCCGCCCAGCACGCCATGCCCTTGCCGCCGAACGAGGCCAGCAGGACGGCTACCGCAGCAAGCATGATGGCGGGGTCCATCAGCATGTCGAGCCGCGTGTTGAGGCCTGAATAGGTGAAGAACATCGGCAGCAGGAACACGACGACGAACGGTTCGAGCATGTCGCGCAGTTTCTCCGTCAGCGGGCCGCGCGGCAGCGCGACACCCAGCAGGAAGCCGCCGAACACAGCATGAATGCCGATGGCGTCCATGGCGAACGCACACAGCGAGAACAGCACGAGCACGATGGCGAGCACGCTGGAAGGCAAGGGCGCGTCCGGATCGAGGCCGGCGGCGAGACGGCGCAGCAGCTTGTTGCCGGCGAAGATCATGAACAGCGCGAAGCAGACGCCGCCGCCAATGGCGGCATACGCGCCCATCCACGAGCCGCCGAAGCTTGCGAGCACAATAGCGAGGATGCACCATGCGGCGGCGTCGTCGCATGCGCCGGCGGTGAGCGCCAGCGTGCCAAGCGAGGTGCCGGCGAGTCCGCGTTCATGGATGATGCGCGCGAGCATCGGGAAAGCAGTGATGGCGATGGCCGCGCCCAGAAACAAAGAGGCTTCGAACAGACGCGCCTTGACGGCGAACAGGCCGGGGATCGTGAGCAGCCAGGGCGCGAGCGCGAAGGCCAGCGCGAAGGGCACGACGATGCCGGCAAGCGACACGCTCAATGCACTCCTGGCGCGGGCGCGGAAGTGATCGGCGCGAAACCCGGTGCCGACGAGAAACATATAGAGCCCGACACCGAGTTGTGCCGCCACATAGAGCATGCCCATGGTGGCCTTCGGAAACAGCGCCTGCTGCCAGTGCGGCAACAGCAGCCCGAACAGCGAAGGCCCGAGCAGCACGCCCGCGATCATCTCGCCGACGACCTGCGGCTGTCCGGCGCGCCCCGCGAGTCGTCCCACCAACTGGCTGGCGGCGACGATCACGGCGGCCTGCGCGAAGAAGTACACGGATAGCTGGGAGATCGGCATTGATGGATCAGGTGGTGGTGATTGAACGACCGAAGTCTGATGGTGCCGCGGACAGTCTGTCAATGTTCGGCTGGCCGCGAGGGATCGAGCACGAGGAGTGAATTACCGAATGCTATTACCAATAGAGCAATAATTTCCGGTTGATCGCGAAATATTTATTCATAACAATCGGCGCGGCATAACGCTGACTTCTGAGCGGAGATCATCAGGAACATGGGCCGCTCGACTTCCTCCGCGAGCGCAGGCATTGAACGAACCTGTTCTTCCGAAGGCCCCCATTCAATCATCCGGCTCAGCGTAAGACCGCTGTCGATCAGCATGTTGACCAGCGTGCCCATCGTCCGATGCTGCTTGATGACCCCTTCGGCGAGCCAGTGCGTGACACGGCGTCCTTCGTTTTGATAGCCGTCGAGCGGCCAGAAGCTGCGGCCTTCAGCGTCCTTGCAGAAGCGCTGCCGGCGCGGCGCCATCAATACAGGATGCTCGATCGAAAAGACAAAACGCGCCCCCGGCAGCAGCGCGTGATGCACGGACGTCAGCAAGCCCCGCAGATTCTCGATGTAATGAAGCGCGAGCGAACTGTAGATCAGATCGAAGGCGCGCTCGGGCAAGGCGATGGATTCCAGGTCTGCGCGCCGGTAAGTGATTCCCGGATGCGCTTTCCACCCGGCCGCGCGTTGCAGCATTCTCTCCGACACATCGACCCCCAGCACGTCCGCCGCCCCGTGTTCCGCGGCCCAGCGGCAAAACCAGCCGTAGCCGCAGCCAAGATCGAGCACCTTCAGCGCCTGGACATCGGGCAGAAGCCCGCGCAAGGCAGGCCATTCGGGCGCGCCGTCCAGTCCATGAATGGAGCGTTGCAGGCGGCTATAGCCCGCAAAGAGCGTTTCATCGTCGTAGATGTTCTGCGACATGCATCGGTCCGGTTCGCCGTTCGCCTTGAAGGGTGGGTCTCTGCGATTTTGAAGCGTCTCTGGCACGATCTGCCTGACGCTGCTAGATTACCCCTGCTGCCGAATCGTTGATCTCGTGAGACTTCGATGACCGATAAAGACGCATCCCCACGCTCCCCAGTGCCTTCGCTGATTCTCATCGCGGCCATCGTGGCCGTGCTGGTCGCGGCCTTCGCGTACACGGCGGGCTGGCTCTCGCCCAAACGCCTCACGCCCGCGAAGATCGTCGGCAGCCTTGCGCCTCCCGGCGGCGCGGTGCCCGGCTTCAGGCGCAACCACGCGAAAGGCATCTGTTTCACCGGCGACTTCGAATCCAACGGCTCGGGCGCGACGCTCTCCAAAGCGAAGATGTTCGCGCCGGGCACCTACGCCGTTACCGGCCGCTTCAATCTCGCGACGCCCGACCCGAAAGCCTCCGATGCAATGGCGCGCGTGCGCGGTCTCGGCTTGCGCATCGTCACGCCGGACGGCAGCGAATGGCGTTCCGCGATGATCGATGCACCCGTGTTTCCGGTCGCCACGCCGCAAGCCTTCTACGCGCTGCAACTTGCACTTGCGAACAAAAACGATCCTCAATCGATGCAGAAGTTCTCCGCCGCGCATCCCGAGATCGCGGCGTTCGGCGCGTGGGCGGGTTCCGCGCCCTGGACGCCCTCGTATGCGGAGGAACGCTTCAACAGCCTCAACAGCTTCGTGTTCTCGAATGCGGATGGCCAGGATCAGGTCGTGCGCTGGTCCTTCATTCCAGCGGCCAAGGTCGAGAACATCAGCGCGGAACAGCTCAAGGAAAAGGGCGCCAATTTCCTCGATGCCGAGATCACCCAGCGCGTGCAAAGCGCGCCGCAACGCTGGGCTCTGGTCGTGACCGTTGCGAAGCCCGGCGATCCCACTGCGGACCCGAGCAAGGCGTGGCCCGAGGATCGCCACACGGTGGAGGTGGGCACGCTCGTCGTGAAAGCGATCGAACCCGAACCCGACGGCGCGTGCCGCGATCTCAACTTCGATCCCACCGTGCTGCCCGCGGGCATGCGCGTGTCCGACGATCCATTCCCCGCCGCGCGCTCGGCTGCGTACTCGGTGTCGTTCAACCGGCGCACCGCCGAGGACAAGGACTATCCGCACACGCCCGCCGAAGGAGCCCGGCAATGAACGCGATCAACGAGCGGTTCTCGCCGCTGCAACGCGCCTTGCACTGGGTCATGGCGATCTGCATTCTCGCGATGCTGTTCATCGGCGTCGGCATGGTGTCCACCGTGAAGCCCGAGTATCTGACGCTTGTGTCCATTCACAAGCCGCTCGGCGTCGCGATACTCATCCTCGCGCTGATCCGCCTGGTGGTGCGCATCATGCGCGGCGCGCCGCCCTTGCCCGCCGACATGCCCATGCCGATGAAGCTCGCGGCCCAGCTTTCGCACTATGTGTTCTATGCGCTGATGATCGCCTTGCCGCTGCTGGGCTATGGCATGTTGTCGGCGGCGGACTATCCGGTTGTCGTGGCGGGCATGCGCATTCCGTCGCTGCTGCCGCATAGCAATTCACTGCACACGCTGCTGTGGAACGCGCATCGCTTCCTGGCCTTGTGCTTCTTTGCGTTGATCGTCGTGCATCTGGCGGCCGCGCTGTTCCATGCGCTCGTGCGGCGCGACGGCGTCTTCCACGCGATGGCGCCATGGAAGTGAGCCGCGCCGCGCATCACGGCTTCTGCTGCTTGACCACTTCCGCCAGCGCACGCACGCCGGGCTCGATCAGTTCCGCGCGGATCGCCGAGAAGCCCATGCGAAAGCAACGCTGACCATCGGCGAGATCGGCGAAGAACACGTTGCCCGGTTCGATCAACACGCCCAGCGCCAGCGCGTCTTTTGCGAGGCGCGTGGCATCGAGCCAGGGCGGACCTTCAACCCAGCACGACGCGCCGCCCGTTATCTTCGACGCCCGCAATTCGGGCAGATGCGTGGCGAGCGCGCGCATCAGCACTTCGGCGCGCTCCTTGTACACCGGAGCGAGCTTGCGCAGCAGGGTGTCGTGATGACCCAGGGCGAGGAACGTGGCGAACGCGCGCTGAATGTAGGCGGCGGGATGCCGGATCATCAGCCGGCGCAGTGCGCGCAATTCGCGGATCAAGGCGCGCGGCGCGACGATATAACCGAGACGCAAACCCGGCGCAAAGGTCTTCGACAGCGAGCCGATATACACCACGCGTTCCGCGGTATCGAGACTCTTCAGTGCCGGATGCGGCGTGCCGGAAAAGGTGTTCTCGCTTTCGTAATCGTCTTCGATGATGATGAAATCATGCCGCACCGAAAGATCCAGCAACGCACGCCGCCGTTCGATCGGCATGGTCGCGGTGGTGGGGCACTGGTGGCTCGGCGTGACGCACACATAGTCGCATGACGCCATCAACTCTTCGTCGTCGATGACGGCGCCGTCGTCATCCACCGCCAGCGGCACGATCTGCGCGTTGCGATGCTGGAAGATGTTGCGCGCATCCGGATAACCGGGGTTCTCCATGCCCACCTTGGTCTGCGGACCGCACATCAGGTCGGCGATCAGATACAGCGCCTGCTGACAGCCGTTGGTCACGACGATCTCATCCGGCATCGCGAAGACGCCGCGCCTCGGCAGCACACGCGTGCGGATCTGCTCGACGAGCGTTTCATCGTCGCGCTCGATGAGATCCGGCGCCCAGTTGCGTATCTCCAGCACCGAGAGGCCATGCATGCAGCTCTCGCGCCAGTCGCTGGTGGGGAAGAGCTCGGTATCGAATTGCCCGTAAATGAAGGGATATTCGTAGCTCTGCCAGTTCGACGGCTTGACGATGTTGCGTTGATTGGAAGGCGCATGCCGGATGCGCGCGCTCCAGTCCGGATGACCGTGCTCGGTTTGCAGGGCCGGAGTGGCGCGCGTGCCTGTGGCGGTGAAGCCGCGTTGCAGTTCTTCCGTCGCGGGATTGACGAAGTGTCCGCTGCGTTCGCGCGAGACGAGATAGCCTTCCTCGATCAACTGCTGATAAGCGAGCACAACGGTATTGCGCGACACATTCAGTTGGTCCGCCAGCTCGCGGCTCGAAGGCAAGGCGCTGTCGGGCGCGATGTGTCCGCTCAGGATCGCATTGACGATCATCTGGCGGATCTGGTTTTGCAGGCTCATTCCCGAGACCCGTGAACGCTCGAAGAGCTGCGCCCAAAGCGTGGCGGTTGGGCGGGTGGGCATTGCCTGTCTCCTGCGAAGTCATGGTGATGCAGCGATCTTACGTGCGCCTTGCACGCTTGGCCAGCAGATGGAAAAAACCGCCGCGCGGGTAGACCGGCGCGGCGGCGTTCGAGATGCCCGATGAAGCGCGTTCAGGTCGCGGAGAACGCCAGCGAACGGCGCTGCCGCATGCCGACCCACGCGGCCGACAACGCGCTGACGATACCCGCGGCGAGGCAATAGCACGCGATCATCCACGGGTCGCCGCCATTGCGTTGCAGAAGCCATGTCGCGATGATCGGGCTGATGCCGCTCGCGAAGATGCCCGAGAACTGATAGACGAAGGAGATGCCGGAGTAGCGCACGTTGGCGTCGAATAGTTCCGAGAAGAGCGCGGCTTCGGGGCCGTAGATGGATGCATACACGACGCCCAACGGAATCACCACGGCCAGCCACGCGATCATTACGTTGCCGCCGCTGTTCTTCATCAGCCAGAAGCCGAGGAACGCGGACAGGCCGGTGGCGAGCGAGCCCCAGAAGTAGATGCGCGCGCGGCCCACGCGGTCCGAAAGCCGTCCGAACAGCGGTATCGTGAAGATCATCACGAAGGCGGCGACCATCACGCCGAGCAGGGCGTCCGTGCGTTGAAGATGCAGCGTGCCGGTGAGATACGAGATCGAGAAGACGCCGAACACGTTGAAGAACACGCCGTCGATGAAACGCGCGCCCATGCCGGCAAGCGTGTTGCCCGGATACTTCGTGAGCACTTCGAGAATCGGCATGCGCGCTTCGCCACCGGTCTTCTGGATGCGCGCGAACTCCGGCGTTTCCATCACGTTCAGGCGGATATACATGCCGATCAAAACGAGCGCGAACGACAGGAAGAACGCAAGACGCCAGCCCCATGCGAGGAACTGCGCATCGGTGAGCGTGAGCGAGAGCAGCGCGACCACACCGGATGAAATGCACAGGCCGAGCGCGAGACCGATCTGCGGAATGCTCGCATAGAAGCCGCGCTTGTTCTCGGGGGCATACTCGAAGGCCATCAGCACCGCGCCGCCCCATTCGCCGCCGAGCCCGATGCCTTGCAGCACGCGCAGGAGCAGCAGCAACGTGGGCGCCCAGATGCCGATCTGCGCGTAGGTGGGCACCATGCCGATCAGCACGGTCGCGACGCCCATGATCGTCAGCGTCATCACCAGCATGCTCTTTCTGCCGATGCGGTCGCCGAAATGCCCGAAGATCACGCCACCCAGCGGACGGCTCAGGAAGCCGACCGCGAAGGTGCCATAGGCCAGCATCGTCGAGATGAGCGGATCGCCGGTCGGGAAGTACAGCTTGTTGAAAACGATGCCGGCGACGACACCGTATAGAAAGAAGTCGTACCACTCGATCGTCGCGCCAATGAGACTGGCGACGACGACTTTCCTCATCTGCTTGCCATCGGTTCGGGGCAGTGCATTCATGGTTGTCTCCGTATGTCTGCGTGTGTTCGAGACTTGTGTTCAGTCTCTCTGTCCTGCATGGGCCATCGGCGTCTCGATGACGCCGCCGGGTGCTTCCTCCACGTGCGTCACGCGCTGATAACGCTGATCTTCGAGAATCATGTCGGCCGCCTTCTCGGCGATCATGATGACGGGCGCATTCGTGTTGCCCGATACGAGCTCCGGCATGATCGACGCATCCACCACGCGCAGGCGGCCGATGCCGCGCACCTTCAGGCGTTCGTCGACCACCGCCTGCGCATCGCTGCCCATCTTGCAGGTGCCGGCCGGGTGATAGATGGACTGGCTGAACTTGCGCGCGACTTCGAGCAGGTCGGCATCAGACTGATAGGCCGCGCCAGGAATGAACTCCGACACGATGTGTTTGGCGAGTGAAGGCGCAGCGGCGATCCGGCGCGCCACCTTGATGCCGCCGATGACCACGGGATGATCGCGTTCGTCGGAAAGGTAGTTGGCGTGAATGGCCGGGTATTGCAACGGATCGTTCGACCGGATCTCGACCCTGCCTCGGCTATGAGGCCGCAACTGACACACCGACGACGTGAATGCCGAGAACGGATGCGCGCCTTCGCCGGGTTTGTCGGCGGAGAGCGGCTGCATGTGGAACTGGATGTCGGGGCGCGTGAGTTCGGGCGACGTGCGCGTGAAGATCACGACCTGACTGGCCGCTAGCGTGAGCGGACCGGTGCGCGAGAACGCGTATTGCAGACCGATGAGCGCTTTCTTCAGCGGGTTGTTGACTTCGTCGTTGAGGGTGCGTTCACGGGTCTTGAAGACGAGCCGTACTTGCAGATGATCCTGCAGGTTCTGGCCGACACCCGGCAGCGCGTGACGTACCTGTACGCCCGCGCGGTCCAGTACGTCGGCGGGACCGACGCCGGAGTTCTGCAGGATCTGCGGCGTACCAATTGCCCCGGCGGCGAGGATCACCTCGACGCGCGCGCGTACCGTCTTCACCGCGCCCTCATGAAGATATTCGATGCCGACCGCTTCACGGTCTTTGAAGAGCACCTTGCGCGTTTGCGCCCGCGTCTGGACGATCAGGTTCCGCCGGTCGCGCACCGGCTTGAGAAAGCCTTTGGCCGTGCTCCAGCGCAAGCCTCTGTAGGCCGTCTGCTGGAAGTAGCCGACGCCTTCCTGAACGGCGCCGTTGTAGTCGTCGTTGAACGGGATGCCGGTTTCTTGCGCGGCCGCGATGAAGTGATCGGCGATAGGACGGCGCAAGCGCAGGTCCGAGACTTTCAGCGGGCCACCCACGCCGTGATATTCGTTCGCGCCGTGCTCCTGATCTTCTGATTTCCTGAAGTAGGGCAGGACGTCGCGATAGCTCCAGCCGGCGTTGCCGAGCTCCGCCCAGCGGTCGTAGTCCTCGCGCTGACCGCGCACGTACAGCAAGCCGTTCAGCGAACTGCATCCGCCGAGCACTTTCCCGCGCGGCCAGTCGATGCTGCGGCCCGCAACCGCGTCGTCCGGTTCGGTGCGATAGCACCAGTCCAGCTCGGGGTTGTGCATCGTCTTGAAGTAGCCGACGGGAATATGAATCCACGGGTTTGCATCCGGACCGCCGGCTTCGAGCAACAGCACGGTATTGGATGGATCGGCGCTGAGGCGATTGGCGAGGACGCAGCCCGCCGAGCCCGCTCCGACGATGACGTAATCGACTTCCTGCTGCATGAGACTTGTCTCCTGGAGTCTTCTTCTGGAACGAAGCGTTTCGTTTCTGTACGTTCAATGTGGAAGAAGCAGCGGGCGATGCCAAGAGAAAAGCGCGCGAGATCGCGAAAGTGAAACGGAAAGTGCCGAATCCGATTCAGAAACATGAGGCTCTTCGGGTTCTCCCGAAGCCGTTTTTTATTGCTCGGAATTCCGAAAAAAAGTGATGATGCGGCGCATCAGAAAGTAGCGGACAGCTCGCTTGCGGCTTCCCGTAGACGCGGCACGAAAGTGAGTGCGCGCGACAGGCTCATGCGCGACACGGGACCATGCACCGCGATCGCAGCAATGCTCTTGCCGCGCGAATCGAGCACCGGCACGGCCACGCAGGCGATGCCCAGCACGAATTCCTCGTTATCCACGGCGATGCCCTTGTGCGCGATGCGATCCAGCTCGGCTTCGAGCAGATTGGGTTCGTCGAGCGTGTTCGGCGTAAAGCGTTCCAGCCGCATCGCGCGGATGAGCGAGGCGCGTTCTTCGCGCGGCATCGTGGCGAGCAGCAGCTTGCCACTCGCGCTGCAATGCGCGGGCACATGCGAGCCGGGCTTGAGTTCGAGCCGCAGCGCCCAGGTGGATTCGCAGCGGTCGAGATAGAGCACTTCGGTGTCGTGCAGCATGCTCAGGTTGCAGGTCTCGCCGAGATCGGCGACGAGACGTTGCAGGATCGCGTGGCGCTGGCGGCGCGCGCCGCTGTGCATCATCACATCGACGCCCAGTTGTTCGAGCCGTGGCCCGACCACATAGGCGTTCTTCTGACCCGGCTCGCGCGCGACGAAGCCGCCCGCTTCGAGCGATTGCAACATGCGGTGCAGCGAAGCCTTGGGCTGGTCGAGCGCGTTCGCCAGGTCCGCCAGCGACAGCGCGCCGCGTGCGGCGACCAGATGTTCGAGCACGCTGAAGGCGCGCAGCGTCGGCGTCTCGGCGCGTGCGTGCGGAGCGGTGTCGTTGAGCGCGGCGTTGTCCGCCGCTTCAGTCAGGCCGGGCGTGGCGGTGTCGACTCGGGTATCCATGCGGCCTCACGTCGTCGTATGCCGCGCGGCCTGTGCCTGCACGCAGGTCACGGCAATCACGTGGTAGATGTCGTCGGCGCTGCAGCCGCGCGAGAGGTCGTTGGCGGGCTTTGCAAGCCCTTGCAGCAGCGGACCGATGGCCTTCGCGCCGCCAATGCGCTCAGCCAGCTTATAGCCGATGTTGCCCGCTTCGAGACTCGGGAAAATCAGCGTGTTCGCATGTCCCTCCACGCGCGAGTGATGCACCTTGCGCAGGGCAATCTCCGCGACGATGGCGGCGTCGAGCTGCACGTCGCCGTCGATGGCGAGGTCGGGGCGCGCTTCCTGCACGCGCCGGGTCGCCTCGATGACCTTGTCCACGGCCGCATGATGCGCGCTGCCGCTCGTGGAGAACGACAGCATCGCGACGCGCGGGTCTTCCATCAGCAGACTGCGGGCGCTGTCGGCGGCCGCCATGGCGATCTCGGCGAGCTGCTCCGCGTCCGGCTGCACGACGAGCGCGCAGTCCGAAAAAATCAGGCCGCCTTTCATCGTATGGAAAGGCTCGCACAACATCATCAGGAAGAAGCTCGACACGAGCTTGAAGGACGGCCGCACGCCGATGATCTGGATGGCGTTGCGCACGACGTCGGCGGTCGTGTTGACCGCGCCGGAGACGGAACCGTCCGCTTCGCCGAGCCGCACCATCAGGTTGGCGAAGCACAGCGGATCGAGCACGGCGGCGCGCGCTGCATCGGCCGTCATGCCTTTCTTTTCACGCAACGCGAACAGCGTTTCAGCAAAGCGCTGCGTCAGCGATGATTCGCGTGGATCGATCAGCTCGATGCCGTCGAGGTCGATGTTCGCTTCATCGGCGATCTGATGCGCGCGCGATCTCGCACCGACGAGCACGATGCGCGCGATGCCCTCCCGATGCGCGCGCTGGGCGGCCTGCAACACGCGCAGGTCCTCGGCTTCGGAGAGCACGATGCGCATCGGCAGGTCGCGAGCCTGATCGATGATGCGATGCATGGCTTTCATGGGGGCGCTCGGTGAGATGCAAAAGAAAAACGCCGCCCCGTGGGTGCAGGGCGGCGTGGCGAAGGACTTAGACGTAGTCTTTGTACTTGTCGAGCATGCGCACGGGCTTCGAGAGCGCATCGCGACGGAACGGGTCACCGAGTTCGCGCGTACACATGATCTCGATGATCGTCGTCTTGCCGTGATTCATCTGCAGATCGATGGCCTTCTTCAGCGCCGGGCCCACATCTTCCAGCTTGTCGACGACGATGCCTTCCGCGCCCATCGCCTTCGCGATCTCGGCGAAGCTCTGGTTGTCGAGTTCGCCTGCCACGAAGCGGCGGTTGTAGAAGTCCACCTGATTCTTCTTCTCCGCGCCCCACTGACGGTTATGGAACACCACGGCCGTCACGGGAATGTTATGACGCACGCAGGTCATGGTTTCCATCAGGCTCATGCCCCATGCACCATCGCCCGCATACGACACGGCAGGACGATGCGGCGCCGCGACCTTCGCACCGATGATCGTGGGGAACGCATAGCCGCAATTGCCCCAGCTCATCGCCGCGAAGAAGCTGCGCGGCTTGTTGAAGCGCAGATAGCTGTTGGCCACCGAGTTGATGTTGCCGATGTCGGTCGAAACCATCACGTCATCCGGCATCGCCTTTTCGAGCTCGCGCAGCACCTGGCGCGGATGCAGGAACTGGCCGCCGCTGAACGGCTTCTCGCCCTTCTGTTCCTCGATCATGTCGAGGCTGTAGGCATCGCGTTCATGGGTCCAGTCGTCGAGTTCCTTCTCCCAGGCGGCCTTTTCATCGGCGATGGTCTTCGCGCGGGCTTCTTTCGTCGCGTCCGAAGCGAGCTTGCGGTCGGCGAGGCGCTGCGTGAGCGCAATGGCGCTGGCCTTCGCGTCGCCGCAGATGCCGACGGAAATCTTCTTCACGAGACCGAGCATCTTGTGGTCGGCATCGATCTGGATGACCTTTGCTTCCTTCGGCCAGTAATCGAGACCATGCTGCGGCAGCGTGCCGAACGGTCCAAGGCGCGAACCCAGGGCGATCACGACATCGGCCTGGCTCAGCAGCTTCATCGCGGCCTTGGAGCCTTGATAGCCGAGCGGGCCGCACCACAGCGGATGCTTCGCCGGGAACGAGTCGTTGTGCAGGTAGCTGTTCACGACCGGTGCGCCGAGGCGTTCCGCGAGCGCCTTGCATTCCTCGATGGCGTCGGACATCACCACGCCGCCACCCGAAATGATGACCGGGAATTTGGCTTCGGCCAGCAGATCCGCCGCTTCGTTGAGGCTCTGGTCCCCGCCGGGGCCGCGATCGAGGCGCTGCGGCTTCGGAATCTCGACCTTCACTTCGCCATAGAAGTAGTCACGCGGAATGTTGAGCTGGGTCGGCCCCATCTCGGACATCGCGCGGTCGAAGCAGCGCGCGGTGTATTCGGCCATGCGCGCCGGATGCGTGACGTGGCCCTGGTATTTGGTGAACTCCTGGAACATCGGCAGTTGCTTGGCTTCCTGGAAGCCGCCGAGACCGATACCCATCGTTCCGGCTTCCGGCGTGACGATCACCACCGGGCTATGCGCCCAGTAGGCCGCCGCAATGGCTGTCACGCAGTTGCTGATGCCCGGTCCGTTCTGGCCGATCACGACGCCGTGACGGCCCGACACACGCGAATAGCCGTCGGCCATGTGACCCGCGCCTTGCTCGTGCACGACCGGAATCAGACGGATGCCGGCCGGCGCGAAGATGTCCATCGCGTCCATGAAGGCCGATCCCATGATGCCGAACATTTCCGTCACGCCATTGGCAGCGAGCGTTTCGACGAAGGCTTCCGAAGGGGTCATCGCCTGCGGACCGCTCGGCGCCGTGTTCGCGGCGAGGGTGGTCTTGGAAGGACGGGCTTGGTCGTGCTCGCTCATGAGAATGTCTCCGAATGAAAAACGGAACGTTTGGTTCCGGAATGTGTATCGTGGAGACATCGTAGGACTGGCCGATCCGCACGTCAACCGGTTTTTCAAATAAATGGAATGAATCGTCTCAAAAAAATTCGAACGAGTTGCAACGAATAAAAGCATCCGGCGCCGCGCGCGTTGTGCGGCGGACCTCGATGGCACATTGGAGCGCGGGGGATGGGCTAGCGCGCAGCCTGGCGCTGCCGCGCCATGAGCGTCAAGCCTTCGGATGTATCGATCAGCGTCGCGAGCTTCTCGGCCGTCTCGCGAAGTTGCGGCACGGCTTTCAGCAGATCGTTGAGATTGGCGCGCGCGGTCGGCGCATGGGCGGCGAGGCATGCCAGCACGCGCCCCGTGACAGCGTCCGTGATGGGTACTGCCACGGCCACCATGCCGAGGACGAACTCCTCGTTGTCGATACCGAGGCGGCGCGCGGCCAGCCGGTCGAGTTCGGCCTCGAGCAATGCCGGGTCCGTGAGCGTGCGATGGGTCCTTCGTGTCAGTGTGAGGCGGCCGAGTATCTGGCGGCGCTCGGCAAGCGGCATGTGCGACAGGAACAGCTTGCCGCTGGCGGTGCAGTGGAGCGGCACGCGCATGCCGGCCTGCATGTGCAGGCGCAGCGGCTCGGGCGTTTCGACGCGCTCGATATAGAGCACGGTATCCCCGTCCAGCGCGGTGAGGTTGCAACTCTCGCCGATCGCGTCGACGAGCGAGCGCAGCAGCGAACGGCACGCCCGCGTGAACGAATTGTTGGCGAGCGTCGCCAGTGCGAGCTGGGCGGCGCGCGGGCCGAGCGCGATGCCGCGGTCGGTGCCGCGCGAATCGGGCATGTGAGTGACGTAGCCCTGCGACTCCAGCGCCTCGACGAGGCGCAACAGGGTTGCCTTGGGAATCCGCACGCGGGCGGCAAGCTGGGACAGCGTGTAAGGCTGGCCAGCAGAGGCGAGTTGTTCGAGCACCGCGAGCGGACGAAGCGTCCGTGCTTCGTCGCCGGCGAGGTCGGCGGGATCGAGATGAGTGACGTCGCGCATGTACCGGAATCGGAACGATTGGTTTCGGATTACGGGTACTCTACGCCGGTTCCCGCGTCACGCGCTACATTTTTCGGAACGTTCGGTTGCGTTTTTATTTGGATCTATGAAGGTCTCAGAACGTCTTTTTCAGGTCTTCGGCGGCTTCCTTCAGGCGCGGCAGCATCTCCAGTACGCGCGAAAGTGGCGAGCGCGACACCGGCGCATGCACCGCGATAGCCGCAATACACGACCCATACATATCGACGATCGGCGCTGCCGCGCACACGATGCCCTGCACGAACTCCTCGTTGTCTATGGCGACGCCCTTCCTTGCGGTGCGGTCGAGTTCCGCTTCGAGCATCTCGGTATCCGTGATGGTGTTGGCCGTGAAGCGTTCGAGTTTCATCGCGCGCACCAGCGCGTTGCGCTCCTCGCGCGGCAGCATGGCGAGCAGCAGCTTGCCACTGGCGCTGCACCACACCGGCACGTGCGATCCAGGCCTGAGGTCCAGCCGCAGCGGCCAGGGCGCCTCGACGCGGTCCAGATACAGCACCTCGTTCTCGTGCAGCATTGTGAGATTGCAGGTTTCGCCGAGATCGGCAACGAGCCGCGTGAGAATGGCGTGGCGCAGCCGCCGCGCACCCGCGTGCGTCATCACGCTGAGACCCAGTTGTGCCAGACGCGGGCCCACCACATAGGCATTCCGGTCGCCCGGCTCGCGGATCACCAGACCGCCGGCCTCGAGCGAAGCCAGCATGCGGTGCAGCGAAGGCTTGGGCATGCCCATGTCCTCGGCCATGTCCGTGAGCGACACGGGATTGCCCGCCTGCACGAGATATTCGAGTAGCGCGAAGGCGCGCAGTGTGGGCGTGTCGGGCTTGTCCATCGGCGTTTTCCGTTTGATTTCGTTCGACATTATTGTAATTGGGGCCTCTGTCCCGCCGCCATCGGCCAAATGGCTATAAGTAAACGAAATGATTTGTTCCGAAAAACAATTGAAGCTATGATGGTCGCTCGAAAACGGCGGCAAGCACGGAGGCAGGCACCATGATGCGCGATACGTGGATGGAAGAACCGGACCAGCGCGTGCCGGTGCGCACGCTGTTCGGCATCGACTCGGACCTGCTGGTGTCCGCTTTCAGCGCCCGTGACCCGCATGTTCCGGAAATCGATCATGCGTACCGGTTTAATCCTGAAGTCACGCTCGCGATTCTCGCGGGGTTCGCGTTCAACCGGCGCGTGATGGTGCAAGGCCTGCACGGCACGGGCAAGTCGACACATATCGAACAAATCGCGGCGCGTCTCAACTGGCCGTGCATGCGCGTCAATCTCGACGGTCACGTGAGCCGGCTCGATCTGGTCGGCAAGGACGCGATCGTGGTCCGCGACGACGTGCAGGTCACCGAGTTTCAGGAAGGCATCGTGCCGTGGGCGTTGCAGCGGCCCGTGGCGCTGGTCTTCGACGAATACGACGCGGGCCGTCCCGACGTGATGTTCGTGATCCAGCGGATTCTGGAACGCGAGGGCAGCTTCACGCTGCTCGATCAGAATCGTGTGATTCAGCCGCATCCTTTTTTTCGTCTGTTCGCGACAACCAATACCGTGGGTCTCGGAAACCTGAACGGGATGTACCACGGCACCCAGATGCTCAACCACGCGCAGATCGACCGCTGGAACGTGGTCGCCACGCTCGACTATCTGTCGCGCAACGAAGAAACGCGCATCGTGCTGGCGCGCGTGCCGCAACTCGATGACGAACGGGGCCGTGCGCTCGTCGCTTCGATGGTCAGCATGGCGGGTCTGACGCGGCGCGGCTTCCAGGCCGGCGACCTGTCGACGCTGATGTCGCCGCGCACCGTCATCAACTGGGCGGAGAACTGCGAGCTGTTTCACGACGTGAAGCTCGCGTTGCGTCTCACTTTCCTGAACAAATGCGACGAAGCGGAACGACCGGTCGTCGCGGAATATTTTCAGCGCGCATTCGGCGAGGAATTGGAAACGCCGTCGCAGTGGCATGACGAGCGCAGCAAATGAACGCGGTGCAAAACGACGCGCGCGAACTCACGCGACGTGACGCGCTGTGCGCGGCGACCGTGCGTGCGCTGACCGGCGACGGCACGCTGCACTATCGCGGCGGACGTCTGTTCAGGCATCTGCGGCCGGTGCCGCTGCACGCACCGCATCTGCGTGGCGATGCCAGGGAAGCGGACGATCTCGATTCCACACGCGGCGCGGCGGATGCCTCCGCGCTGCGCATCGTGTATTCGGATGCGGAGTTGCATGACCGTCTCGCACCGGAAGAACCCGTCGCCCGCATGGTCTTCGACCTGCTCGAACAACTGCGCTGCGAAGCGCGCGTGCCGGACGGCATGACGGGCGTGCGGCGCAATGTGCGGCATCGCTTCGAAACGTGGTCGCTTGCTTGTTACGAAGGCGGCTTGCTGGACAGCGATATCGGTCTGCTGATCTATACGGTCGCGCAAATTGCCGAGTCGCGTCTGTCGGGCTTTGCGGTCCTCGAACAGACCGAAGGGCTGATCGAGGTGACGCGTGGCGCGCTCGCGCCTTTGCTTGGCGTCGCATTGGCGGGCTTGCGCCGTGACTACGCCGATCAGCGCGCCTATGCGAAGCATGCCCTTGCCATTGCAAGCTGCATCGGCGAGATGGTGCGCGACGTGCGTCATGCGTTCGTCGAGAATCACACTTCGGCCGATGAAACCGAAGAAGAGGCAGCGCGCACGATGCTCGGCACCTGGTTCGACATCGACGACGAAGAAGGCGAGGCGGAACGGCTCGCGCTTGCCGCGAGCGGCGCCAGCAGCGCGCGCGATGCATCGGGCGATGGCTATCGCATCTTCACGACGCGCTACGACAAGACCATCCGGCCCGCCACGCTGATTCGCGCCGCGTTGCTGCGCGAATATCGCGAGCGTCTCGACGACCTGATCGCCGCACGCCATATCAACGTAGCGCGCCTCGCACGCATGTTGCAGGCGTCAATCGCCGTGCCGCATCGCGACGGCTGGTCGTTCGGGGAAGAGGAAGGACGCATCGACGGCAGGCGTCTGGCGCAGGTGATTGCTTCACCCGATGAACGTCGCGTGTTCAGGCGCGAACGTGACACGCCCACGGCGAATTGCGCGGTGAGCTTCCTGATCGACTGCTCGGGTTCGATGAAGGCGAGTATCGAACCTGTCACGGTAATGATCGACGTGCTCGTGCGTGCGCTGGGCATGGCGGGCGTCACGACTGAAGTGCTGGGCTTCACAACAGGCGCATGGAACGGCGGACGCGCGAAGCTCGACTGGCTGGCGCAGGGACGTCCACGCACGCCGGGACGGCTCAACGAAGCGTGCCACATGATCTTCAAGGAAGGCGATGCGGGTTGGCGTGCCGCGCGCGGTGACATCGCTGCGCTGTTCAAGGCGGATCTGTTTCGCGAAGGCATCGACGGCGAGGCGGTGGACTGGGCGTGCGGGCGCTTGCTCGCGCGTAACGAGCCACGGCGCATCCTGGTCGTCGTATCCGATGGCAGCCCGATGGACAGCGCGACCGCGCAAGCCAACGACGCCCATTACCTCGACCAGCACCTGCGCGAAGTGGTCGAGCGTCACGAGGCGTTGCAAGGCGTGGAGGTGCTGGGCCTCGGCGTCGGACTCGATCTGAGCCCGTACTATCGGCACAGTTTTGGCGTGGATCTATCCGTGGCGCCTGACATGACACTCTTCGCGAAGCTGGCAGGCTGGCTCGGCGCGCGGCGCAGGCGCAGCAGCTAACGCGCGCTGTACCTCTTCGTCCTCGATCATGCCGATGAAGACGATCTCAGTATGCACAACATCGTGGCATGGCGTGGCATGCCAGCGCGCGCCGACGACATGCAGCTCGATGCACGAGCCATCGGCGAGGCGGGCGAAGCCCTTGGCCCGCAGTAGCCTGCTGGAGAAGGACAGACACGCGGCCTTCACTGCGCGCTTGTCGAAGCGTTCACCTGAACGGAACGTCACGCTGCGCAGGCCAGCCGGAAGTTGATGCATCGACATGATGGACCGCGAAAATCCACGCGGAGACGATGCCGCCGTATCGCTGAAAAACAGCGCGCCAGGGACCTTGCCCTGATCGCCCTCGAACACGATGCGCGTGTGCGCCATCTCCAGCACTCGCGCTCGCGCACGCTGCGCGCTATCGTCATCGAGCAGATCGGTCCTGGTCAGCACGATGGCCGTCGCCGTCGCGATCTGCTGCCGCGCCATCTCGCCCACATACGCATTGGCCAGCGTCTCGTCGATATGTTGCGCATCCACCGCCACCACGATGCCTTGCAGACGAAACGCGCGATCCAGCATGCCGACCTGCGCGATGCGCAACGGGTCCGACACGCCGCTCGCTTCTATCACGAGCAGATCGGGTCGTGTCTCGCGCGCGCTGATCTCGATCAAGGTCTCCATCAGCTTGCCGCCGATCGAACAGCAGACGCAGCCGTTCTCCAGTCCTATCACGTCGTCGCTGCGCTCACGGATCAATGCGGCATCGATGTTGATGGCGCCGAAGTCGTTGACCAGTACCGTGATGCGGCGGCCTTCGGTGTTGGTCAGCAGCGCGTTGATCATCGTGGTCTTGCCCGCGCCTAGATAGCCGCCGATGACGGCCAGCGGAATGGGCGGCTTCATGCCGGCGCCTCGAACACGCGGCCGCCGAGAATCGTGCCCCATACATGCAACTGACCGAGACGTTCAGCAGGCACCTCGTGCGGATCTTCATCGAGCACCGCGAAGTCCGCGAACTTGCCCACTTCGATACTGCCGACCACATCGTCCATGCCGATGGTATGCGCCGCGCCGAGCGTGATTGCGCGCAATGCATCAGGCACGCTCAGCCGCTCCGCTTCGCCCAGCACGCGCCCCGACGCCGTCTTGCGCTGCACCGCGCACCATGCGGTGAACAGCGGGTTGAGCTGCGTGATCGGCGCGTCCGAATGCATGCCGAACGTGATGCCGAGCGATTGAGCCGTGGCAGCCGCGTTCATGCGGTTCGCGCGATCGGCGCCCATGGTCTGCGCGTAATGCGCGTCGCCCCAGTAGTAGATATGGTTCGAGAAAAAATTCACGCACATGCCGAGACGCGCGGCGCGCGCGAGTTGCCGCGCATCGGCCATCTGGCAATGCTGCAAGGTATGCCGGTGATCCATGCGCGGATGCCGCGCCAGAATCGTTTCGATGGCATCGAGCACGAGCTCGGTGGCCTCGTCGCCGTTCGTATGGATATGCAGTTGCAAACCGGCGAGATGGTAGGGCAGGAAGGTCTCGACAAACTGCTCGGGCGGAATCAGCCACAGGCCGTTGGCATGGCCGTTCACATAGCCCGGCCAGCGTAGCCGCGCGGTATAGCCTTGTATCGAACCATCGACGATGAATTTCACCGGACCGAAGCGCAGCTTGTCAGCATTGAGTTTTATCGCTTCGAGCACGCGCTCCGGACCGCCTTCCGGATTGCGTTGTGGACCGAACGCGGGCACCAGGCGGATCGGGAAGCGCGCATCGTGCGTGACTTCGACGAGATTGCGCATGCCCGTGTCGGAGAGGTCGTTGAGCAGGTCGGTAGCCGTCGTCACGCCCGCGAGCTGCGCGACCTTGCCGAAGGCGCGGATCGCTTCAGGATTGTCGCTCGCGGAGATCGAAAGCTTCGGCCCGATCACGCGATACACCGGGAACATGGCCGCGAACTCCTGCAGTTCGCCGGTCGGGCGGCCTTCGCCGTCTTTCACGATGCCGTCGACATCCGTGTCTTCGTCAATGCCCGCGAGTTCGAGCATCGGCGAATTCACGTTCATCAGATGCACGCTCGCATGCAGGACAGCGACGGGCCGCGTAGCTGATACCTTATCGAGCTGCGTCACGGTGAGCCGCTCGCTGCCGAAGAAGATCGGATCGAAGCCCCAGGCAAGCAGCGGCGCGTCCGTGCTGTCCAGCGCGCGTTGCGCTTCCTGCAAGCGCGCGATCACCGCATCGAGCGATTGCAGGCCCGGCCAGCGCGTGCCGTCGGGGCCGCGGCGCTCGTAGTAGCCGACATAGACCGCGCTCCACATCGCGCCTTCCATCAGGTGCGAATGGCCTTCGACGAGACCCGGCATGAGCACCTTGTCGGCGAAGGTCGTGTCGGGCTTGGCGTCGGTCCACTGGCGGATCTCGTCGAGGGTGCCGACCGACAGAATCCTGCCCTCGCGAATGGCAACGTGCGTCGCAACCGGCTGGCGCGGATTCATGGTCAGGATCTTGCGGGCGGCGAACACCTTCACCGCGTGGGTATCGATTGAGTTCTGGGTCATGAGTCGTTCGAGTGGATCAGATCGGCGTGTACGTGTTTGCGGCCCGCGCTCGGATTCGCGAGGAACACGACCAGCACGTTGACGGCCAGACAGATGAGGCCGAGGTTCAGGCCCGCGATATCGACTTGCAGCACATACAGGACGACCGCGAGAACCTGTCCCACGAGCATGCCCGAAGCAATCGCGCGCGCGCCGACGCGCAGGCCGAAGATGATCGCGATCACGCCGGGAAAGAACTGCGTGACGCCGTAGTAGGTCATGTTGATGAGGGTGAGCATCAGGTTCGGCGTCGCGAGCGTCATGCCGATGGACAGCAGCAGATACAGGCCGATCACCACCTTGGCGCTTGCCTTCTGGCGCGTCTCGGGCATGTTGGGCAGCAGGTTGCGCGTGACCACCGGGCCGATGGCGAGACAGATGCCCGCGAGCACGAGCAGGCCCGACAGCGAAGCCCCTGCCGCAACCAGCCCGACGAGCCACGACGGCAGCAGATGCACGACCGCGGTGAAGAACGCCTCGTTCGGCGAGCCCAGCGGCACGTTCTGCGCAATCGCGTAATACGACGCGACCACGAGGAACGGATACATCAGCATGTACAGCGGCATGACCACTTGCGAGCGGCGAATGGTGTTGCCGCTCTTCGCGGTGAAGAAGTTCTGGATCGCGAAGGGCATCACGTAGAAGCCGAGCGACTGAAACAGCATGGTGCTCATCGAGAAGGTCAGCTGATGCGCGTTCATCGCATTCGACACATGCTGGCTGGCTGCCCTGAACACCGGTTCGACGCCGGCTTCCCACGCCACGGCGAGACCCGTGATGACGATGGCGGCCACCATCAGCAGGTCTTTCAGGATCGCAATGTACGCCGATGCCCGCACGCCCGCGATGGCGATGTACGTGAACGCGAGCAGCGCCGAGATCATGATGAGGAAGACCGGATTCAGGTTCCATCCCAGTCCTTTCAGCGCCGCGACGAGACCCGTGAACTGCAGCTGTCCCCAGGGCAGCAGGAAGATCAGCGATGAAACGGCGACGATCAGTTCGAGCGCACGGCTGCTGAAATGACCTTTGAAGAGATCGGGCAGCGTGATGGCGTTGTGGCGCTGGCCCGCTTCCCAGATCTTCGGGCCGATGAAATATCCGATGGGGTAGGCGAGCAGGATGTAGCCCAGGAACCAGACGCCATAGGTCGGCCCCTTGGCGTAGATGCCGCCGGGAAAGCCCACCATCGTACCGATGCTGTAGATCTCGCCCGCAGCGAGAAAGAACACCAGCCACGCGCCAAATTGCCGCGATGCGACGAAGAAGTCATGCACGCTTTGCGAGCCGCGTCCCTTGCCTGCACGCAAGGCGAGCCAGATCGACAGTGCAATGAAACCGAGAAATACGGTGGAAGCCATGTCGGTTCTCTCCTTTATGCGCCGTGCGCTTCGCGCCGTTCCGTTTTTTTGTCGAACAGGACCCAGCAGAGTTGCAGGCAGACCGAAGTCGCTACAAACCAGCCGAAAATCCATGCATAAATAAATGGAATGCCGAACACATAAATATCGTTCGATGCCGCCCACGGCAGCATGCCGATCACGCCGACGAACGGCAAAACGAGTCCGATCAGGACTTTGAGCATGGTCCACTCCGTATGATCATTGGCCCGCGCAAGATGTGCAGCGCGCGGAAGAGAAAGGAATGCGGTGCAGTATGACCAGACAAAAATGGCTCCTCGTAGTGCCAGAGCGGGGCAATCGCTTGGTCCAGCAGGCCCGCCGGGCAGGCCGCCCCTGGCACCAACGAAGTTTTTTGGCTGGCACTAAGCCGCGCAGGACGTTCGGTGCAACATGAAGCCACTTTCCAAGGAGTTATCGGTGGCTACTCTCGAATTCGTTGCGCCGGCCCAGGGCGGCGCGTGCGCCCCATACGATCCGCTCTACGACCCGCTCGTCTCGCCGATGAAGCGCGAGGCCATGGACTATGCGCCGACCTACTGGGTCGCCACGGCGGGCACGCCGCCCGAGGACGACGGACCCTTGCCCGGCGATGCCGACGTGGACGTGCTGATCGTCGGCGCGGGCTTCACCGGGCTGTCCACGGCGCTGTTCCTCGCCCGTGAGCACGGCATCCGCGCCACCGTCGTCGATGCGAACCGCACCGCGTGGGGCTGCACGAGCCGCAATGGAGGGCAAGGCCAGAACGCGAGCGGGCGGCTGTATCGTTCGCAGTGGATCGAGCGTTGGGGCAAGCAGACGGCGCTCAAGCTCGATGCGGAGATCCGCGAAGGCTTCGATACGTTCCGCAATCTGGTGAGTGAATTTGCGTGCGACCCGCAGCCGGGCGGCCATCTGTATATCGCGCATCGTGAGCGCAAGCTCGAGTTTCTCAGCAACGAATGCAAGGTGATGCGCGACGTGTTCGGCTACGACGCACGCATGCTGAGCGCACAGGATGTGGCGCAATCCTATGTCGACGACCAGGAAAGCTGCGGCGCGCTGCATGAACCGGACGGCATCGGCGTGCATCCGCTCAAGCTGGCGTTCGGTTATCTGCGCATGGCGCGCTCGCTCGGGGTGAAGGTGCATCCGGGCACGCCGGTGCTGGACGTCGAGACGATTCGCGGCGTGCATCACGTGCGCACGCCGCGCGGCGTGATCCGTGCCAAGGCCGTCGCGTTCGCGACCGGCGGTTATACGCGCAACGACATGCATCGCGCGTTGAACGCGAAGATCATGCCGATCCTGTCGAACTCGCTGGTCACGCGTCCGCTGACGCAGCAGGAGCTCGCGGCGACCGGCTTCAAGACACGCGAAGTCATCACCGACACGCGCACGCTGCGCTTCTACTACCGCCTGTTGCCGGACGACCGTTTGCAGATCGGCAGCCGCAGCGCGATCACGGGCGCCGATGCCGCCAATCCCCGGCACATGGAGGTGCTGGTGGAAGGGCTGCATCGCAAGTTCCCGGCCTTGCGCGGCATACGTGTCGATTATTCGTGGTGGGGCTGGGTGGACGTGAGCCACGACATGATGCCGCGCGTCGCGCAGCCCGATCCGCAGCAGAGTCTGTTCTATGCGGTGGGCTATGGCGGCAATGGCGTGTCGTTCTCGGCGCACGCGGGCCGCCGCCTCGCGGAGCGCGTGGCCGGCAAGTGGCAGCGCAGCCGCGACGACCTGCCGATCTACGAATCCGCACTCGAATACCCGAACGTGTTGAACATGGTGCGCTGGAAGGGCTTTGCGCCGTTCCGCCGGGTCGGGCAACGCTTTCTGTATCACAAGTACCTGGCGCAGGACGAGAAGCGCTAACCCCTTTTGAAACCCTGAACACGAACGACATATGAGCACTCAGACGAATCACGACTATCTCCGCTTGCTGGAGACGTTCAACGATGCCTGGAACCGCCACGACATCGACGCGCTGATGGACTGCATGGCGGAGCGCTGCGAATTTCACGGCGTGGCCGGGCCCGACCTCCTGGGCCGCACCTTCAGCGGTCGCGAGCAAGTACGCAAGGGCTTTACGCTCGCCTGGGAAACCTGCCCGGATGCTTCGTGGAAGGAAGGCGAGCATTTCGTCAGCGGCGAGCGCGGCGTGTCGGAATCGACGTTTCGCGGCACGAAGGCGGACGGCTCGCGTATCGAAGCGCGCATGGTGGACGTCTTCACCTTCCGCGACGGCAAGATCGCAGTGAAAAACGCCTTCCGCAAGGACCGGCCCGCGCTCTGAAACATGACGCAGACCGGCATCGCGTGACGCAGGGAGAGGTCTCGACCGATCGGCAACGTACCGGCCGGCGAGACGCGATTTGACGCAGGCAGATCACAGCAAATCAGGAGACGGAATGCACTCGAGCACGGACAAAGGCGATCTCAAATGTGGCCTCAAGCAGCGCCACATGACGATGATCGCGTTGGGAGGCGTCATTGGCGCCGGACTATTCGTCGGC
>NZ_JARUXV010000002.1:71420-103697 GCF_031450975.1 Caballeronia sp. LZ065
CGCGACGACGCCAGCGGCGTGGTGATCCAGCAGGCCGGACCCGCCGCCATTCTTTCCTTTCTCACCACGGGCGTGCTCGTGGTGCTCGTCATGCGCATGCTCGGCGAGATGGCCTGCGCGATGCCGACCGTCGGCTCGTTCTATGAGTACGCGCGGCTTGCCTTCAAGACGCAGCGCGGGCCGGGCCGCATGGCCGGCTTCCTCACCGGCTGGATGTACTGGTACTTCTGGGTCATCGTGATCGCGCTGGAAGCGGTGGCCGGGGCCAAGCTCGTGCAGTTCTGGATCCCCGACGTACCCGCGTGGATCATCAGTCTTGTGCTGCTGGTCGTCCTCACGCTGACCAATCTCATCTCGGTCGGCAGCTACGGCGAGTTCGAGTTCTGGTTCTCTTCGATCAAGGTCGGCGCGATCATCGTCTTTCTGTTCCTCGGCGGCCTTTACGTGTGCGGCCTGTGGCCCGCCTCGATGCATACGACCGACGTCGCCGCCACGTTCCTCGGGCACGGTGGCTTCATGCCCAACGGCATCGGACCCGTGATGACAGGCGCGGTAGCCGCGACAGGCTTCTACTTCGGCGCGGAGATCGTGACGATCGCCGCGGCGGAAGCGAAGGAGCCGGCCAAGGCAGTTGCGAAAGCAACCAATTCGGTCATCACGCGCGTGCTGGTGTTCTATGTGGGATCGGTGGCGCTGGTGGTCGCGCTGGTGCCGTGGAATTCGCATCAGATGGCCACGCCCTATGTCAGCGCGCTTGACGTGATGGGCATGCCCGCCGCCGCGAACGTGATGAATGCCATCGTGCTGACGGCGGTGCTGTCGGCGCTGAATTCGGGTTTGTATGCCGCGTCGCGCATGCTGTTCGCGCTGACGCGCCATGGCGACGCGCCGCTCGGACTCGCGAAGGTCAACAAGCGCGGCGTGCCGACACGCGCCATCCTGTTGGGCACGGTGTTCGGCTATGTATCGGTGGTGATGTCGTATGTGTCGCCGGATACGGTGTTCGCGTTCCTCGTCAACTCGTACGGCACGGTGGCGATCTTCGTGTACCTGCTGATCGCGTTCTCGCAACTGCGTCTGCGCAGCCGCATGACGAGCCTCGAGGCGAATGACCTGCGCGTGCGCATGTGGGGATTTCCCTATCTCACCTGGCTCGCCATCGTCGGCATGCTCGCGATTCTCATCGCCATGGCGTTCATCCCGGATCAACGCAAGCCGCTGTGGCTCGGTGTCGCGAGTCTGGGCATCCTGTTCGTCGCCTATGTCGTGTTCAAGCGCGGGCGCAAGGAGATCGACGTGGACGCCGACGAGCACGCGACGCAGCATTTGCAAACAGCCGAACGTTGAAGCGCTTTACTCTTCCCTGAAAGTCCGCGCGGTTTCTTCAGCCGTGCGGCGCAAGTCGGGCTCGAAGGCGAGCAGCTGATCGAGCGCGACGCGTCCCACCGGCGCCTGGATGGCAATGGCGGCACATGCGCGATTGCGGTCCAGCATCACCGGCACCGCAATCGCAACAAGTCCCTGCAAATGCTCCTGATTGTTGATGGCCAGCATGCGGCGGCGCGTCAAGGCGAGCTCGCGGCGCAGCACGTCGCGGTCGGTGATGGTGCGCTCGGAGTAGGACCGCAACGGCAAGCGCTCGATCATGCGCTCGCGCCGTTCCTTCGGCAGGAAACTCAACAGCAGCTTGCCGCTCGCCGAGCAATGCAGCGGCACATGTGAACCCGGCTGCAAGTGCATGCGCAGCGGCCAGCCGGTCTCCACGCGATCCACATACACGACGTCGTTCCCCGCCAGCATCGTCAGGTTGCAGGTTTCGCCAACTCGCGTGACGAGTTGTTCGAGCAACGCATGCCGCGCCGCAGCAGGCCCTGCATGCATCAGCACGTTGATGGCGAGCGTGCGCACGCGCGGCGAGCATTCATAGAGCCGGTCGCTGGCGCCGCGCGTGACGAGCCACGCGTCCATCAGTTGCACGAGGATGCGATGCACGGTCTGCTTCGGCAGGCCGAGCGCATCGACCAGCTCGGTCATCGACAAGGGGCGATTGGCTTCCGCGAGGGTTTCGAGCACGCGGAACGCACGCACGGCGGCGGCATTCGATTGATTCGACGTCACGCTGTCTCCTGCTTTATATGTGTCGCTTGCGTTTTTATTTCATTGTGCGTCGAAAAAATTGTTTTTCGGGACTCTGGAAAGTCCCGAAATCCGCGCTTTTCGATGCACGCGCCATCGCTGCATGCGTTACTCCGGAAAACGGGACCGCGCGACGAACAGAGCTGACTAGATTGGATAGCACCTCTCATCCTTCATCAGCCGAGGTTCATCGCATGAATGACATGGCAAGCGGCGCAACACTCGGGCGTCCCCGCGCACACGCGCCGGACTCCCCTCAAGCCGCGCAACAGGCGGAAGCGGAACGCGTGGTGGGCGCGCTCGTTGAGCGGGCGCGTGCAGCGCAGCAACGCTTCGAACACGCGGGACAGGACACGCTCGACACGGCCGCGGCCGCCGCGGCGTGGGCGATCATGGAGCCCGCGCGCAACCGGCAACTGGCGGATCTGTCGGTGCGCGACACGGGGCTCGGCAACGCCGACGACAAGTTTCGCAAGAACCATCGCAAGACGCTGGGCCTGTTGCGCGACCTGCATGGCGTCGCGACGACGGGCGTGATCGCGCGGGACGAGGCGCATGGCATCGTCGAGATCGCGCGGGCAGTGGGCGTGGTGGCCGCCATCACGCCCTCGACCAATCCGGGCGCGACGCCCGCCAACAAGATCATCAATGCGCTCAAGTGTGGCAACGCGATCATCGTCGCGCCGTCGCCGAAGGGCTATTCGTCGTGCGCGTTGCTGATCGGCTTCATTCACGCCGAGTTCGCCAAGGCCGGTCTCGATCCCGATCTCGTGCAGATGTTGCCGCCGCCCGCCAGCAAGGCGACGACGGCCGCATTGATGCGCCTCGCTGACCTGGTGGTCGCCACCGGTTCGCAAGCCAATGTGCGCATGGCCTATACGAGCGGCACGCCGGCCTTCGGCGTGGGCGCGGGCAACGTGGCGTCGATCGTGACCGCCCAGGCCGATGCCGATGACGCGGCACGCAAGATCGCCGTCTCGAAGACCTTCGACAACGCGACGAGTTGCTCGTCGGAGAACAGCGTCGTAATCGAGAACGCGATTCATGCACGCATGCTCGATGCGCTGCGCAAGCAGGGCGGCGTGCTGCTGGACGCGGCGCAGAAGGCAGGCTTGCAGGCGGCGCTGTGGCAGGACGGCAAGTTGTCGGCGCGTTGCACGGCGCGTTCCGCTGCGGCGATCGCCCGTGAAGCCGGCCTCGACGACATCGCCGCACGCGAGCCCCGCTTCCTGATGGTCGAGGAGACCGGCTATGGGAAGGACCATCCGTTCTCGGGAGAGAAGCTCTCGCCGGTGCTGACGGTGTATCGCGCGCGCGATACCGCGCATGCGATGGACATCGTGCGCGACATCTACAGCTACATGGGCGCGGGTCATTCGGTAGGCGTGCATGGCGCGGACGATGCGTTGGCCGTCCTGCTCGGCTCGCAGTTGCCGGTGGCGCGCGTGATCGTGAATCAGGCGCACTGTCTCGCGACCGGGGGCAACTTCGACAACGGCCTGCCGTTCTCGCTCTCGATGGGCTGCGGAACCTGGGGCGGCAACAACTTCTCGGCGAACCTCGGCTACCGGCAGTACATGAACGTGACGCGTGTGGCATATCCGATCGCGGAGAGCGTGCCGGAAGTCGATGCCTTGCTCGGCGACTACTTCCGGAGGATCGGACGATGAGCACGCTTGCTGATCGCATGACGACTTCCGGGCATGCGCCGCTCGATGCAACGACCTTGCGCGCATTGATCGACGCGCGCGCCGAGCACGCACCCGACAAGCCATTCCTGCTCGATGCCGAGGGCGGCGACGTACTCTCGTTCCGCTCGCTGCGCGACGACTGCCGCGCGCTCGCGGTGCGCTTCGAGGCAGCGGGACTGGGGCCCGGCGACGTGGTCTCGGTGTTCATGGGGAACGGCATCCAGACCGCGCGTCTGCTGCTCGCGGCGATGTACAGCGGGCTTGTCGCCAATCCGCTGAACCTGCTGTGCCAGCCGTCGCAGGTGCGCTACATCGTCGAGCATTCGGATACGCGCCTGATCTTCGTGTCCGACGATACGCATGACACTGTCACGGATGCGCTCAAGGGCATGGCGCGCGATATCGCGGTGGTGCGCACGTCGCCCGATGCAGCGACCTTGCCCGTCATTCCCGCGCTTGCCCCCCGCACCCTGCCGCCGCCTGGCGACGATGCCACACAGATCGTCGCGAAAGGGAAAGGCGCCGATCCCGCCGACACCGCGTTGCTCATGTACACCTCGGGCACGACCGGCGCGCCGAAAGGCGTGTTGCTGAGTCATCGCAGTCTGCTGGCGAACATGCGCAACATCAGCGCCGAGCATCGCCTGTGCGAAGACGACCGCGTGCTCGTGTCGCTGCCGCTGTATCACATCAACGGTCTCGTCGTGGCCTTGCTCACGCCGCTGCATCACGGCGGCTCGGCGGTGATGACGCCGCGCTTCTCCGCGCGCACCTTCTGGCGCGAGGCGTCGCAGCACGGCTGCACATGGATCAACGTCGTGCCCACCATCGTCGCCTATCTGCTCAACGGGGAAAGCGCGCAAGGCTTCGATCTGTCGGCGCTCAAGTTCTGCCGCAGTGCGTCGGCGGCGCTCCCTGCCGATCATCATCGCGCGTTCGAAGCGCGTTTCGGCATCGGCGTCATCGAGACGATGGGCATGACCGAAACCGCCGCGCCTGCGTTCAGCAACCCGTACGACCCGGCGTTGCGCAGGATCGGCAGCATCGGTTTGCCGTCGGGCGGCGAGGCGAAGATCGTCGATCTCGAAGGACGCGAATGCGCGTCCAACGAAACCGGCGAGCTCGTGCTGCGCGGCGGGCAACTGATGAGCGGCTACTACAAGCGGCCCGAGGAGACCCGTAACGCCTTCACCGCCGATGGCTGGCTGCACAGCGGCGACCTCGGCTATCGCGACGAGGCCGGCTTCTTCTACATCAACGGACGCGCGAAGGAATTGATCATCAAGGGCGGCGAGAACATCGCGCCGCGCGAGATCGACGAAGCGCTGCTGCGCCATCCCGGCGTGCTGGAAGCGGCCGCCGTGGGCGTGCCTGATCCGGCCTACGGGCAGGACATCGTCGCGTTCATCGTGCCGCATGACAGCGCGCATGCGCCCGATCCCGCCGATCTGCGCGAGCACTGTCTGCGCGAACTCGGCCGCTACAAGACACCGCGCGAATTCCGCTTCACCGATGCCCTGCCGCGCGGCCCCTCGGGCAAGGTGCAGCGCCTGAAGCTGCTGGACAAGCCGCAGCCCGCGGGATAAGCGGGCGCGCGCTTCACGGCAGGACTTGCACATTCCACATCAGATGGACATGGGAGACACAATGAACCAGCATCGTCAGCGCGTGAAGACGCGCCATATCATCCTCGGCGTGATGTGCCTGATGTACTTCATCTCGTACATCGACCGGGCGAACATTGCGGTGGCGGGTCCGCTGATCCGTCAGGAAATGGGACTGAGCTCCGTGCAGCTCGGACTCGTGTTCTCGGCGTTCGCGTATCCGTATGCGGTCATGCAGGTCGTCGGCGGATGGCTCGCCGACAAGTTCGGTCCCAAGCTCGTGCTGATCGTGCTCTCGCTGATCTGGGGCGCGGCCACGCTGGCGACGGGCTTCGCCGGCAGCATCGGCATGCTCGTGGTGCTGCGCCTGGCGCTCGGCATCGGCGAGGGCGGTGCGTTCCCGACCGCCACGCGCGCCTTCACGTACTGGATGCCGGTGCATGAACGCGGCTTCGCGCAAGGCATCACGCACAGCTTCTCGCGGCTGGGCGGCGCGCTCACGCCGCCGCTCGTGCTGGCCGTGGTGGCCGCGAGCGGCTGGCGCGAGGCATTCATCCTGCTGGGCATCGCGAGCCTTGCATGGACAGTGCTCTACTTCTTCGTGTTCACCAATTCGCCGGATGAGAACCGCCGCATCACGCCGGAAGAGACTGCCGAGATCGGCTATCGCGCGGGCGATTGCGCGCGTGCCCGAACCAGCGTGACACCCTGGCGCAAGCTGATTCATCGCATGTGGCTCGTGACGTTCGTCGACTTCTGCTACGGCTGGCTGCTGTGGGTCTATCTGACCTGGCTGCCTTCCTATCTGAAGGAGTCGCGCGGCTTCGACCTCAAGCATCTTGCGCTCTTCACCGCGTTGCCCTTGCTGGCGGGCGTGGTGGGCGACACGCTCGGCGGCGTCATCTCGGACCGCATCTACCGGATCACCGGCCGTCTGCGGCTCGCACGCTGCAGCATTCTCGTGGTGGGCATGGGCGGCTCGCTGGCCTTCCTCCTGCCGATGGTCAACGCACCCAGCCCCCTGGCCGCCGTGTGGTTCCTGACCGGCTCGTTCTTCTTTCTCGAGATCACGAATCCGGTCCTGTGGACGCTGCCGCTCGATATCGCGGGCAAGTATGCGGGCACGGCTGGCGGCATGATGAACACGGGCTTCGGCATTGCGGGCATGACGTCGCCGGTCGTGTTCGGCTATCTGATCCAGCAGACCGGCAGTTACAACGTGCCGTTCACGATCTCGGCGGCGTTGCTCGGCGTGGGTGCGGTCGCGGCGCTGTTCATCGACACGAGCAAGACCGTGGAGGCGGACGAAGCGCGTGAAGCGCAGCAGCAGCGCGACCAGCCGGGCGTGCCGGCTTTTGCAGGCAGCGCGGGGCACTGGAACGAGTGAGGACGCGGTCGGTGTCGTTCCCGGATCGATCGTGGAATGAGTGGCGCTTTGCCTGCGTTGCAGCGGCGCGCCCGCTCTATCCCAATCGATTCGGGAGACACTTCGCCGCAAAAGATCACGTATGTCACGCGCTACGGCAACACCCGTTTCTTCGCCTTCTATGCCCATCTGCTCACGCGGCCCGTGCCGGTGAAATTCCAATGAAGTTTGCGTAGCTGGATGCACGACAGGCCGTGATTCATGCATTTTTCCGACTCGTTATGACATGTTATAGTTATGGCTCACTGATCTCCTCCGAACGGATCCAATGAGCTTGCAAACCACGCTGTGGCTGTTCTGCGCAGGCCTCGGCGCAAGTGCGGCGGGCGGCATGCTCGGCATGGCAAGCGGCCTGTTCATCGTGCCCATTCTGACCATGTTCTTTCACGTCGACATGCACGCGGCCATCGGCACCAGCATCGTGTCGGTGATCGCCTGTTCGTGCGGCGGCGCGGCCGCCTTCCTGCGCGGCGGGCTGACCAACGTGCGGCTGGCCCTCGTGCTCGAAACGGGCACGACGCTGGGCGCGCTCTGCGGCGTGCTGCTGGCGGGCATCGTGCCCGTCCCGGCGCTCGACTTCCTGTTTGCAGGCGTGCTGCTCGTATCGGCTTGGCAGATGTTCGTGCGGCGTGAGGATCCGGCGTCTGCGGCATCCACTGCGCCTTCGCATGGGCTTGCCGCCGTGCTCGAACTGCATTCGACCTATCCGGATCATCGTCTGCATCGCGATGTGGCTTATCGCGTGCAGCACGTGCCGCTCGGCCTGATGCTGATGCTGGTGGCAGGGCTGGTGTCGGCGTTGCTCGGCATCGGCAGCGGCATCCTCAAGATTCCCGCCATGGACAATGCCCTGCGCCTGCCCATCAAGGTCTCCACCGCGACTTCCAACTTCATGATCGGCGTCACGGCTGCCGCCAGCGGATGCGCGTACTTCCTGCGCGGGGAGATCGTCAGCGCGCTGGCTGCGCCGGTCGCGCTCGGCTCGGTGCTCGGCGCCGTGCTCGGCGCGCGCGTGCTGATGAAGGTGCGCAGCGAACGCCTGCGCGTGCTGTTTCTCTCCGTGCTCGTGATCGTCGCAGGTCAGATGGTGCTGCAAGGCATGGGCATCAACCTCACCGAACTCGCCGGATGATGAAGTCTCCCGCGCATGTTTCGCTCGACCGCTTGCTCGCGGCTTTTCTACAGGCCGGGACGTGGATCGCGTGCGGGTTGATCGGCGCGGGCCTGGTGCTCCAGGCGTGGCCGGCGCCGTGGGCCGCTCGTGTCATGACGGCGGGCGTCGCGCTGTTCGTCTTGCTTCCTGTCATGCGGGTCGCGCTGCTGCTCGCGGTGTTTGCCCGGCAGCGCAACATGCTCTACGCCACGATCGCCACCGCCGTGCTCGTCGTGATCGCGGCCGGCTGCGTGCTCGGCGTGCGGCTCGGTCCGCTCGCCGGCTGACGGATCGGGCGATCGAATGGCGGCACAAGCATAGGCACAACGGTTATTCTCCCTTTCGCCGGCGGTCGTTTCGCGCGGCACACGCAGGCATCGCATTCCTCGGGAGAAATCGCATCATGAACGATACGACCGATGTGTTGATAGCCGGCGCGGGCCCCGTTGGCCTGCTGCTCGCCGCGGAACTGAAGCGCGACGGGCTGGATGTGTGCCTGATCGATGCGCACGAGGCGCGCACCTTCTTCGTCAAGGCACTGGGTGTCACGGCGCGCACGCTGGAGATCTTCGAGGACCTGGGCATCGCGCGCGATGCGATCGACACAGGCGTCTGGCTCACCGGCGCCGAAACCTTCCAGGACGGCGATCCCGTCTTCAGCGCGCAGTTCCCGCGCGAAGGCATGCCCTACGGCGCGCTTTCACTGGCGCAGTTCGAAACGGAGCGCTTGCTCGAGACGGCGCTTGCAGTGCATGGCGGGCATGTCGACTATGGCGCGACGCTGGTGGACTTCACCGAGTCGGACGATGCCGTCGATGCCCGCGTGCAGAGGGCGGGCGGCGAGATCCGTACGGTTCGCTGCCGCTGGCTGGTCGGTTGCGACGGCGCGCGCAGCAGTGTGCGGCATCAGTTGAACGTGCCTTTCGAAGGCGATCAATATCCGCAGACCTTCATGCTCGCCGATGTCGACGTGGACTGGAATCTGCCGCGCGGACCGATGTACCGCTTCAATCTTTCCGGCAAGGTTCAAGGCACGGCCGAAGGCGCCGCGCCGCAGTCCACGACGCTCGCCGCGTTGCCGGTGCGCGGGTCGAAGCGCCGCTATCGGCTCTCGATGGTGCTGCTCCCCGACGATGCCGCGCAGCATGCATTGAACTCAGCGCCCGAGTTCGATGAAGTCGAGCGCATCATGCTGCCAATCTTGCCGCGCAACACGCGCTTGTCGTCGATGCGCTGGTCGTCGGTGTATCGCGTGAGTCATCGGATTGCGCAGCACTATGCGCGCGGCCGTGTGTTCCTTGCCGGCGATGCCGCGCATATCCATCCGCCGGTCGGCGGGCAGGGCATGAACACGGGCTTGCAGGATGCGCACAATCTCGCCTGGAAGGTCGGGCTGGCAGCGCGCGGGATGGCCGGCCCGAAACTGCTCGACAGTTATGAAGCGGAACGGCGGCCTGTCGGGCTCGACGTGGTCGAGTCGACGAGCCGCGCCATGCACACCGTGCTCGCGCATGGCGAGATGCGGCCGGGCATGCGCGAGACGCAGTTGCTGGTGGGCTATCGCGGCAGTCCCGCTGTCGCCGATGAATGCCGGGACATGGCATCCGAACTGCCCGCGCCCGGCGACCGCGTCCCGCAAGTGGGCGGTCTGGTGCAGGCGTTCGTCGGCCAGGTGCAGCGCTTGCAGGACCACATCGGGCGCGGCCGGCACACGCTGCTCGGCTATATCGACGAGGACGAGGATGGCGCGCGCGGGGCCGCATTCGATGAGGCCGTCGATGCATGGCGCGCCGCGCTCGGCCTCACGGGCGGCGTGGTGTTGATCATGTCGCCTTCGATCATGAATGGCGCGAACGAACGCTATCGCACGCTGGGAGATTTCCAGGGCGAGTTCGCGGCGCAGTTCGGGGCGCGCAACGGCATGGTGTGGGCAGTGCGGCCCGATGGTCATCTGGGCTATCGCAGTGCTTCGTGCGACGGGCAGGCGCTCATTGCGTGGCTCAAGCGCGTGCTGGATCGCGAGTGAGGTATCAGCGGCGCACCACGACCACGTGCGCCTGCATCTTCGCCTGTACCGGACTGGCGCCGAAGCGGTCAGCGATCGCTGTTTCACAGACAGCCGTGGCTTCATCGAGCGTGACGTTCTTGCGTGCTTCGATCTCATTGCGCAAGGGCGTTCCCTGACAGTACGCGACGGCCACGGCCCGTGCAGATGGTGCATGACTTTGCGCCGTCACCGTTTCGATGCGCGGCGTTGCATCGAAACCTGCCTGGGCGAGATCCGCCGAGAGGGTGCGTGCATCGAAATAACCGTGCGGCGTGCGCTTCATGAACAGCGGCGGATCATCGGGAAACACGCGGCCGAGCGCAATCGTGATCGTGTCGGCGAAAGCGTTCTCTTCGATGCAATCCCACACGTTGAACAACAGCATGCCGCCCAATCGCAGCACGCGACGCGCTTCCGCGAAGGCGGCGGGCTTGTCGGGAAAGAACATCGCGCCGAACTGGCAGGCAACGACATCGAAGCCTGCATCGGCGAACGGCAAGCTTTGTGCATCAGCCTGTTGCCACGTGACATTCGCGGGCGTTCCCGTCGCTTCGGCGCGGTCAAGCATGGCCTGGTTCAGATCGGTCGCGACGATGGCGGCCTGCGGACGCAGCATGCGCGACATCGCGCGTGTCAGCGCTCCGGTTCCCGCAGCGGTTTCCAGCACGTGTGACGGATCCAGTGCGGCAATGCGGCCGGCAAGGTCGTCCGCGTAGTGCGCGAAGAGCATCGGCACGAGCAATTGCTCATACAGCCCGGCAATCGGGCCGGCGAAGTTCGTATCGCTTCGAAGCGTAGTCATGCGGTCTGCCTCCATGGCGCCAGCAAGAGTCGGCAAGGCTTCGGTTCATTATTCGCGTTTGCCTGCATGTCAATTCACTTTAGTCCGCTTTATCGGTGGTGACAGCCCAACTACATTGTCACCATGGCAGGGCCGACCCAGCGAAACAGCCGGTCCTCTACCGTCCAGTCAACTTTTCAGGGAAGACATCATGAGCAAACTTGCAGGCAAGGTCGCGGTGGTCACGGGTGCATCGAAGGGCATCGGAGCGGGCATCGCCAAGGCGCTCGCGGCCGAAGGCGCGGCGGTGGTCGTCAACTATGCGAGCAGCAAGGAAGGCGCTGATGCCGTCGTCGCTGCGATCACTGCGGCGAACGGCCGTGCGGTTGCCGTGGGCGGCGATGTATCGAAGGCGGCGGATGCGCAAGGCATCGTGAACGCGGCAATCGAAACCTATGGCCGGCTCGATATTCTCGTGAACAATTCCGGCGTCTATGAGTTCGCGGCGCTCGAAGAGATCACCGAAGAGCACTTTCACAAGCAGTTCAACGTCAACGTGCTAGGCACGCTGCTGACCGCGCAGGCCGCCGTCAAGCATATGGGCGAAGGCGCGAGCATCGTCAATGTGAGTTCGGTCGTGAGCCGCATCACGCCGGCGACTACCGCCGTCTATAGCGGCACCAAAGGCGCTGTCGATGCCATCACCGGCTCGCTGGCGCGCGAACTGGGTCCGAGGAAGATTCGCGTGAATTCGATCAATCCGGGCGTCGTGGTGACGGAAGGCACGCATACGGCAGGTGTGATCGGTTCGGAATTCGAAGCGGCGGCGCTGGCGCAAACGCCGCTCGGCAGGGTGGGACGGCCGGATGACATCGCGGCGATTGCGGTGTTCCTCGCGTCGGACGATGCACGGTGGCTGACCGGCGAGAGTCTGATTGCGAGTGGTGGGATGCGCTAACGCCGAACCGCCGCCACCGCAATATCCCCCGCATTCTCCAGCGCCTCGACATGCCAACACGTGTCGATCAGCGCGCGCGTCTGATCCGCCGGCAGGATACCGTCGGCGAGATCGGAGAATTTCTTCTCCAGTTGTTGATCGGTCATCGGCACCTCCGTACTGCCGATCGCATGCTCGATGAACTTGTGCAGCTTGCGGCCATCCTTCAACGTGATGGTCATGTCCACCTGCTCGGGCTTGATCGAAGGATCGACGATCGTATTCACCTTCTCGCGTAGCGCGATGGTCCGCGGGTCGCGCACCTTGGCGTCGCTGAACTGCTTCTCGCCCGCGGCGCCGTCGATGATCGCAATCGCCACCGCGTGATAGATGCTGAACTTGCCTTCGAGGCCGATCTGCGGCGTCTTCTTTCCCGTCAATTCGATGACGAGCGGATGCACGCGCAAATCGATCCGTTCGATCTGGTCTGCGCTGAGATGGTTCTGGTTGCGCAGCTGGATGACGGCGTCCAGCGCCGGATGGATCACGATGCCGCACGCAAACGGCTTGTACGTGTTGAGCGTGGACTCGTAGTGTGAGCCGAGGCCGTCCGTGATCTCACGGTAATCCTGCTTGGTGCTGATCGCGTTGGCCCAGCCGCGCTTCGCCTCGATCATGCCGTCCGAGCTCGTGTAGTCCTTGCTCGCCAGGATCGCTGCGAACATGCCGTTGGCGGCGGCGCGGCCGGGATTGAAGCTCTTGTTCATCGAACCGAACGACTCGCGCAGCCCGACCGGCTGCGACGCCGCCAGTCCCAGCGCCCAGACCGTCTGCTGCACGGTGAGGCCCATGAGCTTCGACATCGCCGCAGCCGAACCGAACACGCCGCATGTACCGGTGATGTGCCAGCCGACATCGTAATGATTCGGGTACACCGCATTGCCGATGCGCAACTCGGTCTCTACACCCAGCACCAGCGCATTGAGGAAATCCTTGCCCGACACGGGATGGTATTGCGCATACGCGAGGATCGCGGAGACCACCGGCCCGGCCGGATGAATGATGGTCTTCAGGTGGGTGTCGTCGTAATCGAAGATATGACTGCTGACGCCATTGATGAACGCCGCGTTCATGATGTCGAAGCGCTCGGTGCGTCCGAGCAGGTTGGCTTGCGGCGGTCCCGAGAAAGGCGTGAGCGCGGCCACGGCGCGATCGACTGTCGTGTCGTGCGAGCCGCCCACCGCGACGCCGACCCAGTTCATCAGCGTGCGCACGCCTTCACGGCGCACCGGCGCGGGCAGGTCTTCGTAGCGCGTCTTGCCGATGAACTCGGCAAGGATGCGCGTGACCTTCGGCGGTCGCGCATTCATGGCGCCTGGCTGCGATGCCGCAGTGTTGCTGCCTTGCGCCAGCGCGCTCGTGCCTACCGTGGCGGAAGCGAGCGCGCCTGCCGCGCCGGTCTTCAGGAAATAGCGCCGGTCGATGCTGGCCATGGGTTCGTCTCCCTGTAGTGTGCCCGGATGTCAGGCGGTAATCAGCGGGCGCAATTCGCGCACATCCCTGAGCGTTTCAAGTCGCTCGATCTTCTCGATCAGCGCGGCCGTGCGTGCCGCGCCCAGCACCGGCGCCATCAGATCGCGCGCCTTCGCCGCCACGGCTTCGCTCGACAGCGGATTCTCCTTCGTGCCGGGCGCAAAGCGCGTGAAGTGCTCGACCGTGCGGCCATCCGTCAGCGTGACCTGCACTTTCGCGCCGCGCGGTGCGGCGGGATCATGCAGCGCGGGGTCCGGTTGCACCGTCACTTTCGCGCGCTCCTTGAGAATCGCAGGATCGCGCATCAGGGCGACATCGTGGCTGTCGCGGAACGACACCGCGCCCTTCACCAGCGCGAGCGCCACGAGATGCTGGCAGTTGACGTCGGGCATGGCGCTATCGCCGACAATGCCTTCCGCATCCGGCGGAATCCGCACGACAATGCGGCTCACGTTGTCCGGCGTCAGGTTGTATTGCTTGCGCAGGGCGAGCAGCGCGTCGAGCGGTGACTGGATCGGATAGCCCACCGAGTAAGTCTTGATCGCCGTCTCGGTCACGTAGAAACGCGAGCCGAGCCCGTCGATCATCGCGTGCGGATCAGGCTGCGTGGAGAGCGCGATGAACAGGTTGTGCGTGCCGTCGAGCACGTCGCGCACGCCCGTCATGCCGGACTGCACCATGCTCACCGCCATGACGCCGTTGCGCGCCCCCATGCCGGCGAAGTCGAAGGCTTTCTCGATGTGGTCCTTGTCCTTGACCCAGCTCCAGAGGCCGGACACCTGCTGCGCCGAATAGGAGATCGCATAGCGCATCGCGGTTTCATCGAGGCCCGCGAGGGCAGCCGCCGCGCCGAGCGCGCCGAAGGTCGAGGCCGTGCCTTCCGCGCTGCGATGCGAGCCGCGCACGAGATCGGGGCCGAGCGCCATCAGCAGGCGGCAGGCGAGGTCGTAGCCGAGCGTGACCGCGCGGATCATGGTCTCGCCGCTTTGTGCGCCGTGCTCGGCCATGGCCAGCGCCGACGGCACCACCGAACTTCCCGGATGCGCCTTCGTCACGGGTTCGAAGTCGTCGGTTTCATCGGAATGCGCGCACATGGCGTTGGCCAGCGCCGCATTGACGATGCTCGTGCGCGCGTGCGTGCCGATGACCGTCGCCTGGGGCGCGCCGCCGAGCGTGCCGACGTATTTCGCCGCGAGCATGCCGGGGCGCATGCGCGATCCGGAGACCATCGCGCCGAAGGTATCGAGAATCCGGTGCTTGCAGGCGAGGACGACGGGAGCAGGGAGCGGCATCGTGCGGGCCTGCGCCATGTAGCGCGCGAGTTGCGCGGTGATGTGTTCATGGTCTGCGCTTGCGTTTTCCGCTTCGCTCGCAGCGAGGACGAGGCGCGAACCGCCCAAGGACAGCGCGGCGAGTGCTCCAGCGGATTGCAACAGCCTGCGACGTTGAGGCCGATGGCGCTCGGGCATGCAATGTCTCCTCGAGGTGAAAATTCTGCTAAGTGTCGACAGATGGAGTATCTGAAAACGGGCTCCATCGCGGCGGAGGTAGAATTATTGGCGTCTCATCGCACCTTACCAGACATCCGGAATGACCGTCATGAGCGAAAGTGTCGACACATTTTATCCCGCAACCGCCGACATCATCGACTGGGTGGCGCGCGGGATCATCGAAGGTCGACTCGCGCCCGGCGATGATCTGAACTCCGTCGAACTCGCCAGACGTTTCAAGGTCAGCCGCACGCCGGTGCGTGAAGCGCTGTTCGTCCTGAGCCGCGAAGGACTGGTCGACTGGCCGCCGCGCAAGCGTCCGAGGGTCTCCGCCATCAGGCTCGACGACGTGCGCGAGCTGTATCAGTTGCGCGCGCTGCTGTACGCACAAATCTCGCTGGGCGTCGTCGAGCGGGCGACGCCGCAGGACATCGAACGACTCTGGGCCGCGCACCGGCAGCTTGCCGAGGCCGCCGCGCGCGCTGACGTCGATGCCTACTTCTGGGCCAATGTCGCGTTCCGCGATGAAGAGTTGCGCGTGTGCGGCAACGGCATCTTCAAAGAGGTGCTGGATTCCATGCGCATGCGCATCAATCGCCTGCGCCGCCTGAGCACGTCGCTGCCCGGACGCCTGCAACGCTCGTGCTCGGATCATCAGCGCCTGTGCGAAGCCTACGAAGAGCGCGATGGCGTGCTGGCGGCGGCGCTGAACCGTTCCATCGTGACGAGCGCGTTGCAGGCGATCGAGGCTTCGTGGCCGTCGACTTCGGCGTGAGCGCAGGGCGCCTGACAGTCACGCCGTCAAACCATGAAAACCGACCGTCGCAACAGGCTTTGACAGCAAGTCTTGTATAAGACATAAGACATAAGATAATTGACGCGATGGGCTCAAAAAGATAAAATTGCGCTCGAAGCAATGCCGGGAGCAGCCTCGGCGCGACTGGAAAGTCGTCCTTTGAAACGCAAACGAACGGTCCCCTCATGCTTGAAAATTTTCGCGCTCATGTCGCCGAACGCGCCGCGCTCGGCATTCCGCCTCTGCCTTTGACGGCTCAGCAAACCGCCGAGCTGGTGGAGTTGCTGACCAATCCGCCCGCGGGCGAAGAGCAGATCCTGCTCGACCTCATCACGAACCGCGTGCCTGCCGGCGTGGACGAGGCTGCGCGAGTCAAGGCGGGCTTCCTGGCCGCCGTGGCCAAGGGCGAAACCGCCTGCGCGCTGATCTCGCGCCAGCGCGCCACCGAACTGCTCGGCACGATGCTGGGCGGCTACAACATCGCGCCGTTGATCGAACTGCTGTCGGACGCCGAAGTGGCCGCCGTGGCTGCGGACGCGCTGAAGAAAACCCTGTTGATGTTCGACCAGTTCCATGACGTCAAGGAACTCGCCGACAAGGGCAATGCCCACGCGCGCGCCGTGCTGCAAAGCTGGGCGGACGCCGAGTGGTTCACAAGCCGTCCGGAAGTGCCTGAGAGCCTGACCGTCACCGTCTTCAAGGTGACCGGCGAAACCAACACGGACGACCTGTCGCCGGCGCCGGACGCCACCACGCGCCCGGACATCCCGTTGCACGCGCTGGCCATGCTGAAGAACGCGCGTCCCGGCATCACGCCGGAAGAAGACGGCAAGCGCGGCCCGGTGCGGTTCATCGAGTCGCTGAAGGAGAAGGGTCACCTGGTCGCCTATGTGGGCGACGTCGTCGGCACGGGTTCCTCGCGCAAGTCCGCCACCAACTCGGTGCTGTGGTTCACGGGCGAAGACATTCCCTTCATCCCGAACAAGCGTTTCGGCGGCGTGTGCCTCGGCTCGAAAATCGCGCCGATCTTCTACAACACGATGGAAGACGCAGGCGCGCTGCCCATCGAACTCGACGTGTCGCAGATGGAAATGGGCGACGTCGTCGAACTGCGTCCGTACGAAGGCAAAGCGCTGAAGAACGGCGCGGTGATCGCGGAATTCCAGGTCAAGTCGGAAGTGTTGTTCGACGAAGTGCGCGCCGGCGGCCGCATTCCGTTGATCATCGGCCGCGGGCTGACGGCCAAGGCGCGTGAAGCGCTGGGTCTGGCGCCATCGGACCTGTTCCGCCTGCCGCAGCTGCCGGCCGGCACGGCCAAGGGCTTTTCCCTGGCGCAAAAAATGGTCGGCCGCGCCTGCGGTCTGCCGGAAGGCGAGGGAATGCGCCCGGGCACGTACTGCGAACCCAAGATGACCTCGGTCGGCTCGCAGGACACCACGGGCCCCATGACCCGCGACGAACTGAAAGACCTGGCGTGCCTCGGCTTCTCGGCCGATCTGGTGATGCAGTCGTTCTGCCATACCGCCGCGTACCCGAAGCCGGTCGACGTCAAGACGCATCAGACCCTGCCGAACTTCATCAGCAACCGTGGCGGCATCGCGCTGCGTCCCGGCGACGGCGTGATCCACTCGTGGCTCAACCGCATGCTGCTGCCCGACACCGTCGGCACTGGCGGCGACTCGCACACGCGTTTCCCGATCGGCATCAGCTTCCCGGCGGGTTCGGGACTGGTGGCCTTCGCGGCCGCTACCGGCACCATGCCGCTGGACATGCCGGAATCGGTGCTGGTGCGCTTCAAGGGCAAGATGCAGCCGGGCGTCACGCTGCGCGACCTCGTCAATGCCATTCCGCTGTACGCCATCAAGCAGGGCATGCTGACGGTCGCCAAGCAAGGCAAGAAGAACATCTTCTCGGGCCGCATTCTCGAAATCGAAGGGCTGCCGGATCTGAAGGTGGAGCAGGCGTTCGAACTGTCGGATGCCTCGGCCGAGCGTTCGGCGGCCGGCTGCTCGGTGCATCTGAACAAGGAACCGATCATCGAATACCTCACCAGCAACATCACGCTGCTGAAGTGGATGATCGCCGAGGGCTACCAGGACCCGCGCAGTCTCCAGCGCCGCATCAAGGCCATGGAAGAGTGGCTGGCCGATCCGCAACTGCTCGCGCCGGACGCGGACGCCGAGTACGCGGCAGTCATCGAGATCGATCTGGCCGATGTGCATGAGCCCATCGTGGCCTGCCCGAACGACCCGGACGATGTGAAGACGCTGTCGGATGTCGCCGGCGCGAAGATCGACGAAGTGTTCATTGGTTCGTGCATGACGAACATCGGTCACTTCCGTGCGGCGTCGAAGCTGCTGGAAGGCAAGCGCGATATTCCGGTCAAGCTGTGGGTCGCGCCGCCGACCAAGATGGACCAGAAGCAGCTGACCGAGGAAGGCCACTACGGCGTGTTCGGCACGGCCGGTGCGCGTACCGAAATGCCGGGCTGCTCGCTGTGCATGGGCAACCAGGCGCAGGTGCGCGAGGGCGCTACGGTCATGTCTACGTCGACTCGCAACTTCCCGAACCGTCTTGGCAAGAACACGAACGTGTATCTCGGCTCGGCGGAACTGGCGGCCATTTGCTCGCGTCTGGGCCGGATTCCGACCAAGGACGAGTACATGAGCGACATCGGCGTGATCAACGCCAATGGCGACAAGATTTATCAGTACCTGAACTTCGACCGTATCGACGACTTCAAGCAAGTCGCCGACACCGTGACGATGTAATTCGCTGACGCGCCACGGCGCGAAAGAAAGGGCGCCGCAGGATGAACTCCTGCGGCGCCCTTTTCATTTGCGCGACGGTTACAGCGCGATTGCTTACTGCCCGATGCCGAGCAGTTCGATTTCGAAAGTCAGGTCGCTGTTCGGCGGAATGGGGCCGATGCCCTGGCTACCGTAGGCGGTGGCAGCCGGGCACGTCAGCTTCGCCTTGCCACCCACTTTCATTTTCTGCACGCCTTGGGTCCAGCACGGAATCACGCGGCCGAGCGGAAAAGTAGCGGGGCCGCCGTGTTTCGCGGAACTGTCAAATTCGGTGCCGTTGGCGAGCGTGCCGCGGTAGTTGACGCGGACGACGTCGCTGGCCGTGGGCTGTGCGCCGGTGCCTTGCTTCGGGTGCTCGACCACGACGCCGGAAGGCAGCTTTTCGGTGGTGTTGGCGGCGAACGCGGTGCTCGACAGGGCCAGGGCGGTGCTCAGGGCGACAAGAATTTTCATGCGCGGATCCTCGTGGAGTGGTCCGGCGATTATATCGGGCTGGCCTTGCGGGGCTGGCGAGGGGACTTTCTTTGACAGGGAACACAAGCTGGTGAGCTTTACCAAAAATTATTTGGATGGGATAATTATCCTCGTTGAATAATTTTCGTAATTGCCATGGCCTACCATCGTACCGAGCTGGCTGACGAGATGGCCCGCCAGATCCTTCATCCCCGGGCACTCGATCCACAGTTCGAGGCAGGCGTATTCCTGTCCGGGCCGCGGCGTATCGGCAAGACGACCTTCATCCGGCAGGATCTGATGCCTGCGCTGCAGGGTCAGGACGCCATCGTCATGTATGCCGATTTGTGGAGTCAGGTACAGGCCAATCCTGCGGATCTGGTCACGGGCGCCATCGAACAAACCCTGGCGGATCTGCAGAAACCGGCGTCCGACCTGTTCGGCCGAATTTCCCGGCAGCTCAAGCGTGTTTCGGAAATTGACGTAGGGGGTGGCGGCTTCAAATTCGGCTTCAAGCTGGATCAGCTGGGCAAGAAAACGGGTCCGACTCTGGCGGCCGTGTTCACCGAAGTCGTCGAAAAAACGCGCGCCAACGTCGTGCTGATCATCGACGAAATCCAGCACGCGATGGGCAGCGCCGCCGGCAACGAACTGTTGTTGGCGCTGAAGGCTGCTCGGGACGCGGTTAATCTGGAGCCCGGCATGCCGGGGAAGCTGTTCATCATTGGCACCGGATCGCACCGGGCGCAGGTGCAGGAAATGGTGATGCGTGGCAATCAGGCGTTCCAGGGTGCATGGTCACAGCCGTTCCCGCTGCTGGGCGAGGACTACGTGACGTATGTGCTGGACCAGACGCGCGAGCAACTCGGAGACCGCTTGCCCACGTTACCTGTCGCGATCAACGCATTCCAGCAACTCGGCAGCCGGCCGGAAGAAATGTTGAAGGCCTTGATTGCTCTGCGCGACAGCCCTTCCGACCTTGCGCCCGACGCTCAACTGCCCATCATCGTGCAGGCGCTGCGCCATTCCGCTGCCGATGTAGAAATCTCTCGAGCCGAAAGTCTGGGCGATCTTGCCACGGCCGTGTTCCATCGGATTTGCCTGAGCGACGGACCCACAGGCGGTTTCTACTCTGCTGAAACCAATCAGGCGCTGACCAGCGAAATCGGCATGCCGGTTTCGCAGAGCGCGGTCCAGAACGCGCTATTGTCGCTCACGGACGCGAATCTGGTGATGTCGACGGGCAAAGGAAAATACGACGCGACTGACCCGTTCGTGAAAATCGCCTGGCGGGAGTCGCGCGGGCTGGCTTTGGCGCTGGGTCTGAACGAAGACCCGCCCGGGGAGAGCGACGAATAACGAAGCTCACGAAAACGTTGGAACCATCGGAAACGGCTGTCTCGTCGACCTTGGGGCTTTGTTTTGGACTTGAAGCCGGGATGGGCAACGGCATCGCTGCAAACTTCGCATGATCGCGAACGCCGATTAGACCCGGCGTGAGAGCGCCCGTGCATTGCACCGTTGCCCAACGCGCGAGAGGTTTCGAAAAGCGGATGGAAGCGCTACTGCGACAGACGCGAACCCCGCGCGCAATTGTATCGAAGGCCCACTTCCCATGTGTCCCTGTCCAGCCAACGCCATCACACGGGACAATGATCCCACTGTCCCACCGGAGCCCGCGCCCATGCCCCAAACAGCCCACCTCATCGCCTTCGCGCTGGTCGCGCTCGGCATGGCCCTGACGCCCGGGCCCAACATGGTCTATCTGATTTCCCGCTCCATCTGCCAGGGCCGCACGGCCGGCCTGATCTCGCTCGGCGGCGTCGCGCTGGGCTTCGTGTTCTACATGCTGTGCGCGGCGTTCGGCATCACCGCGTTGCTGATCGCCATTCCCTTCGCCTATGACGCGCTGCGCTTCGGCGGCGCGCTGTATCTGCTCTGGCTCGCGTGGCAAGCGGTGAAGCCCGGCGGCCGCTCGCCGTTCCAGGTGCGCAATCTCCCCGTCGACAGCCCGCGCAAGCTCTTCACCATGGGCTTCGTGACCAACCTGCTGAATCCGAAGATTGCCGTGCTGTATCTGTCGCTGCTGCCGCAGTTCATCGACCCGCAACACGGCAGCGTGCTCGCGCAATCGATGATGCTCGGCCTCGTGCAGATCGCGCTGAGCATCGCCGTGAATGCGTCGGTGGCGATGACCGCGGGTTCCATCGCCGTGTTTCTCGCGCGCAGGCCCGCGTGGCTGCTGATCCAGCGCTGGCTGATGGGCACCGTGCTCGCGGGCCTCGCGCTCAGAATGGCGACGGAGGCCCGCCGCTAAGGTCCATCAACGCTCGCCGTCTTCCTGCGCCCGCCGGGCCGCGAACTGCATCAACCGTTCGTCGCGCCAGTCGCGGCGCGCGGCGAGGTCATCGGCGGAGAGATGCTGGCGTCGGTCCTTCTCGACCTGGGCAATCAGCGCTTCATCCCACGGGCCGTCATCGGTGCGCGACTTCACGATCGAGTGATACAACGGCCCGAGCCGGTTTGCATAGTCGGCCACGCCGCCCGGCGCGTTCAGGTCGATCGTCTCGAACGGGCCCATGAAGGACCAGCGCCAGCCGAGGCCGTCGCGCACCGTCTTGTCGATATCCTCGCAACTCGCAATGCCGTCGCGCTGCAACGCCCACGCTTCGCGCAGCAACGCGGCTTGCAGGCGATTCAGCACGAAGCCCTCGATCTCCTTGCGCACATGCACGACGCTTTGCCCGATACCGCGCATCAATGCATCGGTGAAGTCGACGGTCTCCGGTGAAGTCTGCGTGGACGGCACGAGTTCGACGACCGGCACGAGATACGGCGGATTGACCGGATGCGCGATCAGCACGCGCGGCGAGATGGCGAGGTCGCAGGCGAAGTCGGATGCCTTGATGCCCGAACTCGAACTACCGATGATCACATCCGCGTCCGCCACCTTCTCCAGATCCAGCATCAGTTGGCGCTTCACATCGACGCGCTCGAGCACCGACTCCTGCACGTAAGCTGCACCGTCGATGGCCTGCGCGAGCGAATCGGCGAGCGTGAGACGCGCGGCGATGGTCTCCGGCGTTTCGTCGATGAGACCGTGCTTATGCAACGCGGCCAGCTGATTCGCGGCCCAGGGAATGGCGTTCTCGGCAGTGCGCGGGTTCGCGTCGTACACGCGCACGTTCAGTCCGGCGCGCGCGAAGGCAATCGCCCAGCCCGCGCCCACGAGCCCCGCGCCGACGATGGCCACGGGCTTGTCCAGCTTCATCTTCGCTACGTTCATCAATTGTCTCGCTTGAGTTATGGGTCTATGTCACGCAGCCGTCCAGCCGCCGTCGAGCATGAGCGCGCTGCCGGTCATCAGCGTGGAGGCGTCGCTGGCGAGGAACACGATCGCGCCCATCACTTCCTCGACGCGTCCCACGCGGCCCAGCGCGATGCGCTGCGTGACCCAGTCGCGAAAGCCGGGCGCATCGAACATGCTTGCTGTAAGCACGGTCTCGATGAACGTGGGGCACACCGTGTTCACGCGAATGGCGTGGGGCCCGAGCTCCCATGCCAGCGCCTTGGTCATGCCTTCGAGCGCATGCTTCGACGCGCAATACACCGTGCGGCCCGGACTGCCCACGTGCCCCATCTGCGACGACACGTTGATGATCGAGCCGCCGTTCCCGGCGCGCAGCATGCCTTTCGCGACCGCGCGCGATACATGAAAGACGGACTTCACATTGAGGTCGATGATGGCGTCGATGTCGTCATCGGTCACGTCGACGAGCGGCTTCGGGCGATTGGTGCCCGCGCAGTTCACGAGAATGTCGTAGGGTTCGCGCGCTTCGATGGCGGCGCTGACGGCGGCCGAGTCGGTGATATCGAGCGTGATGAAGTCGCTCTGACCGCCTTCCTCGATGATCTGGCCGGACGCGCGTTCGAGTTCATCGGCGGAACGCGCGACCAGCGTCACGCGCGCGCCGGCCTGGGCCAGCGCCGCGGCCGCCGCGAGGCCGATGCCGCGCCCGCCGCCGGTGATCAACGCTGTCTTGCCATGCAATGAAAAGCCCGGTGCTTTCGGCAGCATGCACTCTCCTGATGGTGATCGAGTGGAACGAGGGAAGCGTAGCGAGGCGGCATTGACGCCGCTTGCATACCAGTTATGCAAAACCTGAAATCCGCCGCCGCCGACAATACCGGCAAGTCCGGAGGGTGCGCAAGTGGAACTGAAACAGTTGCGGTATTTCGAGGTCGTCGCGCGCGAAGGCAGCCTGTCGCGCGCCGCGACGCTGCTCGGCGTGAGCCAGTCCCTGCTGACGCGCCATATCCAGAGTCTCGAACAGGAGTTCGGTCTGGCGCTGCTCTACCGGAACGGTCACGGCATGTCGCTGACCGATAGCGGCAAGACTTTTCTCGCGTCCGCCAGCGACATCCTGATGCGCACTGACAGCGCCCTCAACCAGATGCAGGCGCTGCGCTCGAACCCGGGCGGCACGGTCACCATCGGCATTCCGCCGATGCTCGGCGAATTCCTGCTGGTGCCGCTCACCAAGCGCTTTCGCGCGGAGTTTCCCGATGTGCGGCTCAAGCTGCGCGAAAGCGTGAGCGGCTATCTGCTCGAATGGTTGATGACCGGGAAGCTCGATATCGGCGTGCTGTACAACGTGACGTCGCTGAATACGATTGGCGTGGAGCCGTTGCTGTCGGATGAGATGCTGCTGATCGGCCCGCCCGATGCCGAAGTGATGAACGCCTCGGCGGATTCCATCGCGCTCGCTGAAACCGTGGACCTGCAATGGGTCCTGCCGCCGCGTCCGCATGGCTTGCGCACGCTCGCCGAGGATGCCGCGACTGCGCAGGGCTTGCAATTGAACATCGTCGTCGAGCTGGACGCGATGGCGGGCATCTTCGATCTCGTCGAAGCGGGACTGGGCTTCAGCATCGCGCCGTTCGCCGCCATCGAGAAACGGCTCGAACGCGGCACGCTGAAGGCGCGACGCCTTCGCGAGCCGTCGCTGTCCGGCGTTTTGTCGATTGCATTCTCACCGAAGAAGGAAGCCACGCTCGCGATGAAGGCGCTGTATCGCATCGTGCGCCAGGAAACCGAGTCGCTGGTGCGAACCGGCGTCTGGCGCGCGATTGAGGAGCGGTCTTAGCGAACCTCAGGCCGGCGAGTCGGTCAGGGCATCGTTCGCGACGTTCGGCTCGGCGGGCGCCTTCCTGGCCGCGCCGCGCACGAAGGTCGCCGCGGGCATCGACAGCACGAGGATGCCGGTACAGATGAGCACGAAACCGAGCGCATAGGTGCCGTTGTTGATGTTGCCGGTCCACTGCTTCATGAGGCTGGTGATCCACGAGCCCGCGATGCCCGAGAGGCTGCCGAACGAGTTGATCATCGCGAAGCCGGCGGCGGCGGCCGTGCCGGACAGGAGACTGCCTGGATAAGTCCACACGATCGGCGTGAGCCCGAGCACGCCCGATGCCGCGACACACAGGCAGATCATCGCGACCGGCAGGTTCCCGGCAAAGGCCGCGCTCATGATAAGCCCCGTGCCGCCGACAAAGGCGGGAATCGCGGCGTGCCAGCGGCGCTCGCCGGTCTTGCTCGAATGCCACGCGTTGAAGAGCATCGTCGCGGCGGCGCAGACGAACGGAATCGCGGTGAGCAGACCGATGTGGAACGTGTCCTTCACGCCCGACTCGCGCACGATGGACGGCAGCCAGAACGACAGCCCGTACCAGCCCGTCGCGTAGGTGAAGATGATGCCCGCGCAGAGCCACACGCGATAGTCGCGCAGCGCGGGACCGAACTTGTATTCCTTGTGTGCGTTCTCGGTGACGACGTTCTTGTCGAGCAGACGCTTTTCGGCATCGGTAAGCCACTTCGCGTGATGAATCTTGTCGGCGAGACCGAAGTAGACGAGGAAGGCGAGCGCCATCGCCGGAACGCCTTCGATCAGCAGCATCCATTGCCAGCCGCTATAACCCATCCAGCCGTGCGAATGCTGCATCAGCCAGCCGGACAGCGGTCCGCCGAGCACGAGACTGGTCGGCAGCGCGAGCAACAGGCCGAAGGTCACCTTGGTCTGACGGTCGGAGGGGAACCAGTAATTGATGTACAGCAGCACGCCGGGATAGAAGCCCGCCTCGCAACAGCCGAGCAAGAGCCGCAGGATATAGAACATCGTCGCGTTCTCGACGCCGAACAGTTTCGCGAGTTCGGCGGTGAACATCGTGGCTGCGGAGATCAGGCCCCAGGTCAGCATGATGCGCGCGATCCAGCGCCGCGCGCCCACGCGGTGCAGCACGATGTTGCTCGGAATCTCCAGCGCGATATAGCCGATGAAGAACATGCTCGCGCCCAGTGCGAAGGCCGAGTCGCCAATCTTCAGATCGCCGAGCATCTGCAGCTTCGCGAAGCCGATGTTGACGCGGTCCAGAAACGAAAACGTGTGGCAGAGGAACAGGATCGGCGCGATGCGCCACAGCAGCTTCTTGTACAGCTTGCCTTCGTCGACGGACTGCGAAGCGGCGCCGTCGATTGCGTCGATGCTCATGGGTATCTCCTCCCGGATGGTTCGTCAATGGCGGGTTGTTTCGGTGGAGCGTATTGATAGCCCGGCGCGAACGCTCGAATACCTGTTATGCAGGAGCTGCATAGCGCACGCGTGTTCATTGCCCGCAAAGCCTTGTGCTGTAAGGCTTTCGACGAAACGTGCCGCACTGCGCCACGCGAGTGGCGCGGCGCGTTTACCCCTATCGTCCGACTGTCGACAGCTTGACAGAATGAATTGCAGACCCGCCGGCAATGACTCGGTGGGCTTCTTTCTGGAGACGACCGAATGCGTATGTGCATGCTCTCTCCGCGCCTGCGGGCGCCGTTTTATCTCGCTTCATCGTGGAGGCCGCAATGATGCGTATTCGTCGCTCGATGCTCATCACGCCTGCGCATCGCCCTGACCGCATGGCGGGCGCGATGAAGCTTGCAGTCGATTCCTTCGTTTTTGATCTCGAAGACGGCGTGCCACCCGCGCGCCGCGACGAAGCGCGCGCCAATCTCGCGAAGCTCATGCCGACGCTCGACTTCGGCAGCCGCGAGCGCGTGGTGCGGATCAACGCAGTGGGCACGGCGGATTGTGCGCGCGACCTCGACGCCGTCCCGCTCACGCATTGCGACGCGTTGCTCGTGCCGAAGGTGGAATCCGCCGAGCAACTGCACTGGCTCGACGCCGAACTCACACGGCGCGATGCGCCGGTCAAGCTGATCGCCACGCTTGAGACGCCGCGCGGCGTGCTGAATGCGCTGAGCATCGCCGACGCCTCACCGCGCCTTTGCGCGTTCTTCTTCGGCTCGGGCGACTACACGATGGAGACCGGCGCCGAGATCACGCCGACGGCCTTGCTGTGGGCGCGTTCGACGATCGTCGCGGCGGCGGGCGCCGCTGCTTGCGATGCCATCGACGCGCCCTATCTGCACGGCCTGCGCGATCCGCAAGGCACGCATGAAGACGCGTTGCGCGCGCGGGAGCTGGGCTTCAGCGGCAAGGTGGTGTTTCATCCCGCTCAGGTCGATGCGGTCAACAGCGCGTTCACGCCGACCGAAGCGGAAGCCACGCGGGCCCAACGCATCGTCGACGCGTTCGAGGCGGTGAAGGCGAGCGGCGAGGGCACGGCTATCGTCGATGGTGAATTCGTCGCAATCGATCTCGTGCCGCGCATGCAGCGGCAACTCGACATCGCCGCCTACGCGCAAGGGAGAACGGCATGAAGCAGGCCACGCTGACCTCGTATGACGATGCCGATGTGCGCGCACGGACCGACGCGCATGTCTCCGCGCTGAACATCGCCGGGCGCATGGAGCGCCTGCCGCTGTCGCGCTTCCATTGGACCCTGTTCGCGATCCTCGGCGTCGCGATGTTCTTCGACGGCTACGATCTCACCGTCACCGGCTTCGTGATCCCGGCGTTGCACAAGCACGGCTGGCTCACGCCCGCGACCACGGCCACTTTCATCTCGGTGCCGCTCATCGCTGCCGCATTCGGCTCGATCGCGGCGGGACTGCTCGGCGACCGCATCGGCCGCAGGCGTCTGTTCCAGGCGACGGTACTGGCCTACAGCCTGTCGAGCCTCGGCTGCGGCTTCGCGACGAGCTACGGCATGCTGCTCACGTTCCGCACGATCAACCTCTTCGCGATCGGCACGGTCACCGTCACGGGTTATGCGTATCTGAACGAGTTCACGCCACGGCGTTATCGCGGGCGCTTCCAGTCGGCGGTGGCGTTGCTGCTGAACGGCGGCCTGCCGTTCGGCGCGCTGATGGCGCGGCTCATCGTGCCGAACACCGACGTGAACGTGGGCTGGCGCGTGCTGTTCCTCCTGTCGGTGATTCCCGCGCTGCTGGTCTTCGCGAACAAGCGGCTGTTGCCGGAGTCGCCGCGCTGGCTTGCGTCGGTTGGTCGCGACGAGGAAGCGGCCCGCGTGGTCGATTCGATCGAGGCCGGCATCGTGCAGCGCGAAGGCAAGACACTGCCCGACGCCGAACTCGCCCGCGAACCGGCGCGGCATCTCGGCTGGGATGCGCTGTTCTCGCCGCTCGTGCGCGGACGGTTCGCGCTGGCCGTCGTATTCAACATCTGCCATCTGACGGGCCTGTTCGTGCTCATCAGCTGGCTGCCGACGCTGTTCATCTCGCGCGGTCTCACGCTCGGCTCCACCTTCACGTTCGCGGCGGTGAGCTTCATGGGCGGTTTTCTCGGGCCGCTGCTCGGGATCGTGCTGGCGGACCGCATCGAGCGGCGCTGGTCGCTGGTGGCCGCCGCCTTGATCGCGGCGGGTGCGGGCGTCGCCTATGCGGGACAGACTTCGTCGCAGGGGCTCATGATCACCGGGCTGATCCTCGTGACGGCAATCTTCTTCATCTCGTCGGTCGGCTTCGCGACCTATATCCCCGAGATCCTGCCGACCGGCGTGCGCCTGCGCGGCCTTGGCACTGCTGCGCTGATCGGCCGGCTTGCTTCGGCGGCCACGCCGTTCGCGGTCGCGGCCGCGTTGCTCACGTTGAAGAACCCGTTCTATGTCGTGTCGTCCGTGGGCGTCGCCTATGTCGTGATGGCGCTGCTGCTCGCCATGCTCGGTCCGAACGTGCGCGGCCGGACGCTCGAAAGTCTCGAATCCGGACTGGACACCAAACCTTGAGGAGATATTCGATGGCGCTGTCCCGCACCTTTCTGTTCGTCCCCGGCAATCACGCGCGCCGCGTCGAAAAGGCGCTGAACGCCGATGTCGATGCGGCAATCCTCGATCTCGAAGACGCCGTCGCGGCCAGCGAGAAGGTCGCGACGCGCGCGGCGGTCGTGGAAGCGCTGCAAGCGCCGCATCGCGCGCGTGGCTATATCCGCATCAACGCGCTGGACACGGACTACGCATTCGGCGACCTGCACGCGGTGATCGCGCGCGGCGTGGATGGCATCGTGCTGCCGAAGCTCGAATCGGTGGAACAGCTGCATACTGCCGACTGGATCATGAGCCAGCTCGAACGCGAACGCGGTCTTGAAGCGGACTCCATCGAACTGATGCCGATCATCGAGACCGGCGCGGGCTTCGCGGCGATTCAGGCGCTGTGCGCGTCGGCGGCGCAGCGTGTGCGGCGTCTCAAGCGCTTCGCATTCGGCGCAGGCGATTTCTGCCTCGACATGAACCTCATATGGAGCGGCGACGAGTCGGAACTGCATGCGTATCGCAGCGCGCTGGTGCTGTCGTCGCGCGCGGCGGGACTGCAAGCGCCCGTCGATACCGTGTGGGTGCGCCTCGACGACGCCGACGGTCTCGCGCGCTCGGCGGTCCGCGCGCGCGGCATGGGCTTCCAGGGCAAGTTGTGCATTCACCCGGCGCAGTGCGACGCGGTGAACCGCGCGTTCTCGCCGACCGAAGCCGAGATCACTCAAGCGCGCGCCGTCGTCGAGGCGTTCAGGCGTGCCGAAGCGGAAGGCGTCGCGTCGATCCGGCTCGACGGCGCTTTCATCGATTACCCGGTCGCGTATCGCGCGCAACGCGTGCTCGACTTCGCCGCGCAGATCGACGCGCGCTAAGAACACATTCATCCATCGGAGAAACGGCAATGACTGCAACATCGGCTGACACCCGCAACGTTCGTCCGCTCGACGGCATTCGCGTGATCGACGTATCGAGTTTTCTGGCGGGACCGTTCTGCTCGACGCAGCTGGGCGAATTCGGCGCCGAGGTCATCAAGGCGGAGCTGCCCGACGTGGGCGACGCGCTGCGCCGCTTCGGCTCGATGACGGAGGCGGGCGTCACGCTGCCGTGGCTGTCCGAATGCCGCAACAAGAAGTCGATCACGCTCGATCTGCGCAAGCCCGGCGGCGCGGAAGTGCTGAAGAAGCTGGTTGCTGATGCGGATATCCTCGTCGAGAACTTCCAGCCGGGCACGCTCGAAAAGTGGGGCCTCGGCTGGGACGTGCTGCATGAAGTAAATCCGCGGCTCATCATGGTGCGCATCTCGGGCTTCGGACAGACCGGGCCGTATCGTGACCGGCCGGGCTTCGGGCGGATCGGCAATGCGTTCGGCGGGTTGTCGTTCCTCGCGGGCTATCCGGACCGGCCGCCGGTCACGCCCGGCTCCGCAACCATTCCCGACTACATGGCGGGCCTGTACGGCGCGCTCGGCGCGCTGCTGGCCATCCAGGCGCGCGAACGCACGGGTGAAGGGCAGTTCGTCGATATCGGCTTGTACGAACCGATCTTCCGCATCCTCGACGAACTCGCGCCGTCGTTCCAGAAGAACGGCTTCGTGCGGCAACGCATGGGTCCGGGCACGGTGAACGTGGTGCCGCACAGTCACTATCCGACCAACGATGGCCGCTGGATCGCGATTGCCTGCACCAGCGACAAGATCTTCGCGCGTCTCGCCGAAGCGATGGGCACGCCGGAACTCGCGGGCGAAGGCAAGTGGGGGCATATTTCGGGCCGCGAGCGTGATCGTGCGGAGGTGGATCGCACCGTCGGCGAATGGACCGCGCAGTTCACGCGCGACGAAGTGCTCGCGCGCTGCGAACAGTTCCAGGTGCCGTGCGGGCCGGTGTATGGCATCGACGAGATCTTCGAAGACCCGCAATACGCGGCGCGCGAGAACATCAAGACCATGCAGGACGCGCGCATCGGCGAACTGGCGGTGCCGAACGTGGTGCCGCGTCTCTCAGCGACGCCGGGCGGCATCGACTGGCTTGGACCGGATCTCGGCCAGCATAACGACGACGTGTATCGCGGCCTGCTCGGACTCGATACCGAGCAGCTCGCGACGCTCAGGGAAGAAGGGGCCATCTGATATGATCCCGCATCCTTTTTCGGCGGCCCTGGCGTGTTGACAGACGAGCCTCGCGCCGCGCTTCGGGTCATCACGAAACAGCCCACCGCCATGAGCGCAGACGATCAGAAATGGGCCCTGCCGCCGCAGCATTCGTTGCCGCAACTCGTCGAGGCGCGGCTGGTCAGCGCCATCCGTTCTGGCGATCTCAAGGCGGGCGAGCGCATCGTCGAAACGCAGCTGGCCCGGCAGCTCAACGTGAGCCGCGGGCCGTTGCGCGAGGCGCTCAAGTCGCTCGAAGCCAACGGGCTGGTCTTCACCGTGCGCGGCAAGGGTACGTATGTGGCCGAAGTCTCGCACGACGACTTCGTGCGCATGACCGGCATTCGCGCCGTGCTCGAAGGCTTCGCCGCGCGGCTCGTGGCGGCGCGTTGCCGTCATGAGCCGGACGTCGTCGCGCAACTGGAGCAGTCGCTCGCGGAACTCGAGCGCGCGGAAGCGGGCCATGATGCCGCGGTGCTGCGCGCGGTGGACTGGGAGTTTCACGAACTCGTCTGCACGCTCGCCGACAACGATCTGCTGCGAACCACCTGGCATTCCATCAGTTCGCTGGTGCGGCTCTATCAGCAGGGCAATACGAGCTATGAGGTGCGCAGCGAGAGCGTCGTGCATCATCATCACGAGTTCGTCGAGGCGCTCAAGTCCGGGGATCCCGACTTCGCCGAGCAGACCTTCCGCAGCATCATCACCGACACGACTTTTCGCTCACTGGGTCTTCCCGTGCCCGAGGCGATGACGTCGATGACCGTGCCGCCGCGCGCGCCGAAGAAGACGAAGGCCGGTGCGAAATAGTCAGGCTTGTTCGGCGTGCAGCGTCGTGGCGAAGTGGGCGCGCAGATGATCGAGGAACAGCGTCGAGGCCAGGTTGAGATCGGCTTTCTCGCGCACCAGAATGCCGAAGTTGCGCGACAGGTCGATCTCCGGCACGTTCAGCGTCGCACGCGATTCGAGCGAGTAGCGCTGCGCCATGTAGCGCGGCAGAAAGGTCGCGCCGAGCCCGGCATCGACGAGTCCCAGCACGGTGCCGACATTGGTTGCGTGCTGGATGGTAGAGAGCGTGAGGCCGCGTCGGGCGAGTTCCGCTGATAGACGCGTCTGGAGCAGGGCGTAACGGTCGAGCAGCATCAGCGGTAAGTCGGCGAGCTGCTCCAGCGTGATGTCCTGCGCGCCCGCCAGCGGATGCGCCTTGGGCAGCACGACGAGCATCGGTTCGCGCGCGAGCGGTTCGAAATGCAGCTTGCCGGAATCGCCATCGAACGCGCTGACGGCCAGGTCCGCCTGTCCGGCTTCGAGCGTCGCGAGCACGGCTTCGTATTGCAGGTCGCGGACCTGGATCTGGATCGACGGATAAGCCTGGCGGAACGAGTGGATGAGTTGCGGCAGCACGACCGCGGCGAGCATCGGCGTGGTGGCGATCACCGTGCGCATCTTCGAGGCCGCCGCGCGCGCATGAAAGTCGGTCAGCAACTCGCGTAAACCCTGCAACGCGTGTCGCGCGCGGCGTGCGAGTTCTTCGCCGTCGGGCGTGGGCGTCACGCGGCGCGTCGTGCGTTCGACGAGCTTCGTCTTGAGCATCGCTTCGAGCCGCTGGACGCGGTTCGTCACGGAGGGCTGCGAGACATGCATCTTCTTCGCGGCGGCGCTGAAGCTGCCGAGGTCCGCCACGGCGAGAAAGGTCTCCAGCTCGATGAGATCGAAACGCAGATTGATCCCGTCGATGCCGTCGTCCGGAGCAGAGTGGTCGTCCTGCTTCATGCCGCCGCGTCCTCCGTTCTCGATTTATAACGCCATCTTATAAATCGATATTCTAATGCGAATAGAGTTTCGCGAGGCCGTTCTCGATAATTGGGCCATTAGAGACTGGACCGGAGAGCGCGTTGCAACGACGCGGCCCGGCTGGTCGAGAACGGAGACTTCATGAAGGACGAAATCAAGATCCTGACGCCGAACGGCATCCTGGGCTACGGCATCCCGGTGGCCGACTTCTGGCGCGGCATCGATCAACAGCCCGACGCGATGATCGTCGATGGCGGTTCTACCGACCCCGGT
>NZ_JARUXV010000002.1:103797-182531 GCF_031450975.1 Caballeronia sp. LZ065
CGACATCGGCCGCGTATGGCGCGTGGCCGAAGCGCTCGAATACGGCATGGTGGGCATCAACACCGGGCTGATTTCGAACGAAGTGGCACCGTTCGGCGGCGTGAAGCAATCCGGCCTCGGCCGCGAAGGCTCGCACTACGGCATCGACGACTACGTCGTCATCAAGTATCTGTGCATGGCGGTCTGAACCGCACGCGCATACCTATGACACCCGCACCGCACGCCACGCGCCGAACAAAGCGCGGCGTGCGGTTCATCGCATCAGAGCGCCGTCGCCGGGCTCTCTTCCACCGCGCTCGCGTAAGGCACATCACGCTTGCCATAGCGACGCACACGCAAGTTCGCCTGCTCCCCATGACCCGCGAAGCCCTCGAGCGCGCACAAACGCGAGCAATATTCGCCAACCAGCGCCGACGCCTCGTCCGTCAGCACCTTCTGATACGTGCAGGTCTTGATGAACTTGCCCACCCACAGTCCGCCCGTATAACGCGCCGCCTTCTTCGTCGGCAACGTGTGGTTCGTGCCGATCACCTTGTCGCCATACGACACATTCGTGCGCGGACCCAGGAACAGCGCGCCGAAGTTCGTCATCTTCTCAAGGAAGTAATCGACATCGCGCGTCATCACCTGAACGTGTTCGAAGGCAAGATCGTTGGCGATCTTGACCATCTCCTCGTCCGACTCCGCCACGATCACTTCACCAAACTGCGCCCACGACTTGCGCGCGATATCCGCCGTCGGCAGGATGCCCAGCAAGCGCTCCACTTCCGCCATCGTCTCTTTCGCAAGCTTCTCCGAAGTCGTCAGCAAGATAGCCGGCGAATCCGGTCCATGCTCAGCCTGGCCGAGCAGATCGGTCGCGCACATTTCGCCATCCACGCTCTCATCGGCGATCACGAGCGTCTCGGTCGGACCCGCGAACAGGTCGATGCCCACCCGGCCGAACAACTGACGCTTCGCCTCCGCAACGAACGCATTGCCCGGACCCACCAGCATGTCCACCGGCGCAATGCTCGCCGTGCCGATCGCCATCGCGCCCACCGCCTGAATGCCGCCCAGGCAATAGATCTCGTGCGCACCGGCCATGTGCTGGGCCGCGACGATCGCCGGCGCCGGCTTGCCATGGAACGGCGGCGCGCACGTGATGATGCGCGGCACGCCAGCCACCTGCGCGGTAATCACCGACATGTGCGCCGATGCCAGCAACGGGTACTTTCCGCCCGGCACGTAGCAGCCCGCCGCGTTCACCGGAATGTTGCGATGCCCAAGGATCACGCCCGGCATCGTCTCCACTTCAATGTCCTTGATCGAGTCGCGCTGATGACGCGCGAAGTTGCGCACCTGCGTCTGCGCAAACTCGATGTCCTTGATGTCGCGCGCCGAAAGCTGCGCGAGACAGTCGTCAATCTCCTTCTGCGTCAGACGATAGTCCTCGCGATCCAGCTTGTCGAAACGAATCGACAGATCTCGAATGGCCGCATCGCCCCGTTCCTCGATATCGGCGAGCGTCGTCTCCACCGTCTCGCGCACTTCCTTCGCCGCCGACTTGATCACTTCCGCAGTCGCGCCTTGCTTCAGCCACTTGGCCATGAAATCTCCTGGTCTCTGTTCGATGATGTGGGGAGCGCATACCGTTTGCATACGTATGCAACACGAGCGAAGATTAGTCGCTTTTGGCGTGATCGGCAAGTTCCAGTGGGGAAAAGCGACGCTAAGGTTTACCCGGGCATGGCCCAGGTTTGCGTGCCGTCATCGTTCGTCACGACGCCCCGGTGCGGCTTGCGCGCCGAGCCGCGCACGATCAGCCCGCCAGGAGCTTCGTCGTGAAGCGCGACATCGAGCGTGCCGTTCAGTTGCGCGAGCACCGCCGCGACGGCGCGCTGCACCATGTCGTCGAGCGGCTGGCTGTAGGTCGTGAGGTCGAACACCGGCCAGCGCGCCATGTCGATATCATCGAAGCCGACGATCGACACCTCTTCACCCAGTTTCAGCCCGAAGCGCGCGCGAGCCACGCTGATCGCGGCAAGCGCCATGTGGTCGTTGGCGCAGAAGATGGCATCGGGCGGCTTCGTGGCGGACAGCAGCGAGACCACCGCTTCTTCCGCGCTCGCCGCCGTGTACTGGCCCACGCGTCGTTCAATAGCCTTCACGCCCTGCTCGCGCAAATAGTCGAAGAAGCCTTCCTCGCGATCACGGCTCGTGGACGAGCTCTCGAGCCCCGCAACATACGCATAGCGCTTGTGCTTGCCCGCATGCAGAAACGCCGCGAGCGTGCGCGCGCCCGCGCGGTTCTGGCCCGTCACGCTGGACGCGGCCTGGCTGTCGGTCTTGCGGTTGAACATCACCACCGGCAGTCCGATGTTCATGCACTCGTCGGCGAAATGCGAGGACAGGCTGGTCGAAATCAGCACGAGTGCATCGACGCGATAGCGCAACACTTCCTCAAGCACGGGATCCGAGCCGCGCAACGGGTCGCTCGTGAACATCAGCACGCCATAGCCCGCGCGCGCAAAGGCCGCCGTGAGTGCGTTGAGCGCCGCGTGATAGAACGGGTTGGCATTGGCCGGCACGGTCACGCCGATGAGGTTCGCGCGGCCCGTAATCAACGAGCGCGCCACCAGGTTCGGCCGGTAGCCCAGTTCGCGCGCCGCCGCGACGATACGTTCACGCGTGGTCGGCGAGACGCTCGCGCCGGGCGTGAACGCACGCGACACCGCCGACTGCGAGACGCCCGCCGCGCGGGCTACGTCATGCGCGGTGGCGGGTCGTCGTTCGGGCGTGGCATCGGACATCGTGGCGGGTCTCGGGGTGTCGGGGAATCGGCGGCGCTACAGCAAGCGCGCCGACAGTATGCCCCAGCGCGCTCACGCGATCGAGCGCCACACGCCCGCGCGCACCAGCGCATCCGTCTCCTGGCGCACGATGCGATACAGTGCCTTCATCGCGAGCGTGGCTTCTTTTTTCGGCGAGAACGCAACCGACAGCACACCCGGCAACGTCGGCTCGATGATCGGCCGGGCCTTCAGCGTGCCGCGCTCGATACGGCTGCGCACGGCCGCATAAGGCGCGACCGAGAAGCCCAAACCAGCCTCGACGAGTTCGAAGATCGCCATCATCGCGTCGATCTCGAAGGCGATGTTCAGCGTGAGCGAACGCGCCGTCGCGGCATCTTCGGCGAGCGTGCGCAACCCATGCGGGCGCGCCGGCAGTATCCACGGCAGCTGCACGGCATCAGCGAAACGAATGGGCTCCATCGCGGGCTGGAGGATATCCGCATCGGGCGGACCGACGAGCAGCAGGTCGTCGGACAGCAGCGGCTCGATGCTGATCGTGCTGTGCGGCCCGATGTTGTACAGCACGCCGATATCCAGCTGGCCGCTCAACAGCCATTCGAGCATGTAGCCCGACAAGCCCTCGCGCATGCGCAGGCGCACCTCGGGAAACTCGGCGCGGAAGCGCTTGACGAGCGGCACCAGCAGGAAGTCGCCGAGCATCGGCGGGATGCCCATCGTGACCGTGCCGCCCGGCACCGAGCGCATGGCCTGCATGTGATTCACGGCCTCGTCGCTGCGTTCGAGGATGTCGTTCGTGCGCGCGAGGAACTTCTGTCCGGCCTCCGTGAGCGACATGCCATGGCCGTGCCGATACAGCAGCGGCGGCCCCAGTTCCTGTTCGAGCATCTGGATATGGCGCGTCAGCATCGACTGGCTGATGCCGAGAATCGCGGCCGCGCGCGAGACGCTGCCTTCGCGCGCCACCACCATGAAATACCTCAGCTGCTTCAACTCCACGTGCGGGTCTCCTCGTTCTCCTCTGTTGCCGGGCATTGTCGCCTGAAGCGGGCCGATATGCATAACAGGTATGCGAGCAGCCGCCGTTCCATCTGATTACGCTTGATTCCATCCAGAAGCACAACGGAGACACGCACACAATGGAAGAACTCAGGTTGCTCAGCAGTACGGCCATCCTCGGCTATGGCTTCGCGCAGAGCGCGTTCGAAGCAGGGCTCGCGCGCAATCCGCATCTGATCGGCGCGGACGGCGGCAGCTCGGATCCGGGGCCGTACTATCTCGCCTCGGGCGAGTCCTTCACCTCGCGCATGGCAACCAAGCGCGACATGCGCCTCATGCTGGCCGCCGCCGTGCCGCGCGGCATTCCGGTGATCGTCAGCACCTGCGGCGGCGCCGGCGGCGATCCGCATCTCCAGATGATGGTCGATATCGTCAAGGAAATCGCCGCGGAAGAAAGTCTGTCATTCAAGCTCGCGGTGATCAATTCGGAATTGCCCAAGGACGTGCTGCTCGAACACGTCAATGCCGGCAAGACGCGACCGCTGTATAACCTGCCGGAACTGACGCCGGAACTCGTCGAACAGGCCGTGCGCGTAGTCGGCGCGATGGGTCCGGAGCCGTACATTGCCGCCCTCGACGCCGGCGCGCAAGTGATTCTCTCGGGCCGCAGCACCGACCCGGCGCCGTGGGCCGCCATGGCAATCCGCGCGGGCTTCTCGCCGGCGCTCGGCTGGTACGCGGGCAAGATGCTCGAATGCGGCGCCGAGCCGGCGTTGCCGAAGCGGGAAGGCTGTCTGCTCGCGACCATCCGCGAGGATCACGTCGAACTCGAACCGATGCACCCCGAGCAAGCCTGCACGCCGCGTTCAGTGGCGTACTTTGCGCTGCACGAGAACAGCAGCCCGATTCATCACCACGAGCCGGGCGGCATGCTCGATACCTCCGAATGTTCGTTCGAGGCCGTCACGGAGCGCGCGGTGCGCGTGTCCGGCATGCGCTGGAAGCCCGCGAAGTACACGGTGAAGCTCGAAGGCGTCGAGGCGCGCGGGCATCGCGTCATCTCGCTGTGCGCCACGCGCGACCCGGTGCTGCAGGCGCAGATGGACCGCTATCTGGCCCGCTCGCGCGAGATCGTCGATGAGAAGGCGACCGCGTTCGGCGCGCCGTCCGACACCTATACGCTCAACTTCCGCGTCTATGGCCAGAACGGCGTCATGGGCGAGCGCGAACCGCTGCCGCAGGCCGAGCGCCATGCGCACGAAACGGCGATCGTCGCGGAAGTGGTCGCGCAGGATCGCGATACCGCGAAAGCCGTGCTGGCGATTGCGCGTACCACGATCCTGCACTCTGAATTCCCCGGCCGGCTCTGCAAGGAAGGCAACATGGCGATCCCGTTCTCGCCGTCCGACCTCGATCTCGGTCAGGTCTACCGCTTTTCCGTGTGCCATCTGCTCGAACCGGAGAACGCGCTGTCGCTGTTCCCGATCCGCTACGAAACCATCGGAGCCTGACATGCCAGCCATCAAGGATTTTGCGAGCGTGTGCCGCAGCAAGAATGCAGGACCGTTCATGGTCACGCTCGATATCGTGTTCGAAACCGACGAGATCTTCGACCGCGTCGCCGCCACCGGCGTGCTTACGCCGCAACTCTTCGCGCGTCTGTATGGCGTGAAGCCGGAGCAGGTGCAGTTCACGCCGTATCGCGCCGCACGCGCGTTCAAGGCGACGCTGCCGCGCCTGATCTCCTCGGGCGATATCGGCGACACCGACGTGTACGGCTCGCAGCAGCACGCGCCGATGCTCGATATCGACATCCCCATCAAGCTGGAGAACACGCAATGAGTGAAGCCGATCTCCAGACGCGGCCCGCCGCGTCGCCTGTCCTCGAAGAAACCTTGCAGGACGACTTCCGCCAGGCCATGCGCCGGCTCGCGGGCGGCGTGGCGCTGGTGTCGACGGTGCACGAAGGCGTGCGCCACGGCATGACCGTCACGGCCGTCACCTCGCTGACGATGGACCCGCCCGCGCTGGTCGTCTCGGTGAACCGGCACGCATCGGCGTTCGATGCGCTCCTGCGCAGCGGCACCTTCTGCGTGAACCTGCTCACGCAGCAGCATGCGGACCTCGCGGTGGCCTTCTCGCGCAAGCCGGACGGCGACGCACGCTTCGCCAACGGCGCATGGCGCATGAACGACCGCAATCTTCCGTCGCTCGACGGCAGCATTGCGTCGATCACCTGCCGCGTGCACGACACCGTGGAGTTCGGCACGCACGCGATCCTGATCGGCGCGGTCGAGCATCTGGAGATCGAGTCGCAGCAGCCGATGGCGCCGCTCATCTATCTGAGCGGGCAATTCGGCGGCTTCTGGCCGCTGACGGCCTGAGGAGCGCGCATGTTCGACGCGAAATACGAACACGCCAACTTCCCGCGCGTGCGGCCGGAATGGCTCGCGCAGGTGGCCGAGCCGGCCGTGGAGCCGGAGTTGCCGATCATCGACCCGCATCATCATCTGTGGGATGTCGAGAGCGCGTTCTATCACGCGCCGGAACTCGTCGCGGACGTGAACGCGGGGCATCGCGTGCTGGCTACGGTGTTTGTCGAGTGCAAGGCGCATTTCGACAGCGACGCGCCCGCCGGTTTCGAGCCGGTCGGCGAGACGCGTTTCGCGGTGGCGCAGGCGCAGGCCGCCGCGCAATTGCCGCAAGGGAATGCGGGGCTCGTGAAGGGCATCGTCGCGTATGGCGATCCTTTCGTACCCAATCCGCAAGGCGTGCTCGAAGCGCATCTCGAAGACGGCCAGGGCCGCATGCGCGGCGTGCGGGTCCGCGCCGCATGGCATGCTGACCCGGCGTTCGCCGCACCGCACGGCGGCGCTGACGAACACCTGATCGCCTCGCCCGAGTTGGACCGCTACTGCGCGATCCTCGCGGAAATGGGCCTCGTGCTCGATCTGTGGGTCTATCACACGCAACTGGATCAGGCCGCGGAACTCGCGCGCCGTCATCCGCGCCTTGCAATCGTGCTGAATCATTGCGGCGGTCCGCTGGGCATCGGTCCTTATGCCGATCAGCGCGCCGCGGTACGCGAAGAATGGAGCCGCTCGCTCGGACGCGTGGCCGCTCATGACAACGTGGCCGTGAAGATTGGCGGACTGGCGATGCCGCGCACCGGGCTTTCTTTCGCCGATGCCGCGAAGCCCGCAAGCTGCGTCGAGCTGGTCGAGCGCTGGACGCCTTATGTGCGCACCTGCATCGAGCTGTTCGGCGCGGACCGCGCGATGTTCGAGAGCAATTTCCCGGTCGACAAGGGCAGCTGCAACTACGTCTCCGTGTGGAACGCGTTCAAGCTGCTGAGCGCGGGCTATCCGGACGCGGCGCGCCGCAAGATGCTCGCGGGCACGGCGAATCGCGTGTATGGCCTGCGGGTCGAGGCACTCATGGCGGAGGGCATCGCGTAACAACGACGAATCAGGCGCATCACCCATCCGCAAAAAGGCACGAGACCGTCCGGCGCACGCCATCGTGCGCACGGATTCCCGGAGGAGACATATGAAAAATCGCCGCATCTTTATCTACATCTTTCTGTTTTCGCTCACGAGCATCAACTACATCGACCGCGTCGCGCTGTCGGTGGCCGCGCAGCCCATCGCGCATGAGTTCGGCATCAGCCCGATCCAGATGGGCTTCCTCCTGTCCTCGTTCATCTGGACATACTTCGCGAGCCTGATCCTCTGGGGTCTCGCACTCGACCGCTGGGGCACGCGTTACGTCAACGCCATCGGCATGGCGGTGTTCTCGGTTGCCACCGTCGCGACTGGCTTTGCGTGGAGCTATGCGTCGATCCTCGTCACGCGTCTCGTGATGGGCGCCGGCGAAGCATCGTCGTATCCGGCGGGCGGCAAGGTGATCCGCGAATGGATGCCGGCGCGCGAACGCGGCATCGCGGCGGCCGTGCTCAACAGCGGCTCGTATGCGGGCCCGGCCATCGGCGCATTGGTGGTTGCCTTCGCGGTGCAGATGTTCGGCTGGCGCACGGGCTTCATCCTGGTCGGCAGCTCCGGCGCGATCTGGCTCGTCTGCTGGCTCAAGTGGTTCCGCAAGCCGGAGCTCGCCACGTTCCTCAGCGAGGAAGAGCGCGCGCACATCCTGCGCGAGCGCAACGGCGGCATGCCCGACACGCCCACTGGCCCGACACTCTCCATCCCCGACCTGCTCAAGTCCGTGAGCGTCTGGGGCCTGCTCATCACACAAGGCTTCGGCTCCTACGCGCAGTTCCTGTTTCTCACCTGGCTGCCGAGCTACTTGCAGACCGAGCGTCATCTCGACATCGTCAAGAGCGGCTATTTCACGGCGCTGCCGTATGCGCTCTCGGTGCTGCTCGCGCTCGGCATCGGCAAGCTGAGCGACCGCCTGCTGCCCGTCGACGCCATTAACAAGGGCGGACGCCGCACCATGGTGGCGGCCTCGATGCTGCTCACGTCCATCGTGCTCGCCACGCCGTTCGTCGATGACGTGTGGATGATGGTCGCCGTCTTCACGCTCTCGCTGACCGGCGCGCAGGCCGCGCTGGCGATGAACATCGCGCTGATCGGCGACCTGCTGCCTTCGTCGGCGGAAGTGGGGCGCGGCACGGGCCTGCTGATCACCGGCGGCGCATCGTTCGCGATGATCGCGCCGATCGCCACGGGCTATGTGGTCGCCATCACGCACAGCTACAACAATGCGTTCTATATCGCGGGGGCGCTCGCCCTGGCCGGCGCGCTCGTCAGCCTCTTCATGACGCGCAAGCCCATTCGCCACCATGACAACGTGGCGGAAATGAGCGAAGTATCGGCCCGCGCCTGAACGACTTTCACGATTCACGAGGAACCTGACATGACCCAGAAGCAAATGACCCTGATCGGCTTTCTGCAGGCGCAGAACTGCTCGACCTATCCCGGTTCGTGGCGCCACAGCGCGGCGATGCAGGACTTCATGACGCCCGAGTACTACCAGCGCATCGCGCGCACGCTGGAAGAAGGCAAGTTCCACCTGGCCTTCTTCGACGACCGCCTCGCGATGCCCGATATCTACGGCAACGATCACGCGCAGACTGTGGAGCACGGCGTGCGTGCCGTGAAGATGGACCTGGTCTCGATCCTCACCGCGATGGGCATGGCGACCTCGAAGCTCGGCCTCGGCGCGACCTACTCGACGACCTACTACGAGCCGTTCCACATTGCGCGCACGTTCGGCACGCTCGACCTGATGACCAAGGGCCGCGCCGCGTGGAACGTGGTGACCTCGCTGAACGATTCGGAAGCGGCGAACTTCGGGCAGGACTCGCACCTCGAACACGACCTGCGCTATGACCGCGCCGACGAGTTCGTCGAAACGGTGATGGGCCACTGGGATACGTGGGAAGACGGCGCGCTGATTCTCGACAAGGAAAGCGGCCGTTTCGCGGACCCGTCGAAGGTGCATCGTCTCGATCATGAAGGGAAGTTCTTCAAGTCGCGTGGCCCGTTCACGGTGCCGCGTTCGCAACAGGGTCATCCGGTGCTGATCCAGGCGGGACAGAGCGGCCGTGGCCGTGCATTCGCGTCGCGCTGGGCGGACCTGATCTTCGTCGTCTATCCGAAACTCGAAGTGGCGAAGAAGCAGTACGCGGAGATGAAGCAGGCGCTCGCCGATGCAGGCCGCAATCCCGACGACGTGAAGATCTCGACCGCGTGCTACACGATCGTCGCGGAATCGGATGAGATCGCGCAGAAGGAGCGCGAATACATCGATGCGCTCGCCAAGCCGATCGACTCGCTCGCGCTGCTGTGCGAAGTGCTCAACACGGACTTCTCGAAGCGCGGCTACGACGATCCGTTCAGCGACGCCGAAATGGCCGCGATCTCCGGCTGGACCGGTTTCCGCGATCGTGTGGTGACGCTCTCGGGCAAGAAGAATCCTTCGGTGCGGGACTTCGTGGACTTCTCGAAGCGCGCGCGCATCGACGAGTTCCCGGTGTTCTGCGGCACGCCGAAGACGGTTGCGGACCAGATGGAGCAATGGTTCACGGAAGGCGCCGTGGATGGCTTCGTGATCGCGCCGACTCACGTGCCCGGCGCGTATGAGGACTTCGTGCGCATGGTGGTGCCGGAGTTGCAGCGTCGCGGCCTGTTCCGCAAGGACTACACGGGCGGCACGCTGCGCGAGAACCTCGGCTTGCCGATTCCGCAATCGGGCGATTGGCGCAAGACCGCGTATCCGCAGGAAAAGAAGATCAAGCTTGCTTGATCTTCGTGCCGGGCGCGACGGTGGGTTCGGTCATCGGACAGCCGTTGCGCTCGCGTCTGAAGTGCGCGGACATGTCATAGGCGGCCTTGCGGCTGCGCATGAGGCCGCCTAACGGTCGATGCGCCGCCACGCCGCGCCACGGACTGAAGGCCATGCCTTCGTCGATGGTCGCCACCCGCGCCGCATCCCACGACGACTGCCGCCCGACCCGGATGCGCGCCACCGCGACATACGGGCTCTCGCCTTCGGGCCAGCGGACCGACGCATCTTCCACTGGCATCCTTTCGATGTCGGTTGCCAGTTGCACGCGCAGTTCCCACTCGCCGTCGTGCGCCGCGAAGAACGCGCTCACCGCTTCGCGCATGCCGTGAGGCTTGCCGTTCATATCGATCAACGCATCGGTCATGTCAATCAGCGGCGCCGACACCGGCGCAACGCTCATCTTCGCGAAGTAGTCGCCGTACAGCAAAGGGCCTGCCGAATAGAAAGTCTCGCCCAGTATGTGGGTCTCGGCCTGTCCGCGTATGCGCGGCGTCGTGCCGGTGGGCGTCGCGGGTGGCAGCAGGCTGGACAGGAACGCCTTCGGCGTGCCCGACATGAAGACGGGTGCGTTGATCATCACGAAGTCCTGCGTGATGTCCAGCTCGCTGCCGGGCAGACGAACCCCTTTCACGCCGATCAGCTTCAGTGCGAGACCGCGCGGCGTGGACAGCCTGTCGTCGAGCCCGTCGCTCCGGTTCGTCGAGAAGCGCATCACCACCGGCACGGTCATCGCTCGCGCAAAGACGCCTTGTGCGTAGTGCGCAGGCAGTGCGCCCAGCACGCTCAGTTCGCCGACTACCAGACCGTGAGTTCTCGCATGCACGCTGCGCATTGCATGGCCGTGGTCACGGTAGGTCGTGTCGCACATCGCGCGCATGGCCTTGACGAGCGCGGCCGTGGTGGCCGCTTCGTCATCGGGGATGACTTCGAAGGCGGCATCGAAGGGAAGGGCGTGAACGAGCGCTGAACACATGACGGCTCCGATCCGGGATCCGCCAGACTTTTCGCAATCCGCATGCCGTTTTTTTGTCACTAAAGGATGGATTAAGGACGCCGCGGGCGCCTTCTGCTTGAACCACAATCAACATGTCGAGATCCCTCAACGGTGACCCAGTGACTCAATCGAGCGGCAAGCGCCCCAAGCTGGTCCTGTTTCCGGCACGTCATGTCGAGCCCCGGCCGGGTACCAGTACGGACGACTTCCAGATCTACGCCTCTTATCGGGGCAGCACGGCGAGCGGCTTCTTCGGCACGCTGAAGGTCGTCAGGAAGACGGATGGCCGGCTGCTCTTTCCGTTCGAGGGCGTGGACACCATCGGTCCCTTCGCCACGAAAGCCGATGCAGTGGCCGCCGCTCTTGCGCGAGGCGATGTCGTCGTGAATGCCGATCTCGCACGCCCTGAACTCTGACAATGAACGATATGCCGGAAGGGATCTGATCCGGACAGGCGACCCTTCTGGTTTCCCCGAATCGCAAACGTTTCCGCACGAATGACAATCAACCCTAGCCCTCGGCAGTCAAGCTGCCACACACAGAAGGGCACCTGGAGCGACATTGAGAGAGCGGAGGGCCGTATGGATCAGACCCGGTTTGTGTATCGCGGTTTCGTCATCACCCCCATGGCCGCCTATGACGGCGGCCTGTACGCGGCGATGGTCATCATCTGCGATGACCGCGGCCAGCAACGCGCCAGCGGCGTGCTGGGCCATTTCGACTCCCCGGAGCAAGCGAGCGCCTTCGCGCTGACTGCGGGAACGGACGAGGTGGATCGCCGGCTGTGGCACCCCGTCGCAGCCTGACAACCCATAAAACAGCGTGAAGGCCCCACGCCGCCGTCCGCGCGGCGATGTACGGATCGGATGCGATTTGTACGTTGAAGGTGCCTTTCGTACTGCCATACTCCACTTATCGGCGGCGGTCTTTCCCGACTACGCGCGCCATCATCCGACCGGAGAGAAGGTTAGGCCATGGCACTTGTCGTCTATGTATTCGAGGAAAGCAGAGGCGTCCCCACGCACGAGCGCGATCTTTTCGAGATCGACGCGGCGGGTTATTTCGTCGACATGAGCGCGGTGTTCGTGGAGTGCTCCAGTTGCACGACGCCCATGCTCGCGCGACCTGCCTTCCAGCGCGCACTGCGCCGGCTGCAGGCTGGCGACACGCTCGTGACCACTCAGCTTCTTGGCCTCGGCAACAGCGTCTCCGACGTCCTCGCGACCGTCGAACAACTCGGGCGGCGCGGCGTCGTCGCGGTGTGTCTCGCGTATGGCAAGCAGAATCTCTGTGCTGCCGAAGGGCAGTCTTTCATCGACGCGCTCCGGCTCGCCGAAGACCTGGAGCGCGTGACGCGCCGCAGCCGCGCTCGCGAAGCCGCGAGCGCGGCGAAGGAACGGGGCGTCGCGCAAGGGCGTCCCAGTTCGCTTACCCCGGCGCAGCAGCAGGCGGCCATCGACTCCCTGGACGCGGGCCGTACCGTGACGGATATTGCCCGCTCGCTCAACACGTCGCGCCAGACCATCATGCGTCTGCGCAACGCCCACCGGCAGGCGCCGGACGCCTCGCAGCTGGAGGAAGCGCTGCCCCGGCCGCTCGCCGTCAACGACTCGAAGTAGCAAACGTGGTTGCCTGGCCGGTTGCAGGGCTCCCGGAAGCGCCTTCCTTTTTTGAGAACGGCGCACCCACGGGAATGCGCGCATCGGCCAGCCTGAAAAGGGTAAGTTACGTACACTACAATCCAGTCACAGGCGATCATCGCAATGCGACGCCAGCAAGGCCTGCACGTGGATGACACAGGACGCACATTCATTGGGCAGCATGAACCAAATTGACACCATACGAACGAGCATGGGCAATCCATCAGTACACAAGCTTCGGGCGGAGGGCCTGACTACATGACGAGCAGCCGTTCCCAGGCGCCAGCTTCCACGAATATCGAGCCCTTGCAGTTTGCCGTCGTCGGCATGGGCGCGTCCGCGGGTGGCATCGAGGCGCTGCTCAACTTCTTCGACAACGCGCCCGCCGAGATGGACATGGCGTTCGTCGTGATCGTGCATCTGCCGGCGGATCACATGAGTTTCGCCGACGAGGTGCTGCAGCGCGTGACGGACATGCCGGTCAGGCAGGTGACGGGTCCGACCACCATCGAGAAGAACCACATTTACATCAACGCACCCGGGCAGCACGTGGAGATGACCGGGACTTCGCTGCGCTCGGTGGCCCGCGCCGAAAGGGACGCCCCGCCCACGACGATCGATCACTTTTTCGCCACGCTGGCGTCCGAGCACGGCACGCGTTCCGTGGGCATCGTGCTGTCTGGCGCGGGCTCGGACGGCGCGGCAGGCCTCTCGCGCATCAAGGAGAGCGGCGGCATGACCGTCGCGCAGAAACCGGAGGACGCGCATTTCGCCGAAATGCCGCAGCATGCCATCTCCACGCGCCAGGTCGACTTCATCCTGCCCGCGGCCGAGATGCCGGAAAAGCTGCTCGACCTCTGGACCAACGCGAAGAAGATTCATCTTCCCGCCGTGGAGGGCGTGGAGCTTGCCGAGAAGGAGACTTCGCCCGTAGTCGGCGGCGCCGAGCGCGCGCTCTCCGACGTGCTCATGCAGCTGCGCGTGCGCACCGGCCACGACTTCCGCCACTACAAGCGCGCCACGATCCTGCGGCGCATCGAGCGGCGCATGCAGGTGAACGGTCTGCGCGATATCAGCGAATATCGCGAGCATTTGCGTGCCAACCCGGACGAGACCACGGCACTGCTGGCGGACATGCTGATCGGCGTGACCCAGTTCTTCCGCGACCGCGATGCCTTCGACGCGCTGCGGCGCGATGTCATGCCGCATCTGCTGGACGCCAACAAGAGCGAAGCGCAGATCCGCGTCTGGGTGCCGGGCTGCTCCACGGGCGAGGAAGCCTATTCGCTCGCCATCATGCTGGCGCAGGCGCGCGAGATCGCGGGCTTCGAGGCGACCTACCAGATCTTCGCAACCGACATCGACGAACCCGCCATCGCGCAGGCGCGCTCCGGTTCATACCTCGGCTCCATTGCGAGCGACGTGCCCAACGATTTTCTGCGCCGCTACTTCAAGCAGGAAGGCGGGCGCTATCAGATCGTGAAGTCGGTGCGCGAACGCATTCTGTTCGCCGCGCACAGCCTGCTGCGCGATCCGCCGTTCTCGCACCTCGACCTGATCTCGTGCCGCAATGTCCTGATCTATCTGGACCGTGCGGTGCAGCGCCAGGTGCTCGAGCTGTTTCACTTCGCGCTCCGCGCAGGCGGTTATCTGTTCCTCGGCACGGCCGAATCCGCCGATACCGCCGACGACCTCTTTACCATCGTCGACAAGAAGAGCCGCATCTATCGCGCGCGCACGGTGCTCAACCGCGTGAAGCCGCTGGTGGCGTTCCCGTCGCTCGGGCCCAGCCACGTCATGCCGCGCGAGGATCTTTCGGTTGTGGCTACGCCGTCGCATTCGCACACCGGACCCGAGACGCCCGAGCGCCGCAGTTTTTCCTTCGCCGCGCTGCATCAGCGCGTGCTGGAGGAATATGCGCCGCCGAGCGTGGTCGTGGATCGCGACTCGAACATCGTGCATCTCTCCACGACGGCCGGCCGCTTCCTGCGGCACGGCGGCGGCGAGCTGTCCTCGAACATCATGGCGCTCGTGCTGCCCGAACTGCGGCTCGATTTGCGCACGACGCTGTTCCGCGCGCACCAGACCGGTGGCAGTGTCGAGGCGCGGCGCGTCAAGCTGTTGCAGGAGGGCCGTACCGTGTGGGTCAATATGACCGTCCGACCGTTCCATGACACGGGCGTGAACGCAGACTTTTTCCTCGTGCTGTTCGACGAAGTGCAGGAGCATATGGCGGACGAAGGCTTGCCCGAAGAGCGCGGCCAGGATCCGCTGCTGATGCAACTGGAGCGCGAACTCCAGCACACGCGCGAGCAGCTCGCGACGACCATCGAGCAGCACGAGACCACGGTCGAGGAGCTGAAGGCCTCGAACGAGGAATTGCAGGCGATCAACGAGGAACTGCGCTCCGCGACCGAGGAACTCGAAAGCAGCAAGGAAGAGTTGCAATCGGTGAACGAGGAGTTGACCACGGTCAATGCGGAACTGCAGGCGCGCGTGGAAGACACGGCGAAGGCCAACGACGATTTGCAGAACATCATCGCCTCCACCGAGATCGCCACTGTCTTCGTCGACAAGCAGATCCGCGTCAAGCGCTTCACCACAAGCGCGACGCACGTGTTCAAGCTGATCGACGTGGACATTGGCCGCTCGCTTTTCGACATCACGCATTCGCTGCGCTATTCGTCGCTCGCGGACGACGTGAAGCAAGCTTTCGAAACCCTCAAGCTGATCGAGCGCGAAGTGGAAAGCTCGGACGGCAAGTGGTACCTGATGCGCCTGCTGCCGTACCGCACGGCGGACGACCGCATCGACGGCGCGGTGCTGACCCTGATCGACATCACGGCGCGGCATCTGGCTGAGGAATCGGCGCGCATCGGCGAGCAGCGCCTGCGGCTGGTCGCGCAGTCCACCAACGACTACGCGATCATCCTGCAGGACCCGAACGGCGTGATCGTCACGTGGAATGCGGGGGCGGAGCGCATCTTCGGTTTCACGGAGCGGGAAGTGGTCGGCAAGAACATCGCGCTGATCTACGATCCGGTCGACCGCAAGGCGCACATTCCGGCGCGCGAACGCGAGGTGTCGGCGCGCGAAGGCCGCGCCGACGACGACCGCTGGCACATCACGCGCGACGAGCGCCGGGTGTACTGCAGCGGCGTGGTGACGCCGATCTCGGACCCGTCGTTCACGGGCTTCGCGAAGATCGTGCGCGACCTGACCGAGCGCAAGCTGCGCGAGGATGCGAACCGCGAGGCGCTCGCGCACGAACATGCGGAGCGCAAGAAGGAAACGCTCTCGAACCAGCTGAAGGACGACTTCATCGCGGTGCTGTCGCATGAGCTGAAGCATCCGCTCAACCTGATCGGCATGAAGGCGGAGATCCTGCCGCGCCTGCCCGAGACGCGCGGCATCGAAGTGGTGCGCGAAGCCGCCGATTCCATCAAGCGCGCGGTGCGCGGCCAGGCGCAGATCATCGACGATCTGCTGGACCTCTCGCGGGTGCGCACGGGCAAGCTGGCGTTGTCCATTGCGCCGCTGGATATTGCCGCCGTACTGGCGCGCATCGCCGAGGCCACGGAGAGCGAAACTGCGCAGCGCAGCATCCGCCTGAGCATGAGCACGCCGGGCGAGCCGGTCTACGCCTTCGCCGACGCCGTGCGCAGCGAGCAGATCTTCTGGAACCTGGTGTCGAATGCACTGAAGTTCACCGATAGCGGCGGTTCCATCGACATTCGCATCGAGCGCGAGGGCGGCATGGTGCGTGTGGATGTCGTCGATACGGGGCAAGGCATCGATCCGTCGGCGCTGCCGCATATCTTCGAGATGTACCGGCAGAGTGGACGCAATCCCACGTCGAGCGGCCTGGGTATCGGACTGTCGCTCGCGAAGCAGCTCGTCGAGATGCACGGCGGGCGCATCGAGGCGCTTTCGGACGGCGTGGGACATGGCGCCACGCTGTCGGTGTGGCTGCCGGGTGCGGCGCATCAGGACGCGTCGCCGGAGCAGCAGGAAGACCGTGCTCGGCCGGTGGCGGGCGCGCGCCTTTTGCTTGTCGACAACGACGTCGAGGCGACCGCTTCGTTCGCGGCGCTGCTCGAACTGGAACAGGCGAGCGTGCAAACCGTCACCAGCGCCGAGCAGGCGCTGGAACAGCTTCGGGCAGGCCAGGTGGACGTGCTGATTTCGGATGTCCAGTTGCCGGGCATCGACGGCTACGAACTGATCAGAAGGATTCGCACCGATCCCACCCTGGTCGGCCTCAAGGCCGTCGCGGTGACCGCGTTCGGGCGGGACGAGGACCGGCGCGCCGCGCGTGCGGCGGGTTTCGATGCGCACCTGAGCAAGCCGGTCGATCTTCCGGACCTGCTGCAGACGCTGGACACGCTGCTGGCCGCGGGGCGTTCATAACGCATGCCTTGTTTTGGCAGATAAAGGCCGCGTCCCGGTCCGCGAATTGCTGCTCTCCTGAAGCAAGGAGGCAATATGGCGGAACGGGACATTGTGGTGATCGGCGCGTCGCGAGGCGGCTTCCAGGGGCTCAAGGTACTCATCAGCCAGCTGCCCGCTGACCTGCCTGCGGCGCTGTTCATCGTGCTGCATATCGGGCGTCATGCCAGCGTGCTGCCCGAACTGATGAAGGCATGGGGGCGCCTGCCGGCACGTTATGCCGGCCACGGCGAGACCATCGAGCGCGGCACGGTTTGCATCGCGCCGCCGGATCGGCATCTTGTTTTGTCGAAAGGTCGCATGTGGCTCAATGACAGCGCCAAGGAAAATTTTGCGCGGCCTGCCGTCGATCCCTTGTTCCGCAGCGCCGCGATCGAATACGGTGCTCGTGTGATCGGCGTGGTGATGAGCGGCGACCTCGACGACGGCGCGGTGGGACTCGCGAACATCCGTGCACAACGCGGCTTCGCCATCGTACAGGATCCCGACGATTGCGAGGCAACCGGCATGCCGCAGGCCGCGCTCGAAGCCACCGGCGCGGACAGGCTGTGCACGGAGCGGGATCTGGCGAAGTGCATCCAGTCGGCCATGAAAGGCGAGCCGTCGGGCGAGGCGCCGGCGAACGTGCAGGCCAACAAACCGGTGTATGAGAAAGAGGCGGTCATTGCGTCCAGCGGTCTGGCCGACCTCGATGCACTCGATGAAGTGGGCGAACGCTCCGCGCTGACGTGTCCGGACTGTGGCGGGGCGCTGTGGCGCGTTCGCCACGATCGCCCGTTGCGCTACCGTTGCCATACGGGGCATGCGTTCACGGGCCTGTCGCTGGCCGAAGGCATTGAATCGCGTTCGGAGGAGGCCGTCTGGTCGGCGATTCGGGCGGTTCACGAGCGCGTCATCTTTGCCCGCGAACGGCAGCAATGGGCCGAGCGCGCCGGCGAAAAGGATCAGATCGCAATTGAACAAGCGCGTATCGATGAAGCGGAAGGGCTGGCGGAACTCTTGCGTGCGGCAGTGCATACGATCTCTTCTTTGCCCGCACCGCGCGAGTGAGAACGCTCAGCGAGCGTGATGCGCCATGCATCGAATGCTTGCCGCGCGCCGCCTGAACGCGCAACGCCGCCTTGCCGTCGCGCCGCTGTATTGCCCGGCCGCGATGCGCTCGCGCATGCGCGCGGTCACCAGTGAATTCATGCTGAGCGGCCGTGCGGCGCGCGCCCGTCTTCCTTGCCGGTGCGGGCGTCCCTGCAATGAGGCTCGCACGTCGTGTGCGAAGCGTTGCAGCGCTTCCGCCGAACCGCTGACGCTCGTATATTCCTGATGCCCGATCCTGCCTTCGAGCAGAATCGTCATTCCTGATTCCTGGGCCATCTTCAAGACGTCGGATTGCATGGTGTGCCGAGCGCTCACGCTCGCTCCTTCAAGTCGCAGGCCCCGCGCCAGTGCGCGGAGCGTGTCACATCCTTTTAAAAGCAATCGCGGTGCCGCTATCAGATGATCGGCTTGCCGCCCGTCACCGCGATGGTCGCGCCCGAGATATAGCTTGCATCGTCCTCGGCGAGCATGACGTAGGCAGCGGCGAGTTCAGCGGGCTGGCCCGGGCGCTTCATCGGCGTCTGCTTGCCGAAGTTCTCGACGCTCGATGGCGGCATGGTCGAAGGGATCAAGGGTGTCCAGATTGGCCCCGGCGCCACGCAGTTGGCGCGAATGCCGCGCTCCGCCAGCAATTGCGCGAGGCCGCCCGTGAAGTTCTGGATCGCGCCCTTGGTGCTCGCGTAGGCGATCAGCCCGGGATTGGGCGAATCGGCGTTGATCGACGTGGTGTTGACGATGGCGCTGCCCGGCTTCATGTGCGCGAGCGCCGCCTTCGTGATGCGGAACATCGCGCCGATGTTGGTCGAATAGGTCTTGTCCCATTCGTCGTCGCTGATGTCTTCCAGCTTGTCGTAGGTAGCCTGATACGCCGCATTGTTCACCAGCACGTCGATACGGCCGAACGTCTCTGCCGTCTTGGCAACGAGTTGTCTGCAATGCTCGCGGTCCGTGATGTCGCCAGGCAGCAGCAGCGTGCGCCGGCCTGCATCCTTGACGAGGCGCGCGGTCTCCTCGGCGTCCGCATGTTCGTTCAGATACGCGATGGCGACGTCCGCGCCTTCACGCGCATACGCGATCGCCACCGCGCGGCCGATGCCGCTGTCCGCGCCGGTGATCAGCGCGATCTTCCCGGCGAGCCGGCCGCTGCCCGTATAGCTGGCTTCGCCATGATCCGGCTGCGGGTTCATCGGACCGGTGTGCCCGGGACGGTTCTCCTGCTGCTGTTGAGGCATCGGCGGACGCGGATAGTCCTTGTCGGTCATGTCGGTTTCCTTGTGCAGGTTGCGTGGTCGGAAGAATCAGGCGGCGGTCTTCAGAACGACCTTGGTCCAGCCCTCACGGCGTTCGTCGAAGTTGCGATAGCCTTCGGGCGCCTGTTCGAGCGGCAGTTCATGCGAAATGATCTGCGACGGCTTCAGCTTGTCTGCTTCGATCAGGTCGCGCAGCTTGCGGTTGTATGCCTTGACGTTGGCCTGACCCGTCGCCATGCACTGACCCTTCATCCAGAACGAACCGAAGTCGAACGCGAGCTGGCCCTTCTTCATCAACGCGTCGGGCGAACCCGGGTCTTCCGCGACGAACACGCCCACCACGCCGATGCTGCCCGTCGCGCGCACCGACTTCACGAGGTTGTTCATCGTGAGATTCGGCACTTCATGACCTTGACAGGTGCATTGATAACCGACGCACTCGCAACCGCGATCGGCCCCTTCGCCGCCGGTGAGTTCGAGCACGCGGTCCACGCCGCCGCCGTCGCTGTCGTCGATCGGAATGGCGCCGAGACGCTCCGCGAGTTTCAGGCGGTCCGGATGCGAATCGACCACCATCACCTTCGACGCGCCCTTGAGATTCGCCGACATCGCCGCCATCAGCCCCACCGGCCCCGCGCCGTAGATGACGACGCTGTCGCCTGCTTCGACGCCCGCGAGCACGGTCGCGTGATAGCCGGTCGGGAGGATGTCGGAGAGCATGACGTAGTCGTTCTCCTTCTCGACAGCATCGGGCGGCAGCAGCAGGCAATTGAAGTCCGCGAACGGCACGCGCAGGTATTCGGCCTGACCGCCGCTATACGGGCCCATGCCGGCGAAGCCATAAGCCGCGCCAGCCATGCCGGGATTGGCCGTGAGGCAAAAACCGGTAAGGCCCTTCTCGCAGTTCTTGCAGAAGCCGCAGCCGATGTTGAACGGCAGGCACACCCGGTCGCCCACCTTCACGCGTGTGACGCCCGGACCGGCTTCGACGATCACGCCGAGATTTTCATGACCGAGAATGCGGCCGGTTTCCATGTTCGTCCGGCCTTCGTACATATGCAGATCGGAACCGCAGATGTTGGTGGTGGTGATCTTGACGATCACGTCATTGGGCTGTTCGATGCGTGCGTCAGGCATGTCCTTGACGACGACCTGTCGCGGTCCTTCATAGACGAGGGCTTTCATTCACGGCTCCAATGTTGAGGTTCGATGAACACTTCGCTTGCGCGGTGGTGACATCAAACAGCATTGGGTGTTCCAGCGTGCGTGGAACAGCCGCAAAAGAGGGTATGGGCGACCGCGCCGACAGCACGCGAGCGTGCTTCGGATGCGTGACCGGGAACCAGGCGGTTCAGTCTTCCGGAGATTGAAGCTCGTTCAGGACGGTTATGCGAAGTCGAGCCAGCGCACTGGAGCTGGAGATAAGGTTAAGCAGGAGCCTTTCGGAATCCCCGGCATCGCCTCCGACGTCCTTGATCCAGTCGATGCGCTGCCGCTGCGCCTCGATGCGCATCTCGCCCTCGAGAATGAACTGATTGATTCGGTTGAGTTCGTTCAGTACGCGCTCATGACTCATGGCGGGCCTCGATCCGATAAGGTCGATCGTCGGCGCGTCGATCACGAGCGCGCCATCGCCAATGTTACACCGCGCCGCGCAGGGTCCGATCAGGCTCTGCCCGCCAGCCGCAAGGACGATTCGAGCACGTCGCTGCTCGACGTGACGAACTCGCGCGCCCATTCCGCGATGGCGCCCTCGACCATGCGTCGGCTCGGCTGGAAGATATGGCTATGGAAAGTGACCGTGGTGACTTCAGCGTGGCGCTTGTAGTCGCTTTGACGCGAAAATCGCGCGACGCCCGTCCATCCGTCCCCCGGAATCGACTCAGGGAATATTTCGAGGAAATACGCGCCTAGGGAATACATGATCATCTCCATGAAAGGCGTATATCTGTTTGGAAGCATATGCCGCTCCCGCTTCCTATGAATAAAGCGGGCTTTTCAGGCGCTGTTCTGCATCTGGCGCACGCGTTGCTGATGAATACGCGTTCGTCGCCAAACAGGGAGGACGCCGATGAAGCGAGTTCTGCAATCCGCGCTCATTGTTGTATTGACAGGCGCATGCGTGACTGCCGCGTCGGCCCAGCAAAACGGCGCGCCGCCCGGCAATAAATCGCCCGGCGACGATGGCGCCGGCAAGTCCGCGGGCATCGCGGGCGGCGCAGGTGCGGCGGGCCAGTCCGGCACCGATCCCGCCACGCTCAAGCGAACCGAAGAGCAACGCGTGAAGAAGCAGCACCGTGGTGCATCCGGTCCAGGAACGGCCGATCGCAAGGACTGGAAGGAGTGATCCCGGCCGCGCAAGACCGGGAACGCACGCGCGTTCGCGGACGCATCGTCCGCGATCTGTGGCACGCCGTATGGGCATGGCGTTATCAGACGGCGGCCGCACTGGTGCTGATGATCGGCGCGCGGCTTGCCGTGGTGTCCGTGCCGCTGCTGCTCAAGCGGGTCATCGACGAGTTCAGTCACCCGGCATCGAGCGTCATCTTTCCCGTCTTCCTGATCCTCGCCTACGTGCTGCTGCGCTATCTCGGCGATGTGCTCAACGAAGCGCGCGATGTGGTCTTCAGCATTGTCACGCAACGCACCGTCGCGTCGTTCACGGAGCGAACGTTCGCGCATCTGCATGCGCTCGGCGCGCGCTTCCACGCCAGGCGCGAAACCGGCGCTGTGGTGCGCGATGTCCAGAAAGGCGCGGACGGCGTGGGATTCCTGCTCGGCACGTCGCTGTTCACCATCGTGCCGGTGCTGATCGAGATCGGTACCGTCGTGGCGGTGATGGTCAGCAGCTACTCGCTGGAGTTCATGGTCATCATTGGCGTGCAACTGATTGTCCGCCCCCGGCCCCCGCGCACGAGGCGATGGCTTGCCGCTTTTGCGCTTCGTCATCCGCGTATTGCGAATCGAGGAATGAGAGATGCCTGGCGCGTGCGCCGAGTATCTCCAGCGCAGCAATATCTTCGGCGCGACGCGCTTCCATTGCCTGGTGAGCATCGCTGAAACCGCACGCCGTGTCCCAGCCGGTCACCATCGGCATCTCGGGCGTTCCGGCGAACACCGTGCATACCAACGCATCGGTTCCCGCAGCGAGCAGGGCGCCGCAACTGAAAACGGCGTCGTCGAGATGCGGGGAGATCACGAGCAGGCGTCGGGGAGGCTTCTGCATCATCGAGTGTCGGTCGTTCAGGTCATTCACCAAACGCATTGGGTGTGCCTTGGCGCGCGGCTCAGTGTGTCGAGCCGCCGCCCACCGCTTCGCGCATCGTCCTGACATCGCGCGTCGTGACCGGCGGCGCGTTATTGCCCCACGTCGAGCGCACGAAGGTCAGCACGCGGGCTATCTCCGTGTCGGTGAGCTGGTCAGCGAACGAGGGCATCTTCTTCGGTTCCGGGCCATGTACCGTGGACGGCGCGCGTCCGCCCTGCAACACGAGCCGCACGAGTGAATCCGGCTTCTGCGACAGCACCGCCGGATTGCCGGCCAGACGGGGATACTTGAGCGGAACGCCCATGCCGTCGGCCTGATGGCAGCGCGCGCAGGTACCTTGATAGAGTCCCGCGCCGGGCCGCTCCTGCTCGCCGGTGTGCAGCGCTGCGACGCTCTGCCGTGCTTCGCGCGAATGGTCATCGTAAGTGCCCCCTTCGCCGTGAGCAGGCAGGCTCTTCAAATAAGAGGCGATGGCTTCGAGATCCTGATTGTCGAGATACTGCGTGCTGTCCTCGACAACCTGCACCATGGCGCCGAAGGTGGCCAGTCCCGCGCCATGGCCCGTCTTGAGAAAGGCGGCGAGGTCCGCCGCCGAGATGCGGCCCAGTCCCGCGCCTTGCAGGCCGGTCAGGTTCGGCGCATGCCAGTGATCGTTGGTGCCGCCTGTGAGATAGGCCGGCGACCCGTCCGTGTAGCCGAGTTCGTCATAGGCTGGGCCACGCGGTGTATGACACGCGCCGCAATGGCCGAGCGATTGCACCAGATATGCGCCCCGGTTCCATTGCACGTCGCGCTTCGTATCGGCAACGAAAGGTTTGCCCGGCGCGAAGGCGAAATTCCAGAAGGTCAGGGCCCAGCGCTGATTGAACGGGAACGGCAGTTTCGTTTCGGGCGCGGCCTGCGCCACCGGCTCGACGCCGTGCATGAAGTAGGCATAGAGCGCATGCAAGTCGTCGTCGCTGATCTTCGAGAACGATGGATAGGGCATCGCCGGGTAAAGATGCTTGCCGCCCGGCGCCACGCCTTTGCGCAACGCGCGCGCGAAATCCTCATAGCTATAGCGCCCGATCCCATGCGCAGGATCGGGCGTGATGTTGCTGGACCAGATGGTGCCGAAGGGCGAGCCCATCGGCAGCCCGCCCGCGAACGGATGCGGTGGAGGCTTGCCCGGCACCGGGGCGGCGGTGTGGCAGCCGGCGCAGTCGGCGGCACGGGCGAGATAGTCGCCGCGTGCGACGAGTCCCGGCGACGTGTCCGGCGTCCGCGCATGGACCCACGGGGCGCACGCGAACAACGCCAGGCAAACGGATAGAAGGCGACGGATCATGAGTTCACCGTCCTCCGCAGGGCGAGACGAGCAGCCACGCGAGATCGGTGGCGATCAGCGCGAACACGAACAGCGCACTCGCCAGCGCGCCTGCACGCGCAACGAAGGCATCGCGCGCGGCATGCCGGTCGATCGAGCCCTGCTGTTTGAGCTCTGATGCAAGCTGCCCCGTGCGCCGCCAGTTGCGCCACGCGATGACGGCGCCCGCGCCGCCGATCACCATCGCCCCCAGCGCGGTCATCGCGAGTCCTTGTTCGAGCCACGGCAGCGCGGGCGCATGCACGGGCCGTTGATGAGGAAAGCAGCCCCACGCGGACAGGGTCTGGCCGAGTGTCGTCTGCGTCATCCACGCGAACGGCGCGAGCAGCAGGCCGAGCGTCAGCGAGAGGCCACCGGGGCGCGCGGGGTGTTGACCGGATGTCATCGCGCCAGCACATAGGGCGACAGATAGAGCGTCGCGAAGATGAAGAGCCACACGACATCGACGAAATGCCAATACAGCCCGCCGATACTGAGTGCCGCCGATCTCGCCCGGTCGAAGTAACCGAGCGCGGTCCACAGCAGCAGGAAGGCGAGGACGATCAGCCCCACCAGCACGTGCATCATGTGAAAGCCGGTGATCGTGAAATACAGCGAGCCGTACAGGTGCGTCGTCAGACCGTAGGGATGATCGGCCCATTCCTTCATCTGGATCGCGACGAACGCCGCGCCCAGCGCAATCGCGATGACGAGCATCAGCACGCCCATGCCGCGCCGGCCACGGCGCACGAAGCGCTCGCTGGCCCAGACGAACACGCTGCTGGTCACAAGAATGCCGGTATTCACGATGCCGAGCCCGAGTTTCGGCATGCCTTCGGGCGGCCAGCGTTCCGTGGTCTGAGAGGCGAGATAGAGATACGAGAAGATCAGATAGCCAAACAACGCGGCTTCGGTCGCAACCAGCGTGAGACATCCCCACCAGCCGCCCGAGCGCTGCCCCGGACTGCCGACGGGCAGGTTCGCGCGTTCCGGCAAGGCTTCCGCGAGTTCGCTCATGATGCGGCCTCCGCGTGAGGCGCATCGTCGCGCTGACCAAGTTCGCGTTGCGGCCACAGCCATGCGACGATCGCCGCGCCGCATCCGAACAGCGCGAGGCCCGCGAACCACCACGCCTGTAAAGCGAGCCCCGCGAAGAACAGCAGCGAGGCGACGCCCAGCCAGAACGGCGCATATGAGTCTTCGGGCATCTTGAGGATGACGTCGGGGTCGCCATCGAGCACAGTGGTGCCCAGCGCCTCGCGCCCCTGATTCAGCACATAGCCGTGTGCAAGCTGCGATTGCGCGCGGCCTGAAATGCGCGCTTCCCATAGCGGATGACGGCTCGCCACGCGCGGCGCGACGGCGAAGTTATACGGCGGCGGCGGCGACGAGGTGGCCCATTCGAGCGTCGGTGCATCCCAGGGGTTGTCTCCGGCAACCGGCCCGCGTCGCAGGCTGTAGAGCAAGTCCCACATGAACACGAGCACGCCGGCCGCGAACACGAATGCGCCGATCGACGTGATCATGTTGACGGTGTTCCAGCCCATGTCGGGCGCATACGTGTAGATGCGGCGCGGCATGCCGAGCAGACCGGCGATGTGCATCGGAAAGAACGCGACGTTGAAGCCCACGAACAAGATCCAGAAGCCGATGCGTCCGATGCGTTCGCTCATCATGCGTCCGGTGAACTTCGGAAACCAGAAGTAGATGCCGCCGATGACCGGAAACACGTTGATGCCCAGCAACACGTAATGCAGGTGCGCGACGACGAAATACGTGTCGGTGAGTTGCCAGTCGAGCGGCACGGCGGCGGTGAGCACGCCCGACAGTCCGCCGATCACGAACAGGAACACGAAGCCCGCGAAGTACAGGAACGGTACGCGAAACACCGGCCTGCCGGTCCAGATGGTTGCGATCCACGCGAAAGTGGCGACCGCGCTCGGAATCGCGATCACCATGCTGGCCGCACCGAAGAACGACAGCGCGAGCGCCGGAATGCCGGTCGCGAACATGTGGTGGATCCAGACGACGAAGCCGACGACCATGGTGGCCACCGTCGAGAGCGCGACGGGCAGATATCCCACCAGCGGACGACGGCAGAACACGGGCAGTGCATCGGAGACGATGCCCATGGCGGGCAGCACGACCGCGTAGACCCACGGGTGCGCGAAGATCCAGAACAGATGCTGCCAGAGCAGCGCGCGGCCGCCGTTCATCACGTCGAAGAAATGCGTGCCGATGCGCCGGTCCAGCCACAGCAGGAAAAACGCGAGACTCACCGATGGCACGGCAAGCAGATTGCCGCCCGACGCGGTGAGCGTGCCCCAAACGAGCACCGGCACGCGGTCGATGGACATGCCCGGCGCACGCATGCGCATGAACGTGACGATGAAGTTCATCGAGCCGACTGTGGTCGAGATGCCGAGCAGGACCATGCCGAGCGCATAGACATCGATGTTGGGACCGGTGTTGTAGGTGAGTCCCGCGAGCGGTGCATAGTTGAACCAGCCCGCATTGGGCGCTTCGCCGAACGGGAAGCTCGCGTAGAGAAACAGTCCGGCGAACAGGAAGATCCAGTAGGACAGCGCGTTGAGACGCGGGAACGCCATGTCGCGCGCGCCGAGGATCAGCGGCCACAGATAGTTGGAGAAGCCGGACAGCACGGGCAGCGCGTAGAGAAAGATCATCGTGACGCCGTGCATCGTGAAGAGCTGGTTGTATTGCTCGGGCGTGAGCAGTGTCGCGTCGGGCCGCGCGAGCTGCACGCGCATCACGAGCGCCTCCACGCCGCCCGCCAGCAGGAACGCGAATGCCGTGACGAGATAGCGCAGGCCGATGCTCTTGTGATCGACCGTCGAGAAGAAGCCGCGCCAGCCAGGCGGCGTCTCCCACAGTGCGCGCAGGGCGCGTTCGTCGGCGCTGCCGGGTTCGATGCGGCCTGTCTTGAGCGAGCGCCGCAACGGCGGAGGAGAGGTGGCGGCTTCGGTCATTGCAGTGTGCGAAGGTAGGCGGACAGCGCGGCGGCGTCCGCCGGGCTGAGCGCAATCGAGGGCATCAGCGAATCCGGCTTGATGCGCTGCGCATGCTGGATCCAGTCGAGCTGGTTCTCTGCCGTGTTCGGCAGCAGGCCCGCTGCGATCAGCCTGCGGGAATTCAAGTGCGTGAGATCGGGCGCCTGCTTGCCGTTCGCATCGGAACCGCGTATGGCGTGGCAGCCCGCGCATTTGTCGTCGAACAGCCTGGCTCCGGCGCTCAGGTGGGTGGACGCGTCGTGCGGCAGAGCCTGCTGCGCGTACCAGGCATCGAATTGCGCGCGCGGCTCGGCGATCACCTCGAACGCCATGTGCGCATGCTGTGCCCCGCAGAATTGCGAACATTGCCCGCGATAGATCCCCGGCTTGTCGGCCTGGATCCATTGCTCGTTGACGACGCCCGGGATCGTCTGGGTCTTGCCCGCGAGACGCGGCACCCAGAACGCGTGGATGACGTCCGCGCTGCGCAGTTCGATCTTCACCGGCTCGCCGACAGGGATATGAATTTCGTTGGCCGTGGTCACTGCCGGGTCGCCGGCATAGTCGATCTTCCACCACCAGTCATAGGCAGTCACGGAGAGCGTCAGCGCGGGCGGTTGGTGCGGCGATGCCACCGATTCCAGCGTGACCAGCACATAGGCGAGCGCGGCGAACAGGGCGACCGAGGATATCGCCGTGCCGATCCACACCCAGTGCAGCCCGCCGCCTTCTCCCTGCACGTGGCGGGCGTCGTGTTCGGTGGGCGGCGGACGCTTGCGCAAGATGCCGCCGATCAGCAGCACGCTGACGATCACCGCGACGACGACGGTCAACGCGCCAAGCGCCCAGCCGAGTCGCATGGTGGGTGCGGCGGCGGGGCCATCGGCGTGCAGGAAGTAGTTCAGCGGTGCATCGGCGTGGGCGTTTGCCTGGCAGGCGAGCATAAGGAGCCCTGCTGACGCGGCGCGAGTGTTGCGAATGAGCCGCCCGGCACGATGGGTCGTGTGGTGCGTGGCAGGCATTCGCAGCCGTCTCCCGGCAAAAGTGAATGTGGTGAACTCAATGACGTTGAGTCTGGTGTTTGTCCACCTTCAGCAATCCGTGATCCCAACGATTCGCTTACCACCGCGCGGTGCCTTTTCTACACGGGATTAGTTGAACTTCTCTGATGTATGAGGCTCCCATGCGACGGACCGCGAGTGTCCTTTCTTCAGTCGAATAGGCGTCCGTCAGGCGCTTTCATACACCGCCCTCAAGAGGTTTCCGCCTTCACTCATGCGCATGACACTTCTGCTTTCTACCGCTTTCCAGTTCACGGCTCTTCTGATTCCAAAACGAACTCGTCGCATTCCATCGTTATCGGTTGCATGCGTGACCGCCGTCACCGTAGCGCTGAGCGCATGCGGTGGCGGTGGCGGAAGCAACGACGGTAATCAGACGGCCTCTGCCACGCCGGCTTCGTCCGCCACGCCTGCATCTTCAGCTACACCCGCGTCTTCGCCCACCGCCGCCAGCGATGCGGCCAGCACGACCGCCAGCGCCCCCGCAGCCGTGATCGCACCGGCCGGCAGCATCTTCTACGGCATGAACGGCCACGTGAACGCTGCCGACGCCTACGCCATTTCCAGCCCGCAACAGCAGCTTGCGCAGTTGAAGGATCTCAACGTCTCGATGTATCGCAACGATGTTTCAAGCCAGGCCGATGCGGTGAAGCTCGCGAGCGTCGCGCAGATGATGCTGCCCTCCGGCGTGACCGTCTATCCGGTGCTGCTGCAAGTGGTGAAGGACTTCACCGACGAAGACACCGCCTATCAGAAGTCGTACACGCTGGCGCAGCAGATTGTCGGGGTGCAGAAGTACGCGTACTACGAAGTGACGAACGAACTGGCGCCGCAATGTCTCGTCGGCTGGGTGGACGGCGTGCACAGCACCGACTACGACAACGCGTGCTTCCAGATCGCGCGCGGCATCATTCGCGGGATGATTGCCGGCATCAAGTCGGTGGATCCGGCGGGGAAGATCATCATCGGCGGCAATACCTGGATGCACTATGGCTTCGACCAGATGCTCGCCAGCGGCACGCAGCCGGACGGCACCGGCGGACATCCCGTCGTGACGTGGGACATCACCGCGTGGCACTGGTATTCGGAACAGGGCGACATGCGCCATGCGTGCGGCGGCTCCGGTTGCTATGACGTGATCGGCACGCTCAAGTCGTTCGGCAAGCCGATCTGGATCAACGAAGTCGGCATCCGTCCGGACTTTCCCGGCACGCCGGATCAGGCCGCGACGTTCCTGTCCAGTGACATGCTCGGCACGCTGCTTTCCATCGCGCCGCAATACGATATCGAGTCGTTGCAGATGTACGAGCTTTATGACGACCCGCCGACCGGTCAGGGCCCCTACGGCGTCATGCTGAACGACGGCACGACGCAGAAGCCGGAGTATGCGGCGTTCAAGAACTTCATCGCCGCGCATCCCCTATGAAGCCCGGCAGGCCCGCGGCCTTCGGGCTGCGGGCCAATGCAAGCGCCGGTTGGAGCAGGGCGTCGAACTCCGCGTCGCTCGCGGGGAAGGGCAGACGCGCGTGGAAGAAGTCCGCCCAGCGAAATTCCGCGAGCGGGACATCGGTCTCGTCATAGCCGCCCGCGTCACGCACGAAGGCGGCGAGGCTGCGGAATTCGTCGTTCTGCGCATCGGTCAACCGGTGCGGCATGTCCTCAAACGCGACGCGGCGGCGCGCGGGATCGTAGGGATAAGTCCATGAGCGGTTTTCGAGCGTCAGCCAGAACTCGGCAGATGAAAGGGACGAGAAATCACGGAGCAGCACGAACGGCACGCGCGTTACACCGATGCCCAGCAGCGCGCCCGCGACATGATGATGGTCGATCACATACGGCGCTTCATCAGGACCCAGCACGATGGCGATGGGCTTCTCTGCAATCGCCATCTTCAGGTCGCGCGCATGCAGCGCCCGGTAAGCCTCGGCTTTGTGTCTGATCTGGCGTTCGCCATGCGTCATTTGCGTGGGACGCAGACAGTCGATGTCGAGCGTGTTCATCGCGTGCTCTCCCTTCGATCAAAGGTCCCCGCGCGCCGCCAGCGCCTCGATGCGATCCGCCGTGCGCAGCGCGACGGCCTGAATCGTCAGGGACGGATTCACGCCGCCGACGGTCGGAAACACCGAGCCGTCGCAGATCCACAGGTTTTTTATATCCCAGCTGCGGCAGTCGGCATCGACGACGCTCGTCGCGGGATCATCGCCCATGCGCGCGGTGCCGTTCAGATGACAGGTATCGTCATCCTGTCGCCAGACCTCGCGTGCGCCCGCGGCTTCGAGCGCGGTGCTCATGGTGCCGAGCGCATGCGCGACCATCCGCCTGTCGTTGTCGCAGAGCGAATACGTGACGCGCGCAACCGGCAGGCCGTACTGGTCGCGTTGGTCGGCGAGCGTCACGCGGTTGCGCTCCTGCGGCATCGTTTCGCCGACGATCTTCAGCCCCGCCTGATGGTTGTACTTGCGCATTTCGTCGACCAGCGCCTGGCCCCACAGCCCGCGCCCGTTCTGCACCGAGGCCCATGCCACCGGCAGCGGCCCCTGGCTCATGTAGCAATAGCCGCCGAAGAAGTCCTTACCCTTGTCTTCGTAATTCCAGTGCTCCGTCATCGAGAGCGAAGGCGGGCCCTTGTACCAGCGCACTTCCTCTTCCATCGTGCCCCACGCGGCCTGGTTCAATTGCACCATCAGGTTCTTGCCGACGAGGCCCGAACTGTTGGCAAGGCCGTCGGGATGACGGTCGGTGGCGGACATCAGCAACAGGCGCGGCGTTTCGATCGCATAGCCTGCGACCACGACGTTGCGTGCCCTCTGAAACCGCCAGCGACCCTCGCGAAAATACTCGACGCCCCGGGCGCGGCCATCGTCGCCCATGACGATGCGGCCGACCATCGCAAGATCGCGGATCTCGGCGCCCGCCTGCACGGCGCGCGGTATCCACGTGACGAGCGCGCTCTGCTTCGCGTTGGTTGCGCAGCCCGACACGCAGAAGCCGCGATACACGCACGGATGGGCATCGCCGCGCGGCGCGGAGAGCGTGGCGAGCGGGGTGGGCGTCCAGTCCATGCCGAGCGCCTCACAGCCTCGCGCGAGCACGAGCGCGGCCGCATTCAGTTCGTGCGGTCGATACGGATAGCGCGGCCGCTTCGGCCCCCACGGATACGTCACCGGGCCCGCGATCTTCAGCGCCTGCTCGACCTCCGCGTAATAGCGCCACATTTCCCGCCAGTCGAGCGGCCAGTCCGCGCCATAGCCGAGCAGCGACCGCGCCTTGAACCACTCCGGCCGGAAGCGCAGCGACACCATCGCGAAGTGCACGGTGCTGCCGCCCACCGCGCGGCCGCTGTTGTTGTTGCCGAGGCGAAGCGGATCGTCGCCGTCGCAGATGCGCTCGTCGGTCCAGAAGAGCTTCGACTGATGCGTCTCGTCCGAGGCGAACTCTTCGAGCGGACGCCACCACGCGCCCGCGTCGAAGGCCACCACACTGAAACCTTTCTCGGCGAGACGGCAGGCCAGCGTGCCGCCGCCTGCGCCCGTCCCGACAATCGCGAAGTCCACTTCCTCGCTTTCATCGTATTCGCGCATCGGCAGCCATGCGCCTTGATGGAAGACATCGGGCGCGCGGCCATGCTTGCCGCGCGGGACCTGTTGCGGATCATCGGACACGGCGATTCTCCTTCAGCGCACGCGCTTCCGTGCCGGGCTTCGCTTCGACGGCTTCCCAAGGATCGCGGCGGTCGAACACCATGCGCACATAGCCGCGTGGATTCGCCGGGCCACCGAAGCCGATCTCGCTCCATGCCCGCGGATGCGAGTAGTACGCGCCGCAGATGTCGTGCAGCACGCGCATCGCGAAGAACAGGGCGGGCGGCATGCCGCGCCACGCGTCGCTGTGCAGGGTGCCGTGCTGCATGTCGAGCAGCAGCGCCCGCTGCCAGGCTGCGTCGATGCTCGCGAACGGCAGTTCATGGCGCGCGCGGCTTTCCGCGTCGAGCGCGGCGAGACCGATGCGCCACGCGTCGCGCAGCATCGGCAGACGGGCGTCGCGATAGCCATCGCCGGCGTCCCTGACGAGCTTCGCATCGATCAGCGCGGGCAGCGGCGCGGGTTCGCGTTCATGATCCTGCGGCACGATGCACGCGCACAGCGCTGTCAGCGCGCGCCATTCGACTGCATCGAGGAAGCGCGGCCCCGCCGGCGTTGCGAGCCGTTCGCCGATCACACCGCGCGTGACCTCGTCCCATGACGGCGTTTCACGCTTGTCCGTCACGTCATAACCGGGATAACGGGGCAGGTTCATCGCTCGGTCTCCCGCAAACGCTGCGCGGCAAGGCCCGCGAGCGCGAGCGCGGAAAAGCCCGGCGGCGCGGGCAACGGTGGACCGTTGAACAGGTTCTGGCTCCAGTTGCGCCAGCCGCCCTGATTGCGGGCGATACCGCGCGCATGGAAGCCCACGCCGATAACACCGAGCGCCGCCGTCATGCGCAGCCAGAGCCGGGTGAACCAGCGCGGTCGCGGCGCGGCGAGCGCGGTGTGCAGCAGCAGCGCGGCGGCAAGCGGCGGAATGGTGACGGGTGCATACATGGCGGGGTTCTGGAACGCGCCGCGAAAATGCAGCAACGCAACTTCGCCCACTGTGCCGATCAGTCCCGCACTCGTCAGCAGCGCCAGCGCCTGCCCGGCGGGCAGGCCGAAGAGTCGCGGCTCGTGTTGCGGTTGGTCGCGCAGGCGCTCCGCGACCGCGCCGAGAGCGCCCGACAGCAGCAGCGCCATCGGCGCGCCGATGGGCGCGGCATAGAAGAGGTTATGCCAGCTCCACTGGCCGGGACGCTTCGTGATGTTGTACAGATGGAAGCCGGTGCCCGCGACGCCCGCGAGCGCTGCGCCCAGATACACCGAATCGCGCACCGGATGCCGCTGCGGCTCGTGATCGCGTCCGCCATGCACACCTGCGAGCAACGACAGCGCGGAGACCACGAGCGGCGTGACCATCGCCGGGTTGTCATAGGAGCCGCGGTAATGTTCCATCGCGCTGTCCGCAAGCACGGAGAGCGCGAGCAGCGCTGAACTGCGATTGAAACTGCGCGCCGTGTCGATATGTGTCTGCACAGGCGCCGCGCGCCGGTTCGACCTCATGCCGATGAACGCGGCGCCCGCCGCAGCGAGTCCGGCCGCCACTGCCAGATTGCCTGCCGTGAATTGCTTCATGCCGTGCCCCGTGTGCTTCACACCGCGTACCGGTGTGCATCCGTATATTTGAATTCGAGCCCGCAACCGGGCCGCGACAGGTCCGGCGTGATGGCGCCGTCCAGCGCGCGGGGTGCGCCGTCGAACAACATTTGCTCGATGCGCACGTGGTCGTGGAACCATTCCTGATGCCGCAGACGCGGTGCGGCGCAGGCGACGTGCAGATGCATCGCGGGTGCGCAGTGCGCCGAGAGCGGGAGATGAAACGCATCGCACAGCGTGGCCGCGCGCAGGAAACCGGTGACGCCGCCGCAGCGCGTCACGTCGGCCTGCAGGACATCCACCGCCGCGTTGTCGAGCAGCACGCGGAAGTCGTCCAACGTGTAGCCGTATTCGCCCGCCGCCAGTTCCATGCGCGCGGGCAGCACGCTGCGCAGCGAGGCAAGCCCGGCGATATCGTCCGAAGACACTGGCTCCTCGAACCATTCGACCGCCTGCTCCGCGAAGATCTGCGCGGAATGCAGCGCCTGCTTGCGCGTCAGCGCGCCGTTTGCATCGACGAACAGGCCCACCGGCGCGCCGATGGCCTCACGCGCCACCGCCACGCGATGCGGATCGCGCGCAGGCTCGCTGCCGATCTTGATCTTGACCCAGCGGCACCCGTCCTCATGCACCCAGCGCGTGAGTTGCTCGCGCATCTCGTCGTCGCTATAGGTGGTGAAGCCGCCGCTGCCATATAGCGGCACCCGTGTGCGCACCATGCCGAGCAGACGCGCAAGCGGCATGTCGAGCAGGCGGGCCTTGACGTCCCACAGCGCGCAATCCAGTGCGGAAATCGCGGTTGCTGCGGCGCCCGAGCGACCGATGTTGCGCACGCGCTGTTGCAGGCGCTGCCACAGGGCGTCGATGTGCCATGCGTCCTCGCCCCGCAGCGCAGGCGCGAGCGTGGCTTCGATCATCTTCACGACGCTCGCATCGCTGTAGGTATAGCCGAGGCCCGTCTTGCCCGCCGCCACGATCTCCACGACGATCAACGTCGTCGCGTCCCAGGTGAAGGTGCCGTCGGCTTCGGGCTTGTCGGTGGGAATGGTGTAGGCGCGCGCCCGAATGGTCTCGATCGGCGCCTCACGCTTGGACAGATGCATGGATCACTTGCCCTTATGCCCCGGCAACACGGCGCCGAGCACCTGCTTCGCCGTATCGACGATCACGTTGGCCTGGCTCGGGTCGCCCTTCATCAGTGTGGTCGCGAAAGCCTTCGCCTGCTGCACCGTGATGTGCGGCGGCAGCGGCGGCACATTCGGGTCGGCCTTCACTTCGATCACCACCGGACGGTCCGCGGCCAATGCTTCGTCCCATACGGCGGCCATGCGCTCGGCGTCATCGACGTAGATGCCTTTCAGCCCGATCAACTCCGCGAACTTGTGATAAGGCACCAAAGGAATGTCCTGCGACGCCTCGAACTTCGGATCGCCTTCCATCACGCGCTGTTCCCACGTGACCTGGTTCAGATCCTCGTTGTTGAGCACCATGCAGATCCAGCGCGGATCGCTCCATTGCTTCCAGTACTTCGCCACTGTGATGAGTTCGGCCATGTTGTTCATCTGCATCGCGCCGTCGCCGACGAGCGCGATCACGGGCCGCTCCGGATGCGCGAACTTCGCGGCGATCGCGTAGGGCACGGCCGCGCCCATCGAAGCGAGCCCGCCCGACAGCGAGCACAGCATGCCGCGCTTCACCTTCAGGTCGCGCGCATACCAGTTCGCGACCGAGCCTGAGTCGCTGGTGACGATCGCATTCGCCGGCACGCGCGGCGACAGCTCCCACACGGTGCGCTGCGGATTCACGCCGCTTTTGGCGGGTTCGATGGCGCGCTTCTCCAGCGTCTTCCACCAGTCGGCCAGCCAGCCTTCGATGTCCTCGCGCCAGCCGCGTTCGGTCTTCTGCTGCAACAGCGGAAGCAGGGCGCGCAGCGTCTCGGCGCTGTCGCCGACAAGGTTCACTTCCATCGGATAGCGGATGCTCAGCATGTCCGCCTTGAGGTCGATCTGCACGCCGCGCGCCGCACCTTCCTTCGGCAGGAACTCGGCATACGGAAACCCCGAGCCGATCATGAGCAGCGTGTCGCACTCCATCATCATCTTGTAGCTCGGCTCCGTGCCAAGCAGGCCAATGGAGCCCGTCACGAAGGGCAGATCGTCGGGCAGCGCGGCCTTGCCGAGCAGAGCCTTCGCGACGCCCGCGCCGAGCTTGTCCGCCACGGCGATGACTTCGTCGGTGGCGTCGAGCGCGCCCGCGCCGACGAGGATCGCCACCTTCTTGCCGGCGTTGAGGACGTCGGCTGCTTGCTTCAGATCGTCGTCATAGGGCACGGTCTTCGGCGCGCGATAGCCTACGCCCGAATGCAGCGTACCGTGCTTGCGGCCGGGCGGCTCGTAGTCGAGATCCTGAAGGTCGTTGGGCAGGATGAGCGCGGTCACCTTGCGCTCGGACAGCGCGATGCGCACCGCGCGATCCACCAGATGCCGGATCTGCGAGGGCACGCTCGCCTGTTGCACGAACGCACCGGCGACGTCCTTGAACATCGCGGGGAGATCGACTTCCTGTTGGTAGTGACCGCCGAGCGCGGCGCGCGCCTGTTGCCCGGCGATCGCGAGCACGGGCATGTGATCGAGGCGCGCATCATAGAGACCGGTGATCAGATGCGCCGCGCCCGGTCCTGAAGTAGCGATGCACACGCCGAGTTCGCCGGTGAACTTCGCATGCGCCGATGCCATGAAGGCGGCCATTTCCTCATGGCGCGCCTGGATGAATTCGATCTTGCCCTTCGAGCGATTGAGGGCGCCGAACACGCCGTTGATGCCATCGCCAGGGTAGCCGAAAATGCGGCGCACGCCCCAGGCATGCAGGCGGTCGATCAGAAAATCACCGACGGTGGTCGTCATGGGAAGCTCTCCGGAAGGTCATGAAGCAAGCGCGGCGTATTGAACGCGCAGACAAGCCGTGCAGCGCAAACGGCATGCCGACGGAGCGTTTGTCGGCGGCTTGTTCGACGATGGAAAGAGGTTGGAAAGCTGGCGATGCGCGCATGCCGCGTGCATACGGGATCGACGATTGCTGGACGCTGGTCAGATCCACGGCGCGACCAGGCGTCCCTCGTCCAGCGCGTTTGCCAACAATGACTCGAGGACAGGCCATATGGCGCTCATGCCATTGACATTGCACTGGACCGACGTGTGCATGCGCGTGTCGCTCGCAGTGCTGGCCGGCATTCTGATCGGCTTCAATCGCGGCGAGTCGGGCAAGGTGGCCGGCTTGCGCACCACGCTGCTCGTGTGCCTCGCCGCCTGTCTCGCCATGCTTCAGGTCAACGCGCTGCTGCTTCAGGCGGGCAAGACGCCGGAATCGTTCGCCACGCTCGACCTGATGCGCTTGCCGCTCGGGATTCTGTCCGGCGTCGGCTTCATTGGCGCGGGTGCGATCCTGCGCAAGGACGGCCTCGTCAAGGGCGTGACGACCGCGGCGACGCTCTGGTTCGTGACGGTGATTGGTCTGCTGTTCGGCGGCGGTCAACTGGCGCTCGGCGTGACCGGACTCGTGCTTGGCATCGTCGTGCTGTGGTTTCTCAAGGCGCTCGAAGTACGCATACCGCGAGAGAATCAAGCCGACCTGCACATCACCTATCAACGCGGACGCTTCTCGCGTGAAGCGCTTGCTGAAGCATTGAGGATGTCGGGTTGCACGCTGTCCAGCGTGGCTGGATCAGTGAAGGCGGCGGATGGGCTGATCGAGGAGAAGTTCAACGTACGCTGGCATGGACGCCCCGACGAACCTGTTCTTCCCGCCTTCAATGAAGCTGCACTAGCGGCCGGGGCTTCGGAATCCGAATGGAATCTTGTGAGATGAAATGAAGGCGCGTGCCGCCGAAGAGAACGGAACGCTAGCTTATCGAACAATTGGAAGCTGCTTCGCTATGGCGTATAACAAAGTAGTTTTGATTCGAATCGTCGGGAGTCGAAATGCTGATCCGCTGCGCTGCGTGCAACAAGCTCATCTATTCCGACGATGCATTGAACGATGGCATCTGTCCGGCCTGCGGGTCAACGGAAACTGAATACATCGCAATGGGGATCGTGTTCGAACAGGCTGCGGCTCCGCATGCGCCGGCAGTCGAAGCCGCCGAAGGAACGGCCCGTTCCACCGCCGCCTCCCGACCTCGAACCTGAATGACGTGACGCCTTGCGGCATACCGTGTTGAAGGCGCGTAATGTCCCTCTCGTTGCGCGCATCCTTGCCCGCCCATGGTGGCGGGCTTTTTAATGTGCGGGCGTCGCTGCGGGGCATGGCCATCGCTGCGATGAGGAACGATCAACGTTTGCGTGAGGACAGCATGAACAAGGATCAGCGGGAGGGCATCAAGGAACAGGTCAAGGGCTGGGTCGATACCGCCGTCGGCACGATCACGGGCAACGAGGACCGCAAGGTGAAGGGCGATGTGGAGATCACGAGCGGCGCGAATCGCAAGGATTGCGGCGATCAGAAGAAGAACATCGAGAAGGGCGTCGAAGATCCGGGCGAACCGACCAATCAATGACCTGCCGCGTGCAGACAACGAAGTTAAAGAAGGTCGGCATGTGTCCGCACACCGCGCGGACACATGCAAGAAGGCTTACTGCGAGAGCATGACCTGGGCGATCACGCCCGATGCAACCGCGACCAGCAGATAGTCCGCGCCGACGCCCACCCACTGATACCCGCGCGGCGGCTGACGCAGCCCATGTTCGTGCCAGTTGTCGACCACGTACTCATGGTCGCGATACTCTGACGAAAGACGCTGGCCCTTGCGCCATTCCGAATGCGGCGGCGGCTGATTGGCGTGCTCGGCGGGACCGCCGGGCTGATGACCGTTCATGCCGGGACCATGATCCTGGCCGCCTTGCGGACCGCGGGCCTGATGCGCACCGGGGCCACCGGGAGCACCGGGACCACCCGGGCCGCCATGCATGTCGTGATGTTGATCCGGACCGCCGGGCGCGGGTTGCGCGAAGGCCGCGCCGGTCGTGAGTCCGAGGCTCGCGCATACGAGCGCGGCAACGATTCGAGCTTTTTTCATGTGGTTTTCCTCTCCGTGTTTGCAAACTGCCGATTCGCTCAAGGCGGTTTGTTTCGCCTGTCCAGCACATTCCGCGCCTTGCGAATCGATGCCCGCGACTTTACGCAAAGACTCACTACAATGACGTGAGTTTGTGTAAGCAACGCTTACCTTTGATTACGCGGCGTCATCAAGCCGGCATGCGGGGAACACGCCTTGCTAGGCGATCGGCACGCACAAGGGGAGCGCACACGCCGCATGACATCGACATCGAACGATGCCCGCAGGCATCACGCCGGAGAGCAGGCCGCCACGCGCCCTGACCGTGACTCGTCGCCTCGGTCGTTGAAGGTCCTCGTGCCCGGCGCGCTCGGCGTAGTGTTCGGCGATATCGGCACGAGCCCGATCTACGCATTGCGGCAGGCCGTGAGCGAAGCGGGCACGCCGGACTCGCGCGTGGTGCTGGGCATCCTCTCGATGATCGTATGGGCCGTCGTGATCGTCGTGATGGGCAAGTATGTCTGTTACGTGATGCGCGCCGACAATGAAGGCGAGGGCGGCATCGTTGCGTTGACGGCGCTCGTGCGCTCCGGCTACGAGCGAGAGGGCCGCCACGTGCCGCGCCTGTTGTTGACAGCCGGCCTGTTCGGCGCCGCGATGTTCTACGGCGATTCGATGATCACACCCGCCGTGTCGGTCCTGTCCGCCGTGGAAGGCTTGCGTCAGGTCAGTGAAACCTTCGAGCCGTTCGTCGTGCCGCTCGCCCTGCTCATTCTGGTCGCGCTGTTCGCGTTCCAGCATCGCGGCACTGCCGCTGTGGGGAAATGGTTTGCACCGGTGATGTCGGTGTGGTTCGTCTATCTTGCGGCGGTCGGCGTGTATCGCATCGCGCAGCATCCCGACGTGCTGCGCGCGCTGTCGCCGACGTTTGCGTGGAACCTCGTGCACATGCGTCCGCTGCTTGCGTTCACCTTGCTCGGCGCGGTGATCCTCGCGTTGACGGGCGCCGAGGCGCTGTATGCAGACATCGGCCACTTCGGCAAGCGCGCGATCCGGCGCGCGTGGCTGTTCGTCGTGTTTCCGGCGATCATCGTCGGCTACTTCGGGCAGGCCGCCGCGATCCTGTATCAGCCCGGCGCGGCCAGTCAGCCGTTCTTCTTCGCCGCGCCCTCGTGGGCGCTCATTCCGACCGTGTTGATCGCGATGCTCGCCACGGTGATCGCTTCGCAGGCCGTCATCTCCGGCGCCTTCTCGATGACGAGCCAGGCCATCGAACTCGGCTTCCTGCCGCGTTTGCGCGTGGTGGAAACCTCATCGTCGCAACATGGGCAGGTCTACGTGCCCGCCGTCAACGCGGTGCTGTTCGCCGCCGTGCTGTTTCTCGTGCTGGGGTTCCGCAGTTCGGCGCGGCTTACGTCGGCTTACGGCATCGCGGTCGGTCTCACGATGTTCGTCACCTCCATGCAGATGGTGAGCCTCTCGCGCAAGCTGTGGCGCTGGCCGTGGATGGCCATCGTTACGATCAGCGCGCCGTTGCTCGCAATCGATGCGCTGCTTGTCGCGGCGAACGTCCATAAGCTCCCGGACGGCGGCTGGTTTCCGGTGGCGGTGGGCGTCGTGCTGTTCGTCGCGATGGCCACCTGGCATCGCGGGCGCGCGCTCGAAGTGCTGCATGCTTCACACGCCCAACCCCTCGCGGACTTCCTGCACCACGCATGCCGCGACCCCGAACCGCCCGCGCGTGTGCCCGGCACGGCGGTCTATCCGGGCAGCATGCCCGGCTCGACGCCCGCCGCGTTGGCGAGCAACCTGCGCCACAACCGTGTGTTGCACCGGACGGTGATCGTGTTCGCGAACCGCTCGGAATCCGCGCCGCGTATCGATGAAAAGACGCGCATCGAAGTGCGCGATCTCGGCACGGGTTGTTACGAAATCATCTCGCGGCACGGTTTCACCGAACGGCCCAATCTGCCGCGCCTGCTCGCCTCGCTCGAAGGACAACTCGGCGACTGGCGCTTCGATCCGAAGCACACCACGTACTTCCTGCCCCGCGACGAAGCCGTGCCCGGTTGCTCGCACGGTCAGATGGCGCGCTGGCGTGAGCGGCTGTTCGGCGCGATGTCGGCGCATTCCGCATCGAGCGCGGAGTACTACGGCCTCAAGAGCGAGGATGTCGTCGAGCTTGGCGTGCAGGTTGCGCTGTGACGAGACTGCCCGTGCATGAGGTGAAACCGACGGTTCCGCTGCTCGCGCTGAGCTTCTTCGCGGCGGACGTGCAAGCGGGCGTCGGACCGTTTCTCGGCATCTTTCTTCAGGCGCACGGCTGGACGCCTGACCGGATCGGTTCGGTGCTGACGATTGGCGGCATTGTCGGCATGCTGGTCACGGCGCCGGCGGGCGCGCTCGTCGATGCCAGCACGTACCGGCGCATGATCGTCGCGTTCGCGAGCGGTCTCAGCATCGTCGCGGCGCTCATCATCTGGATGTGGCAGGGCTTCTGGCCCGTCACGCTCTCGCAGATCGCAACGGCAATCAGTGGAGCGGCCATGGGCCCGGCGCTGGTAGGGCTCACGCTCGGCATGGTGGGACGGCAGAACTTCGATCGCCAGTTCGGCCGCAATCAGGTCGCGAATCATGCGGGCAACATCGCGGCGGCGCTGCTCTCGGGCTGGCTCGGCGCGACGCTGGGCATGCCGTGGATCTTCGGGATGAGCGCGGGTTTTGGCGTGGCGTGCATCGTCACCGCGTTCTGGATTCCGGGGCGCTCGGTGCACCCGCATTTCGCGCGCGGCCTCGCCCGCCACGATGACGACGACGCCTCCGACATTCGCGCGAAAGGCTTTTCCGTGCTGTGGCGCAATCGGCCGCTGCTGGTGCTGGCCGTCGCGCTCGCGTTCTTCAATCTCGGCAATTCGGCGATGCTGCCGCTCTACAGTCTCGCGGCGGCCTCGGCGCACGTGGCGGACCCGAGTCAGGTGACGGCAGCGAACATCGTGATCTCGCAGGTAGTGATGCTTGTGGCGGCCGCGTATGCAAGCCGCCTGACGCGCCGCTGGGGCTTCTGGTGGATCTTGTTTGTCACGCTCGCGACGCTGCCGTTGCGCGCGCTGACGGCGGCGTGGACGCCCCCGTTGTGGGGCCTCTTGCCGGTACAGGTCTTCGATGGAATCGGCGCGGGTCTGCAAAGCGTCGCCGTGCCGTCGCTGATCGTGCATCTGTTGCATGGCACGGGACGCGTGAATCTCGGGCAGGGCGCGGTGCAAGGGGTGCAGGCGGGCGGCGCGTGCCTGAGTCCGCTGCTCGGCGGCTGGCTCGCGCATCAGTACGGCTATCCGGTGGCGTTTCTCGTGCTCGGCAGTTTCTCGCTGGCGGCGTTCGCGATATGGATAGGCTTCGCCCGGGACGTGCGCGACGCCTGCGACACGCGGCGCGATGAATTGGTCAAGCTGAACGACATCGACTCGTCGACCCTACTGCCGTGAGGCGGCATGACGAATGCGCTTATCGCCGGACTGGATAGGTCATCTAGGTGAGGATGGACCGAATGAACACCCTGAACCAAAGCGCGCGACTGATGCACCTTCCGACGCCCGACAGCGACCCCGATCCGGTGCCGCCGCCGGATCACGCACCCGATACGCCGCAGCCGATCGGCGGTCCGCCGAACAGCCAACCGCCGGAGCGTCTGGACTAACGCCTCGCTACGCCGCCGGCAGCATGTCCGCTTTCGCGTTGGCGTGCTCCCGGGCCGCATGCAGCGCGGCTTCGGCGGTTTCAACGGGACGGTTACGCATCTCGGTGTAACCGTCGGCGTCGATGGTGTAGGACCAGGTGCATTGCCCGGTCGGATCACGATCGATGTCGATGTTCACGGTGTGGCCGTTGCGCATATAGCTTTCGGTGGACATGATGCGTTCCCTCGATCAGTGCGGTTGAGTGTGCTGTCAGGACATCCCTGCGCCGCCCCGCCGTTTGATCCCGAGTAGGGCGGCGGCGGGCACATGCACGATGCCGAAGCCCAGCACGAAGACCAGCCAGCGCGGCACCGGCAAATCCAGCGTGGACGCGCCCATGGCGCCGAACGCGATTCCCACGACGATCAGCACCAGATGCGCGATCCGGCGTTTGCCGGCGCCGTGGGTGAAGTGCGGGATTTCGTAGTGCGCATAGCACACGACGGCGCCCATCAGCGCGGCGGCGAGCAAGGCTTGCCACGCGATCATTGTTCAGGTTCGTACACGGTTCAGCGCGTTGAATCGGGCGGGACGCGATTCTTTTCCTGCGACGATGGCAACGTGTTTTCCGAATCCTCATGGCCACGTTTTTCGCGTGCATCGAGATCGCGTTGCTGCGTGGGCGCGCCCGTAGGTTCGTCCATCTCTTCCGCGTTCACATGTTCGGGTCTGGATGAGTTCTGCATGGCGCCCTCCTGAGTTGGCGGCAATGAGAGCATTCGAGCAATTCCCAGACCCGCGCCGTGCAGTGCGGTCTGTTAATCCATATGAAAGCAACGTAATTGATTTTAATCCAGGCTTTCGATTACTCCACGAATGTCAATTTGCTTCACTGGCATTGCTGTAAGTGAAACTCGTATTTAGAATTTTTAGCAGCTGGTGAGAGAGAAATTGAGCGCCTGGTTGATCCGTGGCGTTTGATCGTTCAATTCAAGGCCGGGATATGAAAAATGATCCGTGCTCGGCCGGCACGAGGCTTCTTATCGGAAGTTCAATGCGGAAAATCAACGAGAGCGAAAAATACAATGTCGGTTTGCACCCCCAATGCAATTGAAATATCCTTGGCGATGCCTGAATCTCGAGGTGTCGAGCTGGCAGAATGGCAGGACTGGCGCTGGCAGCAAAGGAACGCCATTCACGACGAAGCCTCATTGCGCAAGGCATGCGGCGGCTTTTCGGAACAGTTGAGTCAGCGTATTCAACATAATCTCAGGGGCCGCAAACTCCAGATTACGCCGTATTATCTCCGCCTGATTCTCGAAGGCAAGAAAAACGCAAACATCGTCGATAACCCGTTATGGCGTCAGGTCGTCCCGTTCTGGGAAACAGAGGCAACAGGCGGATATGACGGCGAGTCGGAGAACTGGGAGTTGGCGCATGAGATGAAAACGCCGATCTGTCAGCACAAATACGACAATCGCGTCATTCTGCGCATGGTCAACACTTGCAATGCGTATTGCCAGTTCTGTTTCGAGGCGTTGAGAACGCTGGAAGTCAACAGCGACAAAAGCAAGGCGAGCCGCGACACCTTCAGCGACAGCGTCGCATACGTGGAGCGCACTCCGGGGGTCGAGGAAGTCATTCTGAGCGGCGGCGATCCGCTGATGCTGTCGGATGCCAAGCTCGACGAGCATCTCGCCGCGCTCCGCAGCATGAGCCGTGACATCCTGATCCGCATCCATTCCCGCTCGCTCACGTTCAATCCCTACCGGATTACGGACGAACTGATCGACATACTGAAACGCCATCGGGTCAATTCCTTCGGCGTGCATGTCTGCCATCCGGATGAACTCAGCCCGGCGTTCATGCACGCGGTGAAGCGTATCCAGTCGGCCGTCCCCATCGTCTTTTCCAACATGCCGTTCCTGCGCGGCGTGAACGACAACGAAGAGACGTTGCATCGCCTGTTCATCGAGCTGTATCGCTGCGGCGTCAAACCGTATTACCTGTATCACTTCATGCCGTTCTCGCCCGGCGCGTCGGTCTACAAGGCCTCCATCCGCGATGCCATCCGCATCATGAAGCGCCTGAAGCGGCGTGTCTCCAACATCGCGATGCCCGAGTACGTGCTGCCGCATGCCAAAGGCAAGTTCACGGTGCCCTTGTTCGATAGCGCGAACGACATTCCGCAGTTCGTCGAGGCAGACGGCCAGCGTATTTACCGGTTCGTGAACTGGCAGGGCGAAACATGCGACTGGATCGACAATTAAAGGGAGAGACAGCATGCGCAAGTTGATTTCCCGTCCGGATGAAGGCACACGGCAAGCCGCCGTGCTGTTCGTGCAGATAGAAAGCCCGGTGCCCTCGGTGAATGCATACGGGCACCGTCACTTCGACGCCGCCCGCGAGATGGGCCTCGCGTGCCTCACCGCCGTGATAAGGCCGGCGGGGTCGGCCGGCAGCGCGGAGCCCGAGCGCGACGAGGTGTGGCTGCTCGGGACGCTCACGGTGGATTCGCTGCTCGCGCTGCTCGAACGGCTCGACGCGCGTTACGACGTCAAGGCGATGTTCTGCCATGCGGGGCAAGCCTCGATGCTCGGCGAAGTCGGCGCGATCGTGGCCGAAGTCTGCCGGCTGACCGGCCGGGTGCATTCGGAGGCGGAGGCCGTGGCGGCCTGCAACAACAAGTTCCTGATGCGCTCGGTCTTGCAGCAGCGCGGCGTTCGTTCGGTCCGCCATGCTCTGTGCAGCGATGCCGCCGCGCTGCGCGAGGCGGCCGCGGAGGTGGGCTATCCGCTGATTGCGAAACCGCCTTATGGCGCGGGTTCGGCTTCTTGACACGGATATCGCCATCCTCGAGAGCCAACTGGATCGCGAACGCGACTACACGATCGAGATCCATCAGTTCCGGGTGTTCGCGGAAGGGGGCGCAGTCAGTCCCACTACATCGGGCCTCCACCAGGACGGGCTGGATTGGGTCTGCATGCATTTCATCGGCAGCCGCAATATCCAGCCGGTCGTCTCGGAGGTCCACGCTTCGAAAGACTCGGCCGCGCCGCTGTGGGCGCACGCACTGGACGGCTTCCTCGACACCGTGATCGTCGATGACGCCGCGCTTTTCCACAGCGCCAGTGCTGTCCGGCAGGCGAATCCGGACGAACGGGCGTTCCGCGACATGCTGCTGGTTTCCTTCCGTGGTGCGGAGGGGCGCGCATGAGCAGTGGACCGATTTCCTCCCGAAGCGTCCCGTCCGGCTTGACGCGGGTGTATGTCTGGCTATCGTTCAAGACCGTCTCCGACGTCAGTTCCACCATGATCAGCATCGTGCTCGCCGCGTACGCGTTGACGGTGACGGATTCGGCCGCGCTGCTGGGCCTCGCGATGGCCTTGCGTCTGCTCGGCTCCGTCGCTGCCGGAGCCGCCATGCCGCGGCTGCGCGGACTCTCGCGGCGCACGATGATCTTCGCGGCGGAAGCGGGCAGCGGACTGGCCATCGGCGTGCTGGCGGTCTCGTCGCCGCGCGCGGATGCCGTGCTGATCTACATGGTGCCCTTCCTCATCGGCTTCTTTCAGGGCATCTACCGCGTCTGCATCATGTCGGAGGTGCCGGAGATGGTCGGGCAAGCGGGCCGGCATCGCTTCAACGCGATTCTCAGCGCCACCGATGGCATCGCTGTCGTGAGCGGCAGTCTGATCGCGTCCGTCGTCACGCAGGCGCTGGCTTACAAGACCGTCTTTCTGATCGATGCCCTCACCTTCGCACTGTCCGCGCTCGTCTTCGTGACGCTCGTGGGCCGCATGCCGCGCCGGCGCCTTCCTGCGCCGCCGGTGCGAAGCGAGGGCGTCAAGCCAGCGGTCGCAATGCGGCATCTTTCGACGCTCGTGATGTTCGTGATCGGCGCGCGCTTCGTGGAGGCGTTCGGGTCGGGCACGCATAACGTTGGCTTTCCGATCAAGTCCCAGGTGTTCGACATCCACCAGCCCGTGTTTCTCTACGGCTGGCTGATGGCGGCATGGGGCGCGGGACGGCTCGTTTCGGCGGCCGTGACGCCGCGCGTGCTCGAACGGCTCGAAGGGCGTAACCGGTCGCTCGAACCGTACTTCATCGGCTTGCTCATGCTGACCTTCGCCTGCTTCCTCGGCGTCTTCGAATGGCATGGCATGGCCGGCATGCTCGGATTCGTCTGGCTGGCCGGCATCTTCGACGCCGCCACGGAAACGGTCTACTACTCGCTGCTTCAGTCGGCGCCGGCGGCGTCGCGTGACCACGTCATCGGCACGTCCTATGTCGTGGAACGGACCGGACTCGGGCTGGGCATGCTGACGGTCGGGCTGGCGTTCTCCAGTCTTGGAACGGAGGCTGCCGCCGCGCTGTTCTACGGCGGGTCGATCGCGCTGGCCGGCCTGGCATTCGCGGGCGTCAAGCAACAGAACAGGCGTCGCAGCCGATTGCCCTGACCATCCCGCCACTGCGCCATAAGCGCTACAGGCTCGGCGCTTGCTGATTTCTTCTGCCTATGAATCACGCATCTTCAGGGGGAAGCGATGAGAATCACAGACTACGATCAGCGTGTCGAAGAACTCCAGCTTGCGATGTCGGACGCGTTCGAATCGCGCAAGACGCCTGCCGTCAGCGTGCTCGACGAAGAAGACTCGGTGGTCATCAACGTATCGTGGGTGACCGAAAGCGGTCGTGACACGACGCTCGATTCGCGTTGCAGCGCATCGGTCCGCTTCACGACGGCGCAGTTGGAGCGCTATTCGTCAGTGGACATTGGCCGGCGCAAGATCCTTCAGGGGCGGGTGGCAGAGGGCTTGCGCCAGGCGTTCGCGCGCTCCGGCAGTGCGCAGCCGGAACCCGGCGCGTGTTCCCTCGAACTGCGCGCCGACGACGCCTGGTTCGACCCGCCCGCAACCGCCACCTGAAGCGCTGCCGGCCTACATGCCTTGCGCGCCGGCGTTGCCGGTCGCCGGGCGGGTCGAGCCGTTTGCATTCCCGCCGTTCAGACGCGGCTGCATGCCGCCGGAGCCCGTCGTTGTGCCTTTGCCGGCGGCGTTCGTGCCGTTGGCCGTTCCGCCTACGCCCGTCTGGCCCGCGCCTGTGGCATCGTCGGCAGGCGCGGTCGAATGCCTGGTCGCCGCGCTTTGTCCCTTCGACGGTCCGTGACTCGCGCCGGGCTGCGTCTGGTCGGCGGCGCAGGCGGTGCCGGCGAGGCCCAGCATCAAAAGGGACAGCGCGAATGTTCTGCTTGCGTGCATGACAAGTCTCCATGGGATCGGGACGCCCGCCACTATGCGAGGCGCGGTCCTCATCCACGCGCAAGCCGCGTTCCGGTTCGCCTATTCGAGACCTTCGTGCTCGAATGCCAGCTTCACAGCCGGCCGCTCGCGCATGCGCTCATAGAACGCCTGCAACGGCGCGGGCGCGTCGATGCCCACTTTCTTCGCCCACGTCAGCATGGTGAAGAGATAGGCGTCCGCGACGCTCGCCTGATCGCCGAACAGGTAGTCGCCCTTCATCATCTTCGCGACCAGTCCGAAGCGCTGGCCGATCTTCTCGCGCCCCGCCGCCGCCTCCGCATCCGACGACGCCTTGAACACGCGGCCGAACTGCTTGTGGATCTCGGTGGAGATGAACGCGAGCGTTTCCAGCAGGCGCAGTTGACCGTCCTCGCCCGAGGGCGCGAGTTGCGGCGCACGCTGCGCCACCCACGCGAGAATGGCGATGTTCTCGGTGAGGCGCCGGCCATCGTCGAATTCGAGGACCGGCACGTAGCTCTTGGGATTGATGTCGTCGAAGGCCTGGCCGTCTTCCGTCTTCTTGGTCTTCAGATCGACCTTCACGCGGTCGAAGTCGATGCCCGCTTCGTGTAGTGCGATGTGATCGGCGAGACTGCACGCGCCGGGCGTGAGATAGAGTTTCATTGCGGCTCCCTGGGTCGTGACCGCTGCATGCGGCAACGTCCGATGCGCGAGCAAGGCCCATGCCGCCCATGCCCATGTTCGCGGTCGGAAAGGGCGCGCAGGTATGATATCGGCCGTTAATCGCAGATGCGCCTGTATGCCGCGATTCCCGACGCGTTGGCGTCATGACGAAGCGGCACGCTGTCGCCGACGGTCGCGTTCCCCGCACGCGCATAGCGGGCCTCCCCATGTTCCACACACCCGATACCGAAACACTCCGCCTGTGCAGCGTGCTCACCAGCATCGCGTTCGGGCTCGTCTTCGCCCTGTTCCGTTTTGGCGGCCGCCGCGAACCTTACTTTGCGCACTGGTCGGCGAGCGCGTTCCTGTACGCGGCCGTGCTGATCGGCTTCGAGGCGGCGCGCGGCCAGCTGTTCGTCACCAGCCTGCTGATGGGCGCGCTCGCCGCGACCAACATGCTGATCGTCTCGGGCCTGCGCGCCTTCGACGGCAAGCCGCCGTTCCGCCCCTGGATGCTCGCGCCGGTCGCGGGCTGCGTCGTGGTCCATGTGCTGCCGGCGCTCGTCGGCGCACGCGGCCCCGGCCTGGGCGCATGGACGCAGGCGGGCGACACGGTCGCCATCGCCGTCTCGGCGGCCTTGGCGGGCGGCATCCTGATCGCGAGCGGACGGCGCGAGAAAAGCCGCGCGCGGCGCATCGCGGGGCTGGCCATCCTCGGTTATTTGCCGGGGTATGCGGTCGTGCTCGCGGCAAATCTTTTGATCACCCCGCGCATCAACTATCTCGCGCTGATCCCGATGCTCTCCGATCAGCTGTTGCTGGGCGTGCTCAATCTCGGACTGCTCGCGATTCCCGCCGAACGCGCGCAGCAGCGGTTGCGCGACGCTGCGCTGCGCGATCCGCTGACGGGCGCCTGGAACCGCGCGGGTTTCGACCGGCAGGCGGGGCGGCTGGCGTCGGCGGGCGCGACGGTGCTCGCCATCGACCTCGATCACTTCAAGCAGATCAACGACCGTCACGGCCATCTCGCCGGCGATACCGTGCTCATCGAACTCGCGCGGCTGGCGGGCGCCGAGGTGGCGTCGCTGGGCGGCGCATTCGGGCGGCTGGGCGGCGACGAGTTCGTCGCCATCCTGCCGGCCTCGCGCGCGCCGGATGCGCAGGCTTGCGCGAGCCAGATCCACGAGGCGTGCCGCAAGTACACCGAAGGCATGCCGGAATGGACGACGAGCATCGGCGTGTCGCAGATCATGGCCGGCGAGACCGGTCATCAGGCGGCGCTGCATCGTGCCGATGGCGCGTTGTATCGCGCCAAGCTGACGGGGCGCAACAAGCTGACCGCCTGACGCTTTGATTGCGTTCAGCAATGCTGCAACGCGCTCGACAAGTCCGCGATCAGATCGTCCGGATGTTCGAGCCCGACCGACAGCCGGATCAATCCTTCCGACACGCCCGCCGCCGCGCGCACGTCCGCCGGCACGCCTGAATGCGTGGTGGACGCCGGATGGCAGACCAGCGATTCCGTGCCGCCGAGACTCACCGCCGACCTGAACAGCGACAGCCCGTTGATGAGCCGGAACGCCTGCTCGCGGCCGCCGTCGAGCACGAACGCGAAGGTCGAGCCGGGGCCGCTGCACTGGCGCCGGTACACGGCCTGATACGCGGCGTCTTCGATCAGTTCCGGATGCAGCACCTTCACCGGCCGGAACGGATTGTCCGCGAGCCAGCGCGCGACTGCCGTGCCGCTGCGCGCGGCGCGTTCCATGCGCAGCACGAGCGTTTCCATCGAGCGCGCGATCATCCAGCACGAATGCGGGTCGAGCTGCGAGCCGAGCGTGCCGCGAATCGCGCGCAAGGTCTTGATGAGCCCCGCCGGACCGGTGATGCCGCCCGCCACCAGATCGCTGTGTCCGCCGATGTACTTGGTCAGCGAATACACGCACAGATCGATGCCGTGTTGCGCCGGCTTCTGGTAAAGCGGCCCGAGCAGCGTGTTGTCGCACACCGAAAGCGGACGGTAGCCGTGACGTTCCGCGAAGCCGTCGAGTTCGCGGCGCAGCGCGTCGAGGTCGAACAGCGCGTCGGTGGGATTGGCCGGCGTTTCGACGTAGCACATCGCGACCTTGCCGGTTTGCGCGGCGGCGTCCAGCGCCGCGCGCAGCGATTCGGGCGAGAGGCCGTCCGCGATCGGATGCGAATGCACACCCCATTCAGGCAGGAACTTGGACATCAGCGTTTCCGTGCCGCCATACAGCGGCACGGACTGCACCACGCAGTCGCCGGGACGCAGGAAGGCCAGCAGGACGGCCGCGATGGCCGCCATGCCGCTCGATGTCGCCAGCGCGGCTTCGGAGCCGTCGAACAGCGCGAGACGATCCTCGATGATCTCCAGGTTCGGGTGATTGAAGCGGCTGTAGACCAGCCCGGCGCTTTCGCCTTCGGGCAGCGGCTTGCGGCCCGCGACCATGTCGAAGAACTCGGCGCCGTCCTCGGCCGTGCGGAACGCGAAGGTCGAGGTCAGGAACACGGGCGGCTTGACCGATCCCTCCGACAAGAACGGATCGTAGCCATACGACATCATCTGGGTCTCGGGATGCAGTTCGCGGTCGCCGATCGTGCGCTTGTGATAGGTGCGGTAGGCCATGCTTCGCTCCGGCTGGGTAGAGGGGTGTTCTGGCTCATGCTAACCGGAACTATCGGAGGGCACGGTGCAGGGTCGATGCACGCCGATGGTGCTGCGTTGCACCATCACGCCTCGCACGGCGCACTATGCGCCGGTGCGGGAAAACTCCGTCAAAGCCCGCCGCACAAGGCTCTCAGCGCTTCAGACGCGTATGGCCCGGAAGTTGCCTTGAAAGAAGCCTCCGGTTCAATGGCGAGCCGGGGCTCGATGGCTTGACCGCTCGCGCGCTGCGCGACCCCGACAACGGCGTCCACGGATTCTGTCTCCGACAGCTTCCGGAGGACGCCTTTTTGTTTTTGAAGACCCGAACGATGGCGATGACGGCAAGAACGGTCGATACGGTGTGTCCGTACTGCGGCGTGGGTTGCGGGATGACGCTGCACGTCGAGAACGAGCAGGTCATCAAGATTTCCGGCAACAAGGATCATCCGAGCAACTACGGGCGGCTCTGCACCAAGGGTTCGTCGGCACACGTGGCGCTGCGCAAGTCGGGCCGGCTGGAGAAGGCCTTCGTGCGGCACGCGCGCCATGCCGATCCCGTGCCCATGCCGCTCGAACGCGCACTCGACGACACCGCCCGCCGCCTGCGCGCGATTCTCGACGCGCACGGTCCCGATGCGCTGTCGTTCTACGTCTCCGGCCAGATGTCGATCGAGGCGCAGTACCTCGTCAACAAGCTGGCGAAGGGCTTCATCGGCACGAACAACATCGAGTCGAATTCGCGGCTGTGCATGGCGAGCGCGGGCAGCGGCTACAAGCTGTCGCTGGGCGCGGACGGGCCGCCCGGCTCCTACGAGGATTTCGACCGCGCCAACCTGTTCTTCGTGACCGGCGCGAACATGGCCGACTGTCATCCGATCCTGTTCCTGCGCATGATGGATCGCGTGAAGGCGGGCGCGAAACTGATCGTCGTCGATCCGCGCCGCAACGCCACCGCCGATAAGGCCGATCTCTTCATGCAGATCCGCCCCGGCACTGATCTCGCGCTGCTGAACGGCCTGTTGCATCTGCTGCACGCGAACGGTCACACGGACGCCGCGTTCATCGCCGCACACACGCAGGGCTGGGACGACATGCCCGCGTTTCTCGCCGATTACACGCCGGAGAAGGTTGCCGCGCTGACCGGCATCCCGGAAAGCGATCTGCGGCAGGCGGCGCAGTGGATCGGCGAGGCGCCCGAGTGGATGAGCTGCTGGACCATGGGCCTCAACCAGAGCACGCACGGCACCTGGAACACGAACGCCATCTGCAACCTGCATCTCGCGACGGGCAAGATCTGCCGTCCGGGCAGCGGCCCGTTTTCGCTGACCGGACAACCCAACGCGATGGGCGGCCGCGAGATGGGCTACATGGGCCCCGGCTTGCCCGGCCAGCGTTCCGTGCTGGCGGAGGCGGACCGAGCGTTCGTCGAAGGCGTGTGGAAGGTGCCGCCGGGCACGCTGCGCACCGAGGTGGGCGGCGGCACCATCGACATGTTCGCGCGCATGAAGACCGGCGACATCAAGGCGTGCTGGATCATCTGCACGAATCCGGTGGCGAGCGTCGCGAACCGCGCGACGGTCGTGGAAGGCTTGCAGGCGGCGGAGCTCGTCATCACGCAGGACGCTTTTCTCGACACCGAGACCAACCGTTACGCCGACGTGCTCCTGCCCGGCGCGCTGTGGGCCGAGGCGGAAGGCGTGATGATCAACTCCGAGCGCAACATGACGCTCACGCAGAAGGCCGTCGAGCCGCCGGGCGACGCGCTGCCGGACTGGCAGATCATCGCGCGCGTCGCGTGCGCGATGGGCTTCGCCGACGCCTTCAGCTATGCGAGCGCCGCCGAAGTCTTCGACGAAATCACGCGCTTCGCCAATCCGCAGACCGGTTATGACCTGCGCGGCGCCAGCCACGCGCGGCTGCGCGAGACGCCGCTGCAATGGCCCTGCGCGCCGGACAGCGGGCGCGAGCGCAATCCCATCCGTTATCTCGCCGCCGATGCATCAGGCCTCCGATTCGCGACGCCGCACGGCAAAGGCGTGTTCTTCGCGCGTCCGCATGTCGATCCGAAGGAACTGCCGGACGCGGACTATCCCGTCGTGCTCAATACGGGCCGCCTGCAACATCAATGGCACACGATGACCAAGACCGGCAAGGTCGCGATGCTGAACAAGCTGAATCCGGCGCCGTTCGTCGAACTGCATCCGGACGATGCGGCGGCGCTCGGCGTGACGCAGAAGGATCGCGTCGAGATCCGCTCGCGGCGCGGCCGTGCGGTGCTGCCGGCCGTCGTGAGCGAGCGCGTGCGTCCCGGCAACTGCTTCGCGCCGATGCACTGGAACGACATGTTCGGCGATGACCTGTGCATCAACGCGGTCACGAGCGACGCCGTCGATCCGCTTTCGCAGCAACCGGAACTGAAGTTCTGCGCCGTGGCGCTGAGCCGCGTCGAAGCAGAAGTTGATTTCAATTCCCAACCCTCGCAGCAGGAAACCCCCATGTCCCGCCTCGACGCCCTTTCCACGCTCCTCGGTATCGGTGAGGTCGCAGCACCCGCGCTGAGCGACATCGACCGGCTGTATCTGGCGGGCTTCGTCAGCGGACTGCGTTCAGGCGGAAGTGAAGCGCGCGGCGTGCCCGTGCTGCCCGCCAACGCGCCGTTCAGCGCCGCGACGCGCGTCTGGGTCGATGGACTGCTCGCCGGATTGTTCAGCCGTGGCGAAGCGCCGCCCCTGGTAACCCACACCGACGCCATCGAGCCTGAATTGCAGATCGCGCATACGCGGCCCAAGGTTGCGTTGCTGTGGGCGTCGCAGACAGGTAATGTCGAATCGCTGGTCGAGTCCTACGCCACGCAATTGATGGAATCCGGCTTCGAGATCCGCACCGCGTGCATGTCCGACTGCGCCGTCGCGAGCCTTGCGAAGTCGCACTATGTGCTGCTGATGACCAGCACGTTCGGCGATGGCGACGCGCCCGACAATGGCCAGGACTTCTGGTCCGCGCTCAAGGCCGCCGATGCGCCGCGCCTCGAGTCGCTGCGTTACGCGGTGCTGGCCTTCGGCGACACGAGCTACGACGCGTTCTGCGGCCACGGCCGCCATCTCGATGCTCGCCTGGCCGAGTTGGGCGGCGAGCGCCTGCTGGCGCGGACCGACTGCGACACGGACTTCCAGACCGCCGCCGATGGCTGGCTCGCGCGGATCATCGCCCGCATCAAGGACGACGACGCGGCGCTGCACGCGGTGCCCGCGCAGGGCGCGATTCCCGACGTGCTGAGCCCAGGCGTCGCGAGCAAGGCGCGTCCGGCGCCGTCGCGGCTGCTGCGCAACGTGCGGCTGAACCGTGCGGGCGCGGCCAAGGACACGCGCTCCTTTGCGTTCTCGACGGCAGGCTCCAGCCTCGACTACGAAGCCGGCGACGCGCTGGGCGTATGGCCGACCAACTGTCCTGATCTCGTTGGCGAAGTGCTCGGCCTGACGAAGCTCCACGCCGATGCGCCCGTGCACGTCACAGGCGCGGGAGAAATGCGGCTCGCCGATGCGCTGGCCACGCACTACGAGATCGCCCGCCCGAGTCCGGAGGCGCTGAAGCTGATCGCGGCGCGCACGCCCGGCCCCGCGCTGAAGCAACTGCTCGGCGACGAGCGCAAGAATGAACTCAAGTCCTGGCTGTGGGGCCAGCAACTCGCCGATGTGCTGCACGAGCATCCCGCGTCGCTGTCGGCGGATGAACTGCTCGGCGTGCTCAAGCGCATGCAGCCGCGCCTGTACTCGATTTCGTCGAGCCCGAAGGCGCATGCGGGCGAGGTGCATCTGACCGTCTCGGCGGTGCGCTACGACAATGGCCGCCGCAAGCGCAAGGGTGTGTCATCGACCTTCCTCGCCGACCGCGCCCACGACGCCGACGTGCCGCTGTTCGTGCAGAAGAGCGCGCATTTCCGTCCGCCGCGCCAGGGCGATACGCCGATGATCATGGTCGGTCCCGGCACCGGCGTTGCGCCGTTTCGCGGCTTCCTGCACGAGCGTCGCGCGCGTGGCGATACGGGACGCAACTGGCTGTTCTTCGGCGAGCAGCATGCGGCCACCGACTTCTACTATCGCGAGGAACTCGAAGGCATGAGCCGGTCGGGCCTGCTGAACCGTTTCGACACGGCGTTCTCGCGCGACCAGCACGACAAGGTCTACGTGCAGGACCGCATGCGCGAGCAGGGCGCCGAGCTCTGGTCGTGGCTGCAGGACGGCGCGAACTTCTACGTCTGCGGCGATGCGAGCCGCATGGCGAAGGACGTCGATGCCGCGTTGCGCGAGATCGTCGCGCGGCACGGCGGACTCACCGACGAGCGGGCGGCGGAGTATGTCTCCACGCTCGCGCGCGACAAGCGCTACCTGCGCGACGTGTACTGACCTGAACGGCAGGACATCGCGTTGAATGCCGTTACACTCCGTGCTCACGGTTCGGAAAGTCGGAGCATGGAGTGAAGCGAATCCTCATCATCGGCATCGGGGCGGGCGACCCGGAGTACGTCACGGTTCAGGCCATCAACGCGCTCAACCAGGCAGACGTGTTCTTCGTGATGGACAAGGGCGAAGCGAAAGCGAAGCTCATCGCGCTGCGCCGCGAGATCATCGAGCGCTATGTGAAGGAGCGCGCATACCGGATCGTCGAGGCGACCAATCCCGAGCGACGGCGCGATACCGCCAGCTATACCGATGCCGTCGATATCCTGAACCGCGACAAGCAGGCCGTGTTCGAGCGGCTGATCGGCGAGGAATTGCGCGACGGCGAATGCGGCGCGTTTCTCGTTTGGGGCGATCCCTCGCTCTATGACAGCACGATGCGCATCGTCGAGGCCATCGTTGCGAGCGGGCGGCTGGCGTTCGAGTATGAGGTGATTCCCGGCATCAGCAGCGTGCAGGCGCTGGCGGCGAAGCATCGCGTGGCGCTCAACGCGATTGGCCGCGCGGTCGAGATCACCAATGGCCGGGGCATCGCCGAAGGCTTTCCCGAGCGCGCCGACAGCGCCGTGGTGATGCTCGATGCGCAGAACGCGTTCCGGCAACTCGCGCACGAGGATCTCGACATTTTCTGGGGCGCGTATGTCGGCACCGACGACGAGATCCTCATCTCCGGCCCGCTGCGCGACGTGATGGACGAGATCGAGCAAGTGCGCGCCGAAGCCCGCGCGCAGCACGGCTGGATCATGGACACTTATCTGCTGAAGCGCCGCACGCCGTCGCGCGACTGACACGGAGGCCCTACTTGAACCGCATTCTCAATCTGTTCGATCTCACCGGACGCCGCGCGTTGATCACCGGCTCCAGCACCGGCATCGGCTTCGCGCTGGCGCGCGGTCTCGGCGGCGCGGGCGCGCAGGTCGTGCTCAATGGCCGCGATCCGGCGCGCCTCGACGACGCGCTCGGTCAACTCCGCGCGGAAGGCATCGCGGCGCAGGCTGCGCGGTTCGACGCGACCTCGCCGGAGCAGGTGACTGAAGCGGTCGCGCGCATCGAGGCTGAAAGCGGTCCGATCGACATTCTCGTCAACAACGCCGGCATGCAGCGCCGCGCGCCGCTGGAAACGTTCTCGCACGAGCAATGGCGCACGCTGATGCAGACCAACGTCGACAGCGTGTTCCTCGTCGGGCAGGCGGTGGCGCGCTTCATGATCGGACGCGGCGCGGGCAAGATCATCAATGTCTGCTCGGTGCAGAGCGAACTCGGGCGGCCGAACATCGCGGCCTACACCGCCACGAAGGGCGCGGTGAAGATGCTCACCAAAGGCATGGCGATCGACTGGGGTCCGCACGGCATCCAGGTCAACGGGCTCGGGCCGGGCTATATCAAAACCGAACTGACCGACGCGCTCGTCAACGACGAAGCGTTCAGCGCGTGGCTGATCGGCCGTACGCCATCGCGCCGCTGGGGCGAGGTCGAGGATCTCGTCGGCGCGGCCGTGTTTCTCGCCAGCGACGCGTCGCGCTTCGTGAACGGCCACGTGCTCTACGTGGACGGCGGCGTGACGGCGACGCTGTAGGGCCGCGTACGCCCTGGCGTTAGTCGAACGCCGCGCGATTCACCTCGACGAATTCGCGCACGGTCTGCGGCGCGCGCCCGGTGATCTCGCCGATCACGCCGTCCGCGCCCGCAAAGATGCCGTTCTGATAATCGACGGCAATCGCGACGAAATGCTGGATCAGGAATTCGGGCAGCTCGTAGTGCTCAAGATGCTTCCGATAGTCGTCGAGCGACGAAGGTTGATAGGTGACCGTGCGGCCGAGCGTCGCGCCGATTTCATCGGCGATCTGCTGCTGACTCATCTCCACCGGCCCGCACAAGGTGTACGTCTTGCCGATATGCCCTTCAGGCTGCGCGAGCACGGCCGCAATCAGGCGCGCCTGATCTTCGGCGGCAATCGGCGCGTGACGGCCTTGGCCGTAGGGCAGGGTGATGACGCCGTCGCGCACGATCTGGTCGCGCACCCACGGGAACACCAGCCATTCGGAGAAGAAGGTCGGACGAATGTGCACCACAGGCACGCCCGACCAGTCCAGCACCCGTTCCGCGATCCAGTGATCGCGCGCCGCGTGGCTCTGCGAATCCTCGCGCGCTGAAATCTGCGACATCTCCACGACCACGCCGACATTCGCGCGCCGCGCTGCATCGGCGAAATAGGCGGCGGCCTGGATATAACCGGGGCGCACCGGATAGCACAGGTAAGCGCCATCGACGCCCTGCATCGCGCGGATCACGTCGTCGTGTTCGAGCAGATCGCCTTCCACAATCTCCGCGCCGGCTTCGCGCAACGCTTCACTGCGCTCGTCCTGCCGATGCACGAAGGCACGCACCGCGTGACCCTGATCCAGAAGTTGACGGATGGTATGGACGCCGGTCTTGCCCGTGGCGCCGGTGATGAGATAAGTGCGTCGTTGCATGATGCGTTCTCCGGGGTTGAAGTGTATATGCACTTTTGAGGCGTAATGAAAGGCCCGACGGACGGGCCCAAGGGTTACAGCGCGTCGAGATGTCGTTGTACGTCGTGCAGGACGGCCGCGGAGGCCTCCGGGTCGCCGATGATGCGCGCCATGGTGACGGCGCCGATCATCGCCGAGAGGGCGAACACGGCTTCGGATCGCGCCGCCCCGCGATGCCGGCGGCGAATGTGTTGCGCCATCACATCGACGAGCTGGCCGAAGCCGTGCGCGGCGGCGGCGCGGGTGTCGTCGTCCGCGTGCGCCAGTTCGCTGCCCATGCCGGCGAGCGGACAGCCGTGCTCGGGCGCGTCGCGGTGCTGCTCCGACACATAGGCCGCGACGATTGCCTGGAACGCTTCCTTGCCTGTGAGTGCGCCGGCGGCTGCATCCAGCGTGCCGATGACGTCGCCGATGCCGGCTTCACAAGCCTCGGCAACGAGCTGGTCCTTGGAGTCGAAATGCCGGTAGAACCCGCCGTGCGACAAGCCGGCGGCCGACATGATGTCGGCGACACCCGTGGCCTGAATGCCCTTCGACCTGAACGCGCGTGCGGCGACATCGACGATGCGCTGACGCGTTTCGGCTGTTTCGGCGTTAGATTTACGCATGGCGTGCCGCTCCGTGACTGCATGTTTTAGATGATAGGGATCATCTAAAACGAAGTCAATGCGGCAGAGGCAAGAATGAATTGTGCGGCGGCGCAGGCGGCAAGCGCAGCCGCTGCGCCGCTGGATCAGGCGCTGGGCTTGGCGTCGGCTTCCGGGGCTTCCGCTGCTTCCGGTGTTTCCGCTGCTTTCGGCGTTTCCGCTGCCTTCGGCGTTTCCGCTGCTTCCGGTGTTTCCGCTGCCTTCGGCGCTTCCGCTGCTTTCGGAGCCGCTGCGCTGCGCGCCTGGCGATTGTTCTCCAGGTACACGGCGCGCGCTGCGTCCGCCGAAGTCACTTCGCCTGCTGCGGCGCCGGTCAGATCGACGCGCGGCGCGCCTTCCGAGAGGCTCGTCCAGTAGCGGTTACCCCGGCACCACACCTTGATGGCAGCACGCAGCTCGCGTTCGCTCAGCTGTAACTCTTCGGCGTGTTTCATCAGATCTTCGAAGATGCCGACCTTGAGCGGCTTCTTCGGCGCGGGATTCTTCGGGAAGGCGAGCGGGAAGCGCTTTTGCAGCTTGCCGATGGTATGCACGACCGGATCAACGGGCTTCGCGGGCGCAGCCGGCTGAGGCGAAGGCGTGGGCGCAGGCGCCCGTCGCGCGCGAGGCGGCTTCTTCGCCTTGGCGGCCTTGGCTTTGTCCTTGTCCTGCTCGGCTTGCCTGGCCTGCTGCGCGAGTTGTTTTTTCAGTCCTGCGAGTTGTTCGAAGCCCATTACTTCCTACCTGTGGAAAACGTACGCCGATTTTATCAGCCCCGAACGACGCTTTCCCGGACCGGGCCGCGCGCCGGAATCGTTCTAAGGTTCGGAAGCGGGATCGTCGGCGCCGAGCCGCTCCAGCAATTCCTCGACCTGTTGCAACTGCTTCGGAAGCAACTCCCCGGCGCTGCGAAGCTTCTTCAGGCGCTGCCGCCAGTACGCAGGCGGCAGCGCGGGGTGATCGTCCCGCGCGGACGACTCGATCGCCAGCCGCAGATGCGCCAGATCAGCGTCTGTGAGGGCAAGGCGGCGGGCGTCGGTCAGTCTCTGTTTTTTGCGGTTCATGCCGCTTTTTCTATGGGTTTTTAATAAGTCCCTATGGTGCATGGAGTGTTTGGGAGCGCATACCCTACTTTCGTAGGTGGACTAAAGCAGGGGCGCGCCGACTTGGGGATGACACAAAGGGCTCAAACGGCGAAGTCGGTGGAGCTCGACAGCGTCTGCCACGCCGCGGTCTCGGCGGTGACATACGCGTTCTTCTCCGCGATCACCTTCAGCGTGTCCGTGCCGAGCGCGAGGCGCAGCGGCGGGTTGGGCGCATCGGCGAGCGTGACGAGCGCAGCGGCGAGCTTGTGCGGATCGCCGGGCTGGTTGTGATTCATCTCGACGGCCAGACGGCGGATTTGTCCCGAGGTCGCGTCGTAATCGCCGATGACCTCCTGGCCGACCGTCAGCGATGACGCATCCAGGAAGTCCGTCCGGAAATAGCCCGGCTCGACGACGGTCGCATGGACGCCGAGCGGCTGCAATTCGGCGTGCAGCGCCTCGGTGATGCCCTCGACGGCGAACTTCGTCGAGCAATACACGCCGAAGCCCGCCGCCGAACGGTAGCCGCCGACCGAAGACATGTTCATCACGTGCCCCGCGCGCTGACGGCGCATGACGGGCAGCACGGCGCGCGTCACATTGAGCAGCCCGAAGACGTTGGTGTCGAACATGCGGCGCACGTCGGCATCGCTGGATTCCTCGATGGCCGCGAGCAAGCCGAAGCCGGCGTTGTTGACCAGCACGTCGATGCGGCCGAACTTGTCGATGGCCGCGTCGACGGCGGCCTTTGCGTGGCCTTCGTCGGTGACGTCCAGCGCGACCGGCAGCAGCGCGGGAGATTCGCCGAGACGTTCGGCGATGGCCGCGGCGTTGCGGCCGGTGGCGACCACGGCGTGACCGGCGTCGAGCGCGGCTTGCGCGATCAGCGCGCCCAGTCCGCGCGAGGCGCCGGTGATGAACCAGACGCGCTTGTATTGCGAGGTGTTGACGTTGCTCATGATGTGCTCCGTTGTGTCGGTGGTGAGGGTGTAACGAAGCTTAGGCCGATGAATTCGCTCAAACTAGTGGGGCAACGTTAGACTGATAATCAACTTTTATTTGCGAATCGGGAGTCCGGCGATGAACGAAGTCCGCGCGATTTCCATCTTCGTGCGCACCGCGACGCTGGGCAACCTGCGGCGGGCGGCGGTCGATCAGGGGATCTCGCCGCAGGCGGCGAGTCACGCGGTGATGCAGCTGGAGAAGTCGCTTGGCGTGCGGCTGTTTCATCGCACGACGCGCAAGCTGAGCCTGACGGAAGAGGGGCAGCGGCTGTTGCAGAGCGTCGAGCCGGCGCTGGCCGTGCTTACGTCCGCACTCGCCGATGCGCGCCGCGCCAAGGAAGAGATTGCCGGCCCGTTGCGCGTCAGCGCGCCAAAGGCGCTGAGCCGTGCGCTATGGCCCTCGGTGCTCGAATTCGCGACGCTCTATCCGGACGTGCAGCTCGACGTTCGTTTCGACGACCATTTCACCGATCTCGTCGAGGAACGCGCGGATGTCGGCTTGCGGGGCGGCTCGCCGCCGGCCGGCGGAGCGATCGCGCGGCGGTTGGTGCCTATTCAGCTGATCGTGTGCGCGTCGCCGGCCTATATCGAACGGCATGGCGCGCCGCGCACGGTCGATGAACTCGCCGTGCATCGCTGTACGGGGTATCGGCGGGCGAATACGGGGAAGCAGGCGCCCTGGGAATTCATGATGGGCGACGAGATCATGTATCGGGAAATCGCGGCTTCGCTGTGCGCGAACGATGTCGACGCCGAAACGGACACGGTGCTCGCGGGGCTGGCAATTGGCCAACTGGGCAGTTTTTCGGCAGTTCCGGCGATTCGCGATGGACGGCTCGTGCCTCTGCTGACGAAACACGTGACGCAGCGCGAAGCGATCTATATCCACTATCGGCGGCGGACCGAGCAGCCGCTGCGCGTGCGGACGTTCATCGACTTCATGATCGGCAGGCTGGCTGATAACCGGGATTTTTATCTGACGGCGGCGGAGGTGCGGGCGTTTGGGCCGTCACGCGGGTAGTCATACAAATTTTTCAATGCAATAGCGAAGTTGCAGTAAAACGCTTCAGCACGATCCATGGTCGGAGAAGACTCAATTGCTGAAGTCGCTTGAAGCATTCGTCAGAAAGGAAGCGTGCATCGCTCCGGGGACGCCGATTACGCCGGATATGACCATTGCGATCGATCTCGGCCAACAAGGAGACGATGCCGATATCTTCATGCAACGGTTCTTTGAAGCCTTCGACGTGAACGAAGGCGACTACGATTTCCGTCGCTACTTTCTGATGGAAGGCGAAGGCGTTCTCAATCGCCTCATCACGCAATTCATTCTGCGCAAACGCCACTCGACAACCAGGGAGCCTCTAACGGTGGGCATGTTGTGTGAGGCCATCGCTCGCGGCAGGTGGGATGCCGCCTCGCTCGCAGCGCACGCCGATTGACCGCCTACTCCGCCCCCTCCAGCTTGTCCTGCGTGCGGGTGTCGAAGTCACTCGCATCGTGCCGTTCATGCAACTGCCCCGACGGCTCGCCAAATGTCCGGTTGACCATACGGCCGCGCTGCACAGCTGGACGCGCGTCGATCTCGCTGGCCCAGCGCTGCACGTGCGTGTATTCATCGACGGCAAGGAACTCCGCCGCGCCATACAAACGGCCCTTCGCAAGGCCGCCGTACCACGGCCAAATGGCGATGTCGGCGATGGAATAATCATCGCCCGCAATGTAGCGATGCTCGGCGAGACGCTTGTCGAGCACGTCGAGCTGTCGCTTCGTTTCCATCGCGAAGCGGTCGATCGGATATTCCATCTTGCTCGGCGCATACGCATAGAAATGGCCGAAGCCGCCGCCGAGATACGGCGCGCTGCCCATCTGCCAGAACAACCACGACAGCACTTCCGCGCGTTCGCTGAAATCGGTCGGTACGAACTCGCCGAACTTCTCCGCGAGATACAGCAGGATCGCGCCGGACTCGAACACGCGCACCGGCGTCGGACCGCTGCGATCGACCAGCGCGGGAATCTTCGAGTTCGGATTCGCGCCGACAAAGCCGCTACCGAACTGGTCGCCATCGCCGATGCGGATGAGCCACGCATCGTATTCGGCGCCCTTGTGACCGCGCGCGAGCAACTCTTCGAGCATCACCGTGACTTTCACGCCATTCGGCGTAGCCAGCGAATACAGCTGCAACGGATGCTTTCCAACGGGAAGCGGCTTGTCGTGCGTCGGTCCGGAGATCGGACGATTGATGCTGGCGAACTGGCCGCCATTTTCCTTGTTCCAGGTCCAGACGGCGGGCGGCACGTACTCGGGGGTTTCGCTCATGTTCGAAGCTCCTGCGCCAGATGAATGAGTTCCGGCGAGGTTAGCAGGTCGCCGGAAACGCTGCTTGGACGGGCGGCGCTTCGGTCCTTTGTACAATCGACGCCGGTTCCACAGGAGAGACGCATGAGCCAGCGGCCATCGCACAAAGCTTTCCGGCCTCGCAAGCGGCCGGCCCAGTCGCGCTCGGAGGCGACGGTGGCGTCCATCGTCGAGGCCGCGGCGCAGGTGCTAGAGACGGAAGGCTTCGAAGGCTTCAACACCAATGCGGTGGCGCAGCGTGCGGGCGTCAGTATCGGCTCGCTCTATCAATACTTTCCGGGCAAGGATGCGCTAACCGTCGCGTTGATCCGGCGCGAGACCGGACGCTTTCATCAGGACGCGCTGACTGCGCTGACCAAGCGTAGCGGCAAGGCGGCGCTCGAATATCTGATCGGGGCCGCTGTACGACAGCAGTTGCAGCGGCCGATGCTGGCTCGTCTGCTCGACATCGCGGAAGGGCGTCCCGCGATACAGCTCGAAGTGGACGGCTCGCAGATGAATGACCTGGTGATGGCGGTGGTGAAGCGCGCCGCGCCGAAGCATCCTCGTCCCGAGGTCGCAGCGGGAGATCTGTTCGCGATGCTTCACGGCATGGTGGATGCGGCAGGCGAACGCGGCGAAACCGATCTCGACAATCTCGAACGACGCGTGCAAGCGGCGGTGTTCGGCTATCTGGCGCGCAGTGGCGGTGAATGAATGTGAGCAGGCGGATTTTCGCTTCGACCACTTCCAAAGAAAAAGCCCTTGAGAAAGGGCTATTTTGCATTTTGAAGAGCGTCACCAAAGCGAGTAGTGAATGTGAGCTTTTGCTTCTATTCTGACTGTCATGGAGCGACGGCGGCAAGGGGCCGCACCGGCTCTACTCCTTGAGACACAGACCATGACAGACTCGATCAAGAGCATGAAGCTCAATCACCTCAGCTTTCCCTCGTCCGATACCGCCGCAACGGCGCGCTTCTTCGAACACTATCTCGGCTTCACGATCGCGGGCAGCTGGGAGCAGTCGTATATCCTCAAGCGACCCGGTTTTGATGTGGTCATCGATCATGCCGGCGATTACACGCCGTCTTATCCGCGCGCGTTTCACGTCGGCTTCGAGTTGCCCACGCTCGATGACGTTCAAGCCTTGCATGAGCGCTTCACGGCCGACGGCGTGGAGATGGAAACCGCCGTGTTCAACAACGGGCGCGGTTCGCGTTTCTTCTGCCGTGCGCCGGGCGGCGTGATGTTCGAGTTGAACACGCGCTCGGACGCGGCAGCGGAATATCGCGGCACGTTCGACGAGTAAGACGCCTTACGCGCCGCGCGTGTCCTGCCAGCCGAGCCCGAGACTCTTTTGCAGCGACACGAAGTCCTTCAGCAGTTCGGCCTGCGCCGCGACCACGTCCTGCTGCGCGGCGAACTGCGTGCGCTGCGCGTCGAGCAGATCGATGAGTGTCGATACGCCTGCGCGGTAGCGCTGCCGAACGAGCGTGGCCGAACGTTCCGCCGACGCCTCCACCTGCTGCAAACGCACCACATGCTCGCGCTGATTGCCATAGCGCGACAGCGAAGAGTTCGCGTCCTTCAGCGCGCCGAGCACGGTCTTCTCATAGCGGGCTTCGGCTTCTTCGCGCGAGGCACGCGCTGCATCGACGCTCGCCGCCGTGCGGCCGAAGTCGAACAGGTTCCATTGCAGATACGGCACGCCGACCCACGAGAAATTCTGCTTGCGCAGCAGATGCCCCGGGTCCGCCGCCGAGAAGCCGATATCGCCGAGCAACGACACCTTCGGAAAATAATCGGCGATATGCTCGCCGATCTGCGCGTTGCTCGATGCCAGCCGCCGTTCCGCCGCGCGGATATCGGGACGCTGTTGGAGCATCGCCGCGGGGTCGCCGATGGCCACTGATGCCGGCAGGACCGGCAACGCAGCGCGCGCAGCGAGTTCGCCATCGAGCGCGCCGGGCGCGCGTCCTGTCAGCACGGCCAGTTGATCCAGCGAATCGGTGATCTGCACCTGCAAGGGCACGAGCGTGGCACGCGTGGTATCGACCTGTGTCGTCAGGCGTTCGACATCGACCTGCGCCGCTGTCCCGCGCGCGCGGCGCTGCTCGGTCAGGTCGAGCATCTGTTGCTGATACTCGGCCGTGCGTTGTGCGAGCGCGAGCCGTTCCTGCTGGTCACGCAAGTCGATATACGCCGACGCCACCTCCGCCGCGAGCGACACCTGCGCGTCCGAGAGATCGGCGTGCACGGCGTCGGCTTCATCGGACGCGGCCTCGATCGCGCGGCGCGTGCCGCCGAACAGATCGATCTCCCACGAAGCATCGAAGCCCACGGTGTAGAAGTCCACCGGGCCGCGTCCGGTCGATGCCGGCGCGCCGCCATCATCCGACGAGCTGAAGAACGACGTATCCGGTGATCGCATGCGCAACGCCGCCGCCGCGCCCGACACTTTCGGCAACTCGTTCGCGCGTTGTCCGCGCAGCTGCGAGCGGGCCTGACGCAAGCGTGCCTGCGCCATCTTCAGATCCGGATTGTGCGTGAGCGCGGCATCGATCAGCGTGTTCAGTTGCGGATCGCTCAACGCCTGCCACCACGCCGCCGGCGCATGTGTCGCGACGATGCCATCGGCCGGCGCGCGCACGAAGGCGCCGCTCTTCGCGGCGTCCGGCGCAATCTCGGGCGCACCGTGATAATCAGGACCAACCGTGCAGGCGGCCAGCGCGAACGCCGTCAGCGCAAGCAGGGCAGTGAAGCGGATAGTGCGAGGGAACATCGTCGAAGGATTCATCACGATCAGTGGCCCGCTGAGGGCGTCTCGCCGGCTTGTGCGCGCGGCGTCTTGAGCAAAAGCGCGAGCGGCAGGCATGCGAGCAGCGCGATCGCCAAAATATAAAAAGTCTCGGAGTAGGTCATGACGACGGCCTGCTGGCCGATCTGCACGGACAACTGCCCGAGCGCCTGCATCTTCGCGTGCGCCATGTCGCCGCCCTGCGCGAAGAAGCTGGCGGCGCTCGACGCCATGCGCTCCTGGCCGATCACCGAATTGGCCGTCACGGATTCGCGGATCGCGGCGGTATGGAAGTCGTTGCGCCGGTCGATCACCGTGCCGATGATCGCCAGCCCCACCGAGCCGCCGAGATTGCGCGCCATGTTGTAGAGGCCTGCGGCATCGCCGGATTCCTCGCGCGAGACGGCGGCCATCGACGCCTGGTTGAGCGGCATCATCGCGAGCATCTGTCCGAAGCCGCGCAGGATCTGCGACCAGAAGAAGTCATGGCCGACGCTCTGCGCGGTGAGGGAGATGTCCAGCAGACAGCTTCCCGCGAAGAACAGCAGGCCCATGATGACCAGCACGCGAAAGTCCACCTTGCCGAGCAGACGTGGCAATACCGGCATGATGAGAAAGGCCGGCACGCCCGAGACCAGCATGATCGCGGCCGACTGCAACGCGTTATAGCCCGCGACGATGCTGAGAAACTGCGGCAGCAGGAACGACACGCAATAGAGCCCCGCGCCGACCGCGAACACGATCAGGATGACGCTCGCATAGCGCGGGTTGCGCAGCAGCGAGAGCCGCACGATGGGCTTCTTCGCGATGAACTGCGAGATTGCGATCAGCAACATGCCGAAGAGGGTCACGCACGTGAGCATAACGATCTCGCTCGACTCGAACCATTGATTGCGCTGGCCTTCCTCGAGCACGACCGTGAGTGAACTCAAGCCGATGGCCAGCCCCGCAATGCCGATCCAGTCGGCCTTCAGGAAGGCTTCCCAGTGCGACTTCTCCGCCGGCAGCCCGGTGATCAGCAGCGCAACCAACGCAATGCCCACCGGCACGTTCACGAAGAAACACCATGACCACGAGATGTTTTCCGCGAGCCAGCCGCCGAGCACCGGGCCGAGCAGGGGCCCGAGCAGCACGATCAGGCCGAAGATCGTCATGCCGACCGGCATCTGTTCGCGCGGCAGCCGCGTGCGGATGATGGTCTGCGCGGTCGGGATCATCGCGCCGCCGGTGAAGCCCTGGCCGATGCGGCCCGCGACCATCATCGGCAACGAATGAGAGAAGCCGCACATCACCGAGAACAGCGTGAACAGCACCGCATTGCCGAGCAGGAAGTTGCGCAGGCCGAACACGCGCGTGAGCCACGCGGCGAGCGGGATCATCACGATCTCGGACATCAGGTAGCCGGTCGAGATCCAGGTGCCTTCGGTGCCGGTCGCGCCGATCTCACCCTGGATCTGCGGCAACGCCGAGTTGGTGATCGAGATATCGAGCGTGGCCATCAGCGCGCCGAGTGCGCCGGCCGTCACCGCAATCCAGTCGGTGGCGCTCGCGCGTGCGTGCGACTCACTCATGACGATTCTCGTCGGCGATGCGCTTGCTGTCGTCGGTGGCGGACTTCGTGTCGATGTCGACCGTCACTGAAAGACCCGGCAGCAGCACCTTGCGCGTCTCCGGACCGGTATCGACACGAATGCGCACCGGCACGCGCTGCACGATCTTCGTGAAGTTGCCGGTGGCGTTCTCGGGCGGCAGCAACGCGAACTGCGCACCGGTGCCGGGCGCGAAGCTCTCGACGACGCCATGCAGGTCCGTGCCTTTCAGCGCGTCGACATGCAGCGTCGCCGGCTGCCCGATGCGCATGCGGCCGACCTGCGTTTCCTTGAAGTTCGCGTCGAGATACACCGATTCCACCGGCACCACCGTCATCAGCCGCGTGCCGGGCTGCACATACTGGCCGACGCGCACCGTGCGATCGCCGACACGGCCCGCCACCGGGCTGAACAGCGTGGTGTCGTTGAGGTCGAGCTTCGTCTGATCCATTTGCGCCTGCGCCGCTTCCTGCTGCGCGTGTGCCTGCGCGATCTGCGCCTGGGTTGCGCCGATCTGCGTCGCCGCCGCGCGTGCCGCCGCGAGATTCGCGGTCAGCGTGGCGCGCGCCTGATCGCGCGTCGACACAAGGCTCGTGAGACGCTCGGCGCTCTCGGCGCCGGTCGCCACCAGCGGGCGATACCGGTTCACGTCGTCTTCCGCGTGCGCGAGGCTGACGCGCGCCACTTCGGCCTGCGCCTTCGCCTGATCCGCGTTGGCGTGCTGCTGCGTGAGTTCGGCCTGAGCGCGCTGGATATCGGCGGCGCGGGCATCGAGCGTGGCCTGCGCCTGATCGAGCGAGGCCTGATACTGGCGCGTGTCGAGCTTCGCGAGCGGCGCGCCCGCCGCGACGGTCTGGTTGTCGCCGACCAGCACGTCCGTGATGTAGCCGCTCACCTTCGGCGCGATGGTCACGCTGTCGGCCTTGAGATAGGCGTCGTCGGTGGTTTCGATGAAGCGGCCCACCGTCCACCAGCGCGCGCCCCACGCGACGCCCGCCACGACCGCGACGATGCCGACCGCGATCAGCAGGCGCTTGCGTGACGATTTGCCTTGGGCCGCGTCAGCGGGCTGGTCGCCGTGCGTGGGCGCTGTGACAGACATGTTTTCTCCGGGAGCTTTCGCGCTGCCGCCTGGGTGCGGTAGCCTTCGATGAAGAGCAGAACGGCGAGCGCGCCTGCGGCAAGATGCCGGTTGCAATGCGCTCGCCAAACTAGACGATGGCGTCTAGTATGCATGAATCTAGACGCCAGCGTCTAGTTCGTAAAATTGTGGAACGAAACAAGGAACATGAATGAAAAAGCCCCGGCCCGGCAATGAAAGCGAACTGCAAGATCCGGAACGGACCAGCGCGGCCCGTTCACCGTTGCAGGCGCGCGGCCGTGCGCGCATCGAGGCGGTGCTCGATGCCACGGCGGAACTGATCGTGGAAAAAGGGCTGACGGGCGTGACGATGCATGGCGTGGCGCGTCAGGCGCAGACGCCGATCGGCTCGATGTATCACTTTTTTCCGGACCGCGACAGCTTGTTGAAAGCGTTGTGGGACCGTCACATTGCCGCGTTCGGTGAACTCGAGGACGAGCTGGCGCAGACCGATACGGAGACGTGGAAGGCGTTGTCGGCGGCGGCGGTGATCGAGCGCATCATGAGCCCGCACATCCGCTACTTCGAGCAGCATCCGGATTGCCTGATCCTGATGTCGGTGATGCCGCACGACGACGAAAAGGGCAAGCGCAAGTCCGACATGCTGCGCCGCGTGCTCGATGCGCGCATGCCGCACGTCAAGCCCGCCGAACGCGCGCTGTATGTGGAGATGATTCGCGCGCTGGCGGGCGGCGCGCTTGCGATCAAGCTGCGCCCCGCCATGGGCGACGTGCAGCTTGCACAGCGTTATTTGCGCGAGGTGGAGCGCGCGTTGTCGGCGTATCTGGCGGCGGTGGAGTCGGCCGTATCGAAGTGACCGGGCTTGAAGAGCTTAGTGGCCCGTTTCGCGCCGCTCCTGTTCCTCGACGGTCAGAATCGCTTCCGGCATTGCATCGAGGCGCGCTTTCGGAATGGGCACGCCGCTCTCATCGGACAGGCCATACGTGCCCTCGGCGATTTTTTGCAACGCGCGCTCGATGTCGCCGATGCGCTGATCGTTCACGTCGCGCAGTGCCTGATTCGCGACGTCCTGTTCCACGCGCTGCGCTTCGTCTTCGAATTCCTGCGCCTCGGCACCGTGCTCCAGTTGCTGGCGCCGCTCGCTGGCAATGCCGCCTTCCTCGGTGCCAAGCAAGTCGTGCTGCATGGCTTCGAGCCGCGCCCGCTGCGTAGCGAGGTAGTCGTCGGTCAAACCGCTCTGGTTGATGGCCATGTTCGTGCTCCTTTGAACGCTATTCGCCCGTGGCGATCGACACGGACGCTTCGCTCGTCAGCATCAGGAAGGTCAGCGTTTCGCGCAGGTAGAGCTGGACGGTGGTGTCGGTATGGCTCGTGTAGCCGATCGACAGGTCTTGTCCGAGATACAGCTCATAGTCGCCGCCGCGCGTCGAGAGCACGCAGCCACCCTGCAACGCGGGCGCCCACACCAGGTCGCCGCTGACGATGCGCTTGATGTGCTGAATCACCGGATAGCCCTGATCGCTTGCTTCCGCCAGCGCCGTATAGGCATCGGCGCCGAGCAGCACGGAGTAGGGACCGTCGACGCCCGCGAGGCGCAGCTTCTCCAGCGCCTGGCTGATGGCGACGGGATAGTCGGCGACGTCGGTGGGCAGCATCGTCGCATCGTTCGAACTGCCCTCGCGTATGCCGACGATGCCCGCCGCCTTGTAGCCGTCGAAGATCGCGCTGTCTTCCGCGCGTGCAAGTTCGCTCGCGGCGGTCTTGGCGGGTTGCCAGTCGCCGTCGTTCGAGCCGCGTTCGACACTGTCGATGGACTCGCGCTGCAACGTGAACGGCACCGTGAGTTCGACGACCCGGCGCACGTCATGCAGCTTCGCCGTCACGCCTGGCGCGGGCGCGGCGATCGCGCTCTGATGTCCGGTGCCGATGGCCGACAGCGCGCTACCGCCGGCCTCCTTCACATCGACCACGCGCCGTCCCGCGACGGAGCGCTTGAAGGTGCGGGCGACTTCCGCTTCGATCTGCGACCATGCGGCGCTGGAGATGGGCGCGAGCTCTCGATGCAGGTTATTCATGTTGTGACGTTCCTTTGAGTGAGCCGATGTTCAGGGAGCCTTCGCCGCGACTGCCCGGTTCGGGTTCCGCGTTGGAAGAGGCGGGATCGGAGGGGCTGCGGTTGGGGAGTTCGTCGAGCAGGTCCGCGGACGGCACGAAGAACAGGCCGCCGGTGATGGCGCGACTGTAGTCGAGCAGGCGGTCATAGTTGCCCGGGGGCCGGCCGACGAACATGTTCTCGAGCATCTTTTCGATCGGCTTCGGCGAGCGCGCGTAGCCGATGAAATACGTGCCGAACTCCTTCGCGCCCGGACGTCCGAAGGCCATGTTATGGCGCAGGATCTTCACTTCGCGACCGTTGTCGTCGATCGTCGTGAGCGAGCTGTGCGAGCACGAGGGCTTGATCGAATCGTCGAGTTCGACATCGGACAGCTTTTCGCGGCCGATGATCCGCTCCTGCTGCTCGACCGTCAGGCCGTTCCACGCCGCGAGGTCATGCAGGTACTTCTGCACCATCACATAGCTGCCGCCGGCGAACGGCGCATCTTCATCTCCGACGAGGGTGTACTCCATCGCGCTGCGGCCCTGCGGATTCTCGGTGCCGTCGACGAAGCCCACCATGTCGCGCAGATCGAAGTAACGGAAGCCATGCACTTCGTCGACCACCGTGACGGCGTCGCCCAGCCTGGCGAGCAGTTGCGCGGCCAGTTCGAAACACAGGTCCATGTGATCCGCGCGGATGTGCAGCAGGATGTCGCCCGGCGTGCCGATGGCGCGGCGCTCGCCCGCGCCGGTTTCGATGAACGGATGCAGTTGCGCGGGACGCGGCGCGCCGAACAGGACATCCCATGCGTCCGAGCCGAAGCCGCATACGCAAGACAGGTTCGCGGCGGGCGCGCGCGTGCCGACCGCGCGGACCAGCGCCGCGATGTCGCCGCACCATGAGCGAACGACATCGGCCTTGTCCTCGCTGCGCGCCACGGTGGCGACGAGGAAGATCGCACTTCGGGAAATCGGATTGCAGACGGATTGCGGTTCGGGTGTGGGCATCTGGGACGATTGTGTTTATCTGATGAGGTTGATCGGAAGGCTCATTTCGTGTGTGCGAAGACATTGCCGGACAGGCGTTCGGCTTCCGCGCTGAACCAGGTCTGCGCGTGACGACGGGTGGCGAGCCACGAGCGGTCGTCAGGGTGCTGAAGATGCTGCCGGATCATGCGGCGGGCGCGCTCGATGCCGTCGCGCACCGCTTCATCGGACGTGCGCCACTCGGGCTGCACCGTCTCGGGCCACGTGAAGGACGACTTGCCGTCGTGGCGGACGGTCAGGTCGGCGATCCATGCGCCGCGCTCGTTACGCCGTGTCGCGATGGAGATTTCATGGCCGGCATACACGTCAAAGGCAGAATCCATCTGTTCCTCCGATGCGGTTACGATCATATGATTCGGGTCGCGCTTCAGGTCCCGCTTTAGGCCGCGCTGTCTTGTCCGGCTGCGAAATACGGGTTCGAGCGTACCTCAAGTCTGTGTGGCGCATATTGCAGACTGTATGGTGTCGGGTTCGGGCGATTCATCGTATCGGTTTTGGTGATGGCAGCATTGCGGAAACGCACGCCTTCTTCGAGTGTCGTTGCGTGAGAAGAGCATTCGGGAGAACTTTTATGAAACGCCGAGGTGTTGTGGCGGCATTGCTCGTGTTGCCGGTTTTCATGACGTGCGTTCATGCAGCGGACGGTTTGCCGAGCGAGGAACAGCGGCTGGGCATTGTCTTCGTCGCCAGCCAGGCCGAGATCGCAGCGGCGCAACTGGCCTTGCGCAGATCGGGTTCGAGGAGCGTGCAGGCGTATGCCAGACGCATCATCGTGGAGCATGGGCAGGTGCAGCAGGAGATCGTCGCGCTGACGAGCAGCGCCGGCACGCAGCCGCAACGCAGCGCGACAAGCAACGCGATGACGAAGCAAAGCCAGGCCGGTCTCGCCCGGCTCGACGATTCGAGCATGTACGACTTCGATGACCTTTATCTGGAACGCGAAACGGGATATCTGGGCCAACTCGTCAATACCGTCGACGACGGCATCCGCACAACAGGTAACGCCGATGTAAAGACGCTCCTCGTTCGCATGCGGCCTTCGTTCATTCTGCAACTCGATCAGGCGCAGCGGCTGAAGATCCTGATCGGCAGCCGGGGCCTGCGGCGTTGAGGCGTGACGCGCGCGTTATGCTGTCTGCGTCTTTCTACAACTAAAAAGCGAAACGCGTTCATGAAAAATTCGGAACGAATCGACGAATTGATCGCTGGCCTTACCGACTGGCGCGGCGAAATGCTGGCAAACGTGCGCAAGGCGATTCTCGCGGCGGATGGCGAGATCGTCGAGGAATGGAAGTACATGGGCAGTCCGGTGTGGTATCGCGACGGCATGATTGCCGTGGGCAATGCGCACAAGGACAAGTTCAAGCTGACTTTCGCGAACGGCGCGCATCTTTTGGATCCGGACCAACTTTTTAATGCGGGTCTCGAAGGCAACCAGCGGCGCGCGATCGACTTCTTCGAAGGCAGCAAGGTCCAGGCGCGCGCGCTGGGGAATCTCGTCCGCGCGGCGATCGAATACAACCAGAGCAAGGCGAAGAAGAAAGGCCGCGCGTGACGCTCAAGGCAGCCGCGCCCAGGCGCCGATGAACGCCGGCGGCTGCACGACGCCTTCGAGCGCGACCACTTGATCGCGCAGGCGTTCGGCGAAGGTATCGATGTCCACCGCCTTCGCGTCCGCAATGCCGAACCGTTCGGCGAGCGGTAACAGCGTTCTCAGCACCTCAGCGAGATAGCGGTAGGTGAACGCGTCCGGGCCGCCTTCGAAGCGTGCTGACAGCAGCATCTGCGGGTCGGGCAGGCCCGCGCGGCGGAACGTCGTGAAGAGTTTCGCTCCCATCTCGGTGTCCACCCCTGCGCGCCGGAATGTTTCGATGATCCAGTGCGTGCCTTGCGTGCACAGTGGCGCCTCGGGCAACGAGCGTGCGGTGCTCATGTCCATCTCGTGAAAAACGAATAGCGTGCCGCTGCCGGCTTGCGCGGCGAGACGGCGCAAGGTCGCGACCGGATCGGGCAAGTGCAGCAGGATCAGCCTTCCGATCACGGCATCCACCTGACCGACGATATCCACATCCGTCACGCTTCCGGTTTCGAAGCGCACGTTATTCAAGTGCGCATGCTCCGCGCGCCGGCGCGCCTTCTCGATGATCTCCGATGATCGATCGATGCCCAGCACACTGCCGCCCGTCCCGACGAACGCCGCGGCAAGCAACGAGACATCGCCAGCGCCGCATCCCAGATCCAGTACGCGCATGCCCGGGACGAGGCCCGCGCGCCGCAGAACGTCTTCGGTGAGATCGCTGATGAAACGTGCCTGATGGTCGAGCCGCTCCATTTCGGGATCGGAGTGGCCGAGCACATAGGCGGCGGAAGAGCCGGTAGGGGAGTTCATCGGCAGACCTCGACTGTGCGTATCCGATGCGGGCTGCCGCGTGTTCGTGAGCGCCCGATTTCATCTTAGTCACTATTCGGTCGCGTCCCGTTTCTTTCGATTTCCTTCCACAAAAAAGATGAACGGAAGATCAAGAAAAAGCGGAAACGAATGTTTACAAAAAGACAACGAAAGGCGACAATTTGGCCCGAAATAATAACGATTCGCATTTGCGCGTTACGACAAGAGAATGGGTATGAAGAAAACTGAATGGAATGCTGTGGCAATGCGGCCGCTGAAACTGGCCGCACTGCTGATGTTCGCGGTCGCTCCGCTGGCCTACGCTCAATCCACCGACGGCGCCGCCAACGACGCGTCCGCCGCCGCGCCTTCGGACGCCACCCTGCCGGCCGTCAAGGTGACTGCGCAGAATCCGGATCAGCCGTACGGGCCGACGAACGGCTATGTCGCAAAGGAGTCGTCGGCGCTCAAGACCGGCACGTCGCTGCTGGAGACGCCGCAGTCGGTGTCCATCGTGACGCGTCAGCAGATGGATCAGCAGAACGCGCAGACACTGAACGCGGCGGTGCGCTATGTGTCCGGCGTGACGCCGGAAACGCGTGGCGGCATTGCGACGCGCTATGACTTGCTGAAGGTGCGCGGCTTCGACGCCGACAAATACTGGAACGGGCTGAAGATGCTCGACAACTCGTGGTACGCGACCCCGCAGGTCGATCCGTACTTGCTCGAGCGCGTCGAAGTGTTGAAGGGGCCGGTGTCGGTGCTGTACGGCCAGGCTGCGGCAGGCGGCTTGCTGGATCAGGAAAGCAAGATGCCGACCGTCGTGCCGTTGCATGAAGTGGGCGTCGAATTCGGCAACTACGCGCACAAGCAGGCTACGTTCGATTTCTCGGGACCGATCGGCGGCGACGAGCGTTATTTGTATCGCCTGACCGCCATTGCACGTTCGGAAGACGGCCAGGTGCAATCGACGGAGAACAAGCGTATTGCGATTGCGCCGTCGTTCACGTGGCGTCCGGATGCGAAGACGTCGCTCACGCTGTTCGGCTTCTATCAGCACGATCCGCGCGCCACGTCGTATGGCAGCGTGCCGCCGCAAGGCACGGTGCTGTACAACCCGAACGGCAAGCTGCCGAGCGACTTCTACGACGGCGACCATAACTTCGAGAGCTTCAACCGGGTGCAGGAGTCGATCGGCTACAAGTTCGAGCGCAAGCTGACGAATGCATGGTCGTTCCGGTCGAACGCGCGCTTCATGCACCTCGCGCAGGACTACAAGAGCGTGTATGCGAGCCAGCTCGAAGACGATTTGCGCACGCTCGATCGTGGTACCGCGGCGTCGAAAGACAACCTGAATACCTTTGCGATCGACAATCAGGTCGAAGGCAATTTCTCGACCGGGCCGATCGATCACACCGTGCTGTTCGGCTTCGATTACCAGCACTATGCGAGCAATTTCGATGCGGGCTTTGGCGTCGCGCCGCCGCTCGACATGTACGCGCCGAACTACAACCAGACGATCACGCCGCCCGACCGCTATCACCAGGTGTTGAGCGGCACGCAGTACGGCGTGTATGCGCAGGATCAGGTGCGCTGGGGTCATGTGGTCCTGACGCTCGGCGGACGGGAGGACTGGGCGAGCAGCGACTCGAACAACACGACCTACGGCGTGCAATCGCATCAGTTCAACCGCGCCTTCACGGGCCGCGCCGGTCTGTCGTATGTGTTCGACAGCGGCATCGCGCCGTATGTCAGCTATACCGAATCGTTCACGCCGCAGGTGGGGACCGACATCAACGGCAATCAGTTCTCGCCGGAGAAGGGCCGTCAATACGAGATCGGCGTGAAGTTCCAGCCGAAGGGCTACAACGCGTTCTTCTCGGCCGCGCTGTTCGACCTGACGCGCAAGAACCTGCTGACCGTCGATGCCAACAACCCGAACTTCCAGTCCGCGGTGGGTGAAGCACGTTCGCTCGGCGTCGAGCTCGAAGCGAAAGCCAGCCTGACGGATTCGCTGAACCTCACTGCAAGCTATACGTACCTCAACACGAAGTACACCAAGGACAACAGCGGACTCGACGGCAAGTTCCTGCCTGCCGTGCCGCAGAACCAGGCTTCGCTGTGGGCGTACTACACGATCAATCGCGGACCGGTGGCGGGCTTGTCGATGGGTGCGGGCGGACGCTACACGGGCACCACCTACAGCAGCGACAACAGCTTCAAGGTGTCGAGCTTCTTCCTCGTCGATGCCACGCTGCGTTATGACCTCGGCCGCGCCGCTGCGCAACTGAAGGGCGCGGAGCTCTATGTCAACGCGCAAAACCTGTTCAACAAGCGCTATGTCGCGTCGTGCTATTACGGAACGTGGTGCGCCTTCGGTTATGGCCGCCAGGTCTTCGCCGGCATGAACTATCACTGGTAAAGCCTAAATCGAAACGTCGTGAACGCCGGCCCGGCGCTTATCGCAAACCAAGCTATCCGTAGCGGGATTTCTTGGTTCGCGTGAGAAGTGGCGGCTTGTACATTGATCGCTCGCCGCGCGCTTCCACGACTGCTCCGCTGAAACCTGCGTCGTCGCATCGCGCGCATGAAGCCGGGTATCGACAGGAGCATTACCGTGAACGCAGTTGCCAACGCCCATGTATCGAGTGTGACGGTCAAGCCGCTATCGGCGCATATCGGGGCTGAAATTGGCGGCGTCGATCTGACGCGGCCCTTGGCCGACCATCAGGTGAAGGCGTTGCGTGCCGCCTTGCTCGAATGGCGCGTCATCTTCTTCCGCGAACAGTTCCTCACGCATGCGCAGCACGTAGCGTTCTCCGCGCACTTCGGCGAACTCACGGTGGGCCATCCGGTGTTCGGCCATGTTGAAGGTCACCCGGAAATCTATTCGATCTCCAAGTTCCGCAAGGCTACGCGCTTCGACGGGCAGTCGCTCGTGAGGCCTTGGACCGGCTGGCATACCGATGTCACGGCCGCCGTGAATCCACCGTTCGCCTCCATCCTGCGCGGCGAAACCATTCCGCCCTATGGCGGCGACACGCAGTGGACCAACCTCGTTATCGCTTACGAGAAGCTGTCCGCGCCGTTGCGCGCGTTCATCGACGCGCTGCGCGGCGTGCATCGCTTTGCGCCGCCGCAAGGGGCGAGCGGGACGGATGCATTCAGGAAGGCCGTCGACGATCACGTCCTCGTCAGCGAGCATCCGCTCGTGCGCGTGCATCCCGAGACCGGCGAGCGCGCGCTGTATGTGAGCCCGGGCTTCCTCAAACATGTCGTGGATCTCACGCCGCGTGAAAGCCAGGCATTGCTCGAATTGCTTTGGGAGCACGTCACGCGTCCGGAGTTCACGGTGCGCTTCAAGTGGGAGCCGGGCAGCATCGCGTTCTGGGATAACCGCACGACCGCACATCTCGCGCCGACCGATATCTTCGACCTCGACTTCGACCGTCAGCTCTACCGCACGACGCTCGTCGGCGATGTCCCTATAGGTCCGGACGGACGTACATCGGTGGCAATCCAGGGCTCGCCGGTGGGCGCGGCGGCAGCGGTCGCATTGAATTGATCGACTTGTTTCTCGACGTTTGGCTAACCAGCAACTAACTGTCGATTTTTTTATGCTCCACGAAATCGCTTCGCCAATTCAATTCAAAGCTGTCTTGCAAGCGCCGGGATCGCGATAGTTGCGGATGCAACTTTCATAAGCATTACAAAGACGCGCGAGCCGCGGCAACCTGCTGTGCGATCTCGAGAAAATTAGCGGTCTTGGCAGCCGTCGCGTCGATGCGCGACGCCAGCGCGAGGCGAATGGAGATGTTGCTGTCGAGTGCATCGGTATAGGCCACGCCATCGACCTGAATCTGGCACACCGATGCCGGCACCAGCGACACGCCGAACTCCGCCGCGACGAGATTCACCACCGAGGACAATTGCGGCGCCTGTTGCCCGGCGATGGGCTCGAAGCCCGCTTCGCGGCACGCGCCGACGATGACGTCGTGCAGCGTAGGGCTGGCTTCGCGCGGCAGCATCACGAAAGCGTCTTCAGCCAGCGCTGACAGCGGCACCTTGCGCTTCCTGGCGAGCCGATGCGTGGCGGGCAGCACGATCCGCATCGGCTCGACGGCGATGTGATGGATCTGCACCCCGGCCGGCGACTGGCTGCCGAGCCGAACGAAGGCGACATCGACACGGCCGTCGTCCATATGCGAGAGCAACTGCGCCGTGTTGCCCTCGGTGAGGGTCAACGTGACGTTCGGATACGCCTGCCGATATGAGCGAATGAGCTTCGACACCACCGGATTGAACGCAGCCGATCCCGTGAAGCCGATGTTCAACTGCCCGATTTCGCCCCGCCCGGCACTCTGCGCTTTTTCGACGGCGAGCCGCGCGTCGGTCATCAGGCGCTTGGCGTCGGCGGCAAAGGCCTCGCCGGCTTCGGTCAGTACGACGCCGTGACCGGTACGCCGGAACAAACGCACGCCAATCTCATCTTCCAGCGCATGAATCTGCTGACTGAGCGGCGGCTGCCCGATGCCGAGCCGCTCGGCCGCGCGCGTGACATTGCGCTCTTCGGCTACGGCGAGGAAATAACGGATATGACGCAGTTCCATCCGATATCTATAAAAAGTATTTCAGAAAGACGAGATAGATATTGGACAGTATATCAATCCCGCGACAAAATACCGCCAGTCGCGCAGTGCGCGGGTTAGAACGTCCCCCCGAATACATCGCCGGTCGCTCATCGAGCGCATCAGGCAGGACGAGTCGCGCCCGTGGTAAGCATCGGCTTCGCGCGATACGTCAAAACAGAATAGGGAAGGGGTCTATCGTGGCTGAAGCTGTAAAAAAACCAAGGCCCGAGTACCGGAACATCGGACTCGGCCAACTCGCGAAGTATCGCTTGCCGCTGGCGGGGAAGGTCTCCATCCTGCATCGCGTG